>JAYUDN010000022.1:0-30169 GCA_043739785.1 Candidatus Altimarinota bacterium
TTCTTGTTTCAGATTCGGGATTTTTTTCGATAGAGGTTTTTCGTCTCCATAGAGCCAGTATATGAGGTAAGGAATTACCGTCAACTGGGGAAGACCCTACCAAATGTTAAAGCCTAGCGTACACACTCAGATTTGAAATATTATCCCAGGTGGAGTTGATCAATTCCTTCGAGAGGTAAATCGTCACGTCCAAGATTCTATCAGTTTGTATTGGGTTTTTGAGAGAAATCCTCGATTACTCCATCAAATTAGTATTTCTAGTATTTGAAGTCTTATAAGATTCCTAGAGACATTTAGGCTTCCTGAGGCTCCTTGTGTACTTCAACATGAACTCCAACATCCATTTCTAGATTGATTCGATGTGGTATATGCATGTCAGTTAAAAGAAGGGAATTTCTCTTGTTCACATGCAGATAGTAATGGTCTTCTCATGGCATGTCTCACAGCGGAGAGATTTCTTCATGAAATTCAAAATCCTCAAATTCCATTTCAATTCTGATGAAAGGATCTTTTTGAAGCGAAGACACGACTTGATATGGATGTAAACCAATCTGCACAAGATGGTAAAAAACCTATCACTTGGATGTGATGGACGAGGCCTCGACAAACAAATCTCGCCGAATCTACAAAAGCATATGTTGTGAGTCTAGTTACTCGATTAAAAGCTATCATATTAGTTTCTGAGAAATAAATTCTTTAGCCAATTCATCGACAACGTCGAGAGCGTATAGCCGAGGGTTGGGACGATGGCATTCAGAAGTGGGCGATCATTGCCAAGTGAAGCGAAGACGAGGATCATCACGAAGTAGGTCGTCACAATGATACTGATTTTTCTCTGCCATGAGGTTTCCCACTTTTTCTCAGCCTCCACTCGACTATTTCGAGCTTTGAGAAGTTCGATTTCTTGTTCGAGATGTTCGAGAGTAGGTGTCATAGGCACAAACAAAAAAAGAACCACAAAAAAGTAATCTACTTTCTTGGGGTTCCGAGGACTCGGAACGGTTCCACCCAAGTTTTCTCCCTTCGTTTATCAAGAGCCTTACGGTACTAATCATACGAAAAAAGAACACTTTATCAGTCCCTTTTTCCTCCCTCAGACGCCACTCTGAGTTCACGAGAAAAAGAAAACTAAAATTAGTGTACAAAATTCGAAAAAAAATGCAAAATATATTTGCAATGTAAGCAATATTGTGACACAATGATTAAGTCGTTTCAAAAAAACATTTATTTCTCTCAACTTCACTCATATGAAAATCTCTAGGGCCCCAGAAGCTACAAATTCGAGTTCATACTCTACATTTTCTATTACTGGTGACGGGATAAACTCGATGGCGGAGCTTGTAAAGGATTCTGGTCTCCCCTCTGGAGTACAGTCATTTCTCGGTACTACGTACAACTTCGCAAAACTACCTGCTGGCAAGGTGATGACGGTAGATACAAAAAACTGAGTGATATCATTTGACGGAGTCAATGCTGTACTCAAACTTCCTACTCACTTGAGAGAAAGAGAGGAAAGTGCTGGAAGTGTAGTCGATAATTTTCATAATAGAGCTACCAAAGTTCTCGCAGCATAACCAATAACGCATTTATAACATGGCAAACCAAGAGGTTCCAAAAAATATAGAATGGACTGAGTATAAATCTATACTAGATATAGTAAAATGAAGAGGGATTCCAATCCAAATATTTGAACGCCTCTTCATGGAAAAGTTTGAATCTCATCGGAAATGAGATCGATTTCAATGGAACTGAAATATACTCACTCTTAGTCGAGGTATTTGAGATAAGGAAGTAAAGGTCTCTATTGAATTCGGAGAAGAACATAAATTTGAAGCAAAAATTCGACTCTGAGAAGGATGAGTCAGCCTCAATCAAGTCACCTGAAACAATAGTCTTTACGAGCTTTATTACGAATGAATAATGGCAAAAGATACTTTTTTGGTATATATTGAGCAAGTAGGATGATTTCGAAGAGAATTCTCAAAATTAAGAAAGCAAATAGAAGAGGGACGGGTCAAAATATTGAGTCAAAAAGGTCTAGATAAGCTCTTTGGGAATGTAGATATATTTAGGGCTGAAGATATAAGAAAGATCTTAGATAATAACCCGGAAATATTCAAATATATCAACGGTTGAAAAACACCGTTATCAATTGATCAGCTTACCAGGGCACTCGAAAAAAGCTTGGAAAAGCCAAAAAAGTAAATATTTCTCATAAAGTGTTTTCCCTCTTCAAGAGGGATTTTTTTGCATTCTATTTTGCATTTTGAATTTTTCATTTTGCATTATAATGCAGACATGCAACTTACCAAGTCCCTCCTCCATACGACCGATACTTATGTCAAGAAGCTTCGCGAAGCGGGGATAGAAAGTGTGACCGATTTTCTCTCTCTTTTTCCTCGTGGATATGAGGACAAGAGCGAGGTCGTGGAACAGTTCTCACTTCTGAATATTCAAGAAAAACAGGTAGTGAAATGCAAGATCGAACTCCTCACCGAAGAGCAAACTCGCAACAAGAAGCTCCTCATCAAGGCAGTTCTGACTGATCGAGATGGCATCCACGCAGAGGCCGTCTGGTGGAACCGTCGTATGCTCCTCACCCAGTACTCGACCGGAGATACAGTCCTCATCTACGGACAACCGAAGTATGACTATGGTCGTCTCTCCTTCAACTCGGCGGATATCGAACACTACCGAGAGAAGCGTCGAGAAATCGTACCTATCTATAGTGATGTGAACTATATACCGTGAGCATGGATTCGCGAAAAAATGCTTTTCCTGAAGACTTCTATCGAGGAAATCCCTGATACCATACCTCGAGAAATACGCTCGAAGAAAGGACTTTCACCACGTACAACGAATATTCGCAATATTCATTTTCCTCAGAGTATCGAAGATTTTGACCGAGCACGACAGGAGCTCGGCTATGAGGAACTGTTTCATTTCCAGATGGTCGGCGTCGAGAAAAAGTACTCGATGATGGCGAGTTCTGATTGACTCGCTCCTGCTACACCTCTTGATACGGATCTCATCAAGTCTCTCATCGCAGATCTCCCATTTCCGCTCACGAATAAGCAGAAAATCGTCCTCTTCCAGATCCTCAAGGATATGGAAAAGCCCCATGCGATGGCCCGACTCCTCCAGGGTGATGTCGGAACGGGGAAAACTGTCGTCGCGATGATCGCAGCGATACATATTATCAAAAGTTGGCAGAAAACAGAGAACGGTGCACACATTGGAAATATGAATACTACTTCCACTCTGTGAACTGTGAACTCTGCACTCTGATCTGGACTCCAAGTCGCCATCATGGCTCCGACGGAGATACTCGCTCGTCAGCACTTCGCTGGAAATGAAGCGTGGCTTATGAAGTGGGGGATCCGATCCGACCTCCTCGTCGGCTCACTCACTCCTCGGATGAAGGAAGACGCTCGGGAAAGACTTAAAAACGGACAAACCGATATTGTTTTCGGAACGCATGCCCTCATCCAGGACTCAGTCCAGTTTGCCCGACTCGGTTTCGTCGTCGTCGACGAGCAGCATCGATTTGGTGTCGAGCAGCGGAAGGCACTGGAAGAGTACTGCTCGGGTAAGTTACAAGTTACAAGTTACAAGTTACAAGAAGAATCGCTCGAAATGCCTGCAACCTGCAACCTGCAACCTGTAACAGCTATTGTTCCCCACCGTCTCAATATGTCAGCGACGCCGATCCCACGTACTCTCGCTCTTACGGTTTACGGCGACCAAGATGTCTCCGTGCTCGATGAATACCCCGTCGGTCGCAAACCCATCCATACTCGAGTGGTTCGTGAAGATCAACGAGTCGAAATGTACCGCTTCATCGAAGAACAAGTCAGAGAATGAAGACAAGTCTACTGGATATCTCCATTGGTAGATGGATCGAAAAAACAAAACACAATAACTGACGAGAGAAGTAAAAATGGGGGTTCGGGGGTGAAAACTGTCTGAGAACGAAGAGAGAATGATCTTTGATATGCGGAGCGAACGAGTTTTTTCACCCCCGAGACTTTTGATACTTTTGGTCTCAAAAGTATGACCAATGTCTCAGGAGGAAGTGAAACCAAAGAAGACATCGCCTCGGCCGTCGAGATGCAGATTACGCTTTCTGCTATCTTTCCGAAGCTTACTATCGGACTCATCCATGGGAAAATGAGTGGGAAAGAGAAGGATCGCGTGATGCAAGAGTTCTATGAAAATAAGATCCATATCCTCTCCTCAACTTCCGTCGTCGAGGTCGGGGTGAATAATCCCAATGCGACAGTGATGTGCATCGAAGCGGCGGAGCGATTTGGCCTTTCGCAACTCCACCAGTTCCGAGGTCGAGTCGGCCGAGGAGAACATCAGTCCTACTGCTACCTCTTCACGACGAAAGAGTATAAAACCGACCGACTCCGAGCGATGGAACAGACCAACGATGGTTTCGAACTCGCCGAGATCGACCTCGAACTTCGAGGTCCTGGTGAGGTCTACGGCGTACGCCAATCTGGAGTCCCTGACTTCCACTTCGCCGATCTTCGAGATGTAAATCTCATCTCGGAAATACGGGAAGATATAGAGGAGTGGATGAAATGAAAAAAAGTGTTGTAATATATTATTTAATGAGTACTATCAATTCATAAATTATGGCTACCTCCACTGTGACATCAATGATTCCTGAAACAGAACTCAAAACTATTGAGAAAGATGCTAAAAAAGTAGTTTCACTTATAGAAAAAGTACGAGTTCATTTGGGTCAGATTTTCATTTCTGAGGGAAATGAAAAAAAGCTCCATAGTCGATATATCCAACAGAGGAAAGATAAAACAATGGTGGCTCTTGAAGCGATATGAGAAGTGGTCAAGAAATATCCCTATCAAGCATACCGTTTTACTCTGGTAGTAACAGTTCTCAGAACTATTATGGTGACCCAGTGAAAAGGAAAAAATATAATAGAAACTCAAAATATTTTCGAGAGGGCAAAGCAGATACTCTCAAGTGAAAAAACCTGAAATGATACATCTTGAGCACTACTCATTCTGAATCTTATAAGTGAATCTGGAATATCGACAGAATGACTTGAGAGATTTTTTACGGTAACCTCAAGGAGAATATCAACTTCTAAACAATAATATAAACATGAAACAAGCATTGTCTCCTGTAGAAGGAGAAGAAAAACATTTAGACTTTGCAAGTGCCTCGAAAAACTTGCAACTCCAGGCAATACAGAATGAACTCCTACAAAAACCGCTAGAATCTCCAAGAGATGCTGCTGAGCTTGTTGATAAAATTGTAAGATTCTTCTATTATGAAAATAGTGATTACCTCCAGAATCAAGAGGTAGACTATAAGAAAACTTTCACTGGCTCGATGTCTCATCTTTATACATACTTATCGAATCATTGAAGAGAAGCAATATATGCTATGTATCAGGAATTTGAAAAACAAGGTGGTGTTACTCATATGGATATACTAGAGAGGTCAGAATCGCTTCTGGTAACAATTAATAAAAACAATTATATTAAATTCCTTGAAATACTTTTTAGTCCATTTGCAACGCTGGCCTGATATCGCGAAGAAACATCACACTGACATACAGAAAAAATGCAATTTTCTGCATATGGAAGACTTATATGAAATGGTTGTCTTTATTTAGAGAATAGAGCAGTGGACATTACTCGACCCAATGCTGATACTCCGTCTATTACTTTTCTAAAACCGAGAATACATAATCCGGACGAAATACAAAGTAAAATCACTACACAAGCCGATATCCTATTATCTTGATTGAGTATAGACCATCCACAAAGTACTCTCTGAAGTAATGTTTTTAGTTTATTTCCTTGATTACAAAGTACCACTGCAGAGCAAGAAATGCTACCGAAGGAAGAAGATAAATCTGATTGAGCCAAAATAGAGCCTAGCGAAGCTCAAAAATGAGCGACGAGAAGGAGAGAAAGGAGCAGGGGAGTTCGCATCGGAAAGGAAGAAAGCAGATCAGTACAAAGAAACCAGGAATGGTATAATGGAGAGCTCGAAAAACTCCAAGCTTTTTCTGCATTTCTCCATGAAAGATTCGAGGAACTCAGGCTATACCTGCTAGAACAAGTACCGTATGTTGAAGAAGTTTCTGACTATATTTCACTCATCGAGCGATTAAAGGAACGATGATATGAGGTGAGTACCCTAGATGTAAATGAGGTACGTCAAGATTATGAGAGACTTATAGCGGATTATTCTAGATTAATTACTTGAAAGAGATGAACAAATATGAAATTAAAGGAAGATATTGATACTCTATTTGCCACTCTAAACGATAGACTACTGAATGTGACTGACGTTGAACGAAAAAAAATAATCCGAAGGATAAATAAGGCCCAATCAAATATCGATAGAAATACGGCAGACATCAGTGCTTACGAATCCGAAATGACTTTGCGCCAAAATGAATCAAGTGAGATCTTTACACAAGTGAGAGGATATAGACTCACGACCATTCCTAACAGAGAACAGTTTTCTCTTGCCTTTCATCATTCGCTCAGAGCTGAAGAGCTCTACTCTGCACCTGATTTCGTTCCTGAAAATCCAGTCACATACGAATGGATTGATGCGAATGTTATTCCACTTTTTGTTTCTATCTTAGGTACTCATCTCCACGAATATCACGGAGTCAATGTAAGGGATCTCTATGAGCTTATGGGAAAAATTGATGAGCTTCCTGAGTGGTATAATGAAGGGATTGAAATACCGGATATGGAAGAGCTATCCCAAAGGAAGGTGAGTGATTTTTTTGCGATGGTCACACCACTTATTCCGAGAGATTATCTAAGTGAACTTCCGAGTCTTCCAACGATTATTACTCCAGAGTGAATTTCACCTAGGGTATTACCAAAAGTTAAGGTACCAAAAGTCAAAAAGACTCATCGAGAAATGCGTGAAGCAACGAGTTTGAGAAAAACAGCTATTAACCAAAAACGATGAGTCATACTCAATGAAATACGTAAAAAAGATTGAGCGCTCGTGGAATATGAGCAATATTGGAGAGAACGTTTGAGGCAAAATATAAGGACTCGAATGCAGTACTTTGCAGATATCGAAAAAATAGATCTTAAGGTACGCCTCAGGAGAGCATATCCAAATAAAACAAAAGAAGACCTTCAAACACTTATCCAAACATCTCAGGCTGAGGAAACTGAAATACGGCAAAAAATCAATGAGTGAAAACTCATAAATGATGAAGTAAGGTATAGGAAAGATATGGAGGAACGTGCTCGACTCTCTCAAAAGCTTCAGAGCATCAGGTAAAATTGCCTTTCCTAATATTTCTGTACTATAGAGGTATGTTTCAGTTCCTCTCCACATACCTCCGTACCCTCAAAGCCTCCTGACTCGAGCGTAAGATCCCGAATATTTCTGAAGAGAATGCGGAATTCATCAAGAACCTGATTCGTGAGCAAAAACCTCATCATATCCTCGAAATCGGTACGGCGAATGGATACTCGACACTGTGCTTTGCACAAGCGGTGATGAGAGATGATGTATGAATCATGAGTTCGATAGAACCGCAACTGAAAACTGAAAACTCTCAAATGAAAACCGACATCACCACCATCGAATCTGCCTGGAACGCTCATATAGAAGCCGTAGAGCACTTCAAGAACTGTAAAATCAAAAATATCCATGCCAATTGGGGTGATGCGAAAGCTGTGATTCCAAGTCTTCGGGATGACTATTTTGACTTCGTGTATATCGATGCGATGAAACGAGAGTATCTCGACTATCTCCTTCTCGCATTGCCAAAGATGACACAGAACGCTCTAATCGTCATAGACGATGTCGAGAAATTTCGCTATAAGATGGAAAATCTCTACGAATGGCTTGCAAAAAACAAAATCCCCTATACACTCGAAAAAACAGATGTCGATGATAGTATTATGCTGATAGAACGCTCTAATATACAATTAATACGGCCAAGATAATTTCCTAACTGTATCGAAAAATGAATGCTTCCCAAAGTATGGCAACCCTAGGTTTAGCAAGCATACTCCTTGCTTGATGAGCTAATGCTCAGGATCAAGATGTGGTAATAGATAAACCTGAAACTCCTCTTACAACTAGGTCTGCGTTTTTAGTTGAGAATATTAACACTGATATTACGAGAATTACATTACCGGAAGGATTCAATTTACCCCCATTAGAAAGGCCTCTTAGAATATTTCCATCTTTATCCTCTCCTCCCACTTTAGATCAACAATATAGAGTATCGATGGATAATTCAAAACAGGCTATTTTAGGCATTTTGAGTTTGAATGGATTCTTTATATATCAAAGAACTGAAGGTCAAATAAGCCGAAGTGATTCTATAGGTATTCGTATACCTGATATTCTAGGATGAGTTCCTAACCATTTCTCATTTACGAGCTGACGAACAACCGGAAATCCTGTGATACGCGGATATACTGTTAATCATTTTACGTTCACATTCAGTATTCCACTCAAATACTAAGGAAATATATTACAGAATAAATAGAATCGTATTCCTACTTCTGTTTGCTTTTTGAGTCTTTTTTCATAAAATACCTTCGTAAAAATACTGAATACCAGTACTATTTTTCATTATTCATTCTTAATTATTCACTCTACTCTGTATGTCTCTCAAAATATCTAAAGATACCGAATTCGCAGCCAATATCGCTTCTGGAGTCACCCTCGTCGACTTCTGGGCGGAGTGGTGTGGACCATGCCAGATCATGCTTCCTCGTCTGACTGAGCTCGCTTCCAAGATCGAAGGAAAGGCGACGATCATGAAGCATGATGTCGACTCTGAGCCTCAAACACCGACGAGTTTCCGTATCATGAGTATCCCGACGATTATCGTCTTCAAGGACGGTCAACCGGTAGAAAAATTTATCGGCGTGCAGGATGTCGCAATTCTCGAAGCTGCGATTATGAAACACGTGTAATCAAGAGAACAGAATTACGGTACACAGTACAGAGAGTGGGCTGTATTATTTTATATTTTACCTTCGTGTGCACTGTGCACTCTATACTCAGCAATTTATTTTATGGCCTTTGAATACTACGCAACCCTCGGTATAGAGCGAAATGCTTCTGCCGAAGAAATCAAGAAAGCCTATCGCAAAAAGGCGATGGAATGTCATCCGGATCGACATGCGGGAGATAAGACCAAGGAAGCTGAGTTTAAAAAGGTCAACGAAGCCTACGCTACCCTCTCGGATAGTGGGAAGAAGGCTAACTACGACCAGTTCGGTTCTGCCGATGGAGGAGGTGGATTTGGTGGAGGATTCGGAGGATTTCAGTGAGGATTCGAAGGAGATATTTCAGATATTTTCTCTTCATTTTTCGGAGGAGGGGCTCGAGGAGGATCTCGAAAACGTGCCGAGATCGGTGAGGATATCGAGGTACGACTTCGGATTTCTCTCGAGGATGCCATCCGTGGCACGAGTCGTGTGGTAGAACTCAAGCGTCGCTCTATATGTACGAGTTGTGGAGGAAACGGAGCGAAAAATGGAACTGAAATCAAAACCTGTGATACCTGTCATGGGGCGGGGCAAGTACGGCAGCGTATGCAGACGATGTTCGGGACGATCGAACAAGCGGTCGCATGTCATATCTGTGGTGGAAGTGGGAAAATCATTTCTGAGAAATGCAGTGATTGTCATGGGAAGGGATGGAAGGAATCCATCATCAAAAAAGATATCGAAGTCCCCGCTGGGATCGAAAACGGGATGAGTATCAAAATCCGTGGAGAAGGGCACGCCGGTCGAGATGGGAGTGGGGATCTTTATGTCGGATTCGAAATCCCAGACCGAGAAGCGGGACTTATGCGAGACGGGATGGATCTCCACTATGAGGTACGCATCTCTCCCGCGGAGGCAATCCTCGGAACTGAGAAAGTGATCGATATCCCCATTCTCGGAAAGAAAACCCTTCATATCAAACCCGGAACTCAGAACGATACAGAAATCCTCTACAAACAGGAAGGGATTGACTCGGTTGAGAGAAAGGGAACGAAGTGACACCTCATCATCCACCTCATCATCGACATCCCGACCAAGCTCTCAGGTGAGGAAAGACGTCTCTATGAAGCCCTGCTCGAATGCCAAGGGAAGAAGATGGAAAAATGATGGCTTGGAAAATTTTTCGGATAGCTTTTCACAAGTTCGAATGTACTCTATTCCCTCGAGTGTTCGAGTCCATCTAACAAAAAAACAAATCTTTTCAACCTAGATTCTTCGCACCCCCAAGGGTACTTCCAATGCTTCGCAAAGGGGCGGCCACAGAATGACGAAGTGGTCATCTTATTCAAATGACTAAACTAAAAAAACTTTCCAAATTGGAAAGCTTTTTTTTGATAGGTTTGAATGTGATATTATCTCACAAACACCGCATGGAGGGAGAGGAATATAACGCCCGCGAGAATGGTAGCAACTGGGAGAGTGAGAACCCACGCCATCAGGATAGAGCGAATCGTATCTCCGCGAAGACCTCCTTTTCCATGTTCGTGTGCCATGGTTCCCGCGACACTCGAAGAGAGGATATGCGTCGTCGAAACCGGAAGGCTATAGAGCGTAGATCCAGCTATCGTGAGGGCAGTCATCAGGGTTGCGACCGTTCCCTGAGCATAGGTAAGCTTATCCTTCCCGATTTTTTCCCCGATCGTGATGACGATACGCTTCCATCCGACCATCGTCCCAAGTCCGAGAGAAATGGAGATCATCGCGATAATCCACATAGGAGCATAGTCCGTCACGGTAGAAATCGCGCTCATATTCGAGGAAATATCAGCCAGACCTGAGGAGGCTCATGCCGCACTGGCACTTGGAATGAGAGCAAATTGCTTCTTCGAGAGTCCACTAAAATCTTTCTGGATTTTAAGGATATGTTTTCGCACTTTGATACGATCACTCACAGCTACATCTTGTTTCTGAAGGATGGTCTGGATAGATTGGATATTATCTCTCGTTTCTTGTATCACAGCGGCATCAGCAGGTGAAACCGTCGTCATATCGAGCTCATTGAATCGAGCCTGAACGATTTCCATATTTTTTTCAACAACCGCAAGATCAGCTGCTGGATTCATCGCGAAATAAGCAGGAGCGAGGGAAATAAGGATGAGCATAGCGAGTCCGACTCCCTTTTGTCCATCATTGGATCCATGGAAAAAACTCACAAACCAGCTCGAGACGATGAGTCCTCCTCGAGTCCAAGTCTCAGGATATTTATTCCAGAAACGTCCTGGATGTTGGTAGAAATCCTTATTTTTGATAAAAAGATGAAACAGATGAAGGAGTCCGAATGCGAGGATAAATCAGACAATCGGGGAAACGAGGAGGGACTTTCCAGCATCAAGGACTTTCGGCCAAGGGATTGTCACCCCATGTGGATCGAGGTAGTACATCGCGAGGGAAACTCCGAGGATAGAACCGATAAGTGTATGGGAGCTTGAAGCCGGGATTCCGAGATACCACGTTCCGAAATTCCATATAATCGCAGCGATGAGGAGAGAAAGGACAATACAGATTCCAAACGAAATCGGCTGACTCGCGATCATATCGAGCGGAAGGAGGTGGATAATCCCCATCGCCACTCCGATGCCTCCGAGGAGTACTCAACAGAAGTTAAAAAATGCAGCAAAGAGAACGGCCACTTTTGGTGGAAGGGCATTGGTATAGATAACGGGAGCAACCGCATTGGCTGTATCATGGAATCCATTGATAAACTCAAAAGCACAGACGAGGACGAGACAGAGAACGAGGAGGATAAACACTCCCATATCGATTCCAAACATAAAGAAAAATTAGATGACTTGATTATCATATCATATCTTCATACGAAAAGTCAAAATATACGTAGGAAAATATTTGATTCCATTATTTTCTCGATATACTTGGAGTGATATACCTAAAAAAATAGCATAGTATGAAAAACGAGCTCAAAATATACTGACTATTCCTCCTTGCATTCCTTCTCGGCGGGGTTTCTGTATACTACTTCATGAGTGTCAATATACCTACCGACTCCCCTTCATCGAGCGGAACGGGATCAAAATGAATCGACTATTCCATCCGTCAATCTGGATATACCTTCATCAATCCCCTTCTCGAATGTGAGATATCGAATAATTTCGAAAGACAGAAGTATGTCCCATTCGAAGCGGTCACGAAACTGCGAATCCAAAATGAAATCATGAGCAAAAATCCTGATGTAGAAATCGGTCTCTACATCCGAAACCTCAATAATGGTCCCTGGTTCGGAATCAACGAGAATACCCTCTATTCTCCGGCAAGTCTTATGAAGCTCCCGGTACTGATGACCTATCTGAAGTGGATCGAGGAAGATCCAACCGTTGCGAACAAAAGGGTCATTTTCCATGCGACCGATACTGGATCATTCCAGTACTATCAACCCGAGGTTCTTCTCATCGAGGGGAGGGAATATACCGTCAAGGAGCTCCTCGAAGAAATGATCATCTATTCGGATAATCAGTCGATGCATATCCTTCTTGATGCTGTACCTGGGGAATTTTACAACAAGGTGAGTACTGATCTCGGGATTACGGTCCCAGGAGTCAGAACCCCTGAAGACTTCCTTTCCGTCAAGGATGTAGCGACATTTTTTCGAATTCTCTACAATGCTTCCTACTTGGATCGAGATACTTCTGAGTACGCGCTCAGCCTCCTTTCTCGAGCGACCTTTCATAAGGGACTCAATCTCGGAGTTCCAGAGAACATCAAGATCGCTCACAAATTCGGAGAACGGGGAAATAGTGGTGAAACGGGGAAAGGATCCAAACAACTCCACGACTGTGGGATCGTCTACTATGCGAAATATCCATACCTTGCTTGCATGGTCACGAAGGGTGATGATTTCGAAAAGTTATCTCAGGTTATCAGTGGTGTGTCAAAAATCGTCTACGAGGAAATATCGAAAGCCTTCCCGTAAATAGCGTTAGTTGTCCTATCTTTCCGATTCCACTCTTCTACCCTTCTACCTTTCTACTTTTCTACTAACCTTCTATGCTCCGCCATATCCTCTCCGCCAAACAGTTTGATCAGACCTTTCTTAGTCATATATTCGAACGAGCCTACGTGATGGAAAATGTAGTCAAAGTGCGAGGAACTCAGATTGCGAAAGACCGTATCATGGCGACGCTCTTCTACGAGCCATCAACTCGTACGAGACTTTCCTTCGAGTCTGCGATGCTCCGGCTTGGAGGAGAAATCATCTCAGAGACGAGTGTCGAATTCTCGAGTATCACGAAGGGAGAGCGACTCGAAGATACCGCTCGCATTATCGGGGGATACGCGGACATCATCACGCTCAGGTCAAAAACCGAGGGAGATGCGGCTCGTATGGCCGCCTTTGCCGGTGTACCGGTGATGAACGCCGGGGATGGTGCCTGAGAACATCCTTCGCAAGCCCTCCTCGATGCCTATACGATCAATCGACACTTTCCGCTTCAGACAGAAAAAATTTCGATCGCATTCGTCGGAGACCTCCGGTATGGTCGTACCGTGCACTCGCTTTCGACCCTTCTTCGGAATTATCCTCAGGTGAATATATCCTATATCGCTCCGGAAGCACTCCAAATCCCTGATGCCTACTTTCATACCTGAGATTCCAAATACTCCAACATCCAAGATATCCTCTCGAGTGCTGATGTCATCTACGATACTCGTATCCAGAAAGAGCGATTCGAAGATCTCAGCGTATATGAAGCCCTGAAAGAAAGTTTTATCTTTACTCCCGAGGTGGTCGGGAAAATGAAACCAGATGGACTCCTCCTCCACCCACTTCCGAGGATCAACGAAATCACTCCAGAGGTCGACGCCCTCCCCCAAGCCAAGTACTTCGAACAGGCACAAAATGGCCTCTTCGTCCGTATGGCACTGATCGAATGGTGCCTACAACTCTAAGCGGTTTTCCTTTTGCCATTATCTCTTTTTCCTATATAATCACTTCGAAACTATTCCTCTGACCGCCAGACTGGTGGAAGATACAGATACACATACAGACACACAAAGATACTCTATGAGAAAATATTTGTGTACCGGTGTTTGTACCTGTCTTCTTTTCTTGATTTGGAAAGACGAGTGAATATGGTTCAAGTTTTAGTCTTTAAGTATCAGATACTTTTAACTTTTAACTTTTTAACTTTTTAACTCTCTATTATGATTGTCGCCCTCAAAGACCGAGACGCCCTCAGTCGATCCGTAGTCGAAAAAACGTATAGCATCGCCGGAAAAAATATCACCTTCGAATCGGGAAGACTCGCCCTTTTTGCGACGGGTTCTGTCGTGATCAAAGATGAAGCTGGGAATTTTCTCCTGACGACCACGGGTGTCGGAAACCCAAAAGACGGGGACTTCTTCCCGCTCACAGTCGAGTATCAAGAGAAGTACTATGCCGCTGGGAAAATCGGTGGAAATCGCTTCATGAAGCGAGAGGGACGTCCGAGTGAGAATAGTATCCTCACGAGTCGAGTGATCGACCGTCCCATCCGACCGATGTTTCCGAAAGGAACGCGTACGGAATTCCAGATTATCTCGACGATCATGTCATCGAGTGGACTTTCAGACTTTGGTTGGTACGGAGTAACAGGGGCTTCCCTTTCTATCATGCTTGCCGGAGTGAAGGAATTCGAGGGACCGATTGCGGGAGTTCGCATCGTCTCGGATGAAGCCTGACATTTTATCTTTGATCCCACCTTTGAACAAATCGAAGCGGCTCACCTGGACCTCACGGTCGCTGGGACGATGGACGCGATTACGATGGTCGAATCTCAGGGATACGAGGTCTCAGATGAGCTCATGGTATGAGCCTTCGAATTCGCCCATAGCCTTATCAAGGATCTGTGTACAGCTCAAGTAGATTTTCTGAAGACGTATGAAAAGGTATATTCGCTTCCTGTAACTGAGATTACCGTGAAAGATACGGATGCGGGAGTCCTCGCAAAGGTCCATGCGCTTGTTACAGAAAAAGAAATACTTTCTCTCTATGGTCTCGGAAAACTCGAATTTCATGATGCGATTCATGATCTGGTTGAGATTGTAGCCGAGAAGCTTGGGTACGATGAAGCAACCAATACTCCAAAAATAGAAGATATTGCCGACTCCGTGAAGGATGTCGTCAAGACGCACATGCGAAAAACCGTTATCGAAACGAAGTCTCGCCTCGATGGACGCAAGACGACCGAAGTTCGACCCGTTCGTACGACCGCTCCGATCCTCCCTCGAACCCATGGAAGTGCCCTCTTCGAACGAGGAGTGACCCAGGTCCTTTCGATCACGACGCTCGGCGGACCATCTGATATCCAGCTCATCGATGATATGTATGAGGAGGAAACGAAGCGGTATATCCACCACTACAACTTCCCTCCATTTTCGGTCGGTGAAGTCAAACCCCTTCGTGGGGTCGGACGACGAGAGGTTGGGCACGGACGCCTGGCTGAGAAGGCACTGGAACCGGTCCTTCCGAGTGAGACTGACTTCCCATATATGATGCGTGTCGTTTCCGAGACCACCACTTGTAATGGCTCCAGTTCTATGGCCTCAGTTTGTGGATCGACGATGTCCCTTATGGATGCGGGAGTTCCCCTCAAAGCCATGGTCGCTGGGGTCGCGATGGGGATGATCTTCGATGAGGAAACTGGGAAGTATGAGATCCTCTCGGATATCCAAGCTCAGGAAGACTTTCTCGGTGATATGGACTTCAAGGTAGCACGAACGGATAAAGGAATCACGGCACTCCAGATGGATTGTAAGATTTCTGGCCTCTCGATGGCCGTAATTCGAGATGTGTTCGCGCAGTCGCAGGGAGCAATCGGATATATCATGGATGAGATGAAGAAGTGTCTCGACGCTCCTCGTCCGGCGCTCTCTCCCCTCGCCCCCTTTCTCCTCGCCGTGATGGTACCAGAAGAGAAAATGCGCGAAGTCATCGGAAAGGGTGGAGAAACCATCCAGGGAATCGAGAAGGAATATGGCGTCGAGGTCAATCTCGATGACGATGGGAAGTGTACGATCACCGCGAAAACTCAAGAAGCTGGACTCGCCGCCCTCGCCTTCGTGAAAAATATCCTCAAAGATATCGAAGTCGGTGACATCTACGAAGGGAAAATCGTGAAAATCCTCGATACCGTCGGGGCGATCGTCGAGATCGCTCGGGGCAAAGAAGGGATGATCCATATTTCGAAATTCGGGGTCAAAGAACGTATTGACAACGTCAATGATGTCGCTAAAATGGGCGAAATCGTAAAAGTCCGCGTCTACAATGTCGACAAGGAAAAGGGTCGAATCGGACTGGAGAAAATAGCTTAATTCTTAAATTGCTAATTATGTCCTCTACAATTGATACTAATGACGTAAATAGATTCGCCAAAGTACTTACTCAAGGTGATAGCGTAGTCTACTTACCGCTAAGAGGTGAAAATTCTATAGAAACTCATCTCAACCGAAGAGATCCTCATTTTTGGAGACTTACTCGTGAACGTATAAAAGTTCAAGCATACTTTGACTCACTCATGGACGCTATAGGAAGGCTTGATGGTGTTCAGTTTAGTGTGGCTGAGTTGGTAGGATTACTTCTAAATCTAGAAGGATGAGATGTTATTAGAGTAGCCTATAATAATTATTTAGGTCAGGAAAGCCTATCTGAAAGCTAAGTATAGATACAATTATACTTGTTTAACTTTAATAAAGCAAGGTGTATCCTCTTGGTTTCTACTAGAAAATAAAGATTACTGGACTTGGAATGGAGTAGTATTCATCCCGAATTTTTATCAAAACCGAATAGGGATTTTTCTATAAATTATCCGTAGTGTCTTAACCACATACCCCTTGTTCTCCTGAATTATCGAAACCACATCCCGTATTATTTCTCTCGGTGGAGGGAGTTTTGTGGTAGAAAATAATTTTCAAGAACCACTTACTATAGGGCAAAGTATTGCTCATGATGGTGTCTGTATGACGATTACCGAGTGGGATGCGAAAAGCTATACATTTTTTGCGATGAGTGAGAGCTTCTCGAGGACCAACTTCGGGCAGAAAAAAGTCGGGGATGTTTTCAATGTCGAGAGATGTATACGATACGGAGATCGAGTCGATGGGCACTTCGTCACGGGACATATCGATACGACCGGAACCATACATAGTATTGTCGAGAATAATGACACTTCTCATACAGTAAAAGTTGATTTTGATCCGAAATACCATACTCTGATCGTCGAGAAGTGAAGTATAGCGCTCAATGGCGTGAGCCTCACCATCGTCGAAGCCGGAAATTCCTTTCTCACGGTCTCCATCATCCCCCATACCTGGAGCGTGACCAATCTCGGAAACCTGAAAAAGGGCGATCCTATAAATGTCGAGTTCGATATGCTCGGAAAATACATACAGAAACTAAAAGATAAAAATGAATAATAGTTTATTCACGAAAGCAGCAACTATTATTACTCGGACGAAGTGACTCTATTGAGCGAAGTGGATGGGTCTCTATTTCATTGCTATCATTCCCTGAAAACGGGAATCCAGAGTCAAAGAAACTGGATCCCCACGTGCGCGAGGAGACACAGAAGACGATAGAGAAAATGGAATGGAAGACAATCTGTCATTCTAACCGAAATAAATCTAAGGAATAAAGTGGAAGATTCTGCTATGCATTGTTGTCATTCCCGTGAAAACGGGAATCCACTAAGCCAAAATCGGTAGATTCCGGGCTTGACCCGGAATGACAAAAAATATAATTTCGATGATGTTACATAATATATGATAAATTCGCTTATCTATAAATAAGTAATCCATAGTTCATAATTTTTCCTCTACCAATCAATCAGCCTCAACTTTCAACTTGTAACCTTCAACCTGTAACCTACTATTTATGTCCCACTACAAAACCAAAATCCACACCCTCGAATGAGTTGACATGGATACATCCATTGCCATCGTGGTAGCGGAATTCAATCGTCATTTTACTGTCAGTCTGGAAGATGAAACCGCACACTTTCTCCAAGAACGGTGATTTTGAAATATTGACCGATTTCTCGTTCCTGGAGCCTTCGAACTCCCAGGGATGGTCGGTCGACTCCTTGAAAAAGAGAAATATGGTCTCATTATCGCGCTTGGTGTCGTCGTCAGAGGCGATACTCCGCACTTTGACTATGTCTGTGGAGAAAGTGCTCGAGGACTCATGGACCTCACGCTCGCCTATGATACACCGATTATCAATGGGATCCTGACATGTAATACGGATGAACAGGTACTGGAACGTATCGGTCCAAACTATGCGATTGCAGGGCTCAATCTCCTCAGAGAAGTAACTCGTATTTCCCATGAATAATCAGAAAATCGCTGGAATAGTAATCCATGGAAATGCGCTCGGAAGGACGATCGGTTTTCCGACCGCCAATGTTTCTGTAAAAGAATGAGTCGTGGATGATGGCGTTTATGCACTCAAAATCCTCATACAGGGGATATGGTTTGATGGCATCGGAACCTATCGAGTGGAGAAGGAATTGTTTGAAGCAAATATTTTCGACTTTGATCGCGATATCTACGGGGTGCTCATCGAGATCGAGATGACGCACAAGATTCGGGAGAACGAACGATTCCCTTCGTTTGAAGCGTTGAAAGCACAGATTGAAAAAGACTCTAAAACAGCGAGAGCACTCCTCTCGAAATAAATCCCGAATGAGTTCGGGATTTTTAATGCTTTCATTTTGAATTTTTCCCCTCTTCCCTATACTCCTCGGTATGATTACTCAACCTCAGCCATCAAGCCATCTGTACGCTTTTACTCTCGGAAGAGAGTGGAAGCTCTCCCTCGCCGAGGTGATCGCGGTCTTTGGAGCGACCGCTTACCGAGAGCATTCGGAACAGATTGCTCTCTTCGAGATTACATATATGACGGAGTCTACCATTATTGATATCTTTGCGACGCTCTGAGGATCGGTCCGAGTCATGAAAATCCTTTCTCCCGTTACTCCAGAGTCATTCCCGACGGAGTCACTCCACTATATTGAAGCGAACAAAAAGGAAGGAAAAATCGATTTCGCACTGGGAGTCTATGGGATGACACTCCCCCTCCTCTCCATCGGGCTTAGGATGAAAAAAACGCTTATCGAAAAAGGGATCAAAGCACGCCTTATCAATTCGAAAGAAGATAATATCGTCAGTGCGGTATTTAAAAAGGAGCGCCTCGGAAAAACACATAATGAGTACAATCTCATTTCTCTCTGAAATCCAAACTCTCACCAACAACCAACTAGCTCACCAGCCAACCAGCTCACTTGCTACCTCGCTTCTACTCTTGCCTGTCAGGATATCGATGCGTATACGAAACGAGATACCGCGAAGATTCGCGATATGCAGGTCGGGATGCTTCCACCGAAGCTTGCACAGATGATGATTAATCTTGCCATTTGAGAAGATACTCAATCTCAACCAGCTCACCAGCCAACCAGCCAACCAGCCATTACCATCTACGACCCCTTCTGTGGACTCGGGACGATCCTCATCGAGGCAGCCAATATGGGCATCACTTCCCTTCTTGGGAGTGATATTTCGAAAGAAATGGTACGATCGAGCCAGGAAAGTCTCGATGCTTTTATCAAAGAGGAAATCGTCTGGCAGGAGCGAATCAAAACCGCATGAGGGACACCGAAAAAAGATTTTTCTAAAATGGAACTCTCTCTCTTCGAGATGGATGTTATGAAAATACTTGAAAACTTGAAAACTTGAAAACTTGAAAACTGCGTGATAGTTTCAGAGGGATATCTCGGGGAGATTATGCAAAAAGAAAGTATTACCCTCGATCGGGTCAAAGAAGAGCGTCGAAAGCTCGCCAGGATGTATGATGCATTCTTCGGCTGACTCGAGTCTCTTAATTTCTCTGGAACCATCGTGATGACCTTTCCTTTCTGGAATATCCGAGGAACTGAATCATTTTTTACAGAAATCGCCGAAATCCTCGAAACCCACCATTTCAAAACCATTCCTCTCTTGCCCGAGGACTTGAATCTTACCACTCGCAAATGAACCCTTCTCTATAAACGTCCGGACCAGCAAGTTGGCCGTGAAGTGTGGAGAGGACAACTGAGGCAACGATAGTTCATAACCAGATCACTTATGGCTCAAACTCCTATACGGGAATACGATGCCAAACGAATGTTTGCCGCGTATACCTGAAACCCATACCACTGATTTCTCGTTCAAAATGAGGAAGATTTTTTGCAATTCGATTTACCTCAATCACCTGCTCTCTCCACAAACCAGCTCACCAGCTCACCAGCCAACCAATTTACCTACGTCATCAAACCCGATCAACTCTTCGGAAAGCGTGGGAAATACGGACTCCTCGGAATCAATCTTGATACTAAAAAAGTCCAGGAATGGTGGAAGGCACACCACCAAAAAGAAGTCACTATCGAGAAACAAAGTGGAAAGCTTGATACCTTCCTCGTGGAACCATTTGTCCCCCATGCGGAAGAATACTACATCGCCATCAAAACCGAACGCAACTACGATGAGATATTTTTCTCGAAAAATGGAGGTGTTGATGTGGAAGAGAATTGGGATCTCGTTCAATCAATAAAAATACCTCTCTCTCAATGATGAAAAACCATTCATGGGGGTTCGGGGGTGAAAACTGTTTGAGAATGATGAAAGCAGTACATGAAAGCGGAGTGAGCGAGTGCCCCTTTGCGAAGCATTGGAAATACACTTGGGGTATTTTGAATCCCCGAGGCCTTTGATACTTTCGGTCACGAAAGTATAAGAAGTTTATTGGGTGCAGCAGATTCTCTGATAGAAGATTTTATCCTGACGCTCTATTCTTTCTTTGTCGATTATGGATTTACCTATCTGGAAGTGAACCCATTTACGAAAGACGATGAATGACATATTATTTGTCTCGACATGGTCGCTCGTGTTGATACCTGTGAAGCCTTCAAGCAAAAAGAGCATTGGCAGGGCCTCGCCTTTGTAAATCCCTTCGGAATCGATAAAACTCCCGCTGAGAAATATATCGATGAGCTCGATGCGTCGACGGGCGCGAGCCTCAAGTTTCGACTCCTCAATCCTCTCGGTCGTATCTGGCTCCTCACGAGTGGTGGTGGAGCTTCCGTGATCATAGCGGACACCATCGGGGATATGGGGTACACGGAAGAGGTTGGGAACTATGGCGAATGTAGTGGGAATCCTGATCGGGAAAATACCTATGAGTATACCAAAACCCTATTAGAAACCATGCTCGCACATCATACAAAATGAAAGTATCTCGTGATTGCCGGAGCCATTGCGAACTTTACCCATATTGATAAAACTTTTTCAGGGATTATCGATGCCTTTCGAGAGAATGACTCAGAAATGAAAGATCAGGAAGTCAAAATACTCGTTCGTCGTGGGGGGATCAATGATACCAAGTGACTCAAAGATATGCAATCTGCCTGTGAAGAGCTAGGACTTCCGTGTGAGATCGCCGATTGAAATACCTATATGACGGATATTTTGGAAAAAATAACATTAAAAAAGTAGCAATAAAGAATCAATTTCCTCTCACGATTCTAAAATTATTATTCATTATAAATTCTTCATTACTCTCCATGTTTACGAAAGATTCCAAAGCCATCATCTACGGACGACACCTCGATGTTGCCGAGAGAATGCTTGATTTCGACTTTCTATCTGATCGTGGTCCCTCGGTGGCTGGTTTTATCGATCCGAATATGCACCGTACGGGATGGACGAAGCTATTTTTCGGGGCAAAAGAAATCCTGGTTCCCATTTATCCGAGTATAGCAGAAGTACCAGCTGATACCGACATAGACACCTTTATCAATCTCGCCTCTTTCCGTTCTTCGACCGAAGCCACCTGGCAAGCCCTCGCATCAGCAAAATTCGCACATACTATCATCATCGCTGAAGGGATTCCGGAACGAGAAATTAGAGAAATTATTGCATATAACAACCAAACGGAAGTTGAATGTTGAATGTTGAATGTTAAAAGATTTTGAACCATTGAACTTGAAAACTTGAAAACTTGAAAACTCGAGAACCCTTCCAAAGAAGTCCCGAACATGCAACTTGAAACCTGAAACCTGAAACCGAAGATCCTCATCCTCTGACCGGCGACGGCTGGTGCTATCGTGGGAGGAACCCTTCGAATGGGGAATGCTGGAGGCAGTCTCGAAAATATCGTCGAATCACGCCTTTATCAGCAGGGTTCCGTAGGATTCGTTTCAAAGAGTGGTGGTATGTCGAATGAGATGTACCGAGTGATTTCGAAGCGAACGGATGGGATTCATACTGGGATCGCCCTCGGTGGGGATCGATTTACTGGCTCCACATTTCAAGACATCATCCTCGACTACGAATCCAATCCCGAGATACGGATGATCGTGATGCTCGGGGAAGTCGGAGGACGTGATGAACTCGAGGTCGCACATCACATCGAGCAGTGACGCATTACGAAACCAATTGTCGCCTACGTCAGTGGGAGTTTCGCCGAATACCTGACGACCGAGGTCCAGTTCGGTCATGCTGGAGCCAAGGCCAATGCGAAAGAAGAAAGTGCGAGCTATAAAAATACCGCCTTACGTAATGCCTGAGCCCATGTACCTGAGAGCTATAGTGACTTCGGAGACCTGATTGCATCGGTATTTAGTAATTCGGTTGGGAGTATGGCATCTACTCAATATAACAATGAGGAAATATTAAAAAAACTAGCTCTCCTGAGGAATCGCCATCATACCACCTTCACCTCGACGATTTCCGATGAGCGCGGAGATGATGTCCTCTATAATCAGAAACCGCTCTCTCGTTATATCGAACAGTGAAGTATCGCTCATGTTATCGGAAACCTCTGGCTCAAGCGCGACCTTCCCGACTATGCACTGGATTTTATCAATACCGTCCTCATCCTGCTTGCGGATCATGGCCCTGCCGTCTCTGGAGCGACCAATACGATTATCACCGCTCGCGCTGGAAAAGATATACTTTCCTCACTCGTCTCTGGACTTCTAACCATCTGACCACGGTTTGGAGGAGCGATCGATGGCGCTGCGAGAGAGTTTTACTTCGCTGTGAAAAGCCATGAATCCCCCGTCAATTTTATCAACCGGATGAAGCAATCCGGCAATCCTATACCTGGTATCGGACACAAGGTAAAGAGTAAATTCCACCCCGATGGGAGGTGTACACTTCTTAGAGAAAAGGTTACAAGTTACAAGTTACAAGTTACAAGTTCTCTCGAAAAACCTTCAACCTTCAACATTCAACCTTCAACCTATTTCGGTGCCCACCTTTCCTACGCGCTCGAAGTGGAGGCTCTTACACTCGAGAAAAAATCGAACCTTATCCTCAACGTCGATTGACACATTGCTGCGATTTTTCTCGATATATTCGTCTCGATCGGGATGTGAGAAGAAGAAATAGAAATGTACATCGAAGCCGGCCTTTTCAATGCCTTTTTTATTCTCGCCCGTTCTATAGGATTTATCGGGCACGCTCTGGATCAAAAACGACTCGGGGAACCCCTCTACCGAACAAACTGGGAAGATATACACTTTAGTGAGTAGAAATCATTCATCTAAAAGATATTGAGAGAGAAATCTTGACTATTGCAAGACGATAGAACTTGAACAAGGTAAGAAAGAATATATAATAATAAGGATTTTATTTATTACTTTTCTATCTATGTCTCGTTCTACTGGTTTGAAATGGACTTTGAAAGTACTGTTTCTTCTCTGGCCACTTTTGTTGTTGTCGAACCTATCCTCCTATGCCCTCATTTCGACGATGCCGAATCTAGAAGATACCGCTTCTGATACCATCGAATTCCGATCGTATGATTGTATAATACCCACTGGGAAAAATACCTGTGCAGCGACACTTTTTGTGAGGGGCCCCAACTCTAGCTACGGTTTAAAAAATATGACTCGCAATAGTATAGTTGCCAATCTAATGGGTGGAAAGTATACAAAAACTCCAGGATCAAACTCATTCGCCTATACTTTCTGGGTTACCACTCTGGATAATGGAGCAAACTTAGCAAGCTATGGAGTCAATGATTTTGCACTTTTTGAAGGAAGCTCGGTTGCTGTAGCAAAGGCTACGGTGAATGCGAGTTGTGAAACCGGAAGCTCATGGGATGGGAAGGTTTGTGCTTCTCCATGAGCCTTCGTCTGTACCGATGTCATACGTTCCTGTGGAGATGGATCAGCGATGCCTCGAGACACGAAGACCTGTAACTGGCTCCCAAATGAGTGTACTACTGAAATAAATCCCACAAACACTATCACTCCACCAAAACCCTATGGAAATCCGACTATCCAGGTCCTACGTATCGGTGGTATCTCTATAAATATGAATGCTCCGGTAGAAATATCGAAATTTCCTACCACTCCTCTCATGATCGAATGAGAAATCACATCTATCCGTAGTGGACTCTCTGTGAAGGTGAGCTCCGATACCAGTGATTTCTTTATCACGATGCCAGTAAGTGCTGACTGAGTTTGGTCAACTGACAATTCCCCAACTGATAGTATTTATAAATCACGAGTCGTCACCGAATGACAGAACCTACTCACATTTTCCCTGCTCGATGATGTATCAAAAAAACCTCTTGCACAAGCATTTGTAAAAGTAACAGTAACCTTTACGAAAAAAGGTATCAATACCCCTCCGACATGTATGATGGCAGAACGAACTCCAGGTACAAAGCCAGCGACATGTACTCCGATAGAACCTCAAACAACGGGATCAGGACGAACCAAGCCCCTTCCTCGATATCTCGGACCTCCAGATCGAGAAGGTACATGAAAACTAATACAACCAATGTCATATACTCCACCACCAGGATCGAGCGGATCTACCAATACTGGAGGAGTATCTGGACAAGTCGACACCCCCATGCCGACTTGTCCAGACGGAACTCGATGAATGACGACCAACGGTACCAGTGCGAGTCTTTGTTCGAGTCCGATCCGTGTCGTGGTTCGAGATTCCATCAACGATACGAGTGCAACACCGTGACTTCCAGCTCTTGATTCCGCATCCAAGGATCGAATCGATACGATCATCGCTCGAACCGAAACACGAGTAAAACAAATGTCAGTTGCAGATGCGATTACCTTTATAGATGCTGCAGTAACCCGCATCAATTCTATCCCAAATAAAACATCGAAGGCAAAACTCATCGACGCCTACACGATCCGAAAACTCACTGGACTAAAGAATTCGATCATCAATCTCGCAAGTGGAAGTGGTACAGAGAGTGACTATATCGGACTCGTGGGAGATATCCTCGAATCATCACCTACCGCTCAAAAATAGTATTTCTCAAAAAAACTTTTGGTACTCCTGGCATATGGAAGAGGAATCGATCCTTTCAGATATTTTTCGTTGGGAGTTTGTATCAGGATTAATTATTAAGTTCTACTATGTCTCTCGACCTCAGCCGATACACATCAGAATATAGAAAAAAAGGGGATATCGTGAATGCGGTTGCCTGGAGTACGGTAAAAAGGTACCTAGAATCAGTATGAATCTGAGATATATTCGAACATATCAAAAGTATAAATATCGATACCACAAAAAAATCCATCACTATCAAAACCGGAAAGGGCATATACAATTCGGAATTGGTGATGAGAAAAGAAGACATACTTCAAGAATGCAATACTTCCCTATCACACTGGTGAATCAAGCTGAAGGATTGTAACATTCGTTAGTTCACTACAGGATCAAAAAGTGAATCATAATTGATAACATCTGCATCTGTAAGCATCTTTGTTCCAACTTCGGAAAATCCATTCTACAATTCAAGCACCTTTAGCAAGTATCAGTAGAGCATGTAAATAGTTAACTGAACATTATTTATTTTCCCTCATTTTCGTTGCGATATGAGATTCAATTCACATCATATATTGTACTTTTTCGATATTGCTCTTGAACTTCAGCATCAGTTATCATCAGGAGTCGGTACTTATCAAACTCTTGGACCAATCGTGCATATTCTGAAGTCATTCCAAGACTTTTGAACGTAACTCAGAGAATATAGGCTTTTATTCTTCGAGTTTGAACATACCCAGGTTTTATTTTTTCCATTTCTTCCATATCGCCCATATTTTTGAGCATATCCATGAGTTTTCTTCGAGCAGTTTCCTTTCAAAAATAGAGATAATTTCACAGTCCTATGAATTCTTCATCTTCTTCAGTAAAAGTCTTACCCTTAGATTTATACTTTGGGAGAATTTTTTTATCCAAATAGAGAGAAAAAGCCCCTATCACCAGCTGGATTTCTTGTGAATCAAGATTCAAAGCATAGAGAGAATCAAGGTACGCTTTGTGAAATGGATTGACTGGGTTTAGTATTCTCACTATTTCTAAGAGGGGTTCATAGTCTGGATAATCCTTGATAAAATCAGAATATTTTAGGTATTCGGCTCTCTTGTCTTCCAACTCCATCAATTGTGGGAGAAAAAAATCAATCATTTTCTGACGATATCCCATTTTCTTAAATCATCCGGTAGAGAGAACGAGAACCTCTCAAAACAGTCGCAATCCAATGCATTCTAAAAGTTGTCACCAGGCTTCAGGATGTTCTTCGAGGATATCATGATTTATAAGTACGCTCGGTGTTTCGGGATCAATATACCCTTCCGTATCGGTATATTCACAGATTGTCTCAATCGGATGAACGATATAAGGAGATCCATCATGTCTTCGATCATGTGCATGTATATAGTCTGCATTTCGAAAGGCAAAGAGAGTGAGGTTCAGTATACGTTCAGACATATGTCTAAATCGGGGATGATTCATGAGCCACTTATGAAAATAATCAATATCTCAAGGAATGATTCTTTTGGTTTTAAATGCTGGATACTCCACTTCCATTATATTCATAAGATGAATAATACGATTAATTTATATTTGTCAATATATAATTTGACTTTTATTATTTATTGTTCATATTTTCGTTTTGCCTCTCCCCTCATTTTTCATATACTCTTATTTATACAGCTCGATTACTTTACTCTTCTATGACTATCAAATCCTCTACTTCCCCGATCGAACGTCTCGTCAAACCGACGGTGCAGGAAGAGGAGATTGTCTCTGAGATTTCACTCCGGCCGCGATCCCTCACTGAATACGTCGGACAGGCTCAGATGAAGGCCCACCTGAGTATTGCGATCGGAAGTGCGAAGATTCGCAAGACGCCCCTTGAGCATATCCTGTTCTATGGTCCGCCGGGTCTCGGGAAGACGACTATATCGACTATCATCGCGCATGAGATGGGATCCGCGATCAAGCATACCAGTGGTCCCGCGATCGAGAAACAATCAGATATCATCTCCCTTCTCACGAGCCTCACCGAGTGAGAAATCCTCTTTATCGATGAGATCCATCGACTTCGTCCTCAGATAGAGGAAATCCTCTACTCAGCGATGGAAGATTTCCAGATTGATATTATGATCGGGTCAGGAACTGGTGCCACGAGTGTAAAAATGGATATCCCACGTTTTACCCTCATAGGTGCCACCACCAAACTTTCGAATCTTACGAGCCCACTTCGAGATCGATTCGGAAATGTCCTCAAACTCGATTTCTATGAAGTGTCAGATCTCGAGAAAATCATCTGACGATCCTTCCAGATACTCGGACATCCCGTCAAGACAGAAAATACACTTCACTCTATCGCGGCCAGGTCTCGTGGGACTCCTCGTATCGCGAATCGATATGTCAAAATACTCAGAGACTATGCCACCGTCGGGAAGGATATCGACGGGAGTGATGCTTGTGATACGATCTTCGAGAGTTTCGGGGTCGATGCCCTCGGACTCGATATCCTGGATCGCAAGCTCCTCAAGCACCTCATCGAGACCTTTCATATGTCACCGGTCGGCCTCTCAACACTCGCCTCCGTGGTCGGTGAAGAAGTCGCCACTATTGAGGATGTCGTCGAACCGTATCTCCTCCAAATTGGCTTCATCGAGAGAACTCCTCGAGGAAGAAAGATCACGATAAAGGGAGAAGCATACTACCGAGAGCAAAGAATTCCGAGTCGATAGGATGATTGATACAATATGATTCTCCAAAGTTGGGAAGATACGTTCAGAAAACGGAATAACCTATATACCAATGAGACATTCACTCGCAAACGAATTATTTTAAAGAGACGAAGTTTTATAAATCACTCGGATGATCCTAGGTTTACTCTGATTCATTAATATTCATAAACTAAGTTTCTAGAGTAAATGAGGGGGGAAATTTTGAATTTGAAAAAAACTTCATATAATTCTCTTCAAGTAATGGTCAGAAAAATTATTTTAAAATTGGCATAGAAATATTTATTTATTATTTTTTATGAGAAATCTAGTCTCCACAAACAGAATCATCATCTTAATATTACTCAGTATATATTATTGTTGATATATAGATGCAGCCTCAGCCTCCGCAAGCGTAGATTACACGAAGATAGAAGCTTGTCGTCTTCCTAATGGAGTATACAATAAATCAGATTCTGTTACTTATAGTGCTCTTGAAGTAAATTGGAGTAATGATGCTCTCCCTTATGTAGAAAGCTTTATAAAAAAAGATAATATTCTTACCTACTCTATCGATATACTATATAATGAAAATACTATACCGGCAGAGATATATCTGTACCAATATAACTGCAAAACAAAACATTCTACGCAGATACAGGATTACTCATATGCTACATCAAGTATGGCATCTGAACACGGCTGGTCTATGACACGTGCTATTTCTTCAATAGACTATATTGATAGTTCAACAATAGTAACCAATATAACATTTGCTGATCATTTTAATTGAGCTGGTGATGATGCTCTTTCACAGAAAGTTACATTAGTCTATGATATTAGCTCTAAAAAGACTTCAGTACTAGATTTCTTCAAGCTCAATGGATATAAAAAAGTCTATCCGAAATGATCCAATTACGTTAATATTGTGGATGTCACTGGTGGAAAAAATGGAAAATGGAAAGTTATAGTTGTATTTGATCTTCTTACGAATAATCCACCAAAATATACATACTACGTTGACTGGAAAAAACAAACCATCAGTAAGAATCCATAATCACATTCAATAATATTTATCCGGACTCGAGAAAAGATCCAAACATTTTTCAAAATTATCTTGATATATCGAAAATAGATATATACTCAATTTCTCTTAGTATTATGTAGAATTTTTCTACGGACAAGGGAGGTAATTTTTACTATTAAAAAACTATGGTGGATTGGTACGGCAGCAGAATTGAAAAGCCAGAAACACAAACAACGAAGGATCAACATGGAACAGTTTGAACTACTAGACAAACTCAAGCAAGGTTGTGAGCCACTCTAATTGACTGATTAGTCAAAAGGCCAACCAATAATCATAGCGGAAGTGCTGATTGGACTGACGGCCTTACTTTTAGGCTCAATAATAAAAAACCTCTAAAATAATAATTCTCATTTCATTATAAACCATTTTATGAAAACCCTTCTTTTGACAACTTCTCTCGGGGACATTACCCTCGAGCTTGATGATGTGAAGGCTCCGAATACGGTTGCCAATATCCTCACCTACGCAAGTGAAGGATTCTATGATAACACGCTCTTTCATCGAGTTATTCCTGGATTCATGATCCAGTGTGGTGGGATGGAATCTGGCCTTAAAGAGAAGAAAACCCACCCTCCGATTGCCCACGAAGGAGACAACGGCCTTTCGAATCTCCGTGGGACAGTCGCTATGGCACGAACCGGAGATCCCCACTCTGCGAGTAGTCAGTTTTTTATCAATATCGCAGACAATACTTTTCTCAACTTCTCAGCTCCGTCGGGCTCAAGATGGGGATATACCGTATTTGGTCAGGTCACTGCAGGGATGGAAGTCGTCGATGTGATCGAGCAAGTAAAAACCAGTTCTCAGAACGGTCACGATGATGTCCCACGAGAGGAAATATATATTCTTAGTACGAAAATAGTCTAATGGAGACTCGTGAAATAATCTCACCAAAGCCAAGAATGCCCGGAAAGGATATAGGATAGGGTCTTCCCCAGTTGACGGTAATTCCTTACCTCATATACTGGCTCTATGGAGACGAAAAACCTCTATCGAAAAAAATCCCGAATCTGAAACAA
>JAYUDN010000023.1:0-29254 GCA_043739785.1 Candidatus Altimarinota bacterium
GCTTCATCATCTCATCGAGTCCCCTGACGGTGTTGATAGCAGCACTGAGTCGTTCGAAGGTGAAGTTGAAATTTTCACGGTATTGATTCTGGAGCGCCATGAGACGAAATCATCTGTAGATTGCCTTTTGTAATTTTGAGGATATTTCTTCTGTACTTTCGTGACCGAAAGTACCAAAGGTCTTAGGGGAGGAAAAACTCGGTAGCTTTGCTCATCAATAAGCCTGCTTTCCTCGCTCTCAAACAGTTTCCTCCCCCGAACCCCCATTTTCATCCTTTCATCATAGTGAATCTACTCGAATTTCTTCGAGTTCCGTTGGTTTCTTGGGGGCGCTACTCATCACTCATCACTCATCACTCATCACTCTCACGATATCCCTGAGCGTATAGAAATTATGCGCACTTTTTGCCATTTTCTTATTGTCGACGAGGAGGTGTCCACCGTGAAGCCAGTATTTCGAGAACTGTTTGCCGGTAAATGCTTCTGTCTGAGCGATCTCATTCTGGTGATGTGGAAAGAGATTATCAATCCCACCCATATGGATATCTATCTGATCCCCGAAAAAGTGATGGTTACAAGCGCTACATTCGATATGCCATCCTGGACGGCCTGGAAGGGTAATCGTTTTACCATCGATATTAAATAGAGCTTCCCATTTATTCGGTCCGTCAGCTTCTTCACTATATCCTTTCCAGAGAGCAAAATCAGCGACTTGTTCTTTATCGTATTCGTCATTATTGATGCGTACACTTGACTTCATCCCACTCATATCGAGGTGGGCAAGTTCGCCGTATTTCTTGAACTTTTCTACTCTGTAATAGATACTTCCATCTTCTGCAAGGTACGCATATCCCTTATCGAGCAGTCACTGAATCATATCCGTCATCTCAGAAATGAGGCTAGAAATTGGCGCAATAGTATCAGCATGCTCTATATGAAGTTTTGTAAGATCTTTAAAAAATTCTTCTGAATAGAATTCTGTAAATTCTTTGAGGCTTTTTCCAGATTTCTGGCTATCACGGATGGTTTTATCATCGATATCGGTGATATTCATCACGGTTCGCACCTTATATCCGAGAAATCGGAGGATCCGTATAACAAAATCCTCGAAAAGGTACGCACGAAGGTTTCCGATATGAGCGTAGTTGTACGGAGTCGGTCCACAGTAGTAAAGCTTGACTTCATCAGCTCGAAGGGGTTTGAAAGTTTCTTTTTGTCTTGAGAGGGTATTGAAGAGGGTGAGACTCATGGGATGAATATTGTAAACGAATAAAAAGGAGACCACTATGGCGATTATGAGTCTCTATATGGGCTGATTGTATCAAGAAATGAAAAATAATCCACTTTTCCTGATATATTTCCCCAGAACGTAGAAAACTATATTGACGTATTGTATTTTATATGTTATAATAATTGTGCTTTTTTTGAAATGTATGGTACATAGCTACAAAAGAGACCCTGTACGGTCTCAGAGATCATCGGTGGAATGGGTACAAGCCATTACAACGCTCGCGGTACTTCTTCTGATATTTTCTATGATTCAGGGCTCAGCTCTCTCGAGTAATCGAGGAAATGATCCTGCCGTCGTGAGTTATCAAAAGAATCCCTACTGGAACCCATGACTCGGATATGGTTTCGAGGGAAAAAAGTCTGATGTATTTACCTCTGTGGTCAGTACTTCAGATACTGAAAAACTCGATATCCAGGCAAAAGGCGGTGCCAAGCCTCCCAATGGTTCTGTCCAGGTCTCTTACTATAAGGACCAGACCATAGAATCCATCGAGAAAGGCATACCGTCTTCGTCGCCACGTTCGTATTCACGCCTTCCATGAGGAATCGCCGTCATCCAGGGAGATCTCTCCTCGGATCGAGCCAAACTGGTACTTGCCACCCTGCATAGCCGATAATCTCCTCTTCATCTCGTGTTTCTCCGAGCAGCAATGCTCGGAGTTTTTCGTGAAGAATCCCTGAACAATATTGATTTTTACGACATTTTCTGTACAATCCATTCGCTTTGGACCTTAACATAATGAGTTTTCAGTTTTATGTTTTCTGTTTCCTGTTGGGAGTGGGAAACCAAAATCAGCAAACTATCTATTATAATGGGGATGATATAGGATTCGATTCAGAGAATTCGAAATGTCGTCAGTGCTCTTTCGGAGCTTTCTCGGGGCTTCGTTATCAAACTCGAGAAATCTAGATGCAAAAGCACCTAAAACCGCTCTTCAGTCTCTTATGGCTTATGCTATGAGTAAGACCCAAGTTGCAAACCTTGCCTAGTTCACTCTAGTCCAAGCGTAACCTTTCCTTCGGGACTGAGTGCCAAATGGCCTGTTACACCATTACCCTTCGAAACTTATAGGAGGATTCTTACTTTCTAAGTCTTTTTTATCCGCGGTGTCATCGCTTTACGGATATCCAAGTATATAAAGCGGTGTGAATACGTATTTTTTGTACTTTCCTGATGCGTATCTGTATAAGAATGTACTATAAAGAGTAGATGCTACGATGTTTCCTCTGAAGACGCGGGGGCAGTGCCCGCCATCTCCACCATATAAAGCTAAGTAGTACCTCCGAGGAATCGGTGGTATTTTTTATTGTAGATTGATAAGGGTTGATTCTTCATGGGTATTCGTATAATGTTCATGTTTCAAATATTGTATTTTTCTATGAATATCCTCGATCGTGGTCAGTATCGTGAATCTGAGATTTCTCGTATTTGATAAATGCTATTTTTGGATCAAAAAATAAAAAAGTATTAAAAATATAAAAATAAATTTGACAAATATATGAGAGAGTTATAATGAATGTGTTATTTTATATTTTTTTCAATATGCCAAATACACCATGAGTTTCGGAATGAAATGAATGAATGAAGGGTCCACAAGTGGTAAAAATTGGATCTATAGGTTCTGTTCTATGAAAGTGAAATATGGTTGTACATCTTCGTTCAGGGTATGATCAGAAATATATTCCAGAATATTTCGAATATAGTATGTTAACTCTTGAAGTACTTAGTGACGAGATTTTTAAATCTGAGGTTGAGCCAAAAGTCTTTTATAGCTTGAGTGGAGCCTCTAATCATATTCGAGATAATTCACTTTTTGTTACGGATACATATGTGCTGAACCCACCATGAACCCAAATATTTTTTGTGTATCAGCTTGGAAATATTCGTTACTTTAAATGAATCTTAGATGTGTTGGAAGATTGAAGAAAGTGAGCTGATTTTATTTTAAGCCCTGATCAAATTTCTGGCTCCCTTTGGGATGATTGATGACGACGAAAACCAGAATGGTTTTGATTCGATGATAATTGACGTCCTATACCATCAAATAGTTTAGATGTTTTGAATGATTATAGAGATTTGTGAAAGCCTATTGTATGACTACCGATATCAGTAGAAGATTTTATAGTAATCCCTGAAGAAAAAATTGATACTTGAAGGATTTGAGGAGAAGAATTCACAATAATCAATAAAATTGATCCTTCAAAACCAAGATAATACAATTTCCCGACTCGTTCGGGATTTTTCTTGCCTTCATCTCGATTTTCTCTATCATACGACTCATGAAAATCCTCGACCGTGGTCAGTATCGTGAATCGAAAGTCTGCCTGATGTGCGGTCGCCCTTTCTCTATGAGGAAAAAGTGGAAAAAAGACTGGGAATCTGTACTCTATTGCTCAGAAAAATGCAAGAAAAACAAAAAATCATCCTCGTCTGGTACAAAAGAGACCTTCGTATAAGTGATCACCTTCCCCTTACGGAAGCCATGAAACATGGAATATCACAAAATATATCCGTTATCGCATTCTATTGTTTCGAACCGAAAGTGACTCGAGCACCTGATTTTTCTGATTTCCATAGACAGTTTATCGAAGATTCTCTCCTTAATCTCTCGGTATCACTCGAACGGATAGGGGTATCGCTTCTTATCTTCGAGCGAAATATCTCTGAAGTACTCAAATATATACTCGAATGGTATACGATCGAACATATATATTCTCACGAAGAGACGGGAAATGTCATCACCTATGACCGAGATATTATGATGGGGAAGTACTTAAACTCGAAAAATATCCCCTGGACGGAGTATCCGACCAATGGTGTGGTGCGAAGGCTTTCGAATCGTGATGATTGGTCCAAAATCTGGAATCAGCGGATGATGGTAACTATACTTCCTCCTCCAAACTGACAAAAGCCTTTCTCCTCTCCTCTCATCTCAGATCATTGGCAGCAATCTCTCGCCAATCCCAATATCCAGAAATGAGGAGAAAATGAAGGACAAAGAACACATATCTCATTCCTCCTCTCACGTGGTAAGGGGTATATGGGTGGTATGAGCCGACCAATCGAAGGACAGGAGGCGAGCTCTCGGATATCCCCCTATCTTGCTTATGGATGTATCTCTCTGAAGCAAGTAGTACAGATGACGTGGATACGGATACTGGAACTCAAGAAAAAGTGAGATACACGATTCCTTCGTTCACTTCAAGCGTTTCACTCACGTCTTCACTGGCAGTCTCACTTTATCCAGAAGCTCGAGAGTGAGCCGAGATTCGAATACGAGAATACTTTCTCACTCTATGATACCATCAGGACAGAGTATGACGATAAGATTATGGAAGCCATAGAATCTGCAAAAACAGGTATTCCCTTTATCGATGGAGTGATCCGTCAGCTTCAATCAACGGGGTGGGTCAATTTCCGAGCTCGCGCGACACTCGTCTCTTTCGTCTGCTGCAGTGCTATGCAGCCATGGCAGGGGAGATTCGCTCATTGGCTTGCTCGACTCTTTACAGACTATGAACCTGGGATTCACTATCCTCAGCTCCAGATGCAATCAGGAACCATGGGGATCAATACGATTCGTATCTATAATCCAGTCAAACAGCTTCACGATAAAGATAGCGATGGACGATTTGTGGAGACCTGGCTCCCCGAACTCGCACGACTGCCGAAACACCTCCAAGCGGAACCTTGGAAGATATCAGAGATGGAATCGATCGAGTATGATTTCATCCTCGGACGTGACTACCCCTTTCCTCTACTTGATATCGAGAAGGCGAATCGACAAGCACGAGAAATCCTCTATACTCTCAGAAATCAACTTGACCCTGATGAGAAGAAATCCCTCCTCCATAAGCATGGAAGCCGGAAAGGGAAAAAGTGAGGAAAGTGAGGGGAGATCGAAACGAAGCAGAAATGAGCAAAAAGAGCGAAGAAGCAGAAATGAACAGAATTAAAAATGAATAAAACTCAGAATTTAACACTTTTTTAGGTATGAAAAAAGCCCAGTGGATCCTCTATGACCAGTGCCATCTCTGATACATCGAACCATGAGTGACCGATGTTTTTTTTATACTCTTTACCTGAGAAAAAATCGCTTCCCCCGTAGGAAATCTCACTTTCAATATTCGTAGCCGTATCGCTGAATATGCAATCGCGAAGGCATTTCTCGATGAGTGCGAACGTGCTGGGTACCGAACTTACTGGATCGAGGCTCTGGGCTATAGAGATGGGATTGAGAAGTTCATATCAGAGACTTCAATCACCGACATCATCTCGATGCGATCGAGTGAAGAATATCTTGCGAGGAAGATCGAAAAATATATATTCTCATGAGTACAGATTCAGATACTTCCAAATCGACAGTTTCTTATTACTCGAGAAGAGTTCTGAGAAAAGTTTGAAAAACCACCGATAATGGAATCATTCTATCGGTATATGCGAAAAAGTCGTAATATCCTCATGGAAGATGATGGAAAGCCTATCTGAGGGAAGTGGAACTATGATCATGAAAATCGGAACTTCGATAAGAATCATACCCGAAGCTGGATTTGGAAGCCAGAAGATAGAAACTATATTGATGATGCAAAAAGGTATTTCGATCAAGAGGATATTGAACTCTTTCTTCCTGTTACCCGCTCGGATGCTCTTTCACTCCTCCAGTATTTTCTCGAGTACCACGCTCATGATTTTGGCAGGCTCGAAGATGCCATGTATCAAGAGGATATGCGAGTCCACCACTCGATGCTCTCGACGGCCATTAACTTCGGCCTCCTTCACCCTGCGGAAGTTATCGAGCGAGTCCTCGGCTGGCATATGCCTCTCTCGAGTCAGGAAGGATTCATCCGGCAGATCCTCGGCTGGCGTGAGTATATTCGACAGTTCTATCTCTGTTACTACGATGATATCTACACTCAGAATATACTCGATCAAAGAGAAAAACTTCCATCGAAATGGTGGAAATATGATGGAAAATCCTATGAGTGAAATATTACCAGCATGAATTGTGTAGATACGGTATTGAAGCGAGTACAAGATGAAAATTACTCCCATCATATTGAGCGCCTGATGATCATCGGAAATTACTCACTCCTCAGAGGATATCATCCACTTGAGGTCAATCGATGGTTCTGGGAGATGTATACGGATGCCTTCGAGTGGGTCGTATCCCCGAATGTCCTCGCCATGAGTCAGTATAGCGATGGTGGCCGACTCGCGACGAAACCCTATATTTCCGGAGGAAACTATATCGAGAAGATGAGTGACTACTGCAAGGGATGTCAGTACAGTGTGAAAGATAAAACTTGTCTGATGACCCATCTCTACTGGGACTTCGTGGATCGCAATCAGACAATATTCCAAAAATGACGGACTCCCTATATCCTCCCAACCCTTGCGAAAGTTGATATCGAGAAAGTTAGACTAGCCAAGGAACTATTTATCCGAAAAACCCTCTAACTCTATGCGAAAACCTTGGAATCTCCCATCCTATCCTGTCTATTCGCTCATGACATGGTGAATTACAGAGGATAATCCTTTTATAGAAAAAAGATTTCCTCAAAAACAAGAATTTCGATGAAGAAAAAATATTTCAAAATGAGCTTATGACATTATAAGTGATTGAGAAATTTCTTTTTCTGAAGAAGAAATTCGTCGTTTTTCAGGAAATATGAATATCATGACGTATGTGATACCAGTCAGTATGCACCCGAAGCACTATATCATAGCTCTCTATCGTGATACTCAGTCTCTGGCAAACTGGCAAGCAACTCACAAAGGAATACTCCAGATCCTCGCTCTTGAACACTCTTCGCTCGTATGAGTTCTCGGAAAGAAGTCAGGAAAGTCCTATGACAAGATCGCATATCTGAAGAAAAAATGACTCCTCATGATAGATGGTCAACTTGTAGGGATTGCCTGATATATCGAACTCGAAGAGATCGAGCAACTCACTAATGGAGGAGGGGATCATGATCTCTATCTCTGTAGAGTAAAGTCCTCAAAGAGTTTTCATGATCGAGTTCTTATGACTGAGATGCTTATTCACGATAAAATTATTCTCTAATTTATGCCAAAACTCAAACTTGAACACATCGATGCCCTCTCGAAAGGGAAGAAGTCTGGCATCCGTATCGGAAGCAGAGCCATCCCACACCATCTCTATGCTTATGAGCGAGAGGACTATGAGCGAGCCCTGAAACGAGGATACCTTATCGTCGATACACGGTCTCGACCGAACCTCGAAAATCTCTGGATGCTAGTCTCTGAGGCTCGAAAGAGTGAGTGTATCATCCTTCATCGAGACGGAGATAAGGGAACTATCACTTCTGGTGCGTTGATGGTATTTGACTGACTAATTCTCGATGCTAAGGCATATCTGAAAAATCTCAATCTATCCAAATAATCAAATAATCTTACTCCCGAAATAATGATGAAAATCCCCCATTCTACATTCCCCACTGACAGGTCGAGTATCGAAGCACGGATCGATGCTATTGATCCCATAGCCTATGGAAAAGATCGCAACTACCTCTCGGGTCATGTCACTATGCTGTCCCCCTATATCGCTCGGGGGTTCGTGACCATCTTAGAAATACGGAAACGAGTCTTGGCTCGTGGATATCGTACTCAACAGATCGAGCAGTTTCTGAAGGAACTCGCATGGCGAGAGTATTTTCTCCGTGTATGGGAGCGACTCGGGACGAATCGCATGATGGTGGATATACGATTTGATCAGGAGGGAGTTCTTACTCACGAGATGCCACGGGCATTTTTCGATATGACGACTCGGATCGAGGCCCTAGATATGGCTGTAGAGTCGCTCTATGAAACAGGCTATATGCACAATCACTTGCGTATGTATGTTGCAGGGATCGCATGCAATATGAGTGGGGCTCACTGGCGGATACCGAGTCAGTGGATGTACTACCATCTCCTTGATGGAGATCTCGCATCGAATACCTGTAGCTGGCAGTGGAATGCGGGAGCCTTTGCCTCGAAGAAATACATGACGGTTCAAACCAATATCAATGAGTATACCGGATCGACTCAAAGAAAGACCTTTCTTGATAGAACGTATGATGATATCTGGTCCACGAAAGTACCAAATCATATGCGAGACTTTGTATCCATCTCTCTTATTACCCGACTTCCCGAGAGTGATGTGTATATACTTGATCCATTGAAGCCTCTCTGCATCTATACTGACTACTGGATCAATCCCCAGTGGAAAAGTGATACTGAGGCGAATCGTATCCTGGTTCTCTCCCCATCACACTTTGAGAGATTCCCTGTTTCTGAGAAAGTAATCGACTTTATCATCCGTCTTGCAAAGGATAATATTGCCGGGATTCAGGTCTTCGTAGGAGAGATTGAAGATCTTAGAGATAGCTTTCGAGTCATATCTAGTAAAGAAATATATTTGATTGACCACATCCTTTATACTAGTATTACGTGAGTGACAAAGACTGTGTATCCCTATATGATCCCTGAGGTGACTGCGTATTGCGCTTCATTTTTTGCTTATTGGAAACAGGTGGAGAGATATATTATGAGATAATTATTCTATTTCTTGAGTGACTTCATCTCTTGTGAACAATGAGATATCATGCATGAAGCCATAGGTTAGAATTTCATTTGAATTTTGTGGATTTTTCTATAGGATACCACGCATACACGTATCCTATTTATTATGGCATTTACTATTGATAGAGTTGAAGCCGCTCGTCGACTTGGAGTATCGACTCGTACGGTAGACCGACATATCCAAGCAGATCGCATCCATACGAAGCGGATCGGGAAGAAGATCTATCTCGACGATGTCGATGTCGAAAAGGTCCGTACGATGGAACCCGCTCGTGAACAGGAGGACTACGTCGTTATCTTCGATGATGAACCCCAGGTTTCGACACATAAACTCGTAGACCCCCGAACCACGAATCAAATGGTCGACTATAGCACTCTCTATAGCGATGCACAAGCGATCATCGCGAAAAAAGATGAGATCATCCAGGATCTCTCCTACCGACTCGGAAAAAGTGAAACTGAACTCAAAAATACCATCCCCCTCGTTGAGTATAAACAAGCGACCTTTCTCCTCGAGAGTGCCAAACACAAGAGTAGCGAAGATACGGAAACACTTTCCGGAAAAATAGCGCACCTCGAAAAGGAGGTTGAGAAGCGGAACTCTGGTATTATCGGACTTTCTATCCTCTTCATACTGGTCCTTGCTTTTTCCGTCGTATTCTTCTTTTATACCAAATATATCCCTTCATTTTAGGGATTTTTTGTAAAATCTTCCAGAAATATATCCAAAATATGTTTCCATACGACCGGCATTGATTTTCTTATTACAAGAACTATAAAATTCTCTTTTCCACGCTCAAATAACCTTTCACTTCTTCTCTACTATGAAAAAATATCACTCTCCCAAACGTATCCTCCTCAAGCTTTCTGGAGAAGCTCTCCAGTGAGAGCAGGGATATGGGATTGACCCCAAGTTTCTTTCTTTTCTTGCAAAAAAAATTATCCATCTCATCGATACACAAGGGCTTGAGGTCGTCATCGTAGTGGGGGGATGAAATATCTTTCGAGGGATAGAGCTCGAAGCTGGAGGACTTGATCGGGCGGCAGGAGATAATATGGGAATGCTTGGGATTATTATCAATGGAATCGCGATAGGAGAAGCCATCGAAAGCCTCGGTAAACCCGTTCGAGTGATGTCTGCGATCTCCGTTCACAAGGTGGCAGAGGACTATATCAGTCGAAGAGCGATTCGTCACCTAGAGAAGGGGAGAGTAGTTATTTGCGTCGGAGGGACAGGAAATCCCTACTTTACGACGGATACGACTGCGGTGCTTCGGGCCCTCGAACTTAAGTGTGATTGTGTCGTCAAAGCCACCAAAGTGGATGGTATTTATGATAAAGATCCAAAGAAACATAGTGATGCGGTTCGCTATGAGGAGCTCAGTCTCGAAGAAGCCCTCAGTCAAAACCTTAGGGTGATGGATCAGACCGCTATCGCCCTCGCAAAGGATGAGAAAATGCCAATATTCGTCTGTCGTATCGAAGATATAGATCAGATCGGTGATGAGCAAATTCGTGGTACTTTTGTCCATGTTTGAAAATAGTAACCCTGAATTCATTTCGATCAAAATGAAAAAAATACCCAGAAATGGGTATTTTTATTGAGAATCTTGTTTTGGAAGATGAAATTGATGGTATGAGAATTGAAAATAAAAATTTCTAATTAATAAGAGTAGATTCGACTGTATACTCTTTCGTTTCTGTTTTCTGAGTTCCATCGGTGTAGCGAACCGTGAGAGAGATACTATACTTTCCAGGATTTTTGAAATTATGGGTTGGGTTCATAGTCCGTATAACTGGTGTCCCATCTCCGAAGTTCCATATATATTCTTGTACTTGTCAGACAATGTCTCAAGGTGTAAAATCCACGTCACTTCCCGCAATACCCGGTGCGATACTTGGAGTAAAATCTACCACTCGTTCGGCTTTTTTGATGATAATCTTTTTGGTAATAGTGGCTTTTTCTCCATTACTTGCGACGACGGTAAGGGTAATATTTCTGTCCCCTGCTTCGAGGTATTCATATACCTGATGAGAATCTCCTTCGACAGGATCCTTACCTTCTCAGAAGTCGAAGATAAATTTTACGATTTCTCCATTGGTAGCTCGGCTGGCTGATGCGTCTACCTTTACCGTAGAGGGAGCGTAATCAGAAGATTGATCGAGGGAAAGGATAGGGATAAGGTTTCGATTCTCTGTATCGACGATAATCATTTCTTGGCTCGTCGCTTGCTTTATATTCTGTCCCTGTGTATACGAGAATGTATAGGTTATATATATACTGTAACGAGTGGCTTCGAGAATATCAATATCAGTGGTTTCTCCGATTCGTTTTTCTGGAGGTGGCTTCTTCCCTAGTATTTTCCATTCGACCTTATCGAGTGTATACCCGGGTTGTGCGGCGACAATATCTCGAGCGTCCATCTTGAGGGTACTCGGTATATTCACATCCTTGATGATATAGGCTCGTAGTGACGGATCATAGGTTTGATCAGTGTTGAGTTTGTTCCCTTCTGCATCGAGGACTTTGACGCCCTTGGCGAGCTTGAGGGGCTCTTGAAGTTCGAGTACATAGGGAAGGATATATTCATCTCCATTGGCGAGATCAATCTTCGCTTGGATATCCTTTTTCCCATACGAAGTGAAATTGTAACTACAAGATTTCTTATTATCACAAATGATAGACTGGTTATCGAGGAGCCACTCGATACTGAGAATCTGATTCTCATCGACCGTCAGTTTATCAATATCGAAAGCATACGAAAGAGAACTCGCTGGATCCACACTAGCGACTATCACTCCGATATTTTCCTGATCGAGACTCGGACTAATGATAAACCAACGACAGCTATCGGCGAATACTCGAAGACAGATATACTTTGTGGTATCTCATTCGACCTCGGTAATGCTATTTTTTACTTGCGTTCCATTTTCATAGATCCATACCGGATTGCCAATCTTCTGTAGTCCGGAAGCGTCGAGCGTAACGATAGATTTATTGTCTTTATTTCTTTGTCGCTTCATATCGATAATACCTCGTACTTCAATCGGTGGGAATATCATATCTGTTTCTACTGGCTTTCCACTCCGATCCCGACTAATATAGACTCACCTTGGGTTATATGCCTTCGCCTTATCGAAGCTACAGACAATGCTCTTATCTGAGGTATTGGATCCGGTAACGATACTCGTTCCATCTGAACACTTGGCTCCATCAAAATCAATTTTATACGATTCTATATTGATTCACTTTTTCTGAACCGTAATCGCGTTTGCTGAGATATCAAAGAGGATACGCATCGGACCGATGAGTTCTGTCGTCTTGGTCAAGAGAGGACTATATCGTCCATTGCCCTTGGTCAGAAGCTCCTGATCATAGAGTCTGATATTCCCTCCGGTGTAATCTGATGCACTGATCGTCGAGAGGAGTACCGCCCAGAGGGTGATAAGAGAAAATAAAATAATACCGACAAAACCCGCGAGCAACCATCTGAGGAGTCTTTTTCTTCGTAGTTCCTTGGATGTCCATATCGCTTTGAAAAGGATATAAATCCACACAATGGAGGTGAGAAGAACGATAAGTCCGAAGATCCCGTTTACCAGTTTTTGTAGCAGGATAGCGACATCATTGAGATCGATACCAAAGTTTCCGAAAAATTGAGCTTGAGAAGGATTGAATACGACGTAGGCGAGAAAACTCCCAAAAAATATGAGAGCTATGAGAAAAATCGTTCAGAGAAACTTGAGAATCAGTGCCTGAGAAACCGGGTCAGACTTTTTTGGAACCTTTGTTTCTTCTACTGGAGTTCCTGTTACTTTGGAAGATTCTTCTGCACTCTTGATAGGCTGTTTTTTTTCTCATTTACTCGCTTCTTCGAGTATCTGATCGAGCATGGAAGAGACGGGTTTTTCTGGAAGGGGAGTATCTTTTTTATCAGCAGTATCCATAAGATAAGGTTATTTCAACTAGTATATCAGAAGATGGTATCCAGTCAAAAGTATCAAATAAAAATCCTCCTTTCGGAGGAATTTCTATTGGAGCCAACTTGGTAAACCTTTTCGTGAGTCGTCAGGAATCGAAGGAGTTGGATTCTTTGTTTCTGATGTTTTTTTCGTGGATTTTTTACTCCGAATAGGAGCCTGAGAAACGGGAGCCACTGGGGTAGTTGCTGTTATCGTTTCTGCTGATGTGGTCAACCAATCGGGAAGTTTTGCTTCTTTGGCAAGAGGAGTCTCATTTTGAAGAGTATCTCACCCTGCAGTATCTCATGTCATTGATACGACGTCAGAGTTTCAAAAGAGAGCATCTGCCGATCAGGATTCCAGAGCCAGAGAAGGTGTATCATTCCCTCTAAGCCATTCTGGAATAGTTTCAGTGGAAGGCGCGAGGGCATCAGGATTAGTTCAAGAATCTGGTATCTGAAGTGGATCCTCCTCTTCTTGATTCACACTCGGTTCACTCACGAGGGTGTTCGTTGAGACGGTGGGCTTGAGCCATTCTGGAATAGTTTCAGTCGTATGAAGCGCTGCCTGATTCATGGAGATGAGATCTGGCGAAGTATCCGTCCCTATCATGGCTGATTGAGTATCATTCATTTCGTGAGCGGGCATTTCTATAAAATCATTACTCACAGTCTCAGGTAGTGTTGTTTCTGGGATTGGGATAACGAGCGAATTATCCGCTATCACTGGGGTGAGAGGAGTAGGTTCTTCTACGACTGGAGTTGAGATTTGATCTGACGGAAGGGTGCTGACTTTGAGCCAGTCTGGTACGGAGCTTGATTCTTGTGGAGCAGGAACTTCTTCTGAAATACTCGTATGGGGAATTTCTGCGAGTGGATCGTAGTGCGTTCAGCTATTGATTGGTGGCACTATCTGTATCTCTTCTCTCTCGGGCATCATTGTCTTGAGTGGATCTTCGTGCTGGTAGGAAGGAGAAATAATCGGTGAGGAATTTATTTTTACAGGAGTTGGTTCTATCACTTTCTCCTTGGCTCATCCATGAAAAATAGAATCGATAATAAAATCCTGAAATCCTATATTATTTTTCCTTTTCGAAAGGGTATACCACAGAAATCAGCAAAAGAGAACAAAGATAAGTACCCCTATGATAATAAGAAATATTTTAACAAATCCTTTTATGAAGGTAACAACAGTACTGGAGGTTGCTGGAGATTCCACGACGACTGCTCCTGTTTCAGTAGCCGGCGCAGTCTGTCATCCATTTACGATAATTTTCAATTGCTCCTTAATCATGAGCTTATATTTATCCTCGATGGTCGTATCGTCCTTGATCAACTCGAGGATTTCGGTACCGAGTTTCTTATTCTCAGTAAGATTCGAGGGATGAGATCCGATGAGATCAAGATTTGCTTGGATTTTTGCAGAATTTGGATTGGTCGAAGGGATAAGATTCTTGACGACTTGAGTCGCGATCGAAATATCATCGGATTGCTTTCCGTCTCCGATGAGGAGTGAATTCAACAGCTTCGAAAAGTCACTCTTATCCGTACTAGAAAGAGCAGAAGCATCGACATATTCCTGGATATCTATAAGCATTTTTGTCTTTTCAGTCGGGTCTTCCCAGTTTTCCAGAAGGATATTATATTTTTGCATCAGTACGGCTCGATCATCTGATGTAAGTCCTCGAATCTTAGAAGAAAGAGCATCCATACTATCCTGGTCTCCGGCAGAAAGGGTTTTAGTCGAAAGTGAAGAGCCGCTCATCGCTTCATTTGAGCTTGGAGCTATATAGTCCAGGATGAGGTGAATGATATGACTTCCTCGAAGGGTCTGACCATCATAGATACTCACTTTCATATTTCTTTCTCGAGTATTGGCATCACCGAGCGACGTCAGAATGTAAGGAGAACCCTTCGTGTAGGAATCTGTATTTTTATTATCAGCATCATCATCCCCGACACCATTGAGATCGCTGTCTATAAGGCTATCTTCATCGATAACATAGCGAGTTGCTTCATTGGTAAAAAGTCAAAGCGCAACCCTATCTGACTTGTTTTTCACCGTAATAGTATCATCTATGAGTTCCGGTATAGAAATGACTTCAACTCCATCTTTCACAGTTGGAAGGCTTGAAAGACTTGCGATCGGGAATTCGATGTCTTTCATATTTCCATCAGCGTCTGTCACCTCGAGTTTTCCAGATGCAGGGAGAGGATCTGATCAAAAATCATATGAAGCACTATAGAGGGTATCAGAGGTATGATCTCCGAAGGTCCAGTGGGCTTTTTCGAAGACTCAGAGACTCGTATTGATGGCAAAAATAGTGCTTCCCTTACGAAAGACTGAAACATTGGGACTGAGCTCATTTTTCACATACATGGTCTGATATTTCGTATTCGAAACACCGTTATAAACGACCTTTACCTTCATATTCATGGTTCCCGCAGATGTATAGGTATAGCTCACTCGAGACTCAGTTCCCTTTTTATCGATGATTCCATCTCCATTGAAATCCCAGTAGTACTCACTGTTTCCTGTAATATCTTTTCCAAGAATCGTTTTCGTACTCGCACTAAAGGTGGTACTTTCTCAAACATTTACCGTAGAGTTTCCAGTAGTGAGTGAAATAAGTGGAATATTCACATTTCCATCATCATTGCTCACCAGGAGAGGAATAACCTCAGTTCCTCGGTCTTTGCTATTCATTTTTGCTCCGTCATTGTCTTCGAGGATGACTCCGAAGTAGTATTTCTCAGTAATATTTGGAACGACAAATATCGTATTCGGTGACTGGGTGATACGTATGTTTTGAGGCTCAGGATCACTATCAGTGTAGTAGTACCAGAGATAGCTGACAATCACACCGTCATCATCGCGGGCTGCATTGGCACTGACATTAATCAGTACTTTTTGACCATTTACTTTCGTATTGTTATCTCGAGTCGCTGTGATAGAGGTGAGTTTTGGAGCGAGGTTCTGTACACTGATAAATTTTTTCATGCTACTCGTCGTTCCATTTTTTTCGCTCTTGACGATAAGCTCGATCGGAAAGCAACCAAGTTCATCAAATTTTTGATTCAAACTCGTAGAGGTCATATTTTTTCCTTGATATTTCCAGGTATAACTGAGTCCCGACTTGGTTCCATCAATATTGATGGAATTCGAACCATCGATCGTGATATTTTGAGTTCTATCGATTACAAAGGCATCATTCTCATCACAGGCTTTCGGAGTGTCTTCGATGACATTGACTCAGTCTTTGGCCTCGATCAGAGCAAATGGATGTGTCGCATCAGTCGCATACATTCTTCGAGTTATCTGATTGGATTGCTTATCATCAGTACTTTTGACGGTAAGATTCACGGTATAAGATCAGCTTTGTTTAAATACGTGTTGTACGGCTTTTGCAGATCAGAGAATCGAGGGAGTTCCATCACTAAAAGACCATTCATAAAAGTAGGCATTTGGAGAATCTGCAGAGAGATTGATGACATCGCCTATTCTTGCTACCATGGGGTCAATATCGAGGTGGACCGAAAGGAGGGAAGTCACTACTACCTTGATTTCTGTTGTAGTTACTTTTCCGAACGCATTGGCTATTGTCAGGTTGACCGCATGCTCACCAAGACTCGTAAAAGTATAGGTTCCGATGGCACCATTTTTCTGACTATTCTCGAGATCGACGACTGATCCATCAACTCTCCAGGTATAGGTAAGACCAGTCGACTTCGAAGTATCCGCATCGAAACTCCGTGACGCATCGAAGACGTAGAGGTTTGGTGTTTCTCCATTTTTATTGGTTACTTCAAGGTTGGGAACGGGATCTTTCGATTCTATCGAAATCTCTCTGGAGTCTATATCTTCCTTACCGTTTGGATTTTTTGCATGGAGGGTTACCGTATATCTCCCGACCTTTTGGAAGACAAAACTGGTAGAATTCCCGTCTGAGGAAAGGATTTTACTATTGTTTGATTGGTCGAGTATCTCCCATCGGTAGACAATATTGCTCCCCTGTGAAAAATAGGAAAGGGCACTAAATCGAAATGTTTCTCCGATAAATCCATGATCCTTCTCTATTTGTATGACCGATGTTGGATCAACTACGAGGAGGGTGAGCGTTTTCTTGAAGGTTTGGTCTTGATTGTTGATGAGCTCAAGCGAAAGAGTGTATTTTCCATCATTAGCAAAGACTTGCCGTTCGAGCTGGGGAGCTCCAGCATAGCTTATCTGATTTTCATTTCCGAAATCCCAGGTTGTTTTTTGTATGACAGTTCCATTGGTTCCTCTTGAGGCAGTCGCATCGATCATAAGTCCTGCTTTTGCCATAGCTGGATTGATCTTGAAAGTAGAGAGATCACTGACATTGACTCCATTGATAAACATAGTTATGTTCCCGATTCGAGGTTTGACCTCTATTTGTTTCGAGTCAGAAAAAGGAAGGACGTCGATCCTTCATTTTTTGTTTCGACTTCCTGATACAATATCGAGAAAAACCGTATAGGTCTGTTCATCAGAAAAGGTATAGGTAAATGTTGGTCCACGACCAAGCTCTTTGCGCACACCACCATTGATGCGAGTCCACCATATGAAGTTATCCCGGGAGGGGACAACTCAGCTTGGATCTTTTACATTCGTTGCCCGAAAGGTAACCGTGAGTGGAGCATTTCCTTCTACCGGTGAGGCATCTATCTGACCAGAAATTTTCTCTATTTGAGCACTCGAAATAAATGTACTGATTCCAGAAATAAGGTTAGCAACGTCTCGAGTGGATCCTGGATTTTTCTCGGCGAGCTGGAGGTAGAGATCGATTCCCCGTTTGAGACTATCATTCTTTACACTTGATTCTGGATCATCCGGGAGGGTATTGTATCCCTCGTTGATAAGGTTTCTCGCGTCTCAGATGAGACTACTACTTATTTTTCCATTGACTCGGAGTTCCGTCTCGAGTTGCTCTCCTATTGCCTGAAGTTTTTTTTTATACTCATTGAACGTATTATTGTCATTTTCAGTATAGTTTGCTGCGCTTACTTCGGGCATCCAGTTGAGGAATGCTGCCGGTTTTATCACCGAATTCATGATGACCGTTACAATACTATAGGCAAGCCACATGATAACAATTCCTACAATGACGTATACTATAATATTTTTTGCTTTTTTCGCCTTCTCTTCATCTCCCGCTCCAATCATAAGCTGAAATCCTGCCCAGATAATATAAATAACGGCAATAATGGTAACAAATCCGAGGAAATACTTTACGACTCGTATGGCATATTGACTCGCCGTCTCATCTGTCCTGATACCAGCAACCTTGAGAATGCCTCCTATGTTTCAAACGCCGCTTTCTATACACTTTCCATCTGGACATGGATCGTAAGGGATTTTTCCTTCATTACAATTGACCCCCATATTGAAGAGGCAAACCGCATTGGTCGTAGAGGTACCTCCGAAAAATACCCATAGTCCCATGAAAATAGAGAGAAAAACTGAGATTTTTAAAAGAAGTTTCATAACGCTTGGACGAAAGGTAATTATATATTGTACTCTATCATAATTTCTTATGAAATGCAATTTTATTCTAGTATATTGCTACAATTGGTTCAAATGCCTACTTGATAGAGGGTTTGATCGATTTCACACTGTATTTGTTTCGCGAGTGACGATAACGCTTTGTTTATATCTAAATTATTATTTCTGTCAATAATTTTATAAAGTCAATCTTGGTATGTGCTCCACACTCCATAGTGAAAAATAACATTTTCCTGATCATCTTGGATAAAACTTCCCATCTTCGCTCGTGTAAATGATGTAGAAAGTGCCGTATCTGCCTGACGGGCATGGAACGAGGTTTGAGCACCGAGGTAGTACGGGAAGGCCTCTAAGTATTTTGCCTCGGCTCATTCGGTTGTTAGAAATTCGAGAAACTTGAGCGCATCACCTTTATTCGTAGAGGCTTTTGAAACGGCGAAGTATGAGTATCGAGCGATCGTCTTCTTCGGACTATCAAGTGACACCTGGAGCATCGGGGCGGTGAGAATGATATCAGAGTGAGACCCATCACCGGCACGTTTTTTTGCGTACTCGATCTCCCGAATGAGTGAAGGGTATCAAAATATCATCCCCACTTCCCCTCGAACAAAGAGGTCAGTCATCGTAATGTTTTGATCGATCATTTTTGATTTCAGAGCTGTCGTGCCTTCGAGTTTTGGTAGTTCTTTTCCGGTTGAACTGTCTCATTCCGGTAGGGTAGAAGTGGTTTGTGATTCTCCAGTATATGAAAGAAAAGTTTTAACTCCCTTGGATCCATTCTCGAGTGATTTGTAGTCCTGTACTTTATTGTAGCTTAAAAAAAGACTTATGAGATCTGTCCCATTTTGGATATAGCGAGGACTCATCCCGAGTCCAGCGGGAAGGACCCCTTCTTGTTGTTGGGAGTATAGTAGGTCCAGATCGACCCAAGTCTTTGGAAAGGTAGGATAGGCAGATTTGTTGTAAAATATCCCCATCGTTTCATATCCGAGGGGAATTCCTTTTAGATAGGTCGTCTTTGTTTTATCCGTTTCGCTCGTCACCTCAGTAATAAGTGAAGTAAAGAAAACCTTATCAAACCGTTTGTAGAAGTCATCTATATTGATACTTCATTCAGGAATAGGTTCTATTTTTGATTCGAGGAGGTCATCTTTTCCAGCATCTATGACGAAAATATCTGGACCCTTTCCATCCGCAAGTACCGAAAGTAATGTTTTATGGTAGTCCTCATACGATCCAAATTTTACAATTTCTATGGTGGTTTTTTTATATTCTGGATGGGCCAGTTTGAATCCATCGACTATGGGAGTAAATCACTCAGAGGAATCTCCTACTACCCAGATGGTCAGTTTTTTTGCCACCGTACTTGGTGTATTCTGGACTTGAGACATCTTCCAACCCCCGAACATAATAGCCACAATCAGGATACCCAAGATGGCGAAGAAAATAATTTTACGAGGAGACATAGAGGAAAAAAGAAAGGTGCTTTTGATATAATAAGCGATGCCCCTATCTTAGTGATAGAATGAGAAAAATCTACTTTTTTTCGAGATTTCCGAGCATTTGAATCATAGTCTGCCTCGTCAGTATAGATTTTGGATATATTTTTCATCCACGAGCCTTTGTGGAATAGGCGTAGTCTTGTATGGATGCGAGATGAGGGTTGAGATTTTCTACATCCGCGTAGATTTTCATTTGAGATGGATTTTTTGGAAGTTTTCCGATATTGACGATGAGTTCGATAAATTCTTCTTTGGAAAGGATTTTATTTGGATAGAGGTAGCTTCCGAGGAATATTCATTTGGTATCTCAGGAAAGTGCATACCCCTGAAGCTCGTCACCTATTGGGATATCTAGGAACGGGCTTGTCCCTTGGCTTGGAGGTATCTTATAAAAATCCATCAGCGTCATAATTGCTTCACGTTGAGTCACACTCCCTTTTGGATCAAGCTTATCAATGCTGGATTGGAAAAGACACTTCTCATCGATGAGTTTATAGAGTATCTTCCCAAGTCCAGAAGCCGGACTGACATCTGTATATCGTTTCTTCTCGCAGGTTTTTTCTTTGGACTCTGATGAAGAAGCATAGGTGACGGAGCTTGTATTTTTTTCACTGTTCACATTATCTACGAGATTCTGATTATTCCATCCAGAGAGGTGACTTTCGATATAAGCCAAGGGGTGGATGGTATATTTTTTTGCGAGGTCTGCATGGAGTCAGATATTGATAGCGTCGAAAAAACCGACTCCAGCAGCTCGTGAGTCACTCGAGGTGAAATGCCAGTAGGGGTGAAATGGCGCATCATCCGTATCAATCTGAATATGAAGATGAGGGGTCGTCGTTATCCCAGTAATTCAAACTCGACCGATCATATCTCACTTTCGAACCTTGCTTCCTTCCGTGACGATAATTTCAGAAAGATGGAGGTATGCAGAAAAAAGCGTTCCGATGCCACCACCGGGAAGGGGAACCTTATCATGTCGAACGACGATGTATTTCGTACCCACGCTGTCAGCTTCTATGGTTTTCACTACGACTCCATTGGCGATGGAGAGTACAGGAGTACCGATAGGCGCGCGGATATCAATGCCAGGGTGTCCTCCGTTATTTTCTTTATAGTCCAGATAATAATCCCCCATATAGACCACAGGATAGGTATACCTCGCAAGGAGGGAGGTTTTATTGGTACCTCGATCATCCGCAAGTACCGAGAGATCATAGTGTGGAATGGGTAAAAATTCTGAAATAGAAATATCCTCAAATCGTTTTGACTTATCTTGATTTGATATATGTGTCCAGTCTGGAACATAGGTAATTGGTTCTGTAGTTCCGTCGAACGGGTCACTTGATATATTCGAATAATTGGCACTACTCGCTGACATGTAAGGAATCCAGACTTGTTTTATGGCAATAGCCATGCCTAAAACACAATTTATTCCCCAAATCACCAGAATTGGTTTTATGAGATGTATATTGGTATTCATGGCCTGGAATTTATAGTTCCCAAGCATTGTACCACATCTATTTTAGAATTGCAAATTTTAGAACTTACTCTTCCAATTCGTCAATTCAGTGTTGAGGATGACTTTTTTGTAGACGGCAGATCCGGTAAACGCCTGGTCGTACCACTTTACAATACTAGAAACATTCATAATTCCCGTTCCTGTATACGTGATATGGATTTCTCGGGCAAATTTCGAGATACATCCCGTAGAAGTTGCCGTCGTACAGTTTCCGGCAAAGGTCCCGGTCTGGGTTGCGAATCCTTCATTATCGACAAATACCTTGTACTTTGTATGATATCCAATCCAGTTTGTCGTAGAATCTACAGGGGATGCATTATCCGAAACGATACCACTTAACGTCCAGACACCAGTATCATCATAGAGGATATATGAACCAGTTCCGATATGAGCTGCACTTGGAAAAGCCGTTCCGATACAGTTTACGCTATAATTCAGGGTATTCCAACAGTTCGTGCGATCGCTTGAAAATTTGACCCAGTTAGTATTTCGCATGATGATGACTCATTCCATCCCATCTCGAGCGATATTGATCGCTTTAATGGTATTTTCTGTATGGTCTGAAAGTTTTCTTCCGGATCCAATAATAGAAAATGCACTGACAACTCCAAGTGAAACAATTCCAAGCACCGCAATGACTTCCATAAGCGTACTTCCCGATGCTTTCCCAAAAAAATGCTGCATACGCTAGGTATTATATAAATTCGTCTACTGTGGAGTCGCTGACTCTGGAGTTTCTTTTACGATGGTAAAGAGTTGTTCTGAAATCATTTTGTCATTTGCATCATAATATCGAATTTTGTAGAGGTTAATCCCCTCATTCATAGTATTATAATCTTTATTGGCAAAGTAGTACCAGTCGGTTGATAGTGGTCGGAATTTTGTCAGTTTAAAATCATTGATCGTAATCGATTTTACCGTATCTATAGGTACAATTCCTTCAATACGAACAATATTTTCTGTCGTTTTATAGGGATTTTCTTTGGGGGCAACGATACTAAAAAGTTTATCATTGATCGGATACGAGGTTACCATTGGTTTTTGCATATTTTCGATAGATTTTGCACTCGCATAAACGGTAATAAATCACTTCGAAATCAAGTTATTTGAGGTGTCATATCCTTTATATATGATGTCATTGATTTCATTGTCGATTCGAAAATCTTTGTAGACGAATGTACCATCCACTGGACTCACCGAAGCTTCCTTATTGTTAATAGTCACCTTGGAAACAGAGCTATTTTTGATAACTCCTGATACGTCGAATGTATTCTTACTCGAAATAGATTCATGAGCCGGACTCATAATCTGTAGATCCTGGTCAGAAGTGCCTATGGTTCCGATAATCGTCCCCGTATTACTTATAATTTTACCAGTTGAGGTTACATTTGGGATATTTTTTATTGACTGGAGGAGATCATTCCCACCGTGTCGTATGAAAAAATCGTCGGCTCGAATAGAATCATCTATAATCTCTATTTTATCATCGAGATTGAGCCCCGGCATCTTTACCTCAGAGTTCAGAATTGTTATTTTTTTCCCGGCCCCAAGAGATATCGTCGTCGATCAAACTTGAGCATTTATCTTCCCTTTGAGTACGTATACCGTGCTTCACTGGTTGTTCTGGATTCCTATACAAACGGATGCTTCCACAGGAAAAAGTGTGATATTTTTGAGTTTTATGACCGAAGAAGAGTTACCCTCTATCCATGATGTCCCATTGACGAGCTCTATCTTATCACGACTGGTATCCTTGCCAAGGTAGGAAAGAGCTCAGTGAATCGATATGAATCATGTAAGTCCTCCATCCTGGGAATGAAATCCTCATTCTCCACTTTCTACCTCTGCTTTCAAGTCGGTATCAAAAAGTTTTTCTTCCCCATCAATGCTTTTTTTGATAGTGCTCGTGAGGTAGACAGAGAGCGTCGAACCAGTACTCTTATCTATGAGAATATAATTTCCAGTGGCTGTTGTCTCACTCGAGTGACTCATAAACCTCCATCAGAGAAATATAAGGAGGAGAAGACTAATCAACCAAAATGATTTTGGCATACCTGCGGAGAGAGAAGACGCGTTTCGGGAGACGTTTCGCATAAGAGAGTTATGATTTTGGAAGTATTGATTCGATGACGGCATAGGTTGCCTCTTTTCCATGGGGGACCCTGATCGAGACCGTATCTCAGACCTGACATTTATGAAAGGTTATTGCAGCAAGGAGAACATTGTATGCGGCATCTTCAGTATTGATTTGATACTTTTCACCATGCTGAACGATGACTCATTTTTTTGTTTCGTACTCGATTTCTTTGATGATTTTATAGACAATTTTTCATGATCCATCGATTGTTGCCTTGAGTTTGCTTCCCTGGACCAGCAGTGATTTTGATGCGTAGTTTTGTGGTACAGGATAGATACTTCCATCTGATCCGAGCATACCATCTCCTGTAAATACTCATTCGATGATTTTTTCGCTACCGTTACTATAGCTTGAGAGGCCTTCTGTATCGAACTCGAGTTCTTCTTTGCCATCATCTTCGACCATCGTCGCGATTATTTTTTTGGCTGAATTGATAGAATTTTGTGCGAGAACGATGAGATCGCGGATATTCTTGAGTTTTTTATTGGTATCTGACATAAATGTATGTAATAAGTAGTTTGATTATATGGGATATTCTACTTCTGTCGAGTAGAGAGTAATTGACTATTTAAAATAATATTTATATATTCATAATTGATAAGAAGGTTGAAAGGTACGCATCGATATCCGAGGAAAAGAAAAGGACAAGCATCCAACCAATTCATAAAAATGGCCCGAAGGCAATCTGTGCCTTGCGGTTTTTCGTAACGATGATATATCCAATCCCAAAAATACTTCCAAGAATATAGGCAAAAACAAAGCTTACAACCCCATGACTCAGTCCAAGCGTCAGTCCGATAAAGAGCGCAATTCTCAAGTCACCACCGCCGATCCAAGTCGGTATTTCTTCTGTTGAAACCTCTTCAGATTCTTCCTTGAGAAAGTATCAAAAACTCAGAATATGGAGTGGGTAGAGAAAGTAGGAAAGAATTATTTCTCCAAAGAGGCGAATATTTCATTTGTTGAGGGCGTAGATTCCTCCTGGAATCAGGATTTGCAGGTAGAAAAAACTGTAGAGTACCCATGCTCAGAGAAGGCTATTCCCGAGGAGAGAGCTTTCTCATAGTCGGTAGCTATAGAGGGTACTTAGAAAAGGGGAATGTGCATAGGTTGAAACAAACAAAGTGGCCAGAGCGAGGTATATTCCTGGAATAAGGGCTTGGTCCGGTATTTCCATATAGAGAATATCATACCAAATATAAATACTGGTTATAAAGGCAAATATAAGTAGAAGAAGTGCTCCAGGTGAAAAAATTGGAACCGAGAGAGATGAGACCACGTAAGCAATTCCTCCGAACCAGATCCCCATAGTGAGCTCAAGGAGGGGATAGATGGTAGGGATAGGCTTTTTACAACTGGCACATTTTCCTCACTGAAAAATATACGAAAATACTGGTACAAGTTCTGTGGCTCTTAATGTGTGATGACAATCGGGGCATTGGCTCCTACCAGTCCAGATTCCTCAGATATGATGCTTCCATCGATAGATCAGAACACTTGAGAAGCTTCCGAAAATCATCCCGAGCAAGATAAAGGACCCTAGAGTGAAAAGAGAGAATTGGGGTTCCATGAAAGAAGGGAATATCGGATAGAAGATTGGACAGAAGGAAGGAGAGCCATTTGTATTTTTTCTGAGTAGAGAACCCGCTCGATCGGCGTTCTATCGATATGAGTATAAATACCTTTGAGTTCCTTGGAAGTCTCAAAAAACTCAGAAGAGAGGATGCCAGACTGTTTCATAAATCGACAGAGGAAGAGTGTGAGCTTCAGCTCTGTATTTATCCCATTGATGGATTCCACAAAGGTTTTATAATCTCAGAGAATTCCATGCTGGGGAAGGTTTTCCATGCTAAATAAGGATACTACCCTCAGTATCTCAAGATAGCTGATAAGCTCTTTATATTTCCAGATTCGCTGCATGGGGCTCCATCGAGGTGTGATACTTTGAACGATATTGATTCCATTTTTTCGATATAAAACTACCTCACAGAGGGATCAGATATCTCCACCACATTCTTTTGCATACGACCAGGAAGTGACTCGGCCATACTCTTCCGTCAAAAGGGAGATGAGTATTTTCTTATCCCGTATACGCGTTTTCTTGAGGATGATAGCTTCAATTTTATACATTACTTGAGCATAATCTTACTATCCACGATTTCGTATTTTATATTGTAGACTCCGAGGTTGGTCGCGAGGTAAATCAGACCATCGTAGGGAATCGAAAGGGATCGTATCTCTTCCTTGGTAGACACTTCGATCTGGGCGATATACTTCCAGCTCGTGATATCTTTATAGTTTTTACTATCAGGCTGGAAGATCCATATATGATTTCCATCAAGCATATAGATGTAGCTTAGATTTGAGCGAACGAAAATAGTTACATTATCATCACTACTGAGGGAGTAATCACCAGGGATATCATTGAGCACTATACTTTTGTCTGAGTATACTGGGGAGGTGATAATCCTTCGTATCTGTCCGGAATTTTTGAGGATAAAAAATCCACCATCGATACCGATATCTCGGATATCAGACCCAGAATACCCCTCGAGTATCATAGACTTTGGTCAGAAGCCATTGGCTCCTGGTTTGTGACGAAATACTTCGTTTCCACTGTCTCATATAAGATAGAGGTTGCTATTGTAGGTACGTACTTTCTTTGCTTTTTCCCAACCGCTCGTTTCGTCGACATTTACCGTGATGATAGTACTTTGTCGTTTGGAGAGTATTTTATTGGTTTTTGTCAGGATAAAGATGACTCCGTCAGGATTCATATCTGCGTCGATCGCTTCTTCTCCGAGCGGATAGTTAATCACTTTTGGAAGGGGACTTCCGATAGCATAGTCGAATATTGCCCCATACTTTCCTATCAGTGTCAGTTTTTTCTCTGATTCAAAGACCCGAACTGGGCTGATATCCTGAGGATTGAAAGGTACAATACTCGTATTGACACCAAGCTCCACCGTTTCTATATCGTTGAGTTCTTTTTTCATGGTTGAAATCTTCGAAAGTAGCTCTTGGGTATCTTTGAGGTAGGTTTCGTTCTTTCTCATGGTAAAAAGGATATCCTCCGCCTTCTTAATATTCTCCGTAAAGATGCTCGTATTACTCATATTTTTTTCTGCTGTATCCATATAGCCCTTCGCATCAATGAGTTCTTGTTTTGAATCAGTAGCTGTAGTGGCAGTATTCGATATATTGAATACCTCATAAAAGAGTATATAGAGAAGAAAGAAGCAGAGGATAAGACCAGATATAATAATCCCCGTCTGGATAGATTTCGGTTTATTATGAAAGAGAGCATCCACGGAGGTCCACATATCTCGGAAGATTAGATGAAAATCTTTACTCATAAAGTAGTTTTCGATATTTTCTCGTGCGACATCAATCTGGGTTGACATACGACTGATTTTTGCCTTCTTAGTCTTGTCTCGCTGGATTCGTATGACATCAACGCTACTTTTATACTCTCGATTCATCCAAGAAAGAAGGGATACCTCGAAGGCTTCCTTATCCAGATTGGAGAGATCATCGAGGAGATCACTTCAGAGATCTTGGAGGAGTGGCGTAGTACTAATATACATCGTCGAGTCGTATGGGATGGCACCAGATGAAACATATGAAAAATCGATTTCTGGATGCTCTATAGTATCAGAAATAGAAGACCATTTTCTATTCGATTCCTTCATCACGATAGAGATATCACCGATGACGGAAAAAGTAAGTACTTCTGCGATATTGACCCCAAAAAAGATACTGATATCTTTGCTCTTATGTTCGACGTTTTTTATAAACTTATTGTACTTCTCAGTTACATAAGAAAAGTCCTCGTCGAGTCATTTTTTTTCCCAGGAAACATCCCCGAGAGTTTCTAGGAAGAATTCTTCTATGATGCTTACGGTATGCTCATTCTGAGCCTTTATGATGAAACAAGTCTGAACATCTCCTCAAAGGGTAAGACTTTTGGTTCGAATAATATAGGGTTGCGATGATACTGCGTGGTGTATAGAAGTTATCTGAATCATGGGGTGGAGAAGAAGAATATTTGAACAATATCGTCAGAAATGTTTTTTAAAATGAAGATGAGTTGAATGAGAATGGAGTAAGTGAATCCTTTCGGGAGATTCCCCCTTGTACTGAGAAAAGTATGGACAAGATGAAAAGACCTAAGAGTCGTCTCTTTCACAAGAATTATAATTGATTGAGCATATCCAGTACATCTCAGGCATCATCTTTGCTGGTATCGGTACTCTCTGCTTCCTTGAGCTGCTGTTTTGCTTTTTGTGACTGGATAGATTGCCACTGGATCAAATGTTTTTCATTGAGCGTTTTGATTTCCTCTTGATACTTGATATTGAGTTCCTCGAGTTGTCTGCGTTCAGTTTCGAGGATATTGAAGAGGCGATCAATCTGTTCATCAGTCATCGATGGGATGATGTCAAACCAATACTGTTTTTCATTATTGTCTATTGATTCGCTGGAAAGTATGAGTTGTACGAGTTCATGATATTTGGCTTCCACTTCATCCAGTATGGTAAAAGTGAAATCATTTTGGACAACTTGTGCCATAGTATGGTAAAGTAAGGGTATAGGAGCGAAATGTTTCCAAGATAGAAAATAAAATTCTTTTCTACAGGGAACAAATGCTGAATCTTCTGTAGTGTAATAAATTTTTTTGCTTTCGCAACTTTTGATTATTGATTTTTTTATATTTTTTGTATACTCGTCTTCCTATGAAGCAAATACTCTTTTTTCTCCTTGTGCTCCTCGCGCGCGCCATTATAAGAATAAAAAAACCATATGTTATAGGGGTGACGGCTACTGCTGGGAAGACAACGATGACACATTTTATTGCTACATTTTTGAAAAATGTATATGACGAGAAGGAAGTTGGATATTCGAAGTATAATTATAATGGTGAATATGGCCTTCCACTCTCGGTTATCGGGGTGAAAAATCCAGATAAAAATCCACTCCTCTGGTTATATGTTTTTTTTATAGCTCTGACTCGACTCGTCCGTCCCTATCCGAGATTCTTGATCCTTGAATATGGGATTGACCACCCTGGGGAAATGGACTTTCTCCTCTCGATAGCTCTTCCTACCATTGCTATCGTAGGACCGATTAGTCCGAATCACATGGAGCAGTTCGGAACCATGGACCGATATCGCAATGAAAAACTCAAACTCACCTACCATGCTGATCATATCATTGCCTATGCTGAGCTCAAAAAACATCTGACATCAGATGCCACTTTTTACTCACTCTGAGCGATGTCGGATATCGACGCTTCTCATATAGGAGAAAAAATCGATGGCATTGAGGCTACGATCCATTACCGAAAACAAGATTTTCCAGTTACCGTCCCCCTTTTTTGAGCCTATCAGCTCCTCAATATCCTCCCTCTTTTCGAAATCGCTGCCATCCTCAATATCAAGCAGAGTCTTCTCATAGATACCCTCAGTTTACTGAGCGTATGAGCTGGAAGATCCACCTTGCTTCGGGGGATAGAAAATACAACCATTATCGATGGTTCATATAATGGAGGATATCTTTCTATTACCGAATGAATCCTCACCCTGAAGGCTCTCTGCGGGAAGGTTTATACGATTCTTTTTCTGTGAGATATGCGGGAACTCTGAGAAATGACGGCTTCGATGCATCAGGAACTCGCTCATTGTATCAATACTACGTTTCCTCTCGGTAGTAATCTAGAAGTGGTTTTG
>JAYUDN010000024.1:0-72968 GCA_043739785.1 Candidatus Altimarinota bacterium
AATCCCCTGATTACTCAGGAGATTATAGTTCACAAAATACATCTTACAGTGAGCTCGTGTCGAGGAGAATACCAGGACCCATAGCATTACAGAGATACGTTGTCTTGATGAAGGCAGCACTTCCCTTGAGACCACTCGGACGAGCGGCTTTCATCGCTTTCACGAAGAAGGCGATATTCTCAGAGAGTTTAGCACTTCCGAAGGAGAGCTTTCCGACGATCGAGTGGATGTTTCCCTGCTTGTCATTCTTGTATTCGAATCGACCGGCGAGGAGTTCCTTCGCGATAGCGCCGAGATCTTCTCCGACCGTACCTGCTTTTGGATTGGGCATGAGTCCCTTCGGTCCGAGGACCTTCGCGACCTTACCCATCTTCTTCATCATACCAGGAGTCGCGATAGCGATCTCGAAGTTTACCTTACCAGCGAGTACTTCATCGATGAGATCATCTCCACCAGCGACTGATACTCCCATAGCTTTGAGTTCTGCCTCGTTTCCGAGGTCGGTGAATGCTGCAATAGTTTTGGTTTTACCAGTTCCATTTGGAAGAGAGAGGGTCGATCGTATGAGTTGATCTGCCTGCTTCGGATCGATTCCCAGGTTGAAGTGGATTTCGATCGTCGGGTCAAATTTGACCGTATTGGTTCTTTCGAGAAGCTCTACCGCTTCTTCGAGGGTGTAGGCTCTTTCTGCTTCGATGAGAGCTACTGCCTGATTGTACTTTTTTCCGTGTTTCTTAGACATAACAAAAAACGTGAAGTAATAAATTGGTCCAAGCGTCTTTGTACGAAGAATATTGACCAGATACTCTTTTTTAGACTCCCACAATTTCACGTGTGAATTTGGACAAGCGTATTATAAAGAAAATGCTGAGAATGCAAATCTATTGTCGTGAGTCTTCGGTGAAGAAATGTTTGACTTGAATTATTTTCGAATATGATATTCACCATTCACCATTCACCATTCACCATTCACCATTCACCATTCACCATTCACCATTCACCATTCACCATTCACCTATGATACTTACTATTCCTGGAAAGAATATCCACTCGGTGGATGACTTCTATACATTCATAGAAACCGCACTTGATCTTGAGGAATTTGGGAGAAATCTTGATGCCCTCTATGACGTACTCACCGACTCAGATATTGAAACTATCATTTTCGAAGATGTAGACACTCTCAAGGGCATGCTCGGTAAGACCTATACTTTAAGTTATTACAAAGAAAGACTTCTTATCTCGATAAATAACTATGAGAAAGAATTCCTCAAACAGTCTATTTCCGAACTCGAAAAGGGAAGGGGAGTGACCCTTTTCGAGAGGATTGTCGAAGTACTTCAAGAGATTGATTCGATTGAAGTGGAGTACCAGTAGAAGTATTGATTCCTAAATTGATTACTTGGTCACGATTTCCCCTGGAAGCGTACTTCCATTGGTCGGGATGGTACGACCAGGATACGTCGTAGTATTGGCTCAGAAACGCACAAAATCCCCTACAATAGCTCCAAATTTCCTCCTTCAAGTATCTACAAGTTTTCACTTCGATAGAGCGCCTATATTTTTATTATCGTGTCTCCAATTTGTAGTGATGGTTCCAGCAGCAAAATTGACATCATTTCCAGCAACCGTATCTACGATGACCGCATTTTGTGCTACAACCGTGTCATCTCAAAAGTAACATCATTTGATTTCTGAAAAAGAACCAGCTCTGGTATCTGCACCAAAATAGGTATTTCCCCGTACATGCGTAAAAGGTCAGACTTCACAATTTTTTCCGAAATATACATTTCCCTCTATATACGTACCTGATTTGAGAATTGCCCCTTCTTCAAGGTAGATATTCCCTTTTATCGTGACTCCATCTTCAATGATTCCTCCATGGTTTACGGTTTCTGTGTACGATCCGATAATGCTATCATTCACCTTCAAAAGATCCCAGGGATATCCTATAGAAAGCCATTTTCAAGTAGCTTCGACGACTTGATACTTTTGTTGACTAATATAGAGGTGTATCAGATCTGTGATTTCGAGTTCTCATCTTGGTGAGAGGGGGATTTCACGAAGCTCAGAAAAAATAGAATCATCAAACTTATGACAACCGATATTTACGAGATTGCCGAGGTTCCTATCGGTAGGTTTTTCTATGATTCCCGTCACATTCCCCATACCATCTTGAGTAAAAATTCCAAATAATTCTGGAGTCTCCGTTTTTTGTACGAGAGTGGTAAATCAAGTACTGTTTGCAAGCTTGAGCAAATCTGCTGCCTCATAGATATCATCACCTGATAGGACAACAAAATCTCCTTGTATTTTTCCATCAAGAGAGAGGATAGCAGCTCCTGTTCACATTAATTCCTCGGTTTGTTCTATATAGTGTATCTTTTTCCCTTTATAGGTTTCACCAAAATACGTACGAAAGCACTCGGATTTATACTTCACTATCAAATAAATCTCATCGAACTGGTCGATGATACTCTCAATATTGTGTTCGATAATCGTTTTTCCACAGATTTTCAATAGGGGCTTCGGAGTCGTATCTGTCAATGGCCTCATACGGGAACCCTCTCATGCTGCCATGATTACGATATGCATATTTTTGGAATATGGAGTAAAAACTTATGCGAGGATAATACAATTCGTCTTATCGGGAGAAAGATCGGTTTCTTTGAGTTTTCGCTTGAGGGTCGGTTCATCAGTCACTCCCATCTGCGTTCCAATTTCGTGAGCGCCAGACCCATAGGCGACGACGAGTCGTGGCTCTATCTGTTCGATCATAGGGATGGATTCCCGGGTTCCTGGAAGGATGAGGATATCGACATCTCCGAGAAATTCGAGGCTTTCACTCGAGAGCTCCATCTTCGCGACAGGGATATAGGCACACATATTGCCTTCGACTCGAAACTGAGAAATGAGCAACCCATCCTGAATCGCGACATAGGAAAGAAATCCTCATTTTTCATATTCTCATGGCATTTCGAGGAGCATCCCGTCGAGTATAACAGCATCTTCAGAAAGAGAAATCCGTTTTTTTTCAGCATCGATATGAAGCGTCGAACCGTCAAATATAAATTCCATAGCGTAAAAAAGTTAGTTCATAAATTGGATATTTTTTTCGATAAATCCTACTACATTGGGTTTGATATAAGTACTCTTCAGTCATTCTATCGAAAACCATTTATACCCGACAAACCGCTCCTCTTTGCGTGGAGAGGGTTCCTTTCGTCAGGTATATTTGACGAGAAACAAGTATACGTCCTTGTTGATAACGGGACTTCCTTCGAGGTAGGTGGCGATAAAGGAATAGTTTATCTTATTCATAAACTTGATAACCTCGAGTTCTGAGTGAGCGAGCCCGGTTTCTTCTGAGATTTCTCGAAGTGCCGTTTCCATAGCAGTTTCATCGGTTTCCATATGTCACTTGGGAAGGACATACTCCATATCTCATTTTGCATTTTTCCAGGCAAGCATCAGTATCTCGATCTCGTGATTCCGTTTCCGGTACACGATACCGCCAGCACTCTTTTCGTAGAGTTCTGTCATAGATAGTAATAAATATAAAGTGAGTATATGTATATTTCTCAAAAACTCAAAGAAAAACATAAACTGTTTGTGAGAAAAATCTCTCCTTTTCGAGGCAAATCATTCCTAGACTCGTCTTGTAATCTCCTTGAGAAAGTATTTCTTTCACCTCTTCAAGCCTTTTTGTAAAGTCCTATAAAAATATAATTTCAAAAGTTGCAATTCTCACCTTTTTCCCTAGACTCATTTTCAGTACTCTCTTATTTTTCCCCTATGCGATTCCGCATTGATACCGAACTCTTCCGAAAGGCTATCGAAATCACGAGCCATGCGACAACCGCTTCCAACCTCACCCCCATACTCGAAAATATCCTCATTGAAGCACAGTATAAAAAACTTATCGTCACTGGGAATAACCTCGAAATGGCGATCGAATATATCATCGAAGAAAAGATTGATGTCGAAGTAGAAGGAAAATTTACCATCTCATCCAAGTTCCTTACTTCCTATATAGCGCTGATCAGCGACAGTGAGATTTCGGTCGAACTCGACTCGAATGGAAGCTTTATATTCAAGACGAAGTCGAGTGAGACGAAGTTCAAAGGGGTTGGAGCTGATAAATTCCCGGTTATCCCCGCACTTCATACGACGGATCCTCTCGCTATCGAAGGACGAGACCTGAGACAGGCTATTGATAAAACTATTTTCTCTACTGCAGAAGGGAATATCCGACCGATGCTGGCGGGGATTTACTTGCGTTCTCTTGACGGAGTCCTGATTTTTGCTTCGACCGATAGCTTTCGTCTTTCTGAGTTCCGCATACGGGTGACTTCTGTCAATATCGTGACCTCGATCATCATCCCGACCAAGACGGCTCTGGAACTTTCTCGGATTATTACGGATGATGCCAAGGACGTCAAACTCTTTATCCACGAGAACCAACTTCTCGTTACCTCAGGCAATATCCGACTCTCTTCTCGACTCCTTTCGGGGAAGTTTCCTGAATACGAGACTTTTTTCCCGACGGAATACAAGACGAAATCCGTCCTCCTTCGCAATGAACTCATCAATGCTCTGAAGCAGTCCAATCTTGTCGCTCGAGAAAATAATTACAATACTCGCATGAGATCACTTCTCGAGGGTTCAGTCGAAATCAGTACTGGAGATACGGAAGTCGGAAAGAGTAATGTTACTCTCTCAGCTTCAGTTGAAGGCGTTGCTGACATCGTCGGACTCAATGCTCAATACCTCCTCCAGGCTCTTGGCGTGATGAAAGAGGACTACATCAGTATGGAGTATAAGTCAGCACTTTCACCCATCGTTCTCAAGTGAGTCCCTGCAGAAAGTGGAAAATATGGGTATCGACACCTGATTATGCCACTGAAGATTTAATGGAGAGATACTAGTAGCCAGTAAGAAAATAGTGTATCCGTCATTCTGAGCTTGCGAAGAATCCAGATTTCTATTATATTATGAATAAACATGGTTATGTTTACATTCTAGCCAATAAAAGAAATGGTACTCTGTATATCGGTGTTACCTCTGATATACATTCATGAATATTTCAACATAAAAATGATTTAATTGAAGGATTCTCCAAAAGATATCAAACGCATATTCTGGTGTATGTAGAAACTCTTTCATTTATCACTGATGCAATAATGAGGGAAAAAAGTTTAAAGTGAATTACAAGGAATCGAAAAATTGAACTTATTGAATCCATTAATCCTCATTGGAATGATCTCTCTGAAAAGTTATAAAACTGGATTCTTCGTACCCCAAGGGTACTTCCAATGCTTCGCAAAGGGGCGTCCTCAGAATGACGAAGTCAGAAGCTCTTACTTATTACTGTACTAACTGTTGCTCTATGCTTACTCAACTCAAAACTCTCGAATCATCTGCCCTGCATACCATCCCGCTTCTCGAAACCGAAGGGGCGCTGATCGAATATAAAAACTCACTACTCGGGAAGGCCGGGGAGTTGACCAACATCCTCAAATGACTTAAGGACCTCTCGATCGAAGAGAAACAAAGTCTCGGTAAAGCTTCGAATGAACTCCGGGATACTCTTACCCAAGCGTTCGAAGTCCAAAAAACAGTGATTGCTCGGAAAACTATCGAAGCACAGATAGCGAATGAATGGGAAGATACTACCGTTCCGGCTTGAGGGGAAGCACCCCACCTCCACCCGATTACTCGGGCTCGTATGGATGTCGAAGATACATTTCGTCGGATGGGATTTGATATCTATGAATCCGATGAAGTGACGACTGAGTATCTCAATTTTGATGCCGTCAATGTCGCAAAAAATCATCCAGCTCGAGATATGCAGGATACTTTCTGGCTCGAAGGGAAGGGAAATGTCCTCGCAACCCAGACTTCCTGTATGCAGAACCTGATTATGCGTAACAATACCCCACCGATTCGAGCGATTATCCCAGGACGAGTGTTTCGAAACGAAGATGTTGACGCCACACATGAGAATACATTCTACCAAGTGGAAGGTATTGTCGTGGATAAAGATATCAGCATCTGACATTTGAAATTTACGATCAAGACGATGCTTTCTGATCTCTTTGGTCGGGAGGTTTCGATTCGTATGCGTCCATGATACTTTCCCTTCGTCGAGCCCGGAGTAGAGGTAGACTTCAGCTGTCCTTTTTGTTATGGGAATGGGTGTAAGATCTGTAAAAAATCGGGATGGATAGAGTTTATGGGCGCAGGCCTTATCCATCCCAATGTGATCCGTGAAGCCGGACTTGACCCGACTGTATATAGTGGATTTGCCTTTGGATTCGGGCTCAATCGCCTCGTCATGATCCGCTATGGAATACCAGATATGCGCTACTTCCAGAATCCAGATGTACGATTCCTCTGACAATTCTAGATTGATTATGTGTTCTAACTTCTATGGTAGTTTTTTTGATTTTCTACATTTCTACCAATCTAAGAAACCAATAATCTAATAAACCAACAACCAATCTACCATTCCGGTTTTATATTTGCGCATTTGTCGATTATAGGGTATAATGACACCAATAATTTACGAATATGTCACACTTAACCTTTCGGGAATACGTCGAATCTCAGTGAAGAACACTGAGTGCTCCTGCCTTCCTCTGAGGGCAACAGAAAGCAGAAGACTATGATACGCTCAAGCTCAAGTACCTCCAAACGGGAGGGAATTCCGATCTCCTCGCTTTATCAACCGATATTGAGATAAATGTTGCGTTATCAACCCTATGGAGTGAGAAAATAGCGAATATTAAACCTAAATTGTTCAAATCAGAGTACTGACTCTTTGAGGAATTTCTCAAGCACTTGGCCCTCAATGTGGGCGACCTCTTCAAGGCAGATAAACTCGCGAAACTTCTCGGATCCTCAAGACGAAAGGTCTATAAATATATGGAAATCCTTGAAGCCGAATGAATGGTGCTTAGGCTTCATCCATTTTATGAAAACACCGAGACCGAACTCTCTCGTCATGAAAAAGTGTACTTTAGCGATCTCTCTATTCTCCATGCGATCCTCGGACCGATCTACTACTTCGGAGATACCAAGAAGGGGATTCTTGAGAACTTCGTCTTTCTCGAACTTCGTCACAAGCTCGATGCGAGTCATGAGATATTTTTCTATCGGAAGAAATCGCAAGCAGAACTGAGTTTTATCCTCAAGAATCATGAGCACAACCTCCTGACGCCCGTCGATGTGGTCGTCCGCTCTACTGATGCGGTTTCTCAAGCGGTCAAAACCTTCGATGCAACTTACCATGATCGAGTCGAGCACTATATGATCCTCGATGAGCATACCGCTGCCCAGAAAACCTACCATGAAACGGCAGTATTCTTCTTACCACATATTGCGATATAATATAACTATGGAGTCATTTAAAAAATAAGTGGATTATCAAATCGAGGCTAAACCTAAAAATCCAAAAAATAGAAACCATAATATCATCAAAAAGAAGTATATTTTGAAAATAGTTATAAGTATTTTATTCCTTCTTCAGATTGCTAAATTATCAGAAATATTTTCAGGATTTGACTTGTATTTTTTGCTTGCATACTTAAACATTAAATACCCAAAAATTCCTATCAAAATATAGATTTGAGGTCAAAAAAGAAGGATAATTAATGTAAAGAACAATGTGCCTTCGTAAAAATAATAATAACCGCTTTTGATCATAAGTGTGATAAGCGCAACAATATTACTCGAAATTAGAGCGTATACTACCGTAATCTTATATCACAAGAGAGAGTGGTATAGTCATGGACGATACTTCTGCAGGGTTTTTAACAAGTAATAGAATGATGTCATGAAGCTAATTACAGTAATATAACTAAGTATCATAATAAAAGTGATTCTTCATCCTAATTCTATTACCAGAGTCATCGTAATACATAATACAAAATAAAATATAACATGAGAATAGAATATTTGTATAAGATCATTAAAAACTATTCCCCTCCCCATACGATGAAGCTTCAAGAAAAACGTCCAAACGTATATGAGAAATCAGATAATAAATAAGAGAAGGATGAATATAGGTATGAAAAAAATAATATCAAGTTGGTTCATAAAACAGAGGCTAAGGATTAAAATGGTAGGATTATTTTATCAATGTTGTCAGGGGATTAGAATAGAAAATACTATCCACGAACTGGCATACTCATTAATGCTCAAATGACTAAAGAAAATAAAAAACCAAATATAATAAGGCAATCTAAAAAAACTAACCATTTATTTCATCTGGAAAGTTTTTGTACAGCAGTGTATATTAACTTATTTTTATTATACTGTATCCTTCAGTAGATGAAATTTAAAATCATAACTCCAAGAATGATAAAATTAATTCGCAGTAGTAAGAAACTTCAATTGAACCCCCATAATCCTCATTCACTAGCGAAAAAAATAGAATGAAATTCTTGAACTCAAGAGCTATTATTTATGATGTAAGAAATCAAGATGCTAATTGATGAGCATATCATAATAATACTAGAAAGTATCATACATTTCATACCATTAATAGATCACGAAGGATAGATAATATCTATTTTTAGAGTTTTTATGAGGTTAAAGAATAAGAAAATATATGTGGTAATTACACAAATGAATATGAACAAATAATAAACGCTACCCATGAATCATGTACCTATTCAATTTTGCATGGGTAGAAAATTTATAAACACATGCAGATGACATATATAAACTGGTATAAAAAGTAAACATAATGTATACAATATCTGTATAAAATCTTGTCTTGAGTATACTATCCTCAGTATCTGTATATCATAAAATATCCATCCTAAATACATTGTAATAATGATCAAGGGAATGTATATGTGGATCCTATATTCAAATATAAAAAATAATATTCACATTTTTTTAAGGTAAAGGTAGGGGAATAATATCGCTTTTCATAGGATTGTCCATATTATTTTTTGAGTAAAATTGGGTATTTATTTTCCCTCAAGAAAAACTTGCAAAATGAGGCCATATTTATATACTCACCCGCGATTTACTATACTATGTCAGCAGAACTCACCGTCACATCCGTAGCCGAACACGCCGGTCCACATATCGCTCCACCAAAGGGGGTACCGATTCTTGATTGGTCAGTCGGGGGGATTCATATTACCAATACGGTATTTTCGACATGGCTATTTATGGGGGTTCTTGCTCTGATTATCACTCTTTTTTATATGGCGATTACGACGGACAAGATGCCTCGTATGCGAGCCTTTGGGGTCGATGTCGTTCGCCGAATACTTGCCTATAGTATCAGCCTCATCGGAGATGAAAAAATCGCTAAACGATACTTCTGGCTCCTCGGAGGTCTTATGGTGGTGATATTCGTCGGGAATCTCTTTGGACTTATCCTCGATTGGTTCGTGCTCGTTTCGAAAGATGAGTGGCTTGGAGCCTATCTGAGGCCTATCTATTCTGATCTTTCTACGACCCTTGTCTTCTCATTGACGGTTATCCTCGTCGCTCAGATTACCGCTATCTGGATGAAGGGACCAATACAACACTTCAAGCACTATCTGTTCAATTTTCACGGAGATACTATCGCTGAGAAATACGTCAGCGTGTTCATCGGTTGGCTGCACTTTGCTGGAGAGTTTATCCGTATCGGTTCACTCTCGATGCGTCTGTTTCTCAATATTTTCGTCGGAGCTATCCTCATCGCGGTCGTCGTCTACGTCGGGGAGATGATCCTCCCACAGTATACCGGAGGACTTTTTCGAATCATGGCGGTTCCGTTCTGGTTCTTCGAGCTCTTGGTCGCCTTCCTCCAGGGGTACATCTTCATGACGCTTTCGTCTCTCTACATAAGAGAGTCACTCCCTGAAAAAGAAGCCCACCACCACTAGACGCTAGGGAGAAGGGAATAACCTTTCTCCCTGATGTTTATGAGTTACTCGGATACTACCTCTCCGTACCCTCAATCACAGGATTCTATTTTTTCATTTTTTTATTGTATGGAATATCTTCCTTTTGCTCTCATCGGTGTTATCGGTTCTGGAGTTGGTATCGGACTTATCGGTATGGGTGCGATGCAGGCTATCGGTCGCAATCCTTCCGCTTCTGGAGATATCAATGCGAAAATGCTTACCGCTATCGCCCTCTGTGAAGTTCCTGGTCTTCTTGCCTTCGCAGCCCTTTTCCTTATTACTAAGTAATTTTCACATAGAATACAGAAACAAGGAGAGATATGAAAAATCAATATCTCTTCAGATGTGCTGTGTATCGTAACTCATTTTCCCTATGGATACCCTTATAGACTATGGATCACTCATTATTCAGGCGATAAATTTCGGAATCGTAGCATTCGTGCTCCGTAAGTTTTTCTTCGTACCCTACCTGAAGTTTCTCGATGAAGAGGTCGAAAAACATATCTCCCTCGAAAAGAAACTCGCTGATTCTGATAACCTCGTTCATGCCGCGCAATCGGATGCGCTCGATATTATCGAAAAAGCAAAGGTTGATGCAAAAATGATGGCCTCAGAAATCGTGGATAATGCCCACCGTGAATGAGGTGAGATCGTAGCACACGCTCACAGGGATGCCGACGCTGCAAGGTCAAAGGGGTTTTCTGATATCGCGCTCGAGCGCAAAGAACTCTATGCAGAAATCAAAACTCGTGTGATGGATGTGGCATTGAAGCTCAATGCCAAGCTCTTCACCGATCCAAAAGCTCATAAAGAATTTATCGAAAAAAATACCGCTTCCATAGAATTGTAAGCATTGATATAGAATAGTAGACCTCAGAAACACTTTCAAAAAGCACTCTTCCTATGACCTTCGCGCTCGCCACTCTCTCACGAGAGGAAATAACATTCTCACTTAAACTCCTCAAGGAGTACCGAAATGCCCTCAAGCAGATCGGAAATAGAGCTTCCCTAGCAGATATTGCCTTTCCGAAGGTCCATATTCGCGTGGAGTATGCTCCGCATGCGGGGATGGATCATGCGAAAAAAATGGTCGAATCTCTTTTTGAACGTTTTTTCCGAGATATTCCATATAGCGCTTCTACCACCGAGTTTACTGAAAATCCCGCCCTTTCTGGAGGGATTCGACTCTTTGCCGGAGATGAGATGATGGATATCTCCTTCGACCGCTTCATTCCTATACTGAAACAATAATTCGCTCCGAACACTTCATAAACCTTTCACCTTCACCCTTTAACTTTCAACCCCCGCATATGTCTTCTTCTACTCAGATCGTCGATGGTCTCATCAAACAACTCGAATCACAGATTGACTCGGTCGATATTTCTCCTGAACGAGTAAACTCCGGTACCGTTGTTTACCTCGGAGATGGTATCGCGAAGGTCGTCGGCCTTCGGGACGTCGCCTACAACGAAGTCGTCGAATTCGAATCTGGAGCTCGGGGAGTTGCGATGAACCTCGAAGAGCACTATGTCGGAATCGTCATCCTCTCTGGATTTGCGACGATTCGAGAAGGGATGATCGCGAAGGCTACCAAGAAAATCCTCGAAATCCCGGTCGGTGAAGCCCTTCTCGGACGCGTGGTCGATGCCCTTGGAAATCCTATCGATGGACTTGGACCGATCAAGACGACTGAGCATTATCCAGCTGAGCGTGTGGCCTCAGGAGTGATGACTCGTAAGAGCGTCCACGAACCGATGGCAACCGGTATCAAGGCTATCGATGCACTCGTACCTATCGGACGAGGTCAGAGAGAGCTTATCATCGGAGACCGTCAGACGGGGAAGACTCAGATCGCGATCGATACCATCCTCAATCAGAAAGGAAATGGGGTAAAGTGTATCTATGTGGCAATCGGACAAAAGGATTCCAAGGTCGTCGCTATTGCGGAAGAACTCAAAAAGGCGGGAGCACTGGATTATACGATCATCGTCAATGCGGGAGCATCATCACCGGCAGCGATGCAGTGGCTTGCTCCGTATGCAGGATGTGCGATGGGAGAATACTTCATGTACAAGGGAGAACACGCCCTCATTATTTACGATGATCTCTCGAAACACGCGAACGCGTATCGAGAAATGTCACTCCTTCTTCGTCGTCCACCAGGTCGTGAGGCCTATCCAGGTGATGTCTTCTACCTCCACTCTCGACTCCTCGAACGTGCAGCGAAGCTCAATGATGCTCTTGGTGCAGGATCACTCACCGCTCTCCCGATTATCGAAACTCAAGGAGGTGATGTTTCAGCCTATATTCCGACCAATGTGATTTCTATTACCGATGGTCAGATATTTCTTGAATCTGGACTCTTCAATGCCGGTATCAAGCCCGCAATCAATATCGGACTCTCTGTTTCTCGAGTCGGAGGATCCGCTCAGACGAAAGCGATGAAAAAAAATGCCGGAACCCTGAAACTGTCTCTCGCTCAGTATCGAGAACTTGAGGCCTTTGCTCAGTTTGCTTCTGATCTTGATGCGGATACGAAGAAACAGCTCGAACGTGGAAAGCGCATGGTCGAGATCCTCAAACAGGATATCTACTCTCCAGTTGCTTTCGAAAAACAGGTTGCTCTTATCTTCGCTGGATCCAATGGATACCTCGATGGGATCGATGTCAAAGACATTCACCAGTTCGAATCTATCCTCTTTGCTGGACTCGATCGAGAAGCAAAAATCCTCACTTCCATACGGGAAACAAAAGACTTTGGTGATGAAACGAAGGCCAACCTCAAAACCTTCCTCGATGAAACTGTGCAGGTGTTTGTTAAACACAGGTAATTGAGTACTATCCTATATATCTAGTTTTTTTAATTATGGATAATAAAAGTCTTATTAAATCTCTCCAATTACTTTCTATGTCTATTGCAAGTACCTATTTGACTTGTTTACTTGTATGGGAATTTCTTCTATGAAAAAATACTTCAGTCATAAATATTCTTAGTTCACCTGTGTTCTTTTTGGCGTTGATTCTGAGTTTGCTTTCATACATGCTTCAATGATTTGGAAAAGGGGGAGCGCATGCCAATAAAGCCCTTATAGTAGGTTTCCTAGGCTCTTCTGTTTGGATCGTATCCTTCTTTATTATTCAGTTTAAATAATTCATATTCGTTATTATGCCATCTGGTAAAGAAATAAAATCTCGAATCAAATCAGTCAAAAATACAGGGAAAATCACGAAAGCGATGGAACTTATTTCGACGGTAAAGATGAAAAAAGCACAAGAAAGTGTCGTCGGACTTCGTCCATTTGCTTTGGCGGCTCTGGAGATTCTCGGACGAGTCGGACACTCCACCGAAACCTTCGGTATATTTTCTCAGACTTTTCCAGAAAGTAAAAAAGAAATCATCATCATGGTTGCAGCCCAAAAGGGACTCTGTGGAGGATACAATATGAACGTGTTCAAGAAAGCGACCGAGTATATCCGAGATGACAACGATGTTCCATTTACTCGTCACTATGACTATGTCGCTATAGGAAAGCGAGCTCGAGACTTTATCCTGCGTACGGGACAGTCTCTTATTGTTGATTTCTCGGATGAGATGAAGGATCCTCTCACTCAAGCAGAAACCCGAAGAATTGTACGATTCCTGATTAGTGAGTGGAAAACCGAGAAGTATTCGAAGATTTCAGTCGTCTACAATCACTATGTTTCAGCGATCAACCAAGTCCCGACTATTAAGCCTATTTTTCCTATTGTACGAGAAGATATTGTTGCGTTTCTTGAGAAAGTGACACCGGGTGTAGCACATGATTTCAACTCGACTGAGTATACGATCGAACCGAGTCACGAAGTAATTCTTGAATCTGTTATCCCGCTTATCCTCGATACGATGCTCCACGAAACCCTTCTCGAAGCAAAAGCGAGTGAGCACGCGGCTCGAATGGTCGCGATGAAAAATGCGAAAGATAGTGCCAATAAAAAGGCCACTTCCCTGACCCTCGTCTACAACAAAACTCGTCAAGCTGCTATCACGAAGGAAGTTTCTGAAATCGTGAGTGGAGTCGAGAGTATGAAGGATTAGATGGTTTATAGATTGATATTTTGAGTGATTATTTCACCTTACTGTGAAAATAAGAGAGATTTTATTCTGTCTGCTCCAAAAGCTAGAGTAGGTTTTCATTATCAAGTCTATTTCTTATTTCTGTCATTTTCACGACATTTTCGTCAGACTCTGAAGAAGGAACGATATAGAGTGAAGAAAACTGGATTCTTTGTGCCTCAGAATGACGAAGTATTGATCTTACTTAGCTGAATATACTCTACCATAGACTAAAAAACACCAATTCGAACATACTACTATATCACTCGATTATTTCATCTTACTTTAATAGTTACGCTAAGATTCTATTCTTGAATCAAAAGTCAGGATTTGTAATGATAGTTTTAGTATCAATTCTTCACTACACTAGGGATTTCTTTTTTGTCTTGGAGGAAATGAATCTATATTTGTTTTTTTTGCGAAGTATTTATAATAGAGCTATATTACCAGTATCCTATGGGGCGAAAGCAACTTATTCTTGTGAGACATGCGAAGGCCTTCGAACCAGATGAGTTCGAAGGAGTCGATTTCGAGAGACCGCTCACGATTCATGGTGAGCATGCGATCTTCATCATGGCCAGATACCTACGACTCATCGGGATCAAGCCGGATCAGATTATTTCGAGTCCATCAGTGCGTACCAAGGAAACGGCTGAAGTGATCGCGAAAAAGTATTTGGTCGAGTGTATCGACTGGCATGCGGATCTCTACAATGGTTTTCGGAAAGAGAAGGATGATTCTGATAAGATTCATCTCAAAGCAATCAGAACTGCCAAGCCTGAAACTAATACCCTGATGGTCGTATGACACAATAGTGATCTTACTCAGTTCGTGACCTACCTCACGTGAGAGTGAATGCCGAGCATGAAAAAGGGGTCGGTCGTCGTCCTCTCGATTCCGGATAAGATGTCTTGGTCTGAGATTACGGCTGGAAGCCTTGAAGTCGTCTACTACCTCACTCCACAGTTTCTTCTCCTCGAGAATCTGGTTTCCTAACAAAGTATGTTCAGACTTCCCTTGATTGGAGAACTCGAAGTACTACCGTCGCCATATAACTAAAACAAATGAAGTATATCGTATATACCGATGGAGGTTCCCGTGGGAATCCTGGAATATCTGGATGTGGGATTTATATTACCGATGCGCACAATCATCCGATCGAAAGGCGACATAAATCCCTCGGAATCGCCACCAATAATATCGCTGAATATACAGCTGCTTACCTCGGGATTACGAGGGCGATCGAACTCTGAGCGACGGAGATAGAACTAAGAGCCGATTCGAAACTCGTGATCGAGCAACTTTCTGGGAATTACAAGGTAAAAAATCCAGAACTCAAGAATATATTCCTGAAAATTGGTGATGCCGTAGCCAAGTGGGGAGGGAAGATTAAATACACTCATATCTATCGAGAGCATAATACGGAAGCCGATCGACTTTCGAATGTGGCAATGGATACCGCCAGGTAACTTTCTTCACCGAGTAATTTTTGTGAGCGTATCAACTATTTTTCGAATGTGAACCAACATACTCTAGCTAACAAAGAAATTTTATCGTTAGATTTTTCCTATGAAATCCTCTCATTTTACGAATTCTACTTCATCCTTATTGTAGATAATTCATATCAATTCAAGAAAAGGAGAGTAAAGGAGCTCAGATGGCCCTACAATACTGTCAAACTGACTTCTCGGAATGAGAAAGACACCGATTTTTTTGAATAAATAATCGATCAACTCACTACAAAAAAAAGAGTTTTTATTTTGAAATATATTATTCATAGAAACAATTCTTCGAAAAAAATAAATAACATTGATACTAAAATATCAGCCTATCACGGCATACCATTGTTTGAGTTCCGAGAATCTATAAATCCTTTTCTTTTCCAGTATTTCTTGACGAAGTATCTCTATCTCATTTCTATACTGATTTAAGAGAAGCTGAGAAAGCTTTGGCCGCATAATAAAAAAGACTTCATTTTTTTTATTCTTTAAGAGTTGCGACACGATAATATGATTATTATCGGGAGTAGGATTAATATGTTCAACAGTATCTCACTCTACCCTCGAAATAACGGACGAGTGTGTAATATTACTCTGTTGAGCAATAGATATGAGTCTCGAGAGATACGCCTCATCCAGGTATGGTTTCGTTTTATAGGAGAGGATAACATCTCCAACCTTTAAATTTTTCTTTTCAAATTCATATTCGAGAATATCCTTATGAAAGATATTTTGGATTTTGTATTCATCGCGTATGACCTGCATAGAAAGATTCGCAAAAAATATAGTATTTGATAGCTTATTTTTAGCACTCTTGATACGTTTGAGAAGATATTTTTTTCGAGCATGCTGAAACCAGTGCTGATCTGAGAAGAAATCAATTTGCATATACGTTTCTTGGTATATATGCTCGAGCTTTCTCAGAATTTTCTGACTTTTTTTTAGACGTGCCTGTATAAAATAGAGATTTGCATACATAAAATTGATTCGAATTTTTCTTCCGATCTCAACGAGATTCATACGTTTATCAAAATTCTCTACTATGAACATGATTCCCGTGAGTAGGATGGTATTTTCTCGAAGGAGGTATGAGAATTTATCTTTATCTAAGCTTGGTACGAGCATGATATTTCCGATTTCTTCACTAAAAATCCTCATTCTTTCTCCAATTTTCTCCATAACATTGCTATCTATAAAATTATAGATTATTTTATGCTTTATTTTACCTTTTGACATAGTGTGAGTGTATTTTTTTCGAACCTTACTTCCCTTCAAGGAGATTTATTTTTTGAGAATTCAGGTCCTGATCGTGATGACTGAGGAGAAAGTAAGGTGCTTCTGCTACGGGAAGACCTGCCAAGATCCGATAGAGAATGTTTCCTCAGAGACTCGCAACGGCAAATGATCCTGGAGCAATCTGTGAGGCCGGACAAGGAGTCCCATCTTCCATGATGGTAAGTGCCTGACTGATCGCATAGAGGACTTCTGGATTGAGGTGCGGAGCGAGCTTCGTTACGACATCTGTATATGCTTGAGTGTAGTCGATAGCCTCTACGGAACCGGAGAGCGGAAGTCAGAATACCTTCCGGAAACTATATGCTGAGTCACTCGGAAAGTAGATCAGTCCTCCATCGAATCCGATATTGAGGGCGGTTATTCTCGGTTTTCTTGCCTTCTCACACGCATCATGGAGGGCAACGATCGCTACAAGATCGACAAAATCAACGGTATCGAAAATAAAATCTGCTCGTTCTACGATACTTGGTATAGTTTTTTCGGTCAAAAAATCTGGAATTATTTCGATTTCAGCTTCTGGATTGATATCAAGAATTCGTTTTGAAAGGGATATCGCTTTATTGATCCCTATGTCGCTCTGGATATAAAACTGACGATTCAGATTACTCAGGCTTACCGTATCTCCGTCAGCCAGGATAAATCGAGTGCATCCCATACGAGCCGCGAGACAAGCAAATGAGCTTCCCATTCCACAACCTGCGATGAGTATTCGTAAATCGTGAATTTTTTGTTGAATATCGGGTGCGATGTAGTTTCGATTTCGAGCCGTAAGGCCTTCGTAGTGAGGAGTGGATTTCATAGAGGATAGTGAAGAAATATTCAGACATTCGAGAGCTTCGAAGGTATGAAGAAATAGGTAAATCGAACTTTCCGCGGAGTCTTGTTTTATGGTACCACATCCTCTCCACGAATGCAAATACACTCTATCAAACAGTATTTTTTGTATTCTGCGAGCGAAAATATCATAGGTGCTTACTCCTGTTTTCTCGCCTCTGTGCCCTTACAAGGGAATAGTATTCTACTGTGCTTTTGATAACTTTGACTTTCGTATGGGAACGGCTACCATACTTCGGAGAGCGTACATCGCGCTTTCGTTATAAGTCTTGTGGTTTGTGAAAACCCTCGAACTTATCTTTATTCCCTAATTTTTTTATTATGACGGAACGAAGAGAAGATGAACGTCGAGAAGATCGCCGAGAGCGAACAGAAGAAGAGCAAAGTGTTTAGCACTCCTCGTAATTTCTCGAAAGAGATCTTCCTATTCTCGTAGAAAACTCCTCTCAAATGAGAGGAGTTTTCTTTTTTTTGGAGGTATAGTTTCAGTAACGAGAAGTGAAGTGATCTTCATATTCTACTGAGATACAGATATCCTTGAGGCAGTGTTCCTATTTTTTAATCTTTTCATAGGCTTTTAGAGAAATATGAGCTACGATTGAGATGAAAGTATTCACTTCTATGGAAATCAAAAAAACAAAAGATATCTCGTAAAAAACGGAAGTGTTTTTCGCGAAAAATTCTTTGATTTTTGCCTACTTCTTCATATAATCCGGTCGTTCTAATTTTTTCATATGTCAAAGCAACACACCGGAAGTATCAAGAAAGTGATCGGAGTCGTCATCGATGTCGAGTTTACTGATGGATATATCCCACAGATCTACGAAGCCCTCGAAGTTCATGGAGCTCCTATCAAGCTCACGCTTGAGGTCCAGCAACAGCTCGGAGACAACATCGTCCGTACGATCGCCATGAATCCAGTCGATGGAGTGAAGCGTGGACTCTCAGTCACGGCTACATGAGCGCCTATTTCTGTCCCAGTGGGACCAGGAGTCCTTGGTCGCATGTTCAATGTTCTCGGGGATCCTATCGATGATCAGGAAGCTCCTGTCGTCACTCAGCGAGACCCGATTCACCGCGCGTCTCCGTCATTCGAAGAGCTCTCGACAAAGAGCGAACTCTTCGAAACCGGTATCAAAGTCATCGATCTTATCGCCCCGATGCTGAAGGGTGGAAAGGTAGGACTTTTCGGAGGAGCAGGAGTCGGGAAGACTGTCATCATGCAAGAACTCATCCACAATATCGCGAGTGGTCATGGAGGATATTCGGTAGTGGCAGGAGTCGGAGAGCGAACTCGAGAGGGAAATGATCTCTACCATGAAATGAAAGACTCAGGAGTCATCGATAAGACCGCTATGGTCTTTGGACAGATGAATGAAGCACCAGGACCTCGAGCTCGTGTGGCTCTCACTGGACTTACTATGGCTGAGTATTTTCGAGATGTAGAGAAACGAGATGTTCTCCTCTTCGTAGATAATATCTTCCGATTTACGCAGGCAGGTTCAGAAATTTCTGCCCTCCTCGGTCGTATACCCTCTGCGGTAGGATATCAGCCAACACTCGCCACTGATATGGGAACGCTTCAGGAGCGAATCGCTTCGACCAAAAATGGTTCCATCACCTCCGTACAAGCCGTCTATGTTCCAGCGGATGATCTCACGGATCCAGCCCCAGCGAATACCTTTGCTCATCTTGACTCGACCGTGACCCTTTCTCGTCCGATTTCCGAGCTCGGTATCTATCCAGCCGTGGATCCACTCGACTCGACTTCGACCGTCCTCACGCCAAAAATCGTCGGTGAAGAGCACTATAGTGTCGCTCGAAACTGTCAAAAGATCCTCCAGCGTTATAAAGAGCTCCAGGATATCATCGCTATCCTCGGTATGGATGAGCTTTCTGAAGAGGATAAGCTCACGGTATCTCGAGCTCGAAAGATCCAGCGATTTTTCTCACAGCCATTCTTTGTGGCGGAACAATTTACCGGAACACCAGGAGTCTATGCGAAACTCTCTGATACGATTCGAGGATTCAAGGCGATTATCGATGGAGAGCTTGATATGATTCCAGAACGATTTTTTATGTACAAGGGAAACATAGATGACGTACGAGCGGCATTTGAGAAAGAAAGTGGAAAGTAAAAAATAGATTTTGTAATTCGTTACTAGACTCGTATGCAACTCAATATTATCTCCCAGACGGGCATCGTTCTCGAACTTCCATCATTCACTTCGGTGAGCCTGATGACGGAGTCTGGGATGGTGACAATTCTCCCTCATCACGAGCCACTCCTCTCTGCCCTTAAGCCGGGGATTATGAATGTAGAATATGAGGAAGGTGCAAAATCTCATGCCAAGGCCTACGTCACGAGTGGTGGCGTTCTCAATGTCAGTACCAACGAAGTGACGATTATCTCTGATATGGTCGATGCAGATGATGATCTCTCGGATATGGAGTATATCAAGTCCCAAAAAGAAGAATCTCAGCGTCTTGTGGATATGTATAAAGCGGAAAATAGTGAAACCATCGACCCAGAACGACTCATCGCGATCGAGAAAGATCTGATGCGTTATAGCCTCATGCACGAACTCGGGAAAAAATATCGTGAATCAGGCTCTGGAAGCAGAGGATAGTATGAAATGAATATATTAAAACCAGTCAAAGAGACTGGTTTTTTTAGTTTGGGTTTAACTATAGGAAGTGGTGTTCTGATAAATGACTTTCAGGAAGGATAAACTGAAAATTTTCAGCTAGTTTACTTGCTCAATATTTTCTACGAGAAGCGCATTCCCATCTGAAATAATGGTCATAGTATATTCTCAATAATCTCGAGTCAATCATTTGGGAACACCTGCAGTAGCAACTCATCCAGTCTCATAGAGGAGTGACGTAATCAGATGATCTTCATCTATTCCACTATCTCATGTAGTTCATGTGAACTTCATCTGATCCAGAGGGACTCTTGGGTTTGGATATGTCATGTTACTTTGGTGGATAATCTTCATAATCTCACCATCATGTTTTCATTCTATATAATCTCAGTCGACTATAACCCGTACCCTTTCACCACTCGAATCTGTGATGCCCCGGATAAGCATTCTTTTTGCTCTCTCATTTTGTGCGAGTGAAAAATTAGCTTGAAAGAAAGGAGAGTATTGACGTACTTGGTATATGCGAGGATTTCTTTGTTTATCAAATCCGAATTCCATATGAAAAGAGTAATCTTTTCAAAAAATATTCTTCTCTCTTACTTTTTTATAGAGCTGGATTATTTGATCCAGTCATCTCGCTTTATATCACTCAGAGAATGCTCCATTTTTTGATATAGAAGATACTTCTCATGTATTGGTATCTATAACTATAGTTTCGGCGTAATTTCCCAAAGGTAAGTCATATCATTGTTTTCTTAGTTTCTCACTTTCGTCAGAGGGAATCGAGTAACTTATGATAAAAACTCAAGGTTTATGAGGACTTTCAAATACTCATCCTGTTGGAAGTCAAGAGGGTAAATCCTTAGGCTGGATGTAGACTCCTGTTTCTTTTGGTGGACGTATGTTTCTATGTTCTTTATGTCCTGCCGAGTTAAGGATTTTCTGCCTCATAGAAGAGACTATCCTTACATGCTGGGGTTGTCAGTTCCCGAGCATCTTCAAGATTTCATTTTCATAGTCGACAGATCTATCTCATGATTTGAGTTTACCAAGAATTTCTCTATATATATCATCCGCGGTAGGTTCATCAGTGTACTCTATCTCGTTATCCGCACCCATCTTCATACGTGGATGTGAAGATGGATAATAGTATTCCCATTCATTTCTCGGTTTATTGCTACCCCAAACCCACTTTGGTTCTTCATTGTTTTTTTGAAAGTAGGCAAGTGCTCGATATATCTGATGAAGTTCTTGCTCACGCCAATCAAGATCATAGTAATTTTTATCAGGTATCTTATCTGTTGAGTCAAGGGTAGGAAGTATGCCGATATAACCACGATGATCATCTGGATGGCTAGAACGGTAGAGAAGTGGCATATCTGTCCATCAATTAGGAAGATCAGGGAGTGTATCTCTCTGTAGTTGTTCACTTGATATGTAATATCAATCATGTATATAGGGGGCAAGATCGGGAAAAGTCCTCAGGAACTCAAGAATCCCCCCCTTCGATCCGAGTCGTTCAGTAAATTCTTTTATCCTGGGAGCGAGAGCGTCTCGGTGGTGTTCTCAGAAATGAAGGATTGCCATATTTTAGAAATTATTTATCCCTTCAGAGTATCGAGAGGTGTGGATATGTCAAACTTATTTTATAAAAATATGAATAGTCAATTCTCTATATGAGATTCATTCTCATTTATCTTGCTTTTTTCCGAATCATTCATAAACTCAATGAGTCCAAAACAGAATGTAATACATTCAAATCTTTCAAAAATCTAACCCCCCTCACTATGGCTGAAGATATCTACCAGAAATCCCTCGAACTTCATAAGAAGTATCATGGAAAACTTCGCATGGAGGCAATCGTTCATATAGAAAACCGCGATGATCTCTCATGGGCGTATTCTCCAGGAGTTGCGGAACCCTGCCGTGAGATTGCGAAGGACCCTGCGAAGCTCTATGACTACACACTGAAATCTCGCACGGTGGCGGTTATCTCAGATGGTTCAGCTATCCTCGGACTCGGAAACCTCGGTCATAAGGCGAGTATGCCCGTGATGGAAGGAAAGTGCGTCCTCTTCAAGGAGTTTGCGTGAGTTGATGCTTTTCCGATTATCATCGGGACGCAAGATGTGGAGGAGTTTATCACGACGGTCAAAAATATTGCCGATGGATTCTGAGGGATCAATCTCGAGGATATCTCGGCTCCACGATGTTTCGAGATCGAAGACAGACTCAAGGCCGAACTCGATATCCCAGTGATGCATGATGATCAGCACGGTACGGCCATCGTCGTCCTCGCTGGACTCATCAATGCGCTCAAGGTAACCAGTAAAAAGAAAGAAGATATCAGGGTCGTTCTCAACGGAGCTGGTGCTGCAGGGGTCGCTATATGCAAACTTTTGCATCTCTATGGGGTTCAACACTTTATCGCTTGTGATAGCAAGGGAATCATCTATAAGGGACGAGAAAATCTCGATATTTCGAAACAGAAACTCCTCGAATTCACGAATCTCGATTGAAAGACTGGGGCCCTCTCAGATGCTATCGCAGGCGCTGATGTTTTCATCGGGGTTTCCGTTGCCTGAGCTCTTACGGAAGAAATGGCTCGTACGATGGCTCCTGACGCGATCGTATTTGCTATGGCGAACCCTACTCCAGAAATTATGCCAGATGTCGCAAAAAGAGCCGGAATTCGCATTATCGGAACCGGTCGAAGCGACTATCCGAATCAGGTCAATAACTCACTCGTATTCCCTGGGATATTTAAGGGAGTGCTCAAGTATGGGAAGAAGAAAATCACTGATGAGATGAAAATCCGCGCGGCCGAAGCCCTCGCGAGCTATGTCAAAAATCCATCAGAAGATATGGTTATTCCCGGACCATTTGATCCAGGGATAGCGGATATAGTAGCTGAGGCAATGAAATAATATTATTTATTAACTAATTTTCTCATAGGGAATTTAGAACCTAAAATTTCACATCGAAAAATAGGAGTACCTTCAGAGTTTCTACATATATACTGGGCACGTAAATTGTTCCTTTCAATCTCAATTACAGTTCAAGTGATGCTGATTGTGTTTCATGCCTGAAATCAATTTGAGTTTAGTCTTAGGGACGCAGATCATCAATAAAGCATTGTGTAGGAAACATTTCTTTTACCGTAGGCATTAGCTATCATTTGAGCGCAACTTTCTTCCACTATTGAATCAGGTATTCACTCAGGACATATAGTAATGAATTCTTGAGGGATATCCCAATATCACCAGAAAGTGTCACCAATATTTATAGATGAATGATCTTCATGAAATCAAGAATTTGTCACAAATTGGAACTGTTTTCAATGCGGTAAAGAGTGTGAATTTTGTTGGTTTACTATACCCTGAACAGTAGAGGCAATCTCTTGGTGGATATGTCCAAAATAAGAAATATCGGTACTTGATATAACTTTTTTCCCACCCATTAGTAGGAAAATGGTATCCTCATCAGTTTGGAATTCCAGGTCAGCATCTGCAGGGACCTTTCAGAGAAATACTACATCTTTTCCGAAAAAATTTGTTCTATTTCCGAAAAGTAAAAGAAGTTCTTTCAAAAATACTCAGGGCACTATTCAAAAGTGAAGCTTCATTATGTCACTATCAGACCTTACTCTTGCTGTTTTTTTGGTCCAGTTAATCTCGAATATGTCTTCTAAGAAAATATTCGCCTGTTCAGTCGAAGATTGAGTATTCACCATATTGAAAATTACTAATGATGAACAGTATATTTTTTTTATATATTTTGCAACAAATTATAAAAAAATCTACTTTCCAAATCGTACCATATATTATTTTTTCTTTGGTTCATTTTCTATTCGGAGGATTTCGAGGATTCCGAGGATACAGATCATGATAAACCCATAGCGGTAACCGTGGTGGGATACCATAAAGTCGGTGATTCTTCCTCAGAAATTCACTATGAGAATGAGGAGCATAAAAATAGTGACCATGAGGTATTTTCCATTTGATTTCGCCCAATCAGCAAATGCGGAGTGATTAGGAGTTAGGTATTTGGTCTGGAGAATAGCGAAGCCACTTACGACGGCAATCAGGAGCATCGTAAATATACTGGATTCCGGGATACCATAGACCATATCAGTGGTGATAACTTTTCCGAGTCATTTTTCGAGCATCTCAAGGGCTGTAAAGAGGATAACAAAGAGTCCCACCCATTGAATGGATGGATACTTTTCGAGGAGTTTGGCGATATAGTTTGAAGCCACTACCATCAGGAGAATGGAGACAATCAAACCAATCATCAGGTTCACGATGTTTCCATGACTCGCTCCAGCAACCGCGAGTACATTATCGAGGGACATTGCCACATCGGCGATGATAATCGTCTGGATGGCTGCACGAAAGGTAGTGGCATTACTTCATTCAGCATGCTCACTATGCTCACTTCCTCGAATCTCACGATAGAACTTCCAGACGACGTAGAGAAGGAGTATAGCTCCGAGGAATTCGAGTCCAGGAATTTTGAGAAGAAAAACAACTCCGAGCGAAAAAATAATTCGTAGAATAGTGGCTCATGCAACTCACCAGAGAATAGCCTTCTTTCGAATGGCGATCGGGAGTTTTTGGGTCGCCATACCTATAAGGATAGCATTGTCTCCACTCATGACGAGGTCGATGAGGATAATATTGAGCAGAGCGAAGGCGCCAGCAGTGGTAAAAAGATGAAGAAAATCAGAAGAGAGGGAATCGAACATGGAGAATATGTTATGAGGTATAAAATGCTTATTTTGATATATAACCCTTTTGGCGTGATGTATTGTACCAAAAGGACGAAAAATGCAATAATTTTGACACGAAGGGGGAAAGTATGGTATTATAATACGGAAATAAATGGATAACTCATAATTATTATGAATCGTCGACCTGAAAATCAAGAAAACCGTAGCGTTATTCCGGAGTTTGACTGAAAAAAAGCTTCTGATCTTTTTGATTTTTCGTGATCAACTATGGATTCACTTGACTCGGATACAAAGAAGAATAATTCACCAAATATCCAAAAAGAAGAAGAAGGACTTGCTGTCATCAAACCTGAACTTCGAAAACTCTCCAACATGCGAGATGCGCAAGGGAAGATGACACCAGAGAGTATTGATCATGCATTTTTTGCGTATTCGAGTCAGGAAATGGGTAAAATTTCCGATGGAAACCCTGAGAAAAAAGCTCTTGAAAGTGCTCGACGAGACCTGCTTATCGAAATGCAAGGCATCAAAGATCCCCGAGAAAAGCTCAAAGCTATAAGTGCTTTGACGAAAGAAGTAGTTTCATTAACTGGTACAGTGTCTGGAGCTTCAGACAAGGGGAATAAAGATATGAGGCAAATGAATGATTCTCAAAATCAGCAAGGTGACCTCTATGATCGAATGAAGACATTCAAGGATATGCTTCAGAAAAGTGAAGAGCAAAGAAAATTAAAAACTCAAATCCAACTCGGTACAGCTCGTGGGAACTGAGATAAATCAATGTGAATACTCAATCCTATTCAAAATAAATCATCTTCAAATGCCTTGGAAGAAGGTTTGCGTGTGACTTTCCCTTAAGGTTTTGATTTAGGGTACAACGGTATTTTCGAGAATATACGTGATAATCGCATCTGGCTTCACGCCTGAGCCGATCGCTTCATACGAGAGTCCGATGCGGTGTCTGAGGACATCGTGGGCGAGGTACTTGATATCTTCTGGGAGGACAAAGTCTCGTCACTCGATCACAGCTCGAACTCGAGCGAGTCGGATAAGGGCCAGTCCTGCTCGAGTCGAAGCTCCATATTCGAGAAGCGCTGCAATTGGCTCATATCATTTCCGCGGGGTTCGAGTGGCCTCCAGGATACTCAGGATATAGGTATAGATCTTCTCATCGATTCGGACGGAGGACATTATTTCTTCACGAATCGAGAGGATATTGAGAGAGTTTTCAGTTTTCAGTTTTCTGCTTGGAGTTGTTTTTGATTCGGTTTCCAAAGAAAGTCGTGCTATTTTACTCTGTGACTCAAGTATAACTTTTTCATCCGCACTTTTTGGATAGTCGAGGATGAGTTTCATCATGAATCGATCTAGCTCAGCTTCTGGAAGGGGATAGGTACCCGCTTGTTCGATAGGATTTTGAGTGGCGAAGACGATAAAAGGAGTAGGAAGAGGAAAGGTGGTTTCACCGATGGTAACCGTTCCTTCTTCCATGGCTTCAAGAAGTGCGGATTGCACTTTCGGTGGAGTACGATTGATCTCATCAGCGAGGAGGATATTAGCAAAAATAGGCCCCTTCCGAACGGTAAATTCCGATTTCTGTGGTCGGTAGATTTCACTTCATGTAAGGTCTGAGGGGAGGAGATCCGGGGTAAAGGATATCCGCTGAAAATGGAGGCCGAGAATATCGGCAATCACTCGGACGGTCAGGGTTTTCCCGAGTCCAGGAACTCACTCGATCAGGACATGCCCCGAGGCGCAGATAGTCATCAGGAGCTTATCGACGAGAACATCCTGGCCGATAATATGCATCGTGATGGATTTTTTCAATTCTAAAATCTGGGACTGAATCTGAGAAAGCACTGGATACATAGAGTAGAGTTATGAGTTATAAGTTATACGTATGAGAAAAGCAAGAATTGATAAGAAGACAATTTTTATGAAAGTTGTTATTCTCCAATCTCAAAGGGATCCCTCGGGTACTTCGGGTTGACCATATTTATAAGAGATTATATAGAATATATCACATCCTGCAAACGAGAAAGTTGGTATTTTTGACTCATTCTTTCTTATGTGGTATGATAGAAAGAAATCAATCTATGCATCATTTCTTTGGAAAAAAACACATTTCGGTTAGGTGGAAGGAGAATGAGGATTGAAGTGTGGTTGAAAACCATACTGGAAGCGAAATTACTCAACAAAATCTTCCTCAGCGGGTTCCTCCTACTCAAGAGGAATTGAAAATTAAGGCAGATAAATATGGAGTATGATGGCCAGAAACATCAGGAACTGAAGATGCTCAGAAAATATTGACTGGATTTGTTGATTGAGTGTCACCAAATGAGAACTTGGATTGAAAAAAGATAGCCGCTGCTCAGGCTCTCCAGCAAGCTCAAATCGCGAAAATAGAGGCTCAGATGCATATCGTCGAGACCTCGAAGCGACTCACTGATCTGGCAGTGAGACTCAAGGGAAAATTTACGGCTGTACTCTGGAAAGAGCAAGAATCTGATAAAGGCAGTCTTTCTCCAGATGGTTTAGAAAAAAAAGGAAAGGAAATGGAAATCAAGGCTCAAAATCTTACGAATGAATATCTTACCGCAAACAAAGAGCAGTATCTAGCTTATAAGAAAGAGATAATAAATCTTCCTGAAGAAGAACAGAAAACGAAGCTAGTCGAGTTTCGAAAAAATATGTTTGAGACATTTTGTCGTGAAAAGGGATTGGAATTACCCGCAGTAGCAGTTTCTGTTTGAGAAGAAGGTGCTGATAGTCAAGGAATGGCAACTTCGAATATGACTTTTGATAGCTCCGATGATACCTTTGATGCGATGGAGCAGTATGTTCAGTCCACAGAATCCTATAAGCGTCAACACTTTGCCGAGGCAGAAGCGGATACTATTTTGAAAAAAGAGTTTCCTGAGGCAGAAAATGCACAAGATGCTGTGAAGCATGTTTTGAGTGAGGAAGGTGGAACTGAAAAACCATTAAGTGACTATCTTTCAAAATCAGATGAACCATCCTCATACACTTCTGAAAGTAAGATAACGATCCGAAGCGGTGAAGGTTTTACTAGAATAGATGCACCCGGCTCTGAGAATGATTGGATTATATATTCGGATAATCAAGACGAAATAAAAAAAGCAGTTCGGCTCTATGCTTCATTTTCAAGACCTCCCCTCGATACGTTTCGGCGTGACGGGTATGAGTATATGTCTGCGGTCGAGGTACGTGTTGCGAAGGAAATAAATTCGAGAGTTCCTGGAGAAGTTCCGAGTCCGGATGATATCGCGAGGGTGATGCAATTCGTACTTCTCAAGCAAAATCCAGGCTACAGTAATGATCTTATCGGTATTACGCTGAAGGACTTGCTATCAGGTGGCAAAGGAATCGAAGAGTTTAATACCTTTCTCAAAAATCACTGAGATGTGACTAGTGGTTCTATTTTGGCTTCTGCACAAGAGCAATGACTTGTCACGGATGATAACAATCTGAAAGTCGTGAATTTTATGAAAGCTCTTTCAGAACTCGCCTAGATTTTTTCTCCTTTTTCTCTATACTCCGCTCATATAGCGGATTTTTTTATGAAAAAACCTTTTTCTTTTACGCTGGAGGCGATCGACGGACAAGCTCGTGCGGGTATTATCGAGACCCCCCATGGACTCATCCATACCCCAACCTTTATGCCAGTCGGAACGCAGGCGGCGATGAAGGGGCTCACGCGTGAACAGCTCCTCTCTACGGGGGCGGAGATTTCACTCGTCAATACGTATCATACCTATCTCGAACCAGGACATGAAACGATTCGAGCCTTCGGTGGACTGCACCAGTTTATGGGGCACCCGCTTCCGATACTGACCGATAGTGGGGGATTTCAGGTTTTTTCACTTGGTTCCCAGATGGAAAAGAAGCACTTCGAAAAGGGTAGACGGCAGATTGAGAATAAATGAAGAATGAAGAATGAACAATGAAGAATAGAGGAGAAAGAGAATGATTTCTTGAAAATAGATTCCGCATCAAGTGCGGAATGACGGAAGCCACAATCCCTCGTCAAAATCACCGAAGATGGAGTCCATTTTCGTTCGCATCGAGATGGTTCGAAACACTTTTTTACGCCTGAATCCGTGATGGAGATCGAGGAAGCGCTCGGGGCGGATATCATCATGGCGTTCGATGAGTGTGCCAGCGGTGAATCGACTCATGCCTATGCGCGGAAGGCGATGGAACGTACTCATAGATGGGCAACCAGATGTGTAGGGAGGCATACCGAACTTCAAAAAATGAGGGAAGGGGAGGGGCTTCCGTACCAGGCCCTTTTCGGGATTATCCAGTGAGTGGTGTTCGATGATCTCAGAGTCGAGTCCTGTAAGTATATCTCAGATCTCGATACTCCTGGGATCGCTATCGGTGGACTCTCGGTCGGCGAATCGAAAGAAGATATGTACCGGATCCTCGATGTGCTCGCACCGATTCTTCCGGTCGATAAGCCTCACTACCTGATGGGAGTCGGAACACCAGAAGACCTCGTCGAAGGGATTGCTCGGGGGATTGATATGATGGACTGCGTCCTGCCGACTCGACTCGCGCGCCATGGTGTCGCCTTCTCGATGTATGGAAACTGTAAGATTACCAATGCGAAGTATGCTCTCGAGACATCGGGCATCCCAGTCCATCCAGAGCTCTCGACCATCGTCTCACGGGAGTACTCTCTCGGGTATCTGAAGCACCTCTATACTGCCGGTGAGTCGCTTGCCGGTATGCTCGTCTCCATGCACAATATCGAATACTTGACTAATATAGCTCGGAAGTCACGAGAAGCCATCCTCGCTGGGGAATTTGAAGCATTTCGACAGAAATTCTTCAGTGAGATGAATCTGAAGAAGTAGCATCATGGAGTTTCTAAATATGAGAAGATTATTTCTGATTAGTTTGAACTCTAATATACTATACAAATAACTATATAACTTATAGAGTAATCTTTTTTAGCTTTTTTTTGAATGATTCAAAACCTTCATAACTCACCTATTATGACTGGTTTGCTTTTGCCTTACTAAGAAATCTCACCACTTTGTAATAAATGCTTGAGCAAATATCCCCACATTCCATAAGGAATTCATATATTCATCAGGATTCTTTCAGAGTAACTTGGCAACCTGGAGGACATCTTTTTTCTTCAAACTGTACGGTATATTTTCATATACATTATGACTTCTTTTAAGTGTAAAAAGGAATCTACCAGTTTCTGAGTTATCAAACCATTTTTTCAACTTTTCGTTTACGTCAATTTCTCAATCTGAATCTTGAGATTCAGACATTACTGCTTCATTATCCCCTTCATTCATATTTTCTATTTGAGGATTATCTTCGTTGTTGTAATTATCCTTCAATAAATCAATATCTTTCCAAGGAACTAGAAAACGTGGATATAGTCTCTTTGCTGTAGTTACGAGGACAGTTGTCATCTTCAACACTGTCTCTTCATCTGGATTGTCGATCCCACCACCCAAAAATACCTGTAATTCGTCAGGCAGTCATTGAAGATTGAGTTCTAGTAGAATGCTAATTATTCATGCAATAGCCTCATTTCTTTCCAAAGATTCAGGGGTATGATTTTCATCTGTATTTATTCACACTCACAGAAGCGCGGGGACCTGAGCTCAAGTTGACATAAATTATAAATATTACCTTTTTATTTTATCATATTTTTTCCCCTAAAGCGAATTATTTGGTATATGTTGCACAAATATTTTTCTAGATTACCAGACAGAATTACTGTAAAGAAGTACATACTTTATATTTAAATTGTCTGAATTGCTCAAAAAATCTATACTCAATCATCCATTTTTCCAGCCATAAAGAAATTGATCTGGTTGACGGTTTCGATCGGTTTGTCGATATAGTGCATATGGAAGGTGGTTCCCACATCGGTGAAATCATTTTTTGTAATGATTTCTATCGTCCCGTAGTCGAAGAGGGAAGCGAGGAAATTCGGGAATGAACTCGTGATAAAACGGATATTGCTATAGAGTCTGAGGGCTTGCGTTTTTTTGTACACTCAGGATTGATCGATGAAGTAGATCTTCCCAGCCACGACAACGATATAATCCATCTGGAGATCGATGACTTTCCTTCGATAGTAGCCTATGAGGAATACCTCGAGAAGCGAAAAAGTAATATCGAAAAAAGAAAAGGATCAAAATGGCTCCTTCGACATATAGATATAGTAAAATATATGAATACAGAAGAGAAAAATAGCGATAAAATAACTTCCCGTTACTTGGTTGAAAAAATGATTAAAGACCCGATCCTCGAGTTGCATAATGGTTTCTATGGCTCCATATTCTTTCTCGTGAGAAAGCTCATACAGTTTTCGATGGATTTTCTTATAGAACCTGAGAAAAGCGATACCCGCAATGAGTATTCAAACGGTATTGAGAATCAGGACTCCAGATGTAATCCAGAAAAAAATAAAACCACTCTGGTATACTCCTCTTTCGAGGTACAGTTCAAGTAGGAGAAGTAAGACTATAAGAAGGAGGGAGAGACTGACAAATGCTCCGTAGATCCAAGATCTCTGGACGACATATACCTTCTCGACATGTTCTTCCTTGAGTTCTCTCAGGAGTGAGCTTGCTCCTCCGATTTGGAATGAATGAAAGAGTGCCTCGTAGATTTTTTTGAAGGTGATCATATATGGAAACTGAGTGATCCATATGGTATCCTTTTTATTGAAAAAGAGAAAAGCTATTTAGATTTTTCCATACATAGCAAGCCCAGTGACTTTGTCATAACTTGTAGTAATTTTTTGGAATTTTGATTTTATTTCTACCACTCGTATGGCATCTGACTCGATCTTCACTCGATATCCGAGACTGTATTCATTTATTTCTGCTATTTTTATGGCTTGAGTAAAGTCGGATGTTTTAGCATAGTAGACACCACTTTTGGCGGTACACTTCTGAAACAGACAGAGTCAGGTAATCCAACTGAACGATGATCCATCACTACTCCAAGAACTATCGAGTATTCAAGTGTCATTACTCAAGAGAACCTTACCAGTGGCAATACTTCGTAGACTCCATCCTTCTTTCTGGAATCCCTGCATATGTATTTCGAAGAATCTTCCCTTTGGATCGATGGTTCCAAGAGCAAAATTTTCGATACAGTTTGATTTTCACAAACTTACACATGCGAGAATTTCTTCTCGCTTGGGTTTGCTATATTGGCTCATGGGTCCAGGGAGTACTCGGTTTTTTCTTCCTTTCTGGATTACCGTGATCGTGTCGGTGAGCTTCGATGAATCTCAATTGTACACGAGAGTAATAGGATTTTTGAGAGTTGAGAGTGTTACTGAGTATGATTTTTTCGGGATCAAGAGTGTAGTATCGAGATCATCTGTGGCGTAGACACCACTGAATATAAGCGTAGAAAGTACAATGATGGAGATAAGGATGCGCAATAAGAAGAAATAATGACAGAGATAGTATATGGTATTTCACTATCGATGGTAGCTAAAGGATAATTTCGAGTGGACGAAGTACGAGTATATTTCTTAGAATAAGAACGGTGGAGTTTTGCGAAATATATTAAAAAGTGATACGATAGATAATATGTGATATATATATAATGATTTTTATCAATCTAGAGCCATTCCTGAAGTAATTAGGAATCCAAATGCACTTTCCCTCACTCAATATGAGGAACTTATTTGAAGAGTCTGATTCCGAGACAAAGTGCTATCACTTCTTGACTTATGATGAACTCTTGAAGAATTTTCTGCCAGAATTATGGATATCTACAAGGATGTCTGAGAATCAGGACTCAGTGAAAAAGAAATATGCATTCTTGCATCGGAGTGTTGATATGGTATGATTGATAGAGAAATCCTTAGAGATTGGATGCAATTCCTATTTATGACGAAGGCAGCCTGAGAATCACTACCTTATACAGAAAGCTTAGAGAATTGAATCCTGTGAAGCACTTTCCGTCAGAAAAAGAAAAATACTCTCAAACTGAAAAACGAGAGAAGGGAAAGAAGAAAGCTTGCCAAGAAAAACCAGAAGAATCAACAAATTCCTCAAAAAAAAGAAAGAGTATGAACCAAAATGAAATGAAGTTTTTATTAAAACTTGCTTTTATATTTTTTTCTTTATAATACCGGCATTGCTTCACCCATACAGATGAGTTTTTCCCGTGGTGAGGCGAAGTGTGGTCCATCCCGAGTCTTCGGGAAGTTTTGGGCGTATAAATAACTCTCGGTAGGGCTACTGAGCGTTTTATACCATTCGAGTTCGGAATTGAGAAATAGAATGGAATAGCAGATTTTTTTCCCTTTTCACAAAGAGAATGCAATCTTGATTCTTCATTCGTCATTCTTCATTCCCTTCTCCTCACCCCACTTTACCTTCTTTATCACCTATCAACCATGGCTAAGAAACAGGCTTCGACCGTTTCTCCTTCTGCCACGAGTACTCCATCACCTATGGGTCTTGGAGAAATTTACCATGAGCAGGGGAGATATTTTTTCAATGATGATCGCACCGTTCTCGAGCTTCCTGGACTCATCGAAGTCCAGCTTGATAGCTATCGAGACTTTCTCGAACGTCGTATCGGACAGGCCTTCAATGAGGTATTTCCGATTGATGACTTTTCTGGAGAAAAGATTTCTATCTACTACAAGAGCTATGCGCTCGAAGAACCGAAGTACTCGGCGTCTGATTGCAAGCGGAAAAATCTCAACTTCGAGGCACCGATCAAGGCACGATTCGAAATGCTCAACAAGCAATCCGGAGAAATCAAAGAACAAGATGTCTACCTCGGAGGGATTCCGATCATGACCGAAATGGGAACCTTTATCGTCAATGGGGTCGAACGAGTCATCGTCAACCAGGTGATCCGATCTACCGGTATGTTTTTTACCCCGGATCAGAAAAATCCAGGTCTCTACGCAATGAAAATCATCCCACATCGTGGAAGCTGGTTCGAAATCGAAATCGAGAAAAAGGGAATCGTGAATGTCAAAATCGACAAGAAACGAAAGATTCCTATTTCAGTAATACTCAGAGCCTTCGGGTATGAGAGTGATGCGGAGATTCTCGCCGCCTTCAAGGGACAGGATGAGATTATCACTCGACACATCGGTCCGACCCTCGAAAAGGACAAAACCAAAAATCGTATGGAAGCCCTCTATGCTATCTATAAGCTCCTCAGGCCAGGAGATCTTGGAACCGATGAACGAGTCGAACAGCTCTTCCAGTCGACTTTTTACGATGTGAAAAAATTCGAACTCGGAGAAGTCGCTCGTATCAAGATCAATCGCAAGCTCTCTGAAATGTACAAAGATCACGCAAAGGTGAGTGGTGTAGAAGAGGGAAATTCATTCCTCCTTCGTGAGGACTTCCTCTGCGGACTCAAGTACCTTTTCTCGCTCTGTATGGGAGAACCTGGATACCGAACGGATGATATCGATCACCTCGAGAATCGTCGTGTTCGTTCCGTCGGAGAACTCGTCTATGATAAAGTGAAGGTCGGACTTGCTCGTATGGAAAAGATTGCGAAGGACCGTATGACCATTATCACGGATCTCGATGAGGCAACACCAGGATCCTTTATCAACTCTCGACCGATGGTCGCGGTGATGCGAGAATTCTTCGGTACCAACCAGCTTTCACAGTTTATGGATCAGTCGAATCCACTTTCAGAACTCGCCCATAAGCGTCGAGTGACGGCACTCGGAGTCGGAGGTCTCACTCGTGAGCGTGCGTCGTTCGAAGTTCGAGACGTACATCCTACCCAGTATGGTCGAATTTGTCCGATTGCAACTCCAGAAGGTCCGAATATCGGACTCGTACTCCACTTCGCTTCCTATGCTCGAGTCGACAAGTATGGATTCATCACGACGCCATTCCGACTTGTGGAACACAGTGTAAAAAATAATGGAGTTGATGCTATCAATCGTATCACCCTCAACGATATCGAAGATGCGAAAGGTAAAGTAATCGTTCCAGAAAAGACCCTTATCACCGAATCGATCGCGAAAGATATCCAAAAACAATACAAAGAAGAGATGCTCGAAGTTCGAGGATTCCTTACGGAAAAGACGAAGTATTTCGATGCGTATGAAGAGCGTAAGCTTGTCATCGCGGAGGCGAATACGAGTATCGATCCATACGGAAACTTTAGTGAAACGTGGCTCTCAGCACGTAAGGCTTCTGAAGCGGAAATCGTCTACGTCCGAGAAGTTACTCATATCGATGTCTCTCCGAAACAGATCATGAGTGAGACGACAACCCTCATTCCATTTCTCGAGCACGATGATGCGACTCGAGCGGAAATGGGATCGAACATGATGCGTCAGGCGGTTCCTCTCGTTCGTGCGGAAGCACCAACGGTCGGTACTGGTATGGAACGTATTATCTGAGAAGGATCTGGATATATCGTCAAAGCTCTCGATGATGGAGAAGTCATCGGAGTTGATGCGAAGCATATTTCTGTGCTTTACGCCAATGGGAAAAAGATGACCTACGGACTTCGAACCTTCGAACGTTCGAACCACGATATGCTCATCCACCAGTGGGCTCGTGTATTTACAGGAGACAAATTCGTCAAAGGACAAATCCTCGCCGATGGACAATCCCTCGACAATGGGGAACTCGCGGTCGGTCGAAACCTTCTCGTCGCGTATATGCCATGGGAAGGGTACAACTATGAGGATGCGATTATCATCTCCTCTCGACTCATGCAGGAAGATTATTTCACCTCAATACACATCAACGAATATGTCATGGATGTTCGAGAGACCAAGCTCGGCCCTGAGCAGACGACCAATGATATCCCGAATGTCAGCCAAACCAAACTCAAGGATCTCGATGTGGACGGTATCATCCGAGTCGGAGCCAATGTCAAAAATGGAGATATCCTCGTCGGTAAGGTCACGCCAAAGGGAGAAGTCGAACTCTCTCCAGAGGAGCGCCTCCTTCGAGCGATCTTCGGAGATAAGTCAAAAGATGTCAAAGACTCTTCTCTCATCCTTCCCGCGGGAAGTGGAGGAAAGGTTATCGGTGTCCATATCCTCCGCCGTGAGGATGGAGACAACCTCCCAACCGGAGTATTCAAGCAAGTGAAAGTCTACGTCGCGCAAACTCGAAAGGTAGAAGTCGGAGATAAGATGGCCGGTCGACACGGAAATAAGGGTATCGTCTCTCGTATCGTTCCCGCTGAAGATATGCCATTTATGGCAGATGGAACGCCGATGGATATCATCCTGAATCCACTTGGAGTTATCTCTCGTATGAACATCGGACAGGTCCTCGAAACTCACCTCGGTATTGCCGCTCGTAAGCTCGGGATTAAGGTAGCGACACCAATCCTGAACGGTCTCACGACGGATCAGATTTCTGAACTTATGGCGAAGGCGGGACTTCCAGCTGATGGAAAGGTCCAGCTTTACAACGGAAAAACTGGTGAATCATTCAAGGAACATACGATGGTCGGAGTCAAGTATATGCTGAAGCTCCACCACCTCGTCGAAGATAAGATCCACGCCCGTTCGGTCGGTCCGTACTCGATGGTGACGCAACAACCTCTCGGAGGAAAGGCTCAGAACGGAGGACAACGACTTGGAGAAATGGAAGTATGGGCGCTCGAAGGGTATGGCGCTGCCAATATCCTCCAGGAAATGCTTACCGTGAAATCAGATGATATCAACGGTCGAACTCAGCTCTATGAAGCGATCGTCAAGGGAAAGAGAATCCGACGACCGAATGTCCCAGAATCCTTCAACGTGCTTCTTCGTGAACTTCAAGCCCTCAACCTCAACATCGACCTCCTCTCTACGGAAGAGACGAGAGCCCTTGAGACCGAGATGAAAGACCGCTTCGAAGAGCTCGAGAAGCTCGATGGACAGTTCGATGTCGAAATCGATATCCCAGTAATCGAGGAAAAGAAAGATGAAGACGCACCAGTGGTGATTATGACGGAAATAGAAGAATAGAGTAATAAATAGTAATTAGGTTTTAGAAGAATAAATGCAGCTTTAAAGAATATTTTTATTCAGAATCAATTACATACACATAAAGAACGTAACATCCCACCGCTTCCTTCGTATGGTTTACCAAGAGAAAGAGAATTTACTTCTCCTACGCCCTCTTCACTCCGGTGGTACGAAGATAGAGTGATAAAGTTCTCAAGTTTTCAAGTTCTCAAGTGAATCACTTGAACCAAAACTTTGAACCTCCAACTTTATAACTTTTAACTAAAAACATTATGTTCCCAATGACAAAAGATCTTGAAAATTTCCTCAATGATAAGATCACAGACTATTCTCAAATCGGAAAACACGCCGGAAAGAAAGATATTACCGTCGGAAAAAACCTCGATAACCTCGCGGCGATTTCTGTAGGTCTTGCTTCGAAAGAAGATGTCCGCGCCCTTTCATACGGAGAAGTCCTGATTTCCGAGACGATCAATTATCGAACTCAGCGTCCAGAACGAGGAGGACTCTTCTGTGAACAGATATTTGGCCCACGAAAAAACTACGAATGTGCGTGTGGAAAATACAAGCGTATCCGGTACAAGGGAGTTATCTGTGAGCGATGTGGAGTCGAAGTGACCACGAGTCAGGTTCGACGACAGCGTACGGGTCATATAGAACTTGCGGCTCCGGTCGCTCATATCTGGTATCTGAAGTCAGTCCCATCTCGTATCGGACTCCTTCTTGATATTTCCGTGAAGAAACTCGAACAGATTGTTTATTTTGCTTCCTATATCGTGACGGAAGTCTACGAAGAGAAGCGTGATGAGGCAATGCGAGAACTCGAGAATGCCTATAAGAACCAGAAGATCAATGTTCAGCGTGACCTTCAGGAAACGATGAATCGACTCAACCTCGAACTCGCAGAAGGAAAACTCTCAAAAAAGGAATTCGCAGAGCTCGAGAATATGCATACACATAAACTCGATGAGCTTGATGTCGAATACGCCAAGCTTCGAGACCTTCTTAAGGTGATCCGAGTAGCAGAAGTCATCGGAGAACTCGACTACCGTATCCTCTATGAGAAATTTCCACATGTATTCAAGGGGGGAACGGGTGCTGAGCACCTCAAGACTCTTCTAGAACGTATCAATCTTCGAGATTTTATCGCGACCGAACAAGCAGAGCTCAAGACCGCTCCGAAGAGTCGTCAGAAGAAAATCCTCCAGAAACTCAAACTTGCGTCATCACTCTTCAAGAGCGGACAACGTCCTGAGAACTTCATCCTCACAGCACTCCAGATCCTTCCACCGGATCTCCGTCCGATGATCCAGCTCGACGGAGGACGATTCGCGTCTTCAGATCTCAATGATCTCTATCGACGTGTGATCAACCGAAACAATCGACTTCGTAAGCTTACCGAACTCGGAGCACCAGATGTCATCCTCAAAAATGAAAAACGTATGCTTCAGGAAGCGGTCGATATGCTCGTCAATGGTGATGTGCGTTCGAACCGTCCTGGATATACGAGTGCCACTAAGAAGAAGCTCAAGTCGCTCGCGGATGTTCTCAAGGGAAAGCAGGGACGATTCCGTCAGAATCTCCTCGGAAAGCGAGTAGACTACTCTGGTCGTTCCGTTATCGTCGTCGGTCCAGAGCTCGAGATGAATGAGTGTGGACTTCCGAAATCTATGGCGCTCACCCTCTTTAAACCATTTGTCATCGGTAAACTCATCGCGAGTGAGATGGCGTACAATGTAAAACACGCTGAAAAAACGATCGAAGAAAAAGGAAAAGAAGTCTGGGATGCCCTTGATGAAGTCATCGAAGGAAAATACGTCCTTCTCAATCGAGCACCGACTCTCCACCGACTCGGCATCCAGGCATTTCGCCCAGTACTTATTGATGGAAAGGCGATTCGTCTTCATCCACTCTGCTGTACCGCCTTCAACGCGGATTTCGATGGAGATCAGATGGCAGTTCACCTTCCTCTTACGATGGAAGCCCAGGAAGAAGCTGGAAGACTCATGGTCACGTCAAAGAATATGCTCAATCCTTCAAACGGTGAGCCGATCGTCGCCCCTTCCCAAGATATGATCCTCGGGTGTTACTACCTCACGAAGATCGATCCGGGAGAACCAAAGCATGCTTTTGCTTCTGGCGAAGACAGTATGGCAGCGTATGAAAATAAGGTGATAACCCTTCATACTCCGATCAAGCTTCGAATCGATGGGAAGATCATCGATACGACCTACGGACGATTCCTCTTCAATGAAATCCTCCCGGAGTCACTCGGATTCGTCAATGAAACCATCGGAAAGAGTGCCGCGAAGAAGCTCCTCTCTCGAGCCTTCGATATTCTCGGAGGGGAAGATACTGCATTTCTTGCCGACCGTATCAAAACTCTTGGGTTCAAGTATGCGACGCTTTCAGGTCTTACGGTTTCTATTTTCGATATGATCATCCCGGTAGAAAAAGATGGATTTATCGAAGAGGGGGAGACGAAAATCAAGGAAATCCAGAAGGCCTTCTGGCACGGACTGGTGAATGAAGATGAGCGCTATATCCAGTCTCTCAAGATCTGGTCTGAGTCGAAGGGGAAGATCGAAAAAGAGATGAAAAAGAATTTTACTCCATCGAATCCGATCTACAACCTCGTCGACTCCGGAGCTCGAGGAAACTGGGGAAATGTTACACAGCTTTGTGGGATGAAGGGGCTCGTCGTATCTCCAACCGGAAAGACGATCGAACTCCCAATCAAATCCAACCTCAAGGAAGGATTCTCCACTCTCGAATACTTTATCGCGACACATGGATGACGAAAAGGAAAGGCAGATACGGCCCTCAAGACCGCTCAGTCTGGATACCTGACACGTCGTCTCGTCGATGCGGCTCAGAATATCCTCATTCGAGAGAATGACTGTCACACGGTTCACTACGAAGAATTCGATCGAAGTGAGTCGACGACCCTCTTCGGAGATACGTTCGAAAATAAGATCTATGGAAAATTTACCGCGAAGGACGTCCTCGATTCGAAGGGATCCGTGGTTCTTGAATCCGGAACCCTGATTGCAAAGCTCGAGCTCAAGAAAATACTCGACAGTGATGCTCGACTCGTCGCCGTTCGTTCGGTCCTCACTTGTGAGACAGAAGAAGGAGTGTGTCAGCAGTGTTATGGTCTTGACCTCGCTTCGAATGCGATGGTGAAGATCGGTACCCCGGTCGGTATTATCGCCGCTCAGTCTATCGGAGAACCTGGAACCCAGCTCACGATGCGAACCTTCCACTCGGGAGGAGTTGCAAAGGAAGGAGGAGATATCACGGCCGGTCTATCTCGAGTGGAAGAGCTTTTCGAAGCTCGTAACCCGAAGTATCTGGCTGAAATCGCCCCATTCCCATCACAAATCGCCCTCATCGAACGAGAAGGAAACCATATGACCGTCACCATTTCGGCCACTGATCTTCAGAAACGAGAGTACTACCTTTCGGATGAGACAATGGTCTGGACGGTTGCCAAGGGAGATACCGTAGAGGAAAAACAGATTATCGGAAAGAGTAAAGAAACAAAACAGAAGGTCCAGTCACTCAAGGCTGGACGAGTCGTGAAAATTCAGGATGCGACTATTACGATAGAAGATACGATCGCGGAGTCGGTGACCTATACGGTTCCTGCCGGTCGAAACCTTCTCGTGAAGGAAGGAGATATAGTCAAAACGGGAGCGAAGCTTACGGAAGGACATATCTCTATCCAGTCACTTATGGAAGTCGGAGGATCGCTCGCGACGGAAATGTATATCGTCAATGATATCAAGGAAATCTATGCCTCTCAAGGACAAACCGTTAATGCGAAGCATATCGAGCTCATCACTCGTCAGATGTTCTCGAAGATCAAGATTACCAATGCGTGAGACTCTACCTTCTTCCCTGGAGATATCGTCGACATCATCCGCTACAAGAAGGAAAATCGTGAACTCTCGAAAAATGGACTTGCCGAAGCGATCGGAACACCTCTCCTCCTCGGACTCACGAAAATCTCTCTCTTTACGGAGAGTTGGCTCTCCTCAGCATCATTTCAGGAGACAGTTCGAGTACTCGTCGAGGCTTCCACCTCTCGAAAGATCGACTACCTCGATGGACTTAAGGAAAACGTTATCATCGGACGCCTTATCCCGACCCTTCAATACTTCGATAACAATCGAGACGTCGGAGAGTTCTTCTCACACAAGGATGATGGGAACTATGTCGATGACTATCAGGAACTCGAGATTACGACATCAAGTACGAGTCTCGTCTAGTTCACATTTTTTCACAAAACAAATAAAAGCTTTATAAAAATTCCCCTCGGTCAGGAGGGGATTTTTTATTTCCAAAAATTCTTTTGCTTTTTATAAAATATTATGTATTGTATATTTGAAATTGATTTATAACCCTTTAAAATATGAAAAATGTACTCCATATTTGACTGATTACAGTCTCGAGTTTCCTTGTTATTACTTTCTCACTTTTCTCGAGTCCTTCATATGGTGCGACAGAGAGTCCTACTAGGATCGCAATAGAAACGGTCGATACCTATATTGCAGGCCTCAAGGCAAACTATGCTTCTTCGAGCGAAATCGTACGCCAGCTTCAGGTGCTCCGAGACGGATACGTCGCTCGTAAGTCACTCCGTACCTATACGGGGAATCTGAAACTTCAGATTGATGCGATGATCACAGTCATCGATGATACGATTGCTGAATATGGAGGGGCATCTCAGACGACGAATCCAACTCCTTATTCGTATACTACCCCGAAGAGCAGGTATACTCAAGACCCTTATCGGGTGATAGATCGCGGTATCTATATAAGAGGAACGACCAATCAAAATGGATACTACAACCCGAATACTCCGACTCCTCCAGTTTACTATCCTCCTGTATCCGGAAATCCTCGTTATATCTCAGGTCTCAGTAGTGTCGTTCTTGTCGAGAACGGATCGAATCCCTATATGGCGTATGGATTTACCTTTGTGAATTCATCGAATTTCTCGAAGGAGTATGATATCTATGACTTTGCCTTTCAGAATAATATCAACACTGCGCAGCCTATATCTTCGACGTTTCTTCCTGTTTCTCTGGTGCGAGAAGTCTACTCACAGAATAATACCAAGATTTCCACTTCCTTCGGAGTCGAGAGTAGCGCCAATAGAGTTCTCACGATTCGAAATACGGCAGAGATCGTGAACAGAAGCTCAAAATCAAGCGCAGTAATCACGAGTTCTACCTCACTCTACCACTACCTGAACTACCTTTCGGTTTCGACGTCGACCAACCAAACCTATACGAACTATCGACTCTTTATCGCCAAGGATAATTCCGAAGCCTTTATCGTCGAACACACACAGCTGACTTCCACTCGCTCTACTTCCAATCCTGGAACGACGGGAGTTCTTGGACTCGATATTGGTTCATTTACCTATGGAAATGCTGGATACCTGACCCATGCTTATAGAAGTCCATCCACCAACAAACGATATAAAGAGTATCTTATGACTCCCTACAATAATACCAATATATCGAATCTGATGATGAACCTAGACCTCAGTAACACCACTTACTCGAATGAGACGATGACCTCTCCGATGTATACCCTCGGATCTCGCAATTTTATCACGACGACCAATGGATATACCATAAAGTCAGGAGGTATCTCGAAGCTCGAATCTTTCTTTTCCTACTCGAATCCTTCGATTACCGCTCTCTCTGGTCGAACCTTTTCATTCTCTCCGATAGGGGATACGACTTTCCAGAACTCGAAACTCAGCGATAGTACTTACCGACAGTATCGTCTGTTGGTCGCTGAAGATGGTTCTGATGCTCATCTCACGGAGTATATAGAGAAGTATAACTAACTGATAGAATAGTATAAAATATCCCCACCTCGGGGGTATTTTATTTTACTTTTTCCGCATTTTTCGAATAATGGAGGTGAGCTCGTACTATTGGTTTAATTTACATGACCGTTCGAATCCATCCATCTTGGCAGAGAGTATTGGCTCCAGAGTTTGACAAACCGTACTGGAAAGAGCTTACCGATTTTGTAAAAAATGAATATTCACAATATAGCTGTTTTCCGATCGGGAAGGATATTTTGCGTGCCTTCGATATGACCCCATTCGAATCGGTAAAGGTCGTCATCCTCGGACAAGACCCATATCATACAGCGTATACGGTTGAAGGTTGAAAGTTGAAAGTTAGAGGTTGAGAAAGTTTGAATAACTCTCAAGAAGAAATTGGAATGCTTTCGCTTTCAGAACAAGAAATGATAGAGCAGTATCCAAAATATGCGGCTATGGGGCTTTCCTTTTCGGTGCCGAGTGGTTCGAAATCACAACCCAGTCTCACCAATATTTTCAAAGAACTACAGAGCGATCTTGGTATCACTCGAACCAATACGGATCTATCTGACTGGGCAGAGCAGGGAGTGCTCCTCCTCAATGCGGTCCTTACCGTTCGATCTGGAGAAGCCGCTTCTCATCAAGGGAAAGGATGGGAAATTTTTACGGATATGGTCATTCGACAGCTCTCCGAGAAACGAGAGGGGATTGTTTTTATCCTCTGGGGAAAGTATGCCATCTCGAAATCCTTACTTATCGATTCGTCCAGACATTACGTACTCACGAGCCCTCATCCTTCACCATTCTCGGCTTATACGGGATTTTATGGTTCGAAACCCTTTTCAAAAGCCAATACCTACCTCGAAAAAAACGGGAAATTACCTATAGCATGGTAATTCTAAAAAGATTGTACATTGACTCGGTATTGTATATAGTTTATGAGTTTAGTTTTATTTTCTATTATTTTTTCGATATGAAAAAATTTCTCTTCTTCCTTCCACTTCTATTTTTATTCTCGAATACCTTTGCGTCGGATAGTCCGGTGATGGATATATATACATGATCCGGAACCCCTTGCCAACTGAACAATTCTTATGCGTATGATGTAGGAAGCTTGCAGTATGCTTGTGTAGTAGAAAAGAAGGGAGGAGAAAGTGTACTGAACCTCAATGGAAAAGAAAATAATGCATATACCTGAGTTGAAAGTGTCGCTTTTTGAAACTCCGGAACACTGATACTTTATCTCAATAAGGGGAAACTGTACTCAATCCTATATGGAAACTACCAGTCTCCCTGGTACCCGTTTACTCCTTCTATACAGAATGATGCAAGTGGGAACTTTGTCATTACAGCAGAGGATAGTGATGGATATTTATGGATATATAATGGAAAGGAAGTCGGAATTGGACTTCCTCAATACCCTTTCGTGTTAAGTGATACATTCAATTTACCGATTGTTTTTGAATCCACTTCAGATAAGAGCTGGTATGATCACGTATATCTCTGAGATACAGAGATACTCACCGAGTACTCTCATTTCATCTACGAAGGAACCTACCTGAAAAAATCGAAAAATACTGTGGTGCTCTTGGCTCGAAAGGGTGAACATACAGTGCTCATTGCCTTGAATGAAGATTTCTCCGTATCGAAGCTTGCCGAAGTTCCATACGATCTTTATGAATATGCTCTTTTTGCTATGAATTATGACCATCCATCACAATTTGCCTTTGTGGTAAAAGATAGAGAACGCTACCGCATCGTTTCCAATGGTTGACGGGTCTCAGGCTTGTACGATAGTGTCGATAGTCTCTCATATGATACGGGGTTCTGACTGTTTAAACAAGTCACAAAAGGTGGAAAAGATTATTTCTCAATTGGGAATATTGGATATGGACCCTACGATACAGTTAGTTACCCCCTTACCACTTCAAATAGGGTTCATTGGTACATAACAGTTTCGAAGTGAGGAAAAGACTATATGGTGATCGATGGAAGAGAAGTCGCATTCTAAAACTTGAGAATATCTTTCGAAATAAAATTTGCATTTTTCTCTTTTTCCCCGATAATGAAATTATTCTAATACCAACTTATGAAATCCTTCCCTATAGTATCAGTACTTGCGACGATCCTCGCGATGCTCGTTTCTGAATATATATTTCACTTTCCTTCGAGGATGCTCCATGATGGCGGTGCGCCACTTGTACAGGTAAGCCTTCCAGGAGTCACCGAAGTTGTTATGACTCCGACTCCTCCGAAAGGAGAAACCGTCTACTGTACGGCGGAGTATGCTCCAGTCTGCGGCTGAGATAGCATCACCTATCCGAATGCCTGTGAAGCTGGTCGTTCTCATGCTACTGTTGCCTATACGGGAACTTGTGATAACAGAAAGATAGAAAAGCCCCTCTATGAAGAAGTTGTATCCACTGGCATGACAGATTCAGGTTCGACGGTATCCGGATCAACCGGATCGGTTATCTCCGTAGTGACTCCCACTCCACTCACGCCATCTGAGACCGCTTCAGGGGCTCCGATTTTTGATACGGGATCGTATCATATCTATGCGAATAATTCTCTCAATTATGGATTCGCCCTTCCGAAGTATACCTACTACCAGGGGTATGGGGTACGAGACAGTGCCGCTCATACGATGGCGGTCTCCCTCACAGCGACCGGGATTGACACCTTCGATACCGCAGATGTCCGCATCTGGTACTACCGCAAGCTTCCAGCTGATACCACCGGAAAAAAGGTGATCAATCTCCTCGATGGAGGGATCGTCCTCATTGCTGGAGACGAAGCAAATCCACGAGTTGCGAAGATCATAGAAACGATCGAGCAAAGTACGAAGAATCTCCAATAACTAAAATCCTCCCGATTCGGGAGGATTTTTTGAATGTTTCTTGGCAGCCGAAAGGATATTATTTTTTTCGAGCGAGGATTAAGTGGTTTGTCCTTTCTACTTTCTCACAGACGGTGACTTCGAATCAATGTTTGTCGAGCTCAGTAATTATCGCATCAAACAGTACCATATCGGTCGTACTTGCCATTGTATTGAATATAATTTGCTTTTCTGAGCTTGAAATACGAAGTATATTTTCCCAGAATATAGCATCAAAAAATACTAAAGGTACTTGGTTGTTGATAAACAGGTCTATAATAATAAGTCCGTAGGCATCCTCAGTGTTCGCTACATACGTATACGCATCCTGACAGAGAATCTCCGTATTTACATAGCTATCGAGGGCAAATTCCTTCCTCGCGATCTCGATGATGACCGGATCGATATCGACCGCTCTGAGGAGATTCGGAAGGTGAAATTCATTCCGAATAAGTTCAATGACTGATCCAGCTCCGAGTCCGAGGAGGAGGATATCTTCACTACCTCGGAAATCAGCCTCTCGAAGGGCAAATCGCATGATTCGATGGAGTGATCCATACGAATAGTTTGCATCTCGAGTATTCAGCTTCTTCTTTCCTCTGAAAAGTACGATTCTCAGATCTCCATTATAGACTGATCTTATAGTGGAAACAATAGCAAAAAAATAGCTCAAAGGGATTTTGATCCTCATAGGTTGGGGGTTTCGAGTCAGCGAATCTATCGAAATCAACGTATTAGAATACTAGAATGAATGTACCATCAAAATCAAGAAATGAGCATTTTTATCTTACTACTATGAGAAGCAAAGTACTATGTTACTTGAAAGAGTCTATCTTCCTCGTGCGGCAGATCTGCCTGGACGCTGTTTACTTGGTGGGTTCATCGCGGTGTGACCTTTACCACTGAACTTTCCCATACTCTGTGGACCAAATCGAGTGACCTTTTGGATGGGGATGTGTGGCTTCGGGATTTCTTCGACGATGGCTTCTTCGACTATTACTTTTTCTTTCGGGTCTTGTTCGACTGGAGTTGATTTTGCTTTTGGCATAGATGGAAATTATATACCATAGCATTTTATCCGTAAATATATTTTTGTAAATACTATTTCACTTTGTTGGACCTTGGAGGTTTTTTGGAACTTCATCATTTTATTGGCTTTTTTACTGCCCGATTCGGCACATTAGCAAGGTCGAATGGTTCAGCAAGAATACCTATAAAAGGCTTGAAAACGAGACTCGGAGTGACAGCTTGTCTACACCGTGCTTTGATCCATGCGATTATTACTTTCGGAAGATCCCCTGTAAGGATTCTTGTCTCTTCTCGTACTCGTTTGGTTACCCGTTCGACTAAATTACTTTTGCCACCAGTTTCATATTCCTGATGTACGATTCGAGTGACATCATGATGGGTATAGGGTTCGAGAATCTGTTTTTCAGTAGCCATAAGAGGTGATAATCTACATCATTGTAGCTTGAAATATGGGAAGTCAATTTCCGTTAGCTTATCTGGTATAGTTAGTATTTTTCTCTTCTTCTGCAGCCTACTTAGAATGGAGGAAATCTCAGGAACTTTTTTGTAAGGAATAAACCACTCTGTTTCTACTGTATCTTTCATGGAAGTGAGGCAAGATCAATAGCTTCAGCGAGTTTACCACGAAACATCTTTCTTGGTGCTTCTGGTAATGTATATTGTAGACAAATCTGTTTCTACTGTATCCTTCATGGAAGTGAGGCAAGATCAATAGCTTCAGCGAGTTTACCACGAAACATCTTTCTTGGTGCTTCTGGTAATGTATATTGTAGACAAATCTGGTGTATCCAAGCTCTCACACGTTCTGGGAGAGGAGCCTCAATCAGGCGCATAGTTTCTCGAACCTTTGCGATTACTCGAGGCTTCAAATCTTCTATTCCATCCGATTCTGCTTGTTCCGATACTATTCTTTCGACATCGAGATAATGAAAGGGTTCTCGGACTTCATTGCGTATAGACATATAATAAAATTTAGAATAGCATTATACTATATAAATTACTTTGTCAATAAAATCTACCCAATCCTCTTGCTCATCTTCGAGATGATATTGTTCGCGCGCTCGATTTCGACGGACTCCGCGGAGTGGATGATATCGGAACAGAACTCTTCAGCACGGGTGATGGCTTCGGCAAGCTTCGCTTCACCACCTGGCGCGATAGCGACATAGCTCACTCGAGCATCGCCATCATGGGCTTCACGACGTACGAGGCCAACCTTCTCCATCGGGAGGAGGAGTCGGGTAATTCCTGAAGCGGTAAGGCCTATAGTATCCGCAAGATCCACCCCTCGCATATGGTTGCCGTCAGCTACCGAGAGGGCATAGAGGATGAGAAAAACCGACCATCCGAGTCCTCCGAGCTTCGCGTCAAGTCGTCTAGAGAGAATCGTCTCGATACGAGAGAGGGAGATGAAAAGTGAGAGGGTAGGTGAGAGGGAAGACAGAAAAAATTCTTGATAAATAGTTGACTAATCAAGTCAATGGAAAGAGGATGGGAAGTCAAAGAATTAAGAAAGATTATAAAAGTACGATAAAGAATGAGTCTGTGCAAATAATGCACAGACTTAACTAGTTCCAATTTGGAACAAGTTGAACTAATCTAATTGTTGCAAAAAATGCAACAGTCCTTTTCTAGATTGAGTTATTGTACGAAATACATAATCGAACTATCCGGAATTTCCGGGTAGTTGAAAAATACATTCTTATGACCGAGGAATTTGCATTTTCTGCACATTGCTTTTCTCATCGACTTCACCCGACTTCAAAACATTGTTAATATGCCTGGTAGCGACGGTACGATCAATCTCAAATAACTCAGTAATTTGCTCTTGCCGAGCCCAGACGGTATCAGATTTCTGATCTATCTGTATCTGGATTTCTCCATTTTCCCCCTGATAGATGATGATATTTTTCTTACGATCCATAGAAAAATATGTATATACATACATTGTATACAAAAGAATATATTTACAACATATTTTACTCAGTATCTCGGTTTCTAAATTTTGCTTGTGAATAATCACGACTACCGCGAATTGTAGGGTGAGAAAACAATAGAAAGAAGAGGGGCAGAGGCCGGATTAAACTGTATTCTGACGGGATTTTTCTCCTCTACGGCTTGTACACTGAGTGATTTTACTCCTCGTTCTCAGATATAGAGTTGTAAGTCATCTATCTTATGAAGGGCTTCCATTTGACTCGGGAGGATAGTTTGGAGGCCATTGAAGTCATAATCAAAACTTATAGATCAATTGTCCCTATTTCTCTTTCGAAATCTTCAAATAGATAAGGCAATAAAGACATCTTTAGAGATTTTTATCTTCCGTAGGATACTATATCTATCAAAGTACCAAGAAAGGTATTCTTTGATAGATATATGAAACTTTGTTTGTACTCTCGATATAGCTTCTTCATCTACAATTTCGTTTGATTTTGGAATAGAAGCGTCCTGACCTTCTTGTTTCCGGGATTTACTACTCAAATCTGGGACTTGAATCTCGAGTACGGTACTATCAGGAAGGAGAGCGATGATTTTTCTCTCTCCATCATGGTATTCCCATGAAGCTCATGTAGTAGCCCGATTTCCAGCTTTTGATAATTCTTTCCCCCCGTCATTACTTACAAGTCCTTGCCAAATAGGAATCTGATCAATACTGGTATCCTGTATGGTAATCGTTACCGTCCTTCCCACTTCTCAAAATATATAATTGGTATCTTCAGTATTAAGGAGTATGGGCGAAAAAACAGTAGTAGCCCATGGGACTTGTTTTTTCTTTTTATATTCCGTTAATGCGTTCATGATAACAGTATTTGCAAGAGCAACTTTTTCAATCATATTCCTACTTCGCACTATTGTATTTCGACCTGTTTCGTCAGGAGTTCACCCTGCTTGGAGAAGGTCAACTCTTCACGCCTTCACGCCTTCTGGAGGGTCTCTTTTTATCGTTTGTGCACTTCTATCTCTCTTGGTTGCGAGCCAGTTCGGAAATATCACTCAAAACACTCTTGAAAAATCTGATTGGGAATAAACTCAGTATGCATTTTCCCAAATAGAAACCGTATCTCCAGAGAGTTTGTGAGTATATTTATAGAGTTTCGAATCAGGGTGAGTTTTATTCCATCCCGTGACTATGCTCTCTATCACCTGTCGCCAAGTACTCTGGCCTCACTGTGGATAAGCATCCAGTCATTTTTGAAGAAAGAGACTCATCTCGCTCTTGATGGGTTCAACAATATCTGTAACTGAAATATAGTTTCCATCTTTGCTTGATTTTTTGTTTCGTTCTGGGGTAGTAGCTCTAGGAACAGTTCATCTTTCTTGTATGCTTCCTCATTCTCTTTTTTTCGAAGGAGAGGTCCGTACGGTTCACCACACTTGGAAAAGAGTATCTCTATCGCCAGTTTGTAAAGTCTTTACTAAGTATCTGTAGGATGCTATATAAAAACTCAGTCGGTCAGGACTTCGTAGTATCATGTTGATATCATCAATTTGAAGCCCAAGAAATGTAGGAAGATACCATGTCTTAACTTCATTTTTGAGAGCATTTTCTGCTGCTTCTCTAGCTCTTTTTTCAGCCAGTGCTACTTTTTCTTTGGCTCTTTTTTCAGCAATTTCTGCTAATTCTCTTTCTCTTTGAGCTTTTCTGAGGGACTCAATTTGAGCCGTCAGTAACTTTTGTTGCGCTTCCAATTGTTCAAGAGTACTGGCACCAACTAGATCAAGGAGAGCTATTCCATTCATGATTATAAATTATAACTTCTTTGAAATATACATAAATAGGTGAATATGCAAATTTAGTTATAAAAATGTTTCAAAAATATATTCCGTACTTTGTATATGCACATTTTGTTTTCTGTGCTATCTTTACTTCATAGTGATCTAGAGTCCATCTCCGAGCTCGAGATATTCCACGGTTCCGAGCTGAGAACCGAGCATTCCCTTCAGATCTCCATGCATTCCGGCGGTATTTTTGATCACTTTTTCGAGGAGATCTTCTCGTTTTCTCCACCTGCTTTCGAAGGCCCTTCGCTCCTCGGCTACCTGTTCTTGCATCTGATGAAATGCGGAGAGGATATTGGTAATCTTATCGTGAAATTTCGGAGAGGTGAGATAGTTAAATACATTTTCGAGTCGTTCATCTCTTCCAACAAGCGAGTTTTGGATGCTCGCTACTTCTATGAGTTGAGAACGCAGTATCATCGCAATCTGCGGAACATAGTTCCACTCTACGACCCAGACGCCGTTATAGAGTCCGAATTTTTCTATTCATTTCGGCATTACGGCAGATACGAGGATCGACAGGGACGCATTGACGATGAGGCGATCTTCCTTGAGCTTTTCTACCCATGAGTCACTCCATGCCTTCGTATTCTTCGACTCCCAGGCGATAATCCCGACCGACTGACCCAAATCATTGCGGACTTCCTGGATGATATCGGCTCACTTGATTCCTTTCTCTACATCAGAAATAATATCGATCGGAAAATTTTGTGCGAGTAACTCCTTCAGTGCGTCTTCGCGAACTTCTCATTGTATCTGCATACTTCATTGGTTCGCCTTGCGGTTCGCATCCTCCACCGCTTTCTGTGTCATTTCGAGCTGTTTTCTTAGCTCTGATTCCTTTTTGTCAAAATCAAGACGCATCTTATCCGTTTCGAATTTTGATTTCTCTTCGGCTTGTTTCTTAGATTCTTCTTCGACTCGCTTTCGTTCTTCGGATTTTGCCTTCTCGATTTCAAAGGCTTGATTCTTCTGGATTTGTTCGAATTCTTGTGACTTTTTGAAAAATTCTATTTCTTTGCGACGAGCCTCTTCATCACGCTTACGGAGAGATTCGAGTTCTATAGTTTGTTTCTTAGCCTGTTCTTCGGCATCAGCTTTTACTTTTGCAGCAAAAGTACGAGCGCGTTCATCGAAGTCTTTTTGCATTTCTACTTTGAGGCTTTTCGACATTTCTACTTTCATCTCTTCGAGCTCGTGCTTCTGGACATCGGAAAGGGAGAACTGGTGTCCGCAGTGGGGACAGGTGATGAGGTTTTGAGGAGACATAGTTTATAAGTTTTATAGTTTTAAAGTATTACAGTTTTACAGGATGACAATTTGAAATTATTATAGTGATTTTTTATGTGAGATGAGTCAACCAATCATTTTGATAATTTCTGTGATTTCTTCTTGCAGAGACAGTGCTACTGTTCCAGACATGTAGTGAAGCCTCTCAGCAATAATAATCTGTGTTTCTATTTCAAGTGCTGATCATTTTGCAATAGAGAGAAATCGTATATATTCTGGCTCGCTTCATCTTCCGCTTCCCTCCGCGATATTACTCGGTATAGAGATACTTGCTCGACGCATTTGGTCTGAGAGACCATAATTCTCAGATTTTGGAAATCATTTTGTGACAGTATAGGTGTTTTCGACAAAATCAATTGATTTCTGCCAAACTTTCAGATTTTTATGATATGAAGTATTTTCTGTCATGGTCAATCAAAATACTACTAAATTGTAAAACTCTAAAACTGTAATTCTCTTATACTCTATTACTCTTGAACTAATCACCTTTTTTCCTATTATATAGAAAATTCCTCATTTACAAGCCTCAAATGTCACGTAAAAAAATCCCCATCTTCGATATAAAACCAGGAGTGAACCCTGAGATCGATATCGAGGGATTTTTTCATATGGGTGAAGCACAGGCTATTTCACACAACCGAGATACCGTATGGCTCGATGATATCCAGGCATGAGATTCGGCACCGACCCATAATCTCTCCCTTTCACATACTCTTCAGGTCCATCGGTTTCGCACTCTCGGAACTCTCGATCTGATGAGTGGGGAGCTTGCAGATCTCTCGTATACGCACATGACGACCGGAGAACGGAGGCGGGAACGTCTCCTCGATGTGAATCCCCCACTTGTGATTCCCTATTGATCCCTCGATGTCAGAAAGGGAGGAGCGGGTATACTCGGGCGGAAATATGCTGACCTCTTTACTCGCCGACTTCCTTTCTGGCTTTCGCTCGAAGGGCACTATCGTCTCTATCATCGTGAAATATTTACATGGTTTTCACGGCTTGCATATACCATAGGTTTGCTTTTTCTTCTGGCACTTCCACTTCTCTTCTTTATACGATTCTCACTCCTCGAGAGTGCTCGACTCATGACGACACTTCCGAACATCACGAGCAATAGTGAACTCCTTGATACTACTCGCGATATCCGTGCTGGATTCGAACGCTCGAAGCTCCTGATCACTCCGTATCGGTTCCTCCTCGACAATCGACTGATTCACTTTGATGAGATACGAGCCCTCGGTGGATTTATCGATGTCGGCACCTCACTCGCTCGATGACTCCATACCCTCGCAGGTGATCTCAACCCGAGTTTTGTCTATGTACCAAAAGATACCACGGTAGAAGAGACTCCACTCACACCCGTCTGGCGATGACAATCGAAAGATTTTTTCCCACTGGAAAGATTCGGTATCGATAAGCCGACCGAGTGGTTGTCGAAAAATGAATCTACGATTCGAGGAATGCTCGAGGATCTTGAGAATGCGAATCAAACCCTTCGAGACGTCGATTTTCTCCATAATACTCGACTCGAGAACTACCTCGTAGGAAGCGAGATAGTCACGATGGTATCGCGGATTGGGGACTTCTACCTCAAAAATGTAGGTCCGCTCCTGACGATGCTCGGAGATAACCTCCCTGAGCGATATATCATTTTCAATCAGAATCAAGATGAACTGCGTGCGAATGGTTGATTCCCAGGAAGTGTTATCACCTTCACACTCTATAAAGGAAATATCCTCGACCTCAGAAAGGATGATGTCTACTACTATGACTGGAATCTCTTCCCATACAAGGAGGTCCCCCCTCCCGGTATCGCCCTCCTCTCGAGTAATTTCGGACTCCGAGATGTAAACTATTTCCCTATCTTTCGTGATAGTGTCGAAAAGGCCAATGAATTTATCGAAAAATCAGGAGATTCGACGATTACGACTGGGATAGCGATCCACCAGGGGATACTCTGAGATATCCTCAGAGAGGTAGGTCCGATCACACTGACGGGGATCTCGATACCAATCACCGCAGACAATTTCTCAGCCCTCATGTCGACTCTCGTCGAAGCGAAACACGCGAAGCTCATCTCTCCGAAGGATATCCTCTTTGACTTTATCGACGAACTAACTCATAGGATTATCGAAAAGAAAAAATACCTCAGCGTCGCTCTCAGTATCGAAAAATCGATGAGTGATGGTGAAATCCGTGTGGCGAGTCGAGATGACGAGATAGAGAAATGGCTCGGTACGGTCGGTTTTTCGGAGGCTTGGCTCTCGAGTAGTGGAAACTGGATCTATCCGGTCTTTACCTCACTTTCTGGGAATAAGAGCGATCGCTATATGACTCGAGAATATAGTGGAACGAGTCGGGTCCTCTCGGGGTGTACGATCGAAAATACCGTCACCCTTCGAAGCCGACATACCTTCGATGCACGGGATGCGACCGAGATCGGAAGCTACCTCGATATGATCGGACTGACTGATCCGAAAGATCGTGAAAAACTTCTCTTTATCGAAGGAAATGGACCCAATAAGCACTATATGCGCCTCATTGTCCCATCTGATTCTGAAGTGATTTCGAAGGGTTCCGGGGTTGAATTCATCCCAGGGGTGCAATATGCTACGATCGCTTTTCCGCTCGAAACTCCCGTCGGAGGAACGAGTGAGAAGACGATCCGATATACGACGACACCTCTTGATTGTAGTGAGAAGATTCAGTGGTTTCGTCAACCATGAATACGAGAACTCGAGATTCGAGAGTAAAAGTGAAAGAATACTCGAGAATCTCAAACCTCGAGAGGGTAGTTGAAAGAAAGTGAAATGACAAAGTGAAATATTCCTCAAAGTAGTATAAGACCTTGATTACCAGTCTTCTTTGAGCTTTTTTCAAGAAACAGGAATGAGTGATCCCCAGAGATCCTTTAATGCCTCTTCTTCAGTCGTTTCTCAGACCAGTCTGACAAACTTTTGTTTTGCTTTCTGATACTCTTCGAGGGTATCCCGAGTTTCTGAGAGGGTTTTGGCTTCTTCTCGAGATAGACTCGGAGATGAAGTTGTTCCTGAACCGTCACTTGAAGTCGGGGTACTCGCAACTTTCTCGGCTTCAACCATCTGAGCCTCCTGATTACTTATCAGGCTTTTGAGAAGAGTGATTTTTTGTTTGACCCGCATAGTTGATTCGATTTGCTCGGAAGATTCATAGTTTGAGAGTCATTCCCGGTAGGCGAGGAGTCGTATATTGCCGCTTCCTTCATTTTCTCCCTCGAGGCTTCGGATATCTCAGAGAAGCTCATAGGTTGATTTTTTTATACGAGACTCATTCGTATGAGAGAGGATATCTCTCGCTATTACCTCAGCTCGTGCATACTCTCATTGTCGAGCGTATATGAGAGATTTATGGTACCATAATCGTTCATTTTTGAGAGGATTACCGAGATAGGATTCAGCTTGAGAGACTTTCACTATGGAGTTTTCTCTCACTCCAGAAAGGAAGAGGTACGAGCCATACAGCCCTTGCCATTCGATCAGTATGGTTCCTAGGATAAGGATCATACAGGATGAGAAAAAGTATGTCTTAGGCATAAGAGCGCAAAGAGTATCTTGGGATAAAATGGGAAACGAGAATGCAAAAAACTCATAAAATAAGCAAATATGGTTTACTTTTTGCTGAGTTACTGGAATTTAACCTATTTTCAGAAGCATGATTGATGTAGGTCTTGATGTCTGATTCTCACTCGATATTGGTCGTCGTCGCATGGAACAAATCTGCGAGGGTTTCGATATTACGAGTATTTCGAGTTGAACGAACGAGTTCTCCATCTTGCATTTTATAGAGCGGCTTACCGAAGACATCATTTCCTGAAGGTATATTTCCTCACGCCTTCGTCCCGATGCCTATGATCTCGAGTTCGGTTCCGAAGTGATCTATCATAGAAGCATCGATCTCTCCTCATCCATCCGTAATCAGGAGGAGTCGCACCCCAGATGTTATATAGAGCTTCCGGATTCGTGCAAGAGCTGATTCGATATCCGTTCCAGATGTTTGATCAACGAGTGAAATAGTATTGATAGAGTTCTCGAGAAAGTCGGTATTATCAGTAATCGGGCTTCTGAGGATGGGGTTTTTGGCAAAGGTCATCAGTCCATATTCTCCGGGAGTATGGACGAGCTTCCTGATCAGGTTTTTACTAGCTTCGAATCGAGAAATAGTTCATCCACTTAGAGTCGCTATATCTTCGACCGCCATAGAGAGCGATGTATCGAGGAGGATGAGTGTTTTATCACTCGATGGAAGATTCGTCAGTGAGAGAAAGAGCGAGAAGAGAAACAGTGTACATCAGACAATCCAGAGAGTGGCTCGTATTCGTAGGCCCCAGATGGAAACATGACGCGTGAGAGAAAAATCCTCACGTTGTCAGGAGGAAGGTGTGAGTTGTTTCGGAATGAGGATTTTCCTGATGGATTCTCGTAAAGAGCGCATAGAGGGATGATATATTGAAATCAGAATTTTCCAAATATTTCGTAGTCATCCTCGTCTTGAAGTGAAAGTCTGTTATTCATCTTTATTAATAGTCTGATAAGAGGAATCGTTTTACATTTTTCTGTTTTTTTGTATCATTCGGCAATGACTGAAGCACCATTTCTCAAACAAGAAATTGATATATCTCATCTCTCTGGCTATCATACTCGAGTCGTGGCACGGTATTTCCTCGAAGTTTCGACGAAGGAAGATCTTGCCATGCTCGGTGAGGCATACCGCTTTGCACAAACACAAAAAATAGGATTTATCATCATCGGTGGCGGAACCAATCTCCTCTTCGCGATGGAGTATTTTGACGGAGTGGTCGTCAAAAATAACCTTACCGGATGGCAGTATGATAGTGAAACCAAGCTCCTTCAATCCTCCTCGAACGAGAGTATCTGGGAAATTGCAGAATCCCTGGAAAAAGACTATGGACAATCCCTCTGGCATAGATTTATCGGGCTTCCGGGAAGCATCGGGGGGGCGATCTATGGAAATGCCTGATGTTTCGGGCTCGAAACTGAGTCGAACTTCCAGAGCGCGATGATCTATGATATGGTATCATGAACGGAGAGAGTATATATGAAATCAGAAATGGGGTTTGATTATCGGACCTCGTTTCTGAAAAAATCACCTCACCTCTTCATTATCAGTGCGACTTTTGATCTCTCTAAGAAGGTAGAAAAGTACGCCTCAGAAGTCGACAATATCTACTTCCGTGAATACAAACAACCGAAAGGGAATACCTGTGGGAGCTTTTTCAAGAATCCTTCCCGAGATCACTCTGCTGGATCTCTGATAGAAGCGGTAGGGCTCAAGGGGTTCCGTATCGGCTGAGCTGAGTGGAGCTCACTTCATGCGAATTTCCTAATGAGTGATGGATCTGACTGTCGATGGCACGATCTCCTCGCTCTCGTGGAACTCGCTGAGAAAAAAGTCTTCGAACAATTCTCCATACGACTGGAACGAGAAGTCAAAATCATAACTCCATCCGCATATGTTCCACTATAGCATCCTCAATACTCCATCCTTTCCCATCAACATCTCCCGAGTCGATGAGATCTTTGCTGATATCGATATCATGATCGACTCGCTTCAGAAGGGGATGATTAATATCGCCTTCATCTCTGATGAGGAGATGAAGGAACTCAATCAAAAGTATCGAGGAAAGGATGTGACGACCGATGTCCTCTCCTTTCACTACTATGATGATGTCGAAATTCTCTCGGATGATGGAGTGACAGGGGAGATCCTCATGAGTGAGCCACGTATTCAGCTCCAGGCGAGTGAGCACCACCATAGTGAGACGGAAGAATTCGAAACACTCCTTATCCACGCCCTTCTTCATATCCTCGGTTTTGATCATGAGTCGGATGATGACTATGAAATGATGTGGGAATATGAACGACCGATACGTGAGAAGTTTAAACTTTCTCTTTGAGAATAGAGGTCTTCAAAATCTGTGAGAATCGCTTGAAAAATATAAAAAATAGGTATTATCTAGCACGTACTCTTTTTGCGGATATAGCTCAATTGGCTAGAGTACCGCCTTGCCATGGCGGCCGTTGTGGGTTCGAGTCCCATTATCCGCTCCAAATAGAAAAAATTCTCTCACGCTCGTGAGGGCTTTTATTTTTCCAAAAATATAAGTCCCATTATCCGCCCTGATATGTAAAAAATTCTTTGACGAATTCTTATGTGTTCGTGTTTGAATTATTCAATGTATTACTGAGTGTTTCCCTCTTGATTATTTATGAAAATAGATAAAATTGAGACTCACACTATTCTTATGAATGCCCCAAGTCAATCCCCTGAAGCTCATGGTTTGATGATTGTGAATCTTGGTACTCATCCAAGACTTCTTACTGAGAGAGAGAAATCTCTGGCACTAACAGAGTTATACAGGCGATTTATTGTTTTTCTTTTTTTCAAAATAAAAGAGTGTTTAGGTTCAAATTTGATCGATCCCTCAAATATTAAAACATTGGCACTTTCATCATTAGAATGAGACGATATTGTCTTTCGATGTTGAGCCACGCTGAAAATTACACTACCAAAAACTCTAGACATAAATGGCTTCACCCTTTCTCAATTAGATCATCTTTCCGATGAATGGGCTATAGTAGTAAATGAGATGGAAATCGAAAAAGCCGTATGGGCTTCTCATCAGGTAAATCTTTATGTCGTTCGGGATACTCAATGATTATCGGAAAATGTTCGAGAAGAGGTAAAAAGTATAATAGCTATCGAAAAATCAAAAGATAGGTCACTCAGATGAAAGCGAGGTAGAATGTATAATAAGCTTATGGGTATAAGTAGTCCAGAAAATCAAGAAAATGAAACAATACCCAATGTACAATCTCAACCCGCGAAACCAAGGATTACCACCGTCACGATAAAATGAAGAATTTCATAGAAAACTTGCATTTTCTCTTTTCTTCATATAATGCCCTCGCACCAATCCTATGGCGGGATAGCTCAGTTGGTAGAGCAATGGATTGAAAATCCATGTGTCCCCGGTTCAAGTCCGGGTCTCGCCACCACTTGATTCGTAAAACCCTCAGTTTTTAACTGGGGGTTTTTAGAATCAATTTTACTGATTCGGACTTGAATCCGAATTATGCCTGATATATGCCTTGAATGGCATATATCTATAATGAGGAGAGGCGGGTCGCGGACGGGGGAGCGACCAAGTCCGGGTCTCGCCACCACAAATATATAAAACTTCTTCTGGAAACAGAGGAAGTTTTTTTATTTTGCTTGTAAAGCTCTAACAGTTTCATATTATAAACTCATATTATTTATAAAACATGCAAAAAGTTATCAAAATTATCTGGCTTGAAACACCAGAAGAGCACGACTATCCAGCCGCAGAGAATTATCTGGAACTACTCTTTAGCGAAGATATAGCATATGGATATGTTTCGGCTTTACAAAAAGTAGCAATCAACCATTTCAAAGCAAAAGATATCTTCCGAGCTTCTGGTCTGAGTCTGCTCGGAATTAGTAACTCTCATGTACGAAAAGACCAGAAGAAAATCGAAAAAGGACTCTCACTCTCTCCACTCCTCCTGGTTCGTGATCCGAAGTCTTCTCGAGTGATCGTTGCTGACGGATACCATCGTCTCTGTGCCCTCTATCGATTCGATGAGGATGCAGTTATTCCCTGTAAAATAGTCGGGTAGGGGACTATGCTCATGAAATAGAGTTTGATGAGAAATAGCAGGTGATTTATGAATATGGTTCACCGAATTGAAATCGAGATTGATTTCCTCTCGAAGATATGGTAGACTATGCTAGTAACCTCTCTCTTATGAAACGAATCTTCTATATCGCGCTCATGATAGTGTTTTCATTCCTTCTTACGTTTTTTGTGTATTACTCGGCTCTCTTTTGCCTGATATTTTATCGTATCGTTCCGATGGACTATATTATCCCCGTCACCGATGCGGCTCGTTCTCCTCTGGCGTACATGCTTGTTGCATGAGTAGCCATTCTCTGGGGATATCATTTTGGAGTGAAGTGTTGGAAGATCATCTATGTTGACAAGGTGTATAGATTTCGATAGGAAAGAAAATAATTTATATGAATCGCGAATAACACGAGGATTGTATTGACTTCATAGATTATATAGTTATATAGATGGAAATAAATTTCCTATGAATACTACTAATGGAACAGCTGGCAGGGTGAGATGATTGAGAAATGTTACTAAATGAGAATATCTCTATCACTTGCCAAGTGGGAAGTCAGAACCTCATGGAAGTGCGTACAAATTTAAAGTAGTAGCAGAGATCGCACGAGAGTTGGTAGTCGATATACCAGCAGTTATCAAAGGAGCCATACTGGATCAAAATGATGAAGCAGAAATAATACTCTGAAGGAAGAGTTCAACTCGGTCTGATTTGTTCAAAAAGTCCTCTTTGGCCGCACTGAATAGAAATGTTATCATTCTTTTGATGCCTATTGTAGAAATCTATTTTGCTCTTGAGAATGACGAAAGGATAGACTGACTCGGTATTTCAAAACTCGATATATACAGAAAACTATTTGAAATTCTATTGTGAGAAAATACCAGTTTTATAGATCTCAAATGAATAACATTGCTCATTGTAGATCAAATCCACGATATCCAAGGCTGGACTCAGCGTCTCATTGCCGAATCACTCTGAGGATCGTATCTTCCTATTCAATCGCTAGCAAGGAGTATCCAGCAAGTCGCAATACATAGACAATCTATAATCGATAGCTGACCCTCTGGCCAATAGACAAATTCTTCCCAAGTATAGCATCAACAGATACTTCATCATATTCATCTATTTCTGGAGCGTGGAGCTCAGGACGGATGATGGCAGTTCCCAGTTTTGAGTTTCCGGTTTTGAGTTCCATAATATAACCGACCTGTATTTTTCACTGTCTTGCGGCTTTCTTCTCTTCGTAGATCGACTCGAGGAGGGGTGTGAGTTTCTCGATGCGAAGTTTTGCGATATCTTGAGCAACCTTCTCTGGAAGCTTCGAACTCGTCGCAAGTGGCTCATCATGATACTGGAAAATCCCGACCGATTCGAATCGGTATTTTGCTACGAAATCCATAAGTATCTCGAAATCTTCATCCGTTTCTCCTGGGAATCCGATGATAAATGAGGTACGGATAAATGGAGATACAGTTGAGTGTTGTGTGTTTAGAGTTGCCAGTTGATCAAAATATGGCCACTGAAGAGACCGAATCTTCTCGATAAAGGCATCGATATGCTCTCGATCATAGTGTCGACCCATCAGTTTCAGGATCTTTTCACTCGCGTGCTGAAAGGGGATATCGAAATAGGGGAGGAAGTGCTTCAGTTTGGCGAGTTTCGAGAGGTGATCGAGCGTCAAGATATCTGGATAGAGGTAGTAGACACGATAGGTGGGATGCTGGGATGCTGGAGTATTATTCGTTTTGATGAAATCATCGATGACTCCATCTATTTTCTCGAGGAGTTCTATGAGTTTCGCTTCCTCATAGAGATCCGTTCCGTATCGAGTCGTATCCTGGGAGATGATCTGGATTTCCTGGATTCACTGAGCGAGCATGAGCTTCACTTCCTCGAGGACGGCTTCGATCGGGCGACTCTGCTGGCGTCCGCGAATCGTCGGGATGATACAAAAGGTGCAGTTATTATCACAACCTTCCGCGACTTTGAGGTATTCGTATCCAAAAGGTGCATGCATATAGGCACGTACTTCATCTCCACGCCAGACGAAGGCTTTTTTCCCTTTTCCTGGAGCCTCGATTGAGGCGAGGTAGTTCGTGAGAGTTTTTTCTTTTGATTCTTTATGTGCTTGCTTCGCCTTCACTATAGCTCCGAGATTGAACTTACTCTTCTTCCCAAGTACGAGTTCTTCGATCACGGAGTAGCTCATAAAGGGGACGATAGAAACGAGGTTCTTGAGAGAAGCGAGGAAGGCATCATCCTTCACACTCACATAGCATCCCATAAGTATAAGCTTCTTCCCGAGGGCGTCATAGTGAGAAAGGGTTTCCTCAGATTCCTGTCGAGCCGATGAGAGGAACCCGCACGTATTGACGATGACATATTCCGCCTCCGGACTCTCTGAGTCCTCGACGTACTCGATAGGAGCTCGATCTGAGTACTTCAGTATCTCCCCGATGGCGTATTCGAGGTCGACGAGGTTCTTGGAACATCCGAGATTGATGGCTGAGAAGGAGAACATAGGTTGCAGTTTAGTGTGTAGAGCATATAGAGCACACATTGGAAATACTATCGTTATGTATTCTGTAGCGTACTCAGTGCACTTGATGCTGCGCATCATATAAATAAACTTGCAAAAAGCAAGGAGTTGACTATAAGATATAGTATGTTAAGAATTAAAAATACTGCTAGTAAGTATTCTAAAATAAGAAGTTGAGAAATCCGGGGTGACGAACTGGCTCAACTTTTGCAAAAAGTAACACTCGAGATTTCCGAGTTAGCAGACCGAGTAACTGATTTAGAATACTGAATCTTAGACCAGGTATTACGTCAAGTACTAGCTAGACGACATTTTGACGTTCCTCAAAGTGTTCTTATAGCAGAAGCTCATAGGCTCTCTAATGATTATAAGAGATCACTTTTTAAGCCATTTGAAGATTTATCTCTTCTTGAACTCAATAAATTTGCATGAATTATAAATAGATGATTACTTGATTTTCTCGAAGGATACACATTCCGAATGTGTCTTGAACAATTCCTTGATGCTATGAGGACGCTTTTATGAAACAAAGAACAAATGAATCAGAGGTATCTATGACTGAGTGAATCCAATTGGTTATTTCTCAAGAATACTGGATTTCTTGGGGAAATTTTTTATAACAGTAAATGATGAATTGTCGATATAGATATTATTTTATGAAAGATGCAAATATTACTCAATTTAGTTTTCGAAACCAGCTCAGCTATATCACGTGGAGCCCTTAATAGAATACTTTTAAATTTCAATCCTCTCAATGGAGATGCAGTAATCGAAAATTCGGATATTCAATGTATTGTCACAAAAATGAAAACCCTGAAAAGGGAGAACTTATTTGATTATTAAACTTGCAAAAAGCAGGGAGTTGACTATAAGTGTATAAGTTTAATAAACCTATTTAAAATACCAAGTATGGACTATAAAACCCTAGTACACACCCAATGAGTTGTTCCTAAGAGTTGATTCATAGAACATGTGGGTAACCATCTTTCTGGTGTTACATCATTCGAAAAGAGAATGAGAATTTTTGCGCTTTTAAGAGGAGCACCACTTACTCCAGTCAAAGTCACTTTCTTCGAAAGGAATCATGGGAGAGGAAGGAGAAAAGGTTTGTATTAATTTTCTCAACCTCATTTTTAGTATCATCCATCTTTTCGGGATATCTCTTAACATTTATAACCCTTATGAGTACAAATATATTTCAGTTTCAAGATATGGTGTGAATTCCTGTTCATCATGGTCGCGACGTTACCTGGACGTGATATACTACTGGGGTTTTGAAAGACATGAATCCACATCGTATATGAGAATGGTCCTTTTGGGATAGATGATTTCAGTGAACTTTATCACATGGCCTTGGAATCTCTGGAAAAAGATATACCGTGTGAATAAATAACGAATGAAAGTATGTATTACTCTGTGACGGTTCTTCAGTGAAGCTCTTACGGTTTGATGGGAGCTGGGGCGTAGTATCAAATATCTGAAGACAAGTGATGCTTCGCTTAGATGGATCACCGTATGCAGAATCTGTCCATCCCGTAGAGCTTCTCGGTGGGGAACATACGTTTATGTCTGCCTCTCAGGTCGACTACGCAAATAGGTTTCCAGAACTTATCGTAGTAAAAGATGGAAGGAAGAGGGTTGAATCGATCATGGGATGAAAAAATACACTAGATGGAACAGAAAACCCAACGAGAGTAATATTGGAGTCATGAAGATATATCCAACTTCACGATAACTGACTTGATCAACTTTCAGTCTTACAAAAGGCAGCGTTACCTCCACAGTAGCATCTCCATATATTCCTTCTCCATTTTTGCTGCTTTTTTCCACATTTTCAGTGCGAGTGAAGTAACTCTCGAACTCTCGAATTCTGATTCTAATAATCCTCTTCGCTTTGAAAAGCGATTATTTATTACACTTACGAATTAGTTCCCAGTTCCAGTCATTCCAGTACTGGTTTCTCATGTGCTCGTAGTCACGCCGAGGTAACGGTTCATAAAATCCTGAAACATTGTCGTACTTCGGAACATTCCGAGATCGAGGGATTTATCATCGAGGATCAGGGTTGGGGTTCCTTGGACTCATACCGTATCCCCATCTTTTACGTCCGCAGCAATTCGTCCGGCATAGTTTTTTTGTTCGAGACAGACATTGAACTTACCCTGATCGAGTCCGAGATCGGTAGCGAGCTTGACGCGATCCGTATCGGTCACTTTAGCTCACATTCTTTCTTCCTCGAGCCCGTAGATCGCCTTTTTATACTCGATATACTTTCCCTGACTGTGGGCGCAGAGTGCCGCAAGAGCATCATTGTAGGCATTCGGGTGGATTTTCGTCAGTGGATATTGCTTGTAAGTGATGAGAAGCTTCTTGTCTTCGGCGAGTTTTTCGACGATGGGTCCGAGTGACTTCGAGAAGTTGATACATGCTGGACACTCATAGTCGAGGTAGAGATCGAGTTTGTGTTCTCACGATCCGAGCGTCGGAGGAGCGATTTCGAGAGCAACGATACCTCCAGAACCATTTCAGGTTCCAGTATTGATGGTGGTACAAGCAGTGAGCAAGAGCAGAGTACTCGCGAGGAGAAATATATGTTTCATAGTAAAAATAAAGAACCTGGTGATTATAGAAAAAATATGAGAAAAGACAAGAAAAATTCTCACCTCTTTTGGAAGGCTTTTCTTTTGTCTTATTTGCTTTTTCGAGCATTTTTTGATATCATAGAATCATGAAGAAAATCCTCCTTCTCATTTGCCTCTTTTCCCCTTTCCTCTCATATGCAGCGGATGAAGGAGGTTTTGGTGAGAGTATGAGTACGGATTTCTATACCCAGATCGAGCAGTGAAACTATACTATCCAGCAGAAGCTCCTCAATACTCGACTCAAGGAGTACAAAGATACCAATGACTTCATATCAAAGTGTGGGATCAATGCGAAGATGAAAAATGGAGTTCCACTTTCGAAGATTATAGATAAAAATGGTATTGTTTTTTCAGGTGTCACTTCAAGTGTCGAGGCAAAAGATCTGACGACTGATTCTCTTATTATCCTCCTTCGTTGTATCAATGAAACCTATGCAGGAGTCCAGGCAAGTGCTGGAAAACAGGTCGATAATATGAGAAAAATAGCTTCTATCGGAATCTATACGGATGGGTCGACGGACAATAGTGACTATGATATTGTTTCAGATATTGCGAAGATCAATGATATTATTTTTACCCAGAAAATCTCATACAATGGGACCAAAAATATCGGAAAACTCTCACTCTTTGATCTGTTGTCGAATAATGTTCCCATGCTCAATCCTCCGAAGAATGCGCTTCCGAATACGACCTACGCCAATCACACCCTTTCTGGCGTAGCTGGCAATACATCTTCTTGAACGAGTGGGGTTCCGGTTACCGTCAATCTTGGGGAAAATCTCGCGGCCGGCTGGTGTGGGACGAGTGATCCGATTCCGTTTTCGAATCCAGATGGGTCACTCCTTTCTGAGATCGCTTCCCTGACGACATACGGTTCTCAAGATATCTGAAGTAGTGGAGTGGGTGGTAGGTACGCTGATCCCACAGGCCCAACTTCGATTCCTCGATCTCGACCTACGACACCCGAGCAACCGGATTTTTTCCATACTCCGACTTGTGAGAGCTTTTTCTGTATCGATATCAAGATGATCCCCGGGACGATGAATCTCCTAAGTGGAGGAAACTCATATTCGATAGAATCACTTCTGAACAAGCGATACAAGGAAATCAATGAAATCTCACAGTTTGACCTGACCGCGAAGCATATGTCGACCAATTTTTTTGAAAATATTTCGAAAGGACTCTTCAAAGGGAGTGGTCTCAAAACCTATCTCTTTGAGAAGCCTCAGCGTACACAAGTACAAAAGAAGGAAGAGCGTCCAGAAGAAGTGATGGATCGACTCTGGCGCTGTGCGGCATCGACCGCGGGTCTGAGCTCTACCGAGATGGTACAGTCCAATAGCTTTACCGCAGGTGGCTATATGAATACCGAGTGAGCCAGTACGCAGACTATAGACTACCGAAAGGTACAGTTGAATCCATCGGATGAAGATCTCCTCAATCAGTCGAAGACATGTCTCGAGAACGAAATCAATCTTGCGAGAAAGGACTACTCGAGCTCATTTTCCACAGATCTCACTGAGATTCAGGCGTTTAGCAATCAGATAATTAATAGCATCCAGAGTATCATCGCCCTCGTGGATCGTATGGAGAAAAAACCTTCTGAAAAATAACTATGCACTCACTTCGAAACCTCATTACATTATTACTTCTCAGTCTTTTCTCCTCTTTTGTTGTGTTCTGAGCTGGAGGGTGTGCTATCGAATCATGACCAAGTCCTGCCATGGCTGAATACAAAAAAAACGTGACCAAAGTCCTCGAAAAACTCTCTCAGTTGGCATCGACCGCGAGGTGCCCAGCTGGGGTAGAAGGGCAAGGGAAACGTGCTCTCTCCCGGATAGACGCGAGCTTCAATGAAGGATTTACGATGGCAGATATTCTCGTCGATTTTAGATATAACTTCGCCCTCATTGGACGAGGGGAAATGCGCCAATCCGTACTCAGAGAGGGGAGTATGATCAAGCAACTCGAAGGAAATATCACGAGTAGACTCATCGCGATGGGATCAAACTGTGCGCTCGATGTAGTGGTGGACTCATCAAAACTTCATGAAGGAATGACCGTGAGTCAGAAACTCTCAGGACGTACGGTAGAGGAAGTATTCGATGCACTGATCCAGAATAATAAAAATATCGAATCCTTCTATAAACGAATCAGTGTGGGTGACAATGCAGGCTCACCTCAGTTTTCCATAGTTCCGAGTACTTTTTCTGATGAGGTGAGTGCCCTCTATCAGCCTGGAGCGGTAGCGACTTGTAATCCTAAAAATGGAGAACTTAGTTGGGAAAAAGTTATTGATAAAGGTATGGATATGATTCAACAAAAAGGAAAAGGAACAAAGAAATGACTCGACTCATGGAAATCGGCGCTTGCTCTCCTCGAGAACAATTCGAAGGAAATACAGGATCGAGACCTCGCGCGGAATCTTCTCAAGAAAGAGCTTCAGAATCAAGGTATCGGTGGTACAGCTATATCGGTGACATTTTTCTCACTGGCCGCTTTCGATGCCAATACGGGAAACAATTCGAAAGATAGCGAAGCGGATAAAACGCTCAATCAACGTACGAAGAATACAAGTACGAATCTCGGAAGTCGTGTCGATACGTTTTTTGGCTCTCTTCTGCCGAAATCAAAAACGACGGATCAGTGGATTACTCGTCTCAATAATATCAAGACTCAAAAAATACAAGCGGTGCCTATACTCGAGGAATACCAGGTGGCAAAATCCCTCCTCTGAGAGGAAGCAGCACTCGATACCAAAATCATCACGGATCTCGTAGATCTTCATATCAAACTTTCCCAGATCAATGAAAATCTCAAGCCCACGATCAAGAAAGCTATCAAAATCTGTGAAAAGCAACTTGTCTGAGTTGGGAATTGTAGCGGGTATTAGATTATAGCAGATATAGTATACTTACCTGATTAAATTGAATACGCGTCATTCTGAGGCACGAAGAATCCAGTTTTCTCCCACTCTGAATCCTTCCTTCGTCAGAGCTTGTCCAGTGCGACGCGTAGGAATGATGGGAACCCGAAATAGTCTTTATCAAGAAATTCTACTATAATATAACGGTAAGATTCTTGAAGGAATTGCGATATCTATTCTATTTTCTTTTGTCTACCGGATCGTATCACCCTTTGGACCAATGATTGCATCGAAGGATTCGTAGGATTCATTTCCATAAACCGATAAGAGTTCATTTTTTTTCTATCGATTCCTTCATATAGTCTGAGCATGACGGGATATGTTTACAATAGGGTGGATGATTTCCGGCTTTTGCCCAGATCGAATGATCGGGAGAGAGATATTTCTGGTAGATACCGATGAGACGCAAGAGTATTCATTTCATAAAATTTGTATAATTATTACAGAAAAATAAAGATTGAATAATGCCGATACTAAAAAGAATGAGAGAAAATGCAATTCTTTTGTCAACGGAAAATCTTATTTTTAGTATGGAATTTCCTTGACTTCTTCTTATGAATAATACAATAAATTGTATATATTTTCGTAGAAAATGTATCGCATTCTCTTTTTCATTTTCGTTTTATTACGGGTGATTGAGACCTCCGCGAGTATAGAAATCTCCGGAGTTTTTCCTAATACGGTGGACGATACGAATCTCGAATGGCTTGAATTACACAATACTGATTGTGAAGGAGTGGATATAACGGGATATAGTATATCAGACCTTTCAGGGAAAAGATATACATTTCCCTCTTGAACGACCATCGATTCCCATAGCACGTTTCGACTCGAGCGTCAAGTCTCTAAGATTATTCTCAATAACGACATAGAAACCCTTTTTCTTTACGATACTTCATCTACTCTTGTTGAGAGTTTTTCTTATAAAGATACGACAAAGTGAGTAGTCATCTATGATACCAGTATTATAGATAACGATTGTACTCCGCCTCCTCCTTCGGATACGGGATCTGTGACACTGCCATCTGGAACAGGGAGTGATACCTTAACTGGCTCTACGACGTGATCTTGAGATACTTCAGTCGGTTCAGGATCGAGTTCAACTGATACAGGATCACTTTCTGGAAGTGGTAGTACGTGAGGGGATACTAGATCAGGAAGTGTACCCTGAGGCTCATCGACGGGGAGTACTGATCCCACGAACTCTGCTTCAGGTTCAAATTCTTGAACCGGAGGGACGGTCTTTCCACCGATTGTTGTTAGCGAAACTGGCGTTCTCTTTCCTGAGAAAATGTACTACTCTGATAGTAATGGGAATCGGAAAATAGACACGCTTGAAATTTATTACCCGTATGATCTTACGGGTAGCGTCAATACGGGATCTATTGCTCTCTATTCTACATCTTGATGACTTTCCACCTCAAAGATAGATACGAAAACGGGCTTTGTTTTATCGGGCTCTCTCTCAGGAAATATACTGATTCTCTCTATTCAAGAATGAGATATCGAAAAAATAGACCTAAAAATTACCAATACGACGTCGAGCGAACTCCGACTCAAATCAAGTGGAAATCTTGGATTTACTTCGTCGGGAGGAAAATCTCCTGAGCCATTTTTCCTTACCACTTCTTTTGATAATTATCTTTCCGTTTTTCCAAAACTATCCTCTGTTAGAGATGGGGATGGGGTACCCCCTGGAGAAGGTTCTGGTGCAACTCCTACCTCAAGTAGTTCCGATCAGCCAACGCTTTCCGGCTGATCCCTCTCGTGAGCCTCTTTTCCAGAACTTATCCCGACCCTTCAGTCTCCAAGCAATGCTACTTTTTCAGGTGGTATATTTTCCTGTGATCCCAAAAACCTCCCTTGCCGAATCAATCTTACTCTTGAGCCCATCTTTACGGGGTCATTTCTTTCGAAAAATTATACCTGTCGTATAACTTCTGGAACGGGTATCTATGACTCCTGTAATCCAAATACCATATATTTTACTGAATCTGGAAGTATGATACTTTCACTCTTTCATAAACCCTCAGGAACAGAGATTCAAGTAACGGTTCCGGTGATATTCACCGATACCTTGAGTCCCCCATTCATAAGCGCGTGATATACCAATCATCCTCCGGTACCGGTTCTGGAATATGATGGAAAGTGGAAGTCGTACTTCGATGAACCATCAGAAAATCACCTGATTTGTTATGCGATGACATGTAGTGTTAATTTTACTGGTCAAAAATCTTATGATCCTGATGGCGATCCGATACGATTTCTCTGGATTTATGATTTTCAAGCGACCAAGACTTCAAAAGATCCATGATCGTATACTTTTTCCAGGGGATTTCATAAGCTTATCCTACGAGTGATTGATACCGCAGGAGCTTGGGCTGAGATCCAGTATACGATCGATGTCGTAGGTCCAAAAATTTGAGAACCTCAAAACCGTGATTCAGAAACCTGATGAATGACTTTCCCTGAGGTGCTGCTTCAAACCGATGATGAAGCTATCTACGCTTCTTGAAGTAGCTATTTTTGCGAGACCAAAGGGTCGAAATGTAGTCTCAATTTTTCCCTTGAACATACGACGAAAAATGCTCTCTATGAATGGGAATTTCCGAATCAGTCGGGGACTTATATTTCGAAAAATCCCAGAAGTTTTGCCTTTCCGATCGGTACGTCCGAAGTAATCGTACGTATGAAGGATGAGAGTGGAAGTATTCTTTGGGAGCAAGCACTCTCCATCGAGGTTATACCATTCCAATTAAGTAAGACAGCGCCAATTCATGGGAAGAAAAAAATGCGAGCTATCACCTTCTTTGATCCTCCAAACCTGGTCCTTCAGAGGGAAAAACCCGAGATTTCTGTGGAGGGAAATATATACATTTGTCGAACCAAACACAAGTATTGTAGTATCAACTTCAATCTTGATTCTACCCTAAAAGATTACATCTATGAGTGGTACTTTGCAGGATCGAGTGATCCCTATATTTCGAAAAATCCTCGTTCATTTCGTTTCCCGATCTGAAAAAGTTCGACTCTACTGATCGTGAAAGATGGTGCAGGGAATGAAATCTGGAAACAAGAATACATGACTGAAGTACTAAGAACTTCCAAAAAAAAGAAAATAAGATCTCAAACTAACCCATCTCTTGTAAATAGAAAACCTCTCGGAGTTACCTTGGAGAGATCATCGTATACGAACGATACCACTGAAACACCAATTCCCGATGAAGGACTCCTTCTCATCTTACTGGGATCTGGTGCCCTCTCGTGAAGGATACTTCGCAAGAAACTGAATACATAAGTGATACAAAAACCTAGTTATAGAGCCAAAATCGAGTTATTTCCCCCCAGAATATATATGTTCTCATATATCCCAATACTCCAATTTCTCGTATTGTCACTTGAGTCAATCACAATCTTTGTATAGGGAAAATCGTCCAAATATCTCGATATATAGTATTTATCTGCCTATAGAATGACTATAGGTTGAAAAATAATATTCTCAAGATGTGAGTTCAGATTTTTACCTCAAAGACAAATGTGATTTCTTGATTCCTGAAAAGATAAAAGTCAACTCACTTTTCCTTGTAATTTTTCCGTGTTTCGATAGTATGTATATGTCCAAAACGTCTCTCTCCTCACGTGCATCTGGTCGGTATTTTTCTCTACAATTATACCGCATCCTAGGGCGGGTGCCATAGTCGCCTACGGTGTCCGACTCGCTACACTCGATACTGGCAGTACCAGTAAAGAGCCTGTTGCATCAGGGATAAAATATGATCTACAACGGATAAGAGGGATGTAATCCTCACTCGAAAGTGTGAGGATTTTTTTGTAGAAATTATTATATTTTTTCTGTAGAAACTGTATCTTTATTTTCGTAAGTGAAACCAACCACCTCAACAGATTCGTTCATATTTTTGATTTTTTCTTTCCCGCTGAGGAGTCAGAAGGTAAGCAGGTTCAAAATATGCACAAACAGTCCTATGATAGGAGAGGATGCTTTCGAATTCGATGAAAGAAAACTCATCAGAAATACCGAAGGGATGAGGAGTACAGCTATCCAGAGTGAATCCCAAGAAAAGTAGAGGGTAAGTCAGACAAAAATACTTACCGTATATCATTGGAGGAGTGCATATCGCCAGATGCTATATTTTTCTATAAAGTAAGAGGGGAGTGTAATCACGTTGAGGATGGGAATTCCTATAATTATTGGCGACATTAGATAGGGGGCTGGATTTTCGAATTCTTGATTTGAAAGGATACGAGCTCTGACTTCTTGATAAGAGAGATTTGCCTCTTTTCCTATGATTGTTTTGATGAGTTCGATCCCGTAGCGATAGAAAGTAATAATATAACTATTGATATTTTCGGGAGAGGGGAGTAATCAGAGGATATGAATTTCTACCCATTTTTCTTCGAGAAACAGTCGTACACTGAGCGTTACGACGAGGATAATGTAGGCGAGTGTAACCAGAAGCCCGGTCGTATATCACTCATGAAACCATATGGAAATAAGAAGGATGGACAAAATGGCCCACGTTCCGAGGGTTGCTCACTGTTTGGTCATCGGCGAAGAAAAACGAGAAGCTATCCAGATTCCTAGGTAGGGTATAAACGAAAGGATAGCAATGATTTTCTCTTTTTCACTCAGTACTCCTACCTCTGATGTGGTTGAAGTGTTGAATTTATGAAGTGAATCAAATCTGACATCGTCAGCAAACTCTCACTTATACGCTCGGAAGGCATGCCAGATGAGCACTATCAAAAAAAGTACTACGAGCGAAAAGAGGAGGATATCATAGAGGATAAACGGACCAATACTCAGATGAGTGATCGGTCATACCACAAAAATGAAGAGAATCCAAATCAGTCAAGCAATGCCAAAGAGTAGCGTGGCCCTCTTCGCATGTCACTGGATAAATGAATGGGAGAAGTTCGGGTTTTTTCGAGCGAGCCATATGACCGGTCAGAGAAAACAGTAACATATGATAGCATTGATGATATCTTGAGGAGTCATGGGAGGGGATTACAAGATTATTTTATGAAAAAATCATATTCTACAAGTATTCTAGCATAAATGAGCTCCGAATTCAAAAGAAAGTACCTTTCTCACCCACATTCCCCATTCTCATCAAAAATCCCCCTTCTCGATAGAGAAGGGGGATTGGTTGGTAGTAAGAAAATCTTTTGATTAGAAGTTCCCTGTTACCGTAAGAACGACGACATCACGATAGTCTCCAGCTGGTGACTGAGCATTTGGCTTCGCAGATACCGAGAAGGTAAAGTCATCATTGGCGGTTCCAGAAGAAAGCG
>JAYUDN010000025.1:0-28782 GCA_043739785.1 Candidatus Altimarinota bacterium
TAAAGAAACAATTGAATTAGAAAAAGAACTTCTTATACTTCTTTATAAGTTTTACCAGAAATAATTACTTTTTAATATTTCTTCTGGTCTAGAGCCATCTAAATACTTCTATTCCACCGTCACGCTCTTCGCGAGGCTTAAAGGTGGCCCTGTAAATAAATTAAAAAAGTATTTATGACAAAGTATCAATTCCATAGAAGGAAGAATGCGAGAGAATTGAATATACTCAATCATAGGAACCAGTATAGTAGTCTTTTTGGAGTGTTTAGATGCTTCTGAGGACATAAAATTCTCAGCACTATATAGGATATAATTAAACTTGGGAGAGGTAAAACTATGATAGACACAAAAATCATATTTATACCAAAAGTGAGTATAAAAAGTAAAATGAAAGTAATAGTTAAACCAAGGGTATTCAGAAAATACAGTTCATGTATATTAAGCCGTTCTATAAGTGAGAGATTTGATTTGTATGATCAAACAAAGAAGAAAATTATAGCTACTATTAGGAGAATTAGGAAGGGGCTATAAAATATGTACCCGGGTATATCGGGCATATCTGCAAAAGCAAAGGAAGGACTCATAAGCAAAAGCAATCCGAGCAGGATCGAGAGTCGAGGTGGGATTTTCATAGGAGATGGTAAGAAATACTCAATCCAGAGTAATGAGATTGGAAGTGAAATCAAAGAAACTGGTTTATGAAACTATAATCAGATGAAATTAAACTCATACGCAAACACCGAGAGAAGATTGCAGACAAAATTGAACACTTGCATTCATAAAAAGAAATATATTAACCTATTTTTCACGTCTGGATGATTCTTCGGAAAGCAGAGTCTCACTACTATATAAGATACTATCAATAGAGGAGGGAATCAAAGCCAGAAGTAAGCAATGGATACTCAGGTGTCCATATGGCCAAAGAATATTGAATATATTCTTCATACAAACGCAGATACCATATAGGCTAAGGTGATTGTATCCACGAGATAGAGTAAAAACACTCCAGAACGTTCTCAAGATGAAGGTTTTAGAGCAGGTTCAGAGATATTTCAAGTTGAAGATTTTAGAACAGGTTCAGAGATATTTCAAGTTGATGCCTCTCAATTATAATACCAAAAAAGAAATTCAAATAGGGCCGTAACTCCAAGGATAACTAAAATAATTATAAGAACTTGATTATTTGAAGGCCCATAGAATCAACTCGCAAAAACAAAGGAAGGACTCATAAGCAAAAGCAATCCGAGCAGGATCGAGAGTCGAGGAGATATCTTCATAGGAGGGTAGTAAGAAATACTCAATCCAGAGTAATGAAATTGAAAGTGAAATCAATTCTATTTTTCTATGTGTTCATTTCTTGTTTCTCTTCTATTTTCTATCTGCTATGAACTATCTGCTCTCATTTTTTATCTTTTCGTTTTTATCTTTTATCTGGACTCACCTACTCCACCGTCACACTCTTCGCAAGGTTGCGAGGCTTGTCGACATCTCGTCCGAGGACATTCGCGATGTGGTACGAGAAGAGCTGCATGATGACGACCTCGAGGAATGGATTCACCTCTGGAAGGATAGCATCGAAGGTAATGACATCGGTATAGAGACCTTTGTGATCATCGCCCTCGGCGATAATACCAAGGACTTTCCCTCCACGAGCTTTGATTTCCTCAACACTCGAGCTATTCTTGGCGACAAGTGGCCCTCCCCCATTGACCATAATGGTCGGGAAGTTCTCATCGATGAGGGCGATGGATCCGTGCTTCAGTTCTCCGGAAGAGTAGGCTTCGGAGTGGATGTAGGTGAGCTCTTTGAGCTTGAGGGATCCCTCCATCGCGATCGGAAGCTCGTGGGAACGCCCGAGGTAGAAGAAATTCGAATACTTCGCGTATTTTTCGGCTACGAGACGGATCGCTTCGGACTGGAGGAGTATTTTTTCCATCGCTTCCGGAAGCTTCGAGAGGCCATCGAGGACTTCGCGGTACTTGCGGTAATCGAGTCCTGTCTTCTTCCCGAGGTAGAGCGCGAGGAAGAGAAAACAGGCAACCTGAGCGGTAAATGCCTTCGTCGAGGCGACTCCAACTTCGATCCCGGCACGAGTAAAGAGTCCCTGCCCGGCCGTACGTGCGATCGCCGAACCTGGGACATTCACCACACCGAAGACGTGGCCTCACTGCTCTTTCACGATCTTGAGCGAATCGAGGGTATCGATGGTTTCCCCCGACTGAGATACGAAGATAAAGAGCTCGTCGGAAGTGATGAATTTTTTCTTATATTTGAACTCCGTCGATACGACCACATCGGTCGGAAGTCCCACGAACTCTTCGAGGTAGTATTTCCCCATCAGACCCGAGTGATAACTCGTCCCCGAGGCGACGATCGTAACCCGCTTGATGCCGAGTGTCGCTATATGCTCGAGGGTATCCGAGTGAAGCTCTGCCGTTTCGAAGTTGATACGGCCACGGAAGACATTTTCGAGGACTTCTCGTTGTTCATGGATTTCCTTCAGCATAAAGTGAGGGAAGTCTCCAAGTTCCGCTGGCTTCTCCGCATCATCAACGGTATGAAGCGAGCGCTCAACCTCGGCATCTCCAGCAACGATCGTGTAGTCTTCTGGTGTCATCAAGAACACATCCCCATCTTCGAGGATGATATAGTCATCGATGAGTCCGATCAGAGAGCGATAGTCCGAGGAGACGAATCGATCTCCATTGGTGGCATCTCCGGTATTTTTGTATCCGAATCCGAGGACCATCGGGCTTCCTCGTTTCGTCCCGAATATCCGATCTGGATGCTCACGGTCAAGAAATACGAGTCCATACGCACCCTCGATTCGTGACACGAGTATCTTCAGCGCTTCAAGATGATCTCCTGTAAAGAGATCTTCATAGAGCTTCGCCACGACTTCGGTATCAGTCTGTGAGTAGAACTCATATCCCTTTTCGAGGAGTTCATCTTTGAGCTCTCGATAGTTTTCGATGATCCCATTGTGAATCACGATAAATCGCTCGGACTGTGACATATGAGGATGACAGTTCGGTTCAGTCACTCCTCCATGGGTTGCCCATCGGGTGTGACCGACGCCGACATGGTATGAGGCGAGGTCATAGACATCAGCTTTGACTTTGAGATTCGAAACCTTTCCGACGGATTTGATCAGGGCGAATTCTTTCTGGTGGTTCACGACGCAGATTCATGCGCTATCGTATCCGCGGTATTCGAGACGCTGGAGTCACGCTAGAATTTCCTTTCCCGCCTGCCCTGGTCGACCTAGGTATCCAAATATTCAGCACATAGAAGAGAAAGTGAGAGATTAAAGTGATGCTCGTCTTCAAGAAACAATATGCTACCCATCAAGAGTAAGAGAAATGTAAGAACCTCCTCTTTCGAACTCAGTATAAAAAAATGAGCCGAGAAATCAAAGGAGAAAACGAAAGTCTGAAAAACTATCATCCGTGATAATATACCGCCCTTTCCGAAATCGACCGGTCGCTAAACTCTACCTACTGTCACTTTACTCTTTCTTGACTATGCTTCCAATACCACTCTCCGCCAAATTCGAACATTTCATCCGTTGGGTGAAAGTCATGATCACGAGATACTGATTTCGGAGGTATCTGAAATGAAGATAGTGCTTCGGTCTCTCAATTTTTTTCTAAAGATATATTTCATTTCCCGGTAGTATCAGGAAGAACCCTTGGGGGGTTTCTTTTTCTTTCTTTTTGGGTAGGATTTTGAGTGCGTTTTGGCTTGCTTTTTTTGGGAATTCCTATTTTCTCTTCCTTGCTAGGTATATCTAGAACGATATCATTCCCGCAAAGAGAACAAAACTCACTTTTTTTCAGAGAAACTTTACCAAAAATCTGAATACCGAAGGTCTGGAAATAAATAGGGAGTGTTTCAGTGGAGGTTAGTACAGATGAATTGTATCTTACAAAAACTGGCGTAACCGTCGAAAACCAGTGAATATACTTTTGTTGCATCTTCATTGTATCCTGGATCGCATCTCTTAGGGTTATCGTTGATCCCGACTCGCATGGTGTATCAAGAGCGAGAAGAAATTTCTCTCGAAGCGAAACGACTCTATGTTTTCCTTCTGGATCAAGAGCACAGATGTCTATAAATTCCTGTTTTCAGATCCTGCTCTTTTTGCTTCAAACAGTATGATTTTTATCCCATTGTTGCAGACATCGTGACAATCCGTCCAAAGAAATCGGAAGTCAAAGAATACTCGGGAATTGATCGTTGTAGACTTTTAGAATGGAACAAACAGTATTTATCCAGTGAATATCTTTCTGAAAAATAGTGGAAATGAGGGCTTCCCTCAGGGTTTGGGCTTTCCCATTATACACAAAAATCGTATCAAGGGCCTTGAGAAAGGCAGCTTTGCTCATTCGTTGTTTGAGGTGAAGTCATGTTATCATAGTTTGAGATCCTTCCGTTTGCCATTTTCCGAGGAGACGAACCTGTGATTGGATCGTTTTGATAAGAGTAGGAAATCCGACCGAATATTTTTGGGCCACTCGTTCGAATTGTCACTTCAGTGTACTTACTTGTACTTTATTTCAACTCGCGAGAGCCTCTTCAGTCATCTCTTTGACTCTTTTAATAGTGAGAGTGGATCATCAAATAATTACCTGTGAATGTGATAATCAGGAAGATGGAGTATCGAATTTGGGCATAAAATATATACTGTCACAATTCTAGCTTCTATAATTTATAAATTTAACTTTTTAATAATTCATTTACATTTTTTAGGTGTATAAACCCTAACATCTAAAACTTTATCTTGGGGTATCAAATTCCCTTAATCCTAAATGACTATAATAGGCATGCAAAAAACACATAAGATCATTTTTTTTATAACTTTCTGGAAGCATGGAAATATACATTGGATAAGGGAGAAACGGCAATTTCTCAATAGTATCAAAAAAAGGAACATTCTTATTTGCGGGTCCATACTCTCATCTAATGGTACATCAAGCAACTCTCCATTCAAATCGAACCTTTCAAGGAGGAGATGGTACAACACTGACAAATGGGTAAGGCAATACATGTATATAATCATTTGTATCGTTCGATCAGCTGAGATCTTTGGTATTTGTTTTTCTACCAAAATAGGTATAATTTGGTTTTTGTTTGGTTGTATCACTTGTAAAGCACAGAGGAGATAATACATTTTCCATAGTTCACTCTTTTACAATACGTGTAAGCCATTCGGGATAGTTATAAATTTGACCGTCATATTCAAAAGAGATATTTGAGCTCAAAAAAACCTCTTGAACCTGTGCTGTTACCCCATTAAGGTGGCGTGATACTTGTTTCCCTGATTCTAATACTCATGAAACTTGTAAATTTGAAACTACTTCTGCCATAAGAAAATGTTATGTAAATTAACTTCTCGTTAGAATATGTTTTCGTATACTTTTGTCAACTTATTTATTCTTATTTTATGAGAGGTAACTCGATAGAATTCTGGATGGAGCTGACTCCCAGGATTTTATATTGACTTCCCTCCCCTTTTTCATATATTCGAATCTATGAATCACCTCGCTCACATGATTATCACGAAGATTTGCTTTTCCCGAGTGGAAGAGAAGTTTTCTATGTAATCAGAAACAAGAAATCACTCTCAGCCGCTCGGGAAACCGGGCGGTTTTTTTATTTATTCGAATCTATGCATCACTCTCTTACCATCATGATTACCAAGAAGACGTCTCCACCACGAGCGGATTTTTGATGAGGAAAGCCTATCAAATCTACCATCCGCTCAAAATTGGGCGGATTTTTCTTGGCTCGAGTATTCGGCACCAACTATCGACTCATCGTCTTCGAGAAGCCTGTCAAAATACCTTCTTTTTAATTTTTTACTTTTTACTTTATGAATCCAATATGAACCCCTCTCCGTGCAGAGAAAATCGGTGGAGATAACGTTACTGATCTTCGAGGCACATTAGAACTCTTACAATGAAGAAGGGAGAGAGAAGTATGAGTCTACGTCCTCTCGGCTTTTCGAGAAGAGAAACCATGATTCAATACAACTTCTTACCTCATGGAAGCGGGAGAAGCCTGTAAAAGATGAGATAAAGAAACCACCTTACGTCTTCTTTCTGAAGTTCGTGACTTTTATATACGAGTACTCGAAAGAGAACTTCCCGATAATAAAGATGTTCAAGGATTCTGTCTTTGATTATTTAGAGATTATGAACGATGAATACATACGTATTTTGAAAATAAAAATCTATTTTACTTTCCACACAATGGAACTTGGTATAAGAATTTTGAACCTGAAAGGGCAAATGATTATTCCATACCGGCATTTTCAATCCTGGGAATCTGAGAAGTAGCCACTGCGAAAATATATGATTATCTCCTCTGAGGGAATAGTCTCGTTCATACAGAAACTGATCCTATGACTCCAAAAAATATCGGAGAAATCAGGGATTCTATATGATCTCAAGCGGAAACTCTCTTAGATACTCAAAGAATTATACTTGTTCCAGGATTTATCGGTCGTTTACGAGAGGGAATACTCAAGACATGGGATAGAGGATACTCAGATCCAGCGCTCTGAGCGGTCACTCGTGCTCTTATCGAAAGGTCTATAAGTGGTAAACTCAAAATGTTGAAAGACGTAGCTGTGTGCTCGGCTGACCCAAGAATTGTTTGACGTGATAAGGTGCAAATCCTTCGTAACCCCAGTCTCGCTTTGATTCTCGAGATGGTGAAAAAAGATGGAGCGGATGCAGGTTTTATCAATGAATTTCTTCTTGATCCTGCTCTCTTTGTAAACGGATGAACCCTCCATCTCTACTCCCCGGATGATCAGGTGGGTTCTACCATAACACTCAATGGGGAAATCGAAAAGGAAGGGATTGAATCCATACTGATAAAGGAGGTTTACGCATTTACTATTGTATCATACCGATATGATCAAATAGGATATGGGGAACAGATAGCTCGATTTTTCAGAGAAAAATGACTCAGTTTCGCTGAGTCACCAGGAAGTAACAGTTCACTAACTTATACGGTAAATAAAAAGGAATTTCAGAAGACATGACTCAATCCAGAGGAAGTATGTAAAGAATTTGAAATGTACGTTCAAAGGTTCGAAAATGATGAAGAACCAAAACCTTCAGTGAGTGTAAATCATCGGACTACCCTTCACCTCGTTGGAGAAAAACTTGATTATCATGGCATCCTACACTCAGTCACAGGCGTCCTTACTGAATTAGCTATCAATATTTACTTTGTGTCCCAACCAGATAAAACGAAGGCTATAATACTCTGAGTAGACCCGAGTAGAGGAGCAGAAGCCGTAAAAGCGCTTCATAGTAGACTTATCGAAGTAAGAAACTAATTTTTGCCTTTTCCCCTCTTTTTACTATACTGGAAGTGAAATATGTGGGAAGAAAACCAAGATACACTCTCGAGAACATTTCTATTTTCGGATTTTACAGATGCGATGGCTTTTATCGTGAAAGTATGACTCCTCGCTGAGAAATCTGATCATCATCCTACGATTATCAATACCTATACTTCCGTACGTATCGATCTCACCACGCATGATGCTGGAAATACGGTAACCGCTCGAGATCGAGAAATGTCTCAGATTATTGATTCTTTTTTATAAACTATGTCCACTCCAGACTACTCCAGTGAAACCCTTGACCGTATCAAGAAACTCGAACGAATCCGAGCCCTCGGGGTCAATCCTTTTGCCACCCGATTCGATGCGAGCTCGAGTATCGGTAATATCCTCTCAAAACATCCTTCAAATATCGATCCAACGCTCCAAGAATCCAATACTCCTATTTTCCGAACTATAGAAGCTATCATACCATCACCAACGGGTGAAGTCACGATCGCTGGTCGTGTCATGCTCCATCGAAGCTTCGGGAAGATCTGTTTCGCAAGTATTTCTGATGGAACAGGACGCATGCAGGTGCTTTTTTCGAGAGAAAATTGCTCTCTCTCTGTAAATTGAGAACTAAAAACTGAACTTACTGGAGAAACAGAACCCGTATCCGCCTACAAATTCGCGGAAAAACTCATCGACCTCGGGGATTTCGTCGGGGTTCGTGGAGAACTATTTTATACCCACAAAGGTGAACTGACCCTCTTTGTCAAAGAATTCACTTTTCTCACGAAAGCCATCCGTCCCCTTCCGGAGAAGTTCCATGGGATAGAAAATGAGGATGAGCGCTTCCGAAAGCGCTACCTTGATATGTCCATGGATGATGCACTTCGAGCAATCTTTGTACGAAAATCCAGATTCTGGAAAGCGACTCGAGATTTTCTCGTGTCGAAGGGATTCCTCGAAGTCGAGACCCCAACCCTTGAACATACGACCGGTGGTGCTGAGGCTCGACCCTTTGCGACCCATCACAACGACTATGATGTCGATGTCTTCCTGCGTATCTCGATCGGCGAACTCTGGCAGAAACGCCTGATGGCTGGAGGATTTCCGAAAACCTTCGAAATCGGACGCGCCTATCGCAACGAAGGATCAAGTCCAGATCATCTACAGGAGTTTACCAATATGGAATTCTACTGGGGATATGCGAACTATGAAGATGGGATGAAGCTCGTCGAAGCGATGTACCGATATATCGCTATGGAAGTCTACGGGAAGACGGTATTCACCGCTCGAGGCCATACCTTTGACCTCGCGAGTGAGTGGAGACGGGTCGACTATGTGAGTGCAGTACTCGAGAAAACGGGGATCGATATCCTCACAGCAACTGAAAGTGCTATGCAACAAAAACTCACGGAACTCTGAGTCAAGTACGACGGAACCAATCGGGAACGACTTACTGACACACTCTGGAAATATACTCGAAAACAGATATCAGGACCTGCTTTCCTTATTAACCATCCTTCCCTCATCTCCCCTCTGGCGAAAACAAGTCAGGAACGTCCTGGAACGGTCGAACGATTCCAGGTAATCCTCTGAGGATCTGAAATCGGGAACGGCTACAGTGAGCTCAATGATCCCCTCGACCAACGGGCTCGATTCGAGAAACAACAGGAGATGCTTGCGGCTTGAGATGACGAAGCGATGATGCCAGACTGGGATTTCGTCGAGATGCTCGAACACGGGATGCCTCCGACTTGCGGATTCGGATTCGGAGAACGACTCTTTGCCTTCCTTGAGGATAAACCCATCCGTGAAGTCCAATACTTTCCATTTATGAAACCGATCGGAGAATCACTTTCTGTGAAAGAATCCGAGGAACGATACCGTTCCAAGAAAATAATCGTGATCGCTGATGAACATCATCCTGCTGGTCCTGGGGCTGTAGCGAATGCTATCGGACAGCTCGGGATTGAGATCGGTATGTTCTCAGAAGCTAAACTCGCCGAAACCAAGATCCTTCATGATGCTGATGGGCGTGTTCACTATACGGATGCATATTATGGTATGTCAAACCTCTCAGGAACCCAGGAACAAATGGCACACTTTGTGATGAAATGTCATACTGCCAATATGCAAGTCTTTGATTTTTCAGAAATTATGAGAAAAGCTCACTCCGATAAACAAATGCTCGAGGGGTACAAGTGACTCTCGACTGAAGATATCAGCTATATAGCAGTTGGAGCCGTCATACCTGCGGATTTTGAGAAAGAGTGGCTCGCAACTCTCTCTCTATTCGGAAAAGTGTAAATTTTTTTGAGTCATTTGAAGTACTTTTCTATTGTAGCGATACATCGAAGAGTAAGAAAATATAACAATATAATACTATCTTCAGGTGTTGGATAGTTTTCTAGATTTCCTGATGATTATTCTCTTGATTGATTCACTGAGCGTCATATGGATAGATGGTCGTATATTTTTTAGCACTGACTGGATCTAGCACGATTGGACAGGACGTTCTAAAACTGCAAGGATGCCTATATTATAAACTCATCACATAGGAAGTCATGTGTGGTCGGAATGATTTGAATCAAGCCCAAGTTGTGACTTGAGTTGTCACTTGATGAGAGAGATATCTTCAGGGGAAAGGTTTAGCGCTATTCCATCTTTTTGATATTGTGAAAACTCGATTTGATCTATGTAATCAATTAATTTTATCTGTTCATCGATTGAAAGATCTTTTATTCTCTCTTTCCATATAGATAAGTAAGCAGTAATTACCTCCGTACCATAGAACACTCTCTCTGAATAGGGAGTTTCTACAATTAGTCAACGTTTTTTCCTTTCAAAACGAATGTCTGGCAATAGTGCTATCACCTTTTCATCATGCACTTTGGCGTAGTAAAAAGGAATGAGCTCTCATTCGATAAATCTATAAAATAAAGAAAAATTAAATTCTTCGGGATGTGATTGAGGAGCATTTCAAGATGACATTTTTTTGTGAATGATGTTATAATAATACATTATATTCCAATATTTACTATTTGTCAATAATTTTTTATCTCACAACTGAAAAGATTTCTGCATTTTCCGCTTTTTTCATATAATCTTATTATACTATTTATATATAATTTATGAACTTCTCCTTCCTCTGACTCGGCCTCATGTGAGTGCCGATGGCTCGCAATATCATCACGAAGTGATATACGCTCACGGTCTATAACCGCACTCCTGGAAAAGCCAAAGAACTTACCGATCTTGGAGCAACAGAGGCAATTTCCCTTGAGGAAGCTCTCGCATCCGATGTGATCATCACGATGCTCACTGACGGTCAGGCAGTGTATGAGACGATTGTAAAAAATATTGATTCAATCCAACCAGGAGGCGTAGTCATCGATATGTCGACGATCGGGGTCGAGTGGGCGGAGCGAATAGGAAGAGAGCTCGGAGAAAGTGGCGTCCACTTCATCGATGCGCCCGTGACCGGCAGTACTCCGAAAGCAATTACCGGGGAGCTCACGATATTTATCTGAGGAGAAGAGAGTATTGTTGAGAAAGTTAGGCCCGTACTCGAATGCATGGGGACTAACTTCCAGTATATGGGAGCTATAGGAACCGGACAGGCGATGAAACTCGTAAACAATCACCTCGTCGCCCTCTCGATGGTGAGCCTCATCGAGTGTGTCTTCGCCGGAGAACGACTCGGACTCGAGCGCACGAGAATCCTTGACGTGCTTGGGACTGTTCCTGTGACATCTGCATACCATCGGATGAAGCTTCCGATGCTCGCGAACCGAGAATATCCGCCGATGTTCTCGGGAGACAATATGCTCAAAGATATCAGGCTCGCTCTCGAAAGTGAAGGATCGCGAGAAAGCCTTCCCCTCCTCGATATCTCTGAGAAGCTCTACTCGAAACTCCACGACCTCGGATACGGAGGAGAAGACCTCGCAAGTATCGATCGACTCTATAGCTAAGAGATAATATTTCTTCCCTAAAAAAAATCCCTTCCAGTTATAGAAGGGATTTTGGTTTTTGAGTAAAAACTACTCAGCGTAAATATATCCATCGATCGCATCATCATCTTTCGAGAGTTTTCGAACGGTGACTTCATTGATACGACGGTAATTCATATCCTTGATAATAATCTCATCATCGGTGACATCGACGACGATCGCGACGTGTCCAAAGGCTCTATTATATCATCCTCCTGAAAGCTGTATGATCGCTCCTGGTACTGGTATCGATCCCGTTTTGACTCCAGCTGCTTTCGCGTGAGATATCCACTGATTGGCGTTTCCTCTCCATGTGACATTCTTATGCATTGCTACGTACCAGGTACAGTTTCCCCAAGCAAATCCAGAACTTTTCCCCGTGTATTCGATCGGATATCGATCTTTGATACCATCTGTTTCTGTCGATTTTTTGACTTTTGGTTTGACGGCTGCTGGGGACTGAGCAATAGCTACTTTTTTCGAAGTCACGACTGCAACTGCTTTCTGAGCTACTGGTTTGATCGCTCCAGGAATGATAAGGTCTCGTCCTTCTCGAATCGCTTCAGCGCTGGTGAGGTTGTTCACTCGTACGATATCTGCAACATCAACTTTGTAGGCCATAGCGATTTCCGAAAGCGTATCATCCTTTCCGACGGTATAGACTACTCCAGAAACTGGAGGGATACGTAGGTTCATCCCCGGTTTGATGCTATCTGACTCGGTCATATCATTGGCCCATCGGATGGTATCAATACTGATATCATATTGACTCGAAATCTTACTGAGAGAATCTCCAGATTTGACGGTATAGTAGGAAAGACTCGCGACTCGAGTATCAGGCACCGATGGAGGAGTTTCTTGCGTAGCAGTGTGCGTAGGCACAGTACTCGCTATAACAGTAGCATCGTCTGAGGTTTGGACAAGTCCATTATCAGAGACAGACAAACTCGTCGTATCTACTGGAGTATCTCCGGTATAGGCAGTGATGATACTTGAGTTATCGTATTGTCCCACATCAGTTTCCAAGTTTTGTCCGAGAACGGAGAGTGAAGGGTAGATCGGCAGGAGCGTTACCATGGTGAGGGTAAACCACTTAAAGGTCCGAAATGTTTCCCACACAGTCTGCACCGTATGATGATTACGGAGCGCTCGTTCGAGACGGGCTTGGGTATTGAGAGATGTACGCATTCATGGTTTTTAGGAATAAAAGCAGTATCGGGAGCTTCGAGGAAACTTTTCCCCTTCTCCCATACGGCTACGCTATCGAATCGACACTAAGTCGAGTCTTCTGAGCGCGGAATCCATAGGTTCGCATATAGCGTTTTTTGGCTTTCATTTTGAACACACGGATCTTATCAGCTTTGAAATTTTCGAGAACGGTAAGTTGTACTTTGGATCCTGCTACGGTAGGAGTACCAACAGTCGTCGTTTTTCCATCTTCTGAGGCCACAAGGAGGGCCTCCATGGTCATCACGTGTCCGACTTCGAGATTCTGATTATCGACGACGATAGTCATTTTCTCGGAAACAGTATATTGATGTCCACTGATTTGTAAAACTGCAATCATATAAAAGAAGGGTAATGCTCAGATAAGGGGCAATAAATGCTCTTTAAGTCCTTATCACGAAGCGAAAATAGGTTTTAACGTTTAGAGCTTAGTTTCTCAAGAAGAATATTCTCTCGACCCTAAAATCTAAATACTAACGGCTATTTATTCTGTTTCGAACTTATTGGTTCCTTCCCTAACTATTCTTCATTATTCATTATTAATTCTTAATTCATCATTGATTCTTATGGCTGGGGTACTAGGATTCGAACCTAGGAATGGCGGAGTCAAAGTCCGCTGCCTTACCGCTTGGCGATACCCCAAAGCAGAGAAGACAGAAGACAGAAACAGGCAACAGGAGGAATACAGAAACCCAACTGCGAACTGCTAACTGTGAACTGCTTGTTTTTCTAGACCCGGGGATTATAGTGAGAAATAATAAAAGTCAAAATTATTATCTTCTCCCCCTTTTCGACTCCTTTTGTCTTTGAGTACTGATGTGAAAGTTCGTGTCGTTTCAGACAGTATACCACAACATTTTCTCAAAAAGGAAAAGAAAATATATTGACGTTATATTTTTATATTTATATATAATAAAATAATGGTCTTTGGATCGAGGAAATCCGAAAAATCCACATCAGGAAAATTTTGAACTTCGCTCTTTTACGATATACTCAATATGTATTCTTGAGCGCTTGATGTTGGCTCTCTCATTCATGGCAATCATATACCCCTCCCCTATCAGTAGTCTAATAACTACCGCAATCTACCTGCTTATCTGCCTGCTATCTACCTTAATCTACCTATTACCTGCTATCTACCATCATCTACCTGTTACCTACCACAACCTAGCTGCTATAATCTACCTATTCCCTACCACAACCTACCACCAAACTTATGCCTCCATCTAAAACCACTATCGAACTCCTCGTCCACATCGCCCACCTCGGGAAGATCGGAGATATTGTCGAAGTTTCGACCGCTCAAGCTCGCAATCTTTTTATCCCGAAGAAGATGGCCCGTGAAATTACTCCCGAACGACTCAAGCAAATAGAGCTCGAGAAAAAGCGAGCTCAAGATCAGGCGCGTCTCCGCCTCCTCGATGCCTACAAGATCCAGGAAGCTATCGATGGACAGATCCTCGAGTTCACGCTCAAAGGGAAAAATGGAAAGGTATTCGGCGGTCTCGACGAACACGCGATCATAAATCGTGTCAAACACAAATGGGGATATGATTTCGAAAAATCCGAGGTCAAACTCCCAAATCGTACCCACATAAAAACCGTCGGCACCCATCTCGTCTACATCCACATAACGAAGGACACTCTTGCGAAGATACAGGTGGAAGTAAAACTTGATGCATAGTCGACTTCTTGTTATCTCAACCCCCGAGAACTTGGGAGAGTGAGTCCTTTGAATTCTCCAGTAATTTCTTCTAATAGGAATAAAGATTCATCCACTCCGGTCGGACTTCCTTCTCTATCGTCTCTACCTTTCCATCGTTTCCTTCGTCTTCTGTGTCATCCTCGCGCATGCGGGGATCCAGTTTCAATCATTCTGGATTCCCGTTTTCACGGGAATGACAAAACCAATTCACTCATCAACAAATAAGCTCAACGGCTTACCAGCGAAACACCTTCCCAGCTTACCGGCTTACCAGCTTTCTCCAATTCATTTCGCTTCGCCCCATTTCGGTCGAAATGACAGCACGCCCTGTCTGCTATAGACTTTAATTTTCCTACTACTTACCCTCATTTTACTTAAGTGCCATCAAATATTGCCCTCTTCGGTGGAGCCTTCGATCCTCCCCATCTCGGACATACTGCCATCATCATCAATCTTCTGAAGAGGAGAGAATTTGATAAGATAGTGATCGTTCCAACCGGTCTACGTGAAGATAAAGATTACCATATCCCCAATACCGTGCGCAAAGAGATGGTAGAACTCTGTAAAGAGACTCTCACTGAAACAAATACTTCCAAACTTATCATCGACTTCGATGTATTCGATGGTATCGTCGGCGAAGGAACCTTTGACCATGAGACATATTTTCGAAGGAAGTACGCTGCCAGTGAAGTATGTCACGTATTCGGGAGTGATACGCTCTCCACGATGAACCAATGGGAACCTCACGGTGATATCGTCGCCCAAGAATTCCAGAAAATCATCTTCAAAAGGAAATGATTCCCACTCGATGTTTCAAGTATCAAGAACTATACCCTGCTCGAATGAGATATTCCTGATATTTCCAGTACCGAAATCCGTGCGGGAATGAGTGAATGACTCCATCCTAATATAAAGGATTTTATAGAGAAAAATGGATTATACACTCTGTGATAATCGTTCAGCAATTTCCTTTTCAATTTGCCTTAAAACATCTTCCACACTTTTTCATGATTGCCTCCCCTCCATACAGTGAAAAACAGCCTGAGTGTTTAGGTCTTTCCTACTCAGGTCACCCGGAAGAGTTCATTGAGAGTTAATTCATCTTTCTTTCATTAGAGGTGGATGTCTAAGGAGATCTATTACCATATGTACCATTTGGGGATCTAGGCTGTCTGGATTTGCATTATAAAATCAATCAGTCATAAAATGAAATCTATCTCGCATATAACTTGCATTAGGTAGTTGAATATATATAATCATAAATTCATTTATGTCCACTTTTCTTTCCATCGATTACGGCACTCGTAAATCCTGACTCGCCTATTCGGTCGAGGGGTTTTCATTTGCCTATGAGACCGTACCGACTCGAGAAATCATCTGAGCCATCGGGAAACTGATCTGAGAAAAAAACCCAGAGTCCATCATCCTTGGGATGCCCTACAACATCGACGGTTCGATGTCCCTCCATGGCAAACGCGTACAGACCTTCGAAAAGGAACTCCGGAAGCACTTCTCACTTCCGATCATCCTCCATGATGAACGCCTCTCGACGAGTGAGGCGCGGATTCACTTCTCAGAAAGTGGACAATCCGGCGACGTCGATGCCGAAGCTGCAAGGTTGATACTCGAGGATTATATAGCCATGAGTAGAAAATAGAAAGGTGGCTGGCTGGTTTACTGGGATGCTGGTAATCTGAGAAGGTGAATTGCTGTTTGGCTGGTGAGTGAGTTGGTTTTGTCATTCCCGTGAAAACGGGAATCCAGAATCAACAAACCTGGATCCCCGCATACGCGAGGATGACAAAACATAAAAAAAAGCGCCCGAAGGCGCAAACATCGTCAGGATCAAGCGAGCCATGGTGTGGCAGACTCGGTCCCGAAAATCTCTCCATCATGACCTAGGTCAAGGAGACCAAAATCCTGAATTGTAGACTTTACTGCTCGTTCCCGACGATCGGCCAGAAGCCGACGAAGGGATACGAACATTGATAAAGCTATAGCAAAAGCATCCAACATGGATACCTCCAAAATTTGAGAGGCGATATATATAGCGAGAATTACAGGAAAATCAAGTTTTTTTTCTTTTTCTTACGCAAATATTTGCATTATAAAAATTTTCACTATACTACATATCTCGGAGTTATCAAGGTGCTGAAAAAATAATCAAGTACAAAGTATTCAAGTTATCAGGTTGAACAAATATTGAATACTACCATTACCGATATGCAATATACGGCTGCAAAGGGTCCTCGAGCCTAGTAACCTTCAATTTGAAACCTTAAACCTGTAACTTCTAACCTTCAATCTGCAACTCTTCATTTTTATCTTTTATCTTTTAGCTTTTAGCTCCCTATGGATTCCCGTATCACGATGCACCGCCGAAGATTTGCTGAGGTCGTCAGTCAGAAACCTCATATCACCTTCACCGAACTCAAGAAGCTCTTCGTCACCAAAAAAGAAGGGATGAACCTCGCGACCCTGTATCGTATCATCGATGCGTTCAAACTCCAGGGACTCATACACGAGATCGAGCTCGGTGGTGAGCGCGTCATATTCCTCTGTCACTGTATGGACCGAGCCGAGACGGAGAAAGGGATTATCATCACCGCCTGTACGAACTGTCTCTCGATCGTCGATAACCACTTCGCCCTCGAAGCTCCGGTCACCGACAGTACGACGATACAGTATGTCCGATCCTGTGGAAACTGCGTGCTCAGATAAAAAAAAGACCCAAGTGTGGGTCTTTTTTTGAATGAGTAGATATCTGTTATGCTTAATCAGTAGGATTTCATTTGGGGAGGGGATTTTGTCTTTAGATTTTGGTATCTAGTATTTGTTAATTTTATTTTAAAACGTTTAGTATGATTTGCGAAAATGTCCATTTCGGGTAGTATTGGTAGGTGGAAAAAGTGTCAATCCGATCCAGTGTCATCCCCGCTTATGCAGGGGATCCAGGCTCTATGATTCTAGATTCCCGTTTTCACGGGAATGATAAATCGGCTGTCATCCCGAGGTACTCGAGGGATCTCTTAAGTATAACGCAACAATGTATATAAAAAGGGATTCCTCCACTTCACTTCCTTCAGTCGTTTCGGTCGGAATGACAAACAAACGTTCATCCTATACTGTGTCATCCTCGCACATGCGGGGATCCAGTTTCTCTGATTCTGGATTCCCGTTTTCACGGGAATGACAAAACCAGCTCACTCACCAGCTAATCTGCAAACCAGCGCATTATCCTCCTATCGTCTCTACCGTTCCATCACTTCTACCATCCTTCCCAACTCATCAGCTAACCAGCTAACCAGCCTCCTATGTTCCTCCCCCTCTTCATCCTCTTCCTTATCTCCAGCGTCGGGATAGTGCTCATCGTACTGAAGCAGATAAATCAAACATTCATCAACCTCCTCATCGCCCTCGGGGCGGGATCGATGCTTTCGGTTTCACTGGTGCATATACTCAGAGAATCTCTCGGAGAGAGCGAATATGCTATCTATACCTTCATAGCTGGATTTCTCCTCATCTACCTCATCGAAGAACTCCTCACTCCGCACCATCACGACCACGCACACCAAGACCACGCACACGAGGATCCGCACGAACATCTGGATCATGTCGCCATCGTATCATTCATCGCGATCTGTATCCATACACTCTTCGATGGGCTCGCGATCCGAGCAGGATTCGGGATTTCCGAGACGGTTGGATATGCGGCACTTATAGGCATAGCGATTCATCAGATTCCGGTTTCCCTTTCACTCGCCGCGATTTTTCGGGCTTCCCATTTTGCTCAAAAGACACAGATGCTCTACTTACTCCTCTTCGCACTCGCTGCCCCTCTCGGGTTCTGGATTTCTGATATCCTCCTCGATCACTCGAATATCACCCTCACGGCGCTCGCTTCAGCGCTTGCGGGAGGATCGCTCCTCTATGTCGCGACGGCGGATCTCCTCCCCGTCATCCACTCACAAACCAAGCATAAGTATGCGACGGTATGCCTTTTCCTTATCGGGACCATCACTATGGCAAGTCTCGGACTGTTCGAAGCAAAAAATACCTCTTCCACTCCTATTTCCGAGTCCCAAGAAGGCATACGAGTACAGTAAGTATACCAGAATATACCTAGTGAAATACAACAGGATATCAACTCTTTTGAGCCGATTTTATTTCAGCCAGAGCTATTGCAACATCAACTTCATGAAGAACTTGATCAGCATGAGCTACCATAAGTTTATGGAAAATATCCAATATATTTTGTCAATCCCATTTTTCCTCGGCTTGCATTTCGCCCGAAAATCTGGGAGGTAACTTTCATCCCATTGCCGCTTCGACAAAACGTTGCATCGATCCCGGGACATGAGCCCCCTCACAATCGTGAAGCATAGACTCTATGGTGTGGAGTTGTTCTTCTCTCGAAAGGGTACTGTAGTATTCTATAAAACCTGAAAGATTGCCACCATCCGTGGTAACCAACTGGAGTAACTCACTAGCTACATGTGCGGTCTTCCTTGATTGAGGTGATTCCATCATGGCACTATCGCGCATATCGTCGAGAAAAAATTGAACATTATTTCGCGTTTTAATTGAACGTTTTGAAGTGCCTATATTTACAGCGGCAATCACTGTCTTTAGGGAATCTTCTGGAAGACTTGATTGTTCGTTCATGGAAATATAGTAGGAATGTTGTTATTTTATACTATATTAATTGAATTGTCAATATGTTTTCTTCGGATTTTGATGGTCGTAATTGCCTCAGAGAAGGCAATATGATAGACTGGAAGGGTCTTATGCGAATACCGATACCAATACGAAAAAGCATCGCCCTACTGATTATCCTGACCACCCTCTCTCCCCTTCCTTCCGAGGATATGTACGGAGAAGGGATATTTCATAGTCTCGACGAGCTTCCGAGTATGCAGTTCGATTCGACGACTATGGGCTCAGTCGAGAGTCTTCTCAAGGATAAGTACGAATACGAAAAATCACCCAAAGATACCGAGGTCACCGCTCTTCCCCTTCTCAATAGCACTGGAGAATATATCATCCGTGAGACCTCAGAACTACAGGATGATATCGATGGAGTGAAGGTTTCGAGTAGTCTCCTCGAGAAAACCCTCGTGCGAAATGCTCGAAATGCCGGAACACCCATTGATACCCTCAGCATTCGAAAGGCTAGTCCAGACAAAGAAGCGAAAGCGAAGAAGAGATTCTATAGAGATCATCGACAGGATGAGAATAACCCTCGTGTCAAGGTACTTACCTTTGATTTCGGGGTTGAAGGGACACACCTTATCTTTTCGAAACCAGTCGAGCTCTCGATCGCAGCTGATGCGATACCCGAGGGAAGTACGGTCTCTCTCTATGTCCTCCATGCGTGAGACCTGGACTTCAATACCTCAGGACTCATGACTCGAACAGATGGATCTTGCCAAAGTGATGGGACCGCTTCCTATCCGGCGAGTACGGCGCAGGTCGTATGAGGTAAAGTCACGTTCTATACCTGTGGGGCTTCGACCTTTGTCCTCGGCTATACTCCAGTAATCGACCTCCCGAACAATATCGTCTACACCACTGCCGTTTCATCTACTGGGGACCTCATCATCGGTGGACAGTTTACGACCGTCGGAGGGGTTTCGATGAGTGGGGTGGCTCGTATCAATAGTGGAGGATTTCTGGATCTCACCTTTGCCAATCCTCAGGTGAACAATATCGTCTATGCTTCCGCGGTCCAGTCAGATGGGAAAATACTCATTGGGTGAGCATTTACAGGAGTAGCAGGTGTCACTCGCAACTACCTCGCGAGGCTCAATGTGGATGGAACCCTCGATACCGGATTTGATGCTGGGATTACGGTGGTGGCTGGAAACGCGGTGAGAGCGATTACGATACAACCCGATGGGAAAATACTCATCGGAGGGGTTTTTACCACGGTTGGCGGTGTCACAAGAAACCGACTCGCCCGAGTTTCGAGTACTGGAGGGCTTGATGGAGTATTTAACCCCAATGCCAATAATATCGTCTATACTATCGCCCTGCAGTCAGATGGACAAATACTCGCTGGAGGAACCTTTACGACGATGGGAGGAGTAGCACGGAATCGTGTCGCTCGAGTGAGTTCGACAGGGGGACTTGATGGCGTATTTAACCCCAATCTCAATAATACGGTCTTCGATATCAAAATACAGTCCGACAGTGGGATTGTACTCTGAGGGGCCTTTACAACCATCTGAGGCGTCACGAGAAATCGTATCGCTCGAGTGAGTTCGACCGGAGGGCTTGATGGAGTATTTAACCCCAATCTCAACAATACGGTTCAGGCGCTTACGATCGAACCGAGTGGAAATATCATCATCTGAGGAGCGCTCACGACGGTAGGAGGCGTCGCAAGGAATCGAATTGCTCGCGTAAGTTCGACGGGGTGACTTGATGGAAATTTTAATCCGAATGCCAGTACCACCGTCTGGACTCTCGCTCGAAGACTCGATGGGTCGATCACGATTGGTGGGGCGTTTACGACGATCTTCGGGGTAGCTAATACGTACCTTTCCTATATCGACTCAGCTAACAGTATCCTCGCGAGTAGCTACAATATGCGTATCAATAATACGGTCTGGACCCTCACACCCTATTCAACCGATGGAAAAGTCATCATCGGAGGAGCCTTTACGACGGTAGGAGGCGTAACTCGTACTCGAGTTGCCCGGGTGAATACAGGAGGAGCACTCGATATCACCTTTGCCGATCCGAATGTGAACAATATCGTCTATGCTTCCGCGATCCAGTCGGATGGGAAAATACTCATTGGGTGAGCGTTTACAGGAGTCACTGGAGTGACACGCAACTATCTCGCCAGGCTCAATACGGACGGAACGCTCGATACCGGATTTGATGCTGGGATTACCGTCGTCGCCGCGAATGCCGTGCGAGCTATCACCATCCAATCTGATGGGAAAATACTGATTGGAGGGATATTTACTACGGTCGGTGGTGTCACAAGAAATCGTATTGCGAGGCTCAATACAGATGGAACGCTCGATACGACGTTCAATGCGAATGCCAATAGTAATGTCTACAGTATCGCGGTCCAAAGCGACGGGAAGATTCTTCTTGGAGGGGTCTTTACAACCATGGGGGGCGTCGCGAGAAACGATATCGCTCGAGTGAGTTCGACGGGAGGACTCGATGGAACGTTTAATCCGAATGCGAATGGGGCCGTGTGGGATATCGAAATACAGTCCAATAGTAGTATCGTTTTCTGAGGACAGTTTACGACTATCGGTGGTATCGCGAGGAATCGACTCGCCCGGGTTTCGAATACCGGAGGACTCGATGGAGGCTTCAATCCGAATGTGAACAACACGATCCAAACGATTACGATCGATGTGAACAATAATATCATCATCGGTGGTGCCCTTACGACCGTGGGAGGCGTCGCAAGGAATCGACTCGCTCGAGTTTCGAGTACGGGAAGCCTCGATACTACGTTCAATCCCAATGCCAATGGGATCGTCTATGCCCTTGATGTTGATATCGAAAATAACCTCCTCGCGGGAGGTGCCTTCACGACCCTCGGTACGAAAACGATTCCCTATTTTTCCTGGATAGGACTGATTGTGAGTGATTTTGTTCCGCCGACAATAACCTCTACCTCGCTCGCTTCTGGTTCTCTTTTACCGATTGGAAATACAACCATAACAACATGATATCAGGATGCTGGAGTGGGTATCGATACGACCTCGGTCGATATCGCGCTCCAGAACTGGAGTGGAGGATTATGGGGAGATGATGTCTCCGCTACCTACCTGACGGGAACTACGAGTATCACGACTTCGACAGGAGTCTGGATATTCGAAGGGATTCCCTATGGAAAATACCGATATACCGTCACCGTACGTGACCTTCGGGGGAATAGCTCGGTCGTGAGTAATGATTTCTATATTGATGAAATCGAATGGAATATCAGTCAACCCTCAGTCGATATCGGAACGCTACCATCCGGAATAACGAAAACCTCTTCTCCTGATGAACTCATCCTCACCATTCAAACCGTCGGTGCCCCATTTCGTGTGACGATGTCAGGAACCAGCCTCCAATATGCAAGTTCGAGTATCCCCCACTGGACCGGGACTTGAGGATATGGGTATGAGAAATATAGTAGCTGATACTCGGGAACCCTCTCGAGCATGGCCCCTTCAGTGAGTATTGCTTCGCAGACGGGAGCGATCAATGTCGACGGAGATAAAAATATCTATACCTACCGTATCCAGTTCGGAGCGCTCGTCGGTAGTGGACAGCTCATATGAGGAGATTACCTCTCGACCCTCCAGTTTACCCTCGTGACGACGTACTAATATATCATACCGGGCCAGACTATAATCCAGCCTCACTCTGGTTCTCAACTCTAGAATTGAAATTGGTATCAAATGAGTATCGTCATTCCGGGCTTGACCCGGAATCTACCATTTGTTTCTGGATTCCCTGTTTACTTTCTCAAATCCCGAATCTTCCAAAGTGGATAGACGAGGGTCTGCATCCCATCGGCAAATGAATTGTGCTGGTATTCCTGGCCATAGACGATGAGCATATTCGACGTGAGTACGAACGACTGATAGTGAGAAATGTTGGTCGTCCCGTCGAGAATCCACGCCCTATCAGCAAATGAAAGTGGTCCGATCTGAGTACGTAGTCGTGACTCGATAGCCTTTCTCCACACTGGCCCAATACGAAATGGAAGCTTTCGTGCATCGTAGAGATCAGCAATATAGAGTCGTTTCTGAGTTTTTTTATCGATGACAATACCCAGCCGTGCACTGCTGCCATGAGCTCCTCCCGTATACTGGTAGCTCGTAACAAGAAGTGATATACTTCCCGTATTTTCATATATTTTCTGGACTCGGATATCATACTCCCAGGTAGCTGGATCTTCGGAAGTTCCCTTCTCATCGGTAGCAAGCTGAGTCGCTAAAACAGGATTTTGTGGGAGAAATTTCTGGATTTCTCGATCAAGAATCACATCAATATAAGATTCGAACAACGGTCGATCGATACTGACTTTGGATCCATCGGGATTGACATACGATGAAGCTGAAGCTCCAGAAATAAGACAGAGGGAAATCAAAATTGAGATGAGATATTTCATAGAAAAAAAGTGGAATAATATGCCTCGAAGCATAGGGATTATCGAGGAAAAGTAAATAGAAAAGCCGGAAATACTTGGCGAGAAAAGGATTTGGTATATAGTAGTTCTCAGATTGATGTGTTCCGAAAATAGTATCCGCTTCTCTTCTTATCTATGAAAAATATTTTATCCACTTCCCCGGCTTCTGGTATCCAGTTTGCCCTCGGTATTTCCGTACTTCTCACAATCCTGAAAGGGGTTATCGGATTCACTTCTGGAAGCCTCTCTATCCTCGGTTCGGCGCTCGACTCGCTGATGGATATCTTCGTCTCTGGGGTCAATGTGACGGCACTCAAGCTCTCCGAGCGAGCTCGAAGTCGCAATTTTACCTACGGACTCGGGAAGGTGCAGGGATTTGCGGCTATCTTCGAAGGAGCCGTCGTATTCTCCTCAGGGCTGTTTCTCGGATACCATGGCGTTCTCAATTTTATCGACAAAAAAGCCCCAGAAGTCACCTCTCTCGAAATCATCATCATGATCGTCGCTATCGTGGGAACTTCTGTGATTATGTGGAATTTCCTACGAATCAGTAAGATTCACAACTCACTCCTCATCCGCTCCGACGCGCTGCACTACTCTTCTGACCTCTATATGAATGGAGGGATTCTCGTAGCCCTACTCGCGAGCAAGTACCTCGGACTCTGGTGGTGTGACTCCGTCTTCGCGGTAGGAATCGGTATATGGATCATTTCGAATGCTCTGCCGATCATCGGAAGTGGTATCTCGATGCTCCTGGATCGAGCCCTTGACTCGAAGAGTATCGAAAAAATCGAGAAAATGCTCCTCGCGAACCCAGGTATAGAGAGCTTCCACTATCTGAAAACTCGTAAATCCTGAGATGATGTCTTTATCGAGGCACATATCGTCTTCCGGGACAAGACCATATCCCTCAAGAAGGCCCACGATACGGGAGAAACGGTAGAAAATGCTCTCAGAAAAGAATTCCTAGGATCGACCGTTATCCTCCACCTCGATACAGAAGGACAGGAAGCGGGAGAATAAAAATAGCACAAAAAAACTTGGGTAGTATTCGCGAACAAAAACATCTCACTTCATGCACACTGTGTCTCAGAATCACTTGAATCAGTACTAGGTGCACGCTTCCCTGTAGCATCTATAGCTCTACATCGAGTCCAGAATCAGAAGTATACAGTGATAAAATAGGTAACTTTAGAATGGAGTTTCTTTATCAGGTACACTCTTTTGCTTTTACCGTATACTTGGATTCAAAATTTCTTCTAAATGTTTTTTCATATCCTGCCATGTAAGTTCAGATCCATCGCAATAAGGTAGGACTTCACAAAACTTCTGCATCGCTCTTTCTCTTGTTTCTCAACTCAATGATGCAAGTTTAGTTAAAATATAACATCTTTGTGGGCCTGGATTCGATGTCTCGTCATTGGTTTGTTGGAATGGAAAAACATAGTGTCATGTAGGAAATACTCTTCTTCTTACCTGTTCTCCCCAACCATCGACAAACATGTGTGCATAATCCTTACCGAGTTCTTGCGTACCAAGATCCCTAGCACGAAGTGGTGAAGGATATGCTTCTATAGCATCATGAAGATCACTTAAGAATGTCATAATTGACTCTCAAGATACATCTTCTCAAAGAAGTTGTTCAGAATAAGAAGACTGAACATTATTCTTTACTCTTTCAATCAAGGTATTCTTATCTCGTTTATGATAAGCGAGAAACCACTCAGTATGCTTCCCGAGAAGTCTTGGATCCGAAAACTCCACTTCAGTAGGCATTTCTGACTCTGGTAATTGAGCGGCCACTTCTCGCCATATCCTCTCCTCTAGTATTTTTAGAAGCTCTATTTTTCTGGGATTTTCTGGCATTTGTCGAGAATCATAATACTCTCTCGTCCCTGGTCGAAGTGTGGTGATCTCAGACATATTTCCAATAATAAAAAATATGTATCGATATTACGAATTGCTCTCTCTCTCTGTCAAGACAATTTATATTTTTATCGCAAAATAATACTCACTCGAATTCGAGTGAGTACCTATCTATATCTGCTAAAATCTATCTGCTCCGCACTACTTCACTTCCGTAAAGAGAGCTTCCTTCATAAATCGTGACTTTGGACGTGGGGCTTCATCGGGAGCTCGGTACCCGATCGGGAGGAGAACGACGGCCTTTTGAGACTCAGGAAGTCCGAGAATGCTTCCCACTGCCGTAGGATCAAATCATTCCATCGGACATGAATCAATCTCGAGTTCGGCAAGAGCTGCCATAGCGAATCCATGGGCGATGTAGGTTTGTTTTGCTGACCAAGCGAGGATGTCCTTCGGATCGGTCTTCCCTTCGACGAATCCACCGACCATGTCTTCGTAGCCCTTCAGCATCGCTCGAACATCTGGATTCCCGCCAGAAAGAAGAGTGAAAAATTCTTCCTTGAGAACCGCAAGATCAGTACGAGCGGTAAATACGATAAGGTGAGAAGAGGTTCCTATCTGAGGCTGATTCCATGCTACCGCTTGGATTTTATCTTTCACTTCTTGATTGCTCACCACATAGAAGTGATATGGTTGCATCCCGAAGGATGTCGGGGTGAGTCGGATGGCTTCGAGGACTGAGTCGAGATCCGCATCTGCGACCTTTCGAGTAGTATCGAACTTTTTGGTCGCATAGCGCCAGTTGAGATTGGTGAGAAATGACATAGGAAGGGAGTTAATAATTAATAATGAGGAATATGGAAACAGGAGACGGTAATCTCTGTAGATAAAGATATCTATACTTTCATAAAAATATTTGAAAATACTTTACTTTATAAACTAATCTGATAGTATCCAGAAGTTCGTGGAATGCAAATTTATTGCATTCAAAATAAAATTATATACTATAAATACATAGACAAAACTCACTCATAATGTCTTCTGAATGTAACGAACTCCTATCGGTATTCGCCTCTAAAACTCTCTTATGGTCAAATCACCCCAATGTACCTGTCCGAAAGCTCAAGCCCTCTTCACTCTCCTCGGGAAGAAATGGGTCATATTTATCATGCAAGCGGTCGGCGATGGGAATCATAGCTTCAAGAATATCCGAGAAGCGATCGGAAGTCCGAACACAAAGATCCTGACCGACCGACTCGAAGAGCTCACGCAGTGTGGCATCCTCGTGCGTAAGGTCGGAGCGGAAACTCCTGGTGCTATTCGCTACACCCTTTCTTCCATCGGATCTGATCTTGAAAAAAAACTCATCGAAGTGAGTCACTGGTGGGGAGAGATGGTCAAATAAATTCTATGCTAGGTTAATTTCATAACACTGGACTACATATCGATGAAGTCATCCCGATCCCGAGAACTCGGGAGTGGAATCAATTTTACTTTTTCTCAGCTCAGAGTTATATACTGAAACACTATCACCTGATCACATCGGAGCAGTATGATACAGGTAAATATACTGCAAGAGAAATTATTTCTTATTTTTCCCCTCTAGAAGTGAATTTATATACTGTCGCACTCCAAGTATGTCTATTAATGCTTCGGAAAGACGTCCACTCGAAATAGTGTAATCCTTAGACAAATAATACATCATAGGTCACAAATCATCTTGGAGGTTTCCAGTAGTTCCAATCTGTACAATCGTACCTCATCCATATGGATCCGTCAGAAAAAATTCTTTCGGGAAGCTAATACCTCACTGGGGTGAAATATTGTACCCACCACGCTTTGATGGAAGTGCACGAATCACATCTTTTTGGAGAAAATAGGGTTTCATATTATTTTTATATATATATTTATACTAAAGTCAATATTTTAGCACCCTTTACTCTTGAGCCATTCCACAAGATTTTCGAGTTTGACCATTTCTTGCTCTCCGGTATCTCGATCTCGTACAGTTACTTGTCCTTGGTTGTAGTTCTCAGGCTCGACGCAGATCGAGAATGGTATACCAATTTCATCGGCTCGCTGGTAGCGTTTCCCGATAGTTCCTGCTTCATCATATTCACAGACGAAATGAGATGAAAGCAATGAATACAGTGCATCTGCCTGCTCAGCGAATTTTTTCACAAGGGGAAATATTCCAACCTTCACCGGAGCGACCTGAGGAGCGAATCGCATCACGACCTTCGATGTCCCCTCTTCTCCTGGCACTTCATCATACGCGTCACACATCGCCGCGAGGGTGAGGCGAGAGAGTCCGATCGATGGTTCGATGACGTATGGGATATACTTCTCATTCGTGAAGGGATCGAAGTATGAGAGGTCGGCCTTCGAGAGAGCCATATGAGCCTTGAGATCATAGTCCGTACGATTCGCGAGGGTCGAGATCTCTCCCCAACCAAATGGAAAGAGGTATTCAAAATCTCCAGCACGTCGCGAGTAGTGTGGAAGTCCTTCTTTCGGGATTTCGAAAAATCGGACCTTTTCAGGAGTGAATCCAAGCGCTTCCGTGAAAAATTTTCCTTCGTCGACGAGCCAGGTCTCGAAGAGTTCAGCATCGGTTCCAGGTTTACAGAAATACTCGATCTCAATCTGCTCGAATTCACGAGTTCGGAAGATGAAGTTCTTCGGCGTGATTTCGTTGCGAAATGCCTTTCCACACTGTGCCACTCCGAAGGGGATTTTTTTACGAGAACTTCGGGCGATATTCGGGAAGTTTACAAATATTCACTGCGCCGTCTCAGGTCGGAGGTAGACAAGTGCTGTAGCGTCCTCTGTCGTTCCTTGATGCGTCGAGAGCATGAGGTTGAATCGTTTGACCTCTCCCCAGTTTTTCTTTCCACAATTTGGACAAGCAATCGGTCATTTCGCGATATATTCATTGAGATCGTCGAGTGAAGTCTTATCTCCTGCCCAGTTATTCGGAACGGGAAATGTGGCATCTTTTTCCAGGGCTTCTTCAACGAGCTTATCCGCTCGGTGTCGAGTATGGCACTCTTTACACTCCATAAGTGGATCAGAAAACGATCCGACGTGACCCGATGCCACCCATGTATTCGGGTTCATCATGATCGCCGCGTCAAGAAGCACCATATCCTTTCGTTTCTGGACGAATTCTCGAATCCAGAGATTTTTGATATTTTCTTTGAGAAGGGCTCCAAGCGGACCGTAGTCCCATGAGTTCGCGAGACCTCCATAGATTTCTGAACCTTGATAGACAAACCCTTTGGTTTTTGCGAAGGTGACGAGCGTAGACATTTCGAGATTGGACATATATAAGAAAGTTTAGTAAAATAATTGACTTTAATGAAATATATTTATATTTACCAAAGGGTCTTCCCCAGTTACGGGTTAGTTTTTCTGAGTAATTTTAGTATTTCTTTGTAGATATCTTTTCACTTTATACGACAATTATATCTAAATTGTG
>JAYUDN010000026.1:0-9962 GCA_043739785.1 Candidatus Altimarinota bacterium
AGTGCTTTATTATCTTTTTAAGCTCATAGACTGATATTTTGCTGTATGGAATCATAAGAAGAGAGTATAGGTATTTCTCTCTTCTGGTCTAGAGCCTAATTATATATCATTATGCTTAAAAAAATAATCCGTCTCGAACATCCTCGTCAACACCATATGGTGGGCAATGGTTTCCAGGTTTCTCAGTATATCCCAGGATATGGACGAGAGATGTCGAATGAGTCGAGCCCGTTCCTCATGCTTGATTACAATGCTCCATGGAGGATCGAGGCAGGAGGAGAAAAACGCGGAGTTGGATTCCATCCTCATAGAGGATTCGAGACGGTTACCATCGTATACTCGTGAGAAATCGAGCATCGAGATACCGCTGGAAATGGTGGAGTTATCGGATATGATGAAGTCCAGTGGATGACGGCTGGAAGCGGTCTCCTTCACAATGAGTTCATGACGGATTCATTTACGAGTAGGGGGGGGACTCAGCATGCAGTCCAGCTCTGGGTCAATCTTCCGAGTAGAGTAAAAATGACCGAACCTCGCTACCAGGCACTTACTCGTAAGAATATTCCTGAGATAGAGTTTGATGGTGGAAAAGCAAGAGTAATAGCTGGAGAATTATGGATGAAGGATTCGAAATGAGAAATCGTTACAACCAAGTGAATCGCTCAAACCTTTTCACCCGTAGAGCTTTACGATATCCGTTTTACTTCTGCAGGAGATGTATCCTTCTCATTTCCAGAAGGATACAATACTATGATCCTGATGACCGAGTGAAGTGCTACTATCAACGGAAAACTTCTTGCGAATGGTGATATGATTTATCTTTCTCAGGATGGAACTGATATAGAAATCCAGTCAGAATCTCTTGCGAAGATTCTTGTTATGGCAGGAAAACCGCTTGATGAAGGCGTCGCAGCATACGGACCGTTTGTCATGAATACGCAGGCTGAGATTATGCAGGCATTCCAGGATTTTCGAGATGGGAAGATGGGGGTGATTGAAAAGTAGGTAGAATATTGGTTGGTAGATATGGTAGGTAGCAGGTAGATGGAGCAGATAGATTGTAGGAGGAGATAGAAAAAGAAAATGGCATTCTCGAAATATTGGAGATTTTCTATTTCAGTTTAGATTTTCTTTATCGGTGCGATTTCGACGTTCATCTTCTTGATACCTGTGCCTGAGAATGCGATATCGGCAACAGCTCCTGAGATGGCGACTATCGTCCCGATACCATACTGAGCATGCTCGATGCGGTCTCAGAGGGAAAAATCTCATGCAGAGTTTTTTGGTTTGATGGTTTTTTTGTATGTTGGGGCGAGACCTTGGACAGGGCTCGTTCCGCTCAAAATACTCCCAAATGAAGTAAATCCATCTCCCCCATTTCAGAAGATACTCCGAGCACTTCCACGGTTGGTTTCGATATGGAGGTATTCTTCAGGGATTTCTTTCAAAAATCGACTCTTCGGATTGGCGGAATAATTTCCGAAATTGTAGCGCTCCTGCGCTCGCGAAATATGGAGGGTTTTCTTCGCTCTGGTGATCGCTACATACATAAGACGTCTTTCTTCTTCGATCGCATCCGCTTCGAGAAGGGATCTTGAGTGAGGAAATACTCCTTCTTCGGCTCCCGCGATGATGACGTGAGGGAATTCGAGGCCCTTTGCGAGGTGGACGGTCATGAGAGATACCATTTCACGCTCCCCTTCCTTCTCTCGATCCTGATCGGTAATCAGGGCGATATCTTCGAGAAAGAGCGAGAGATTTTCTGGATAGATAAGCCCATCGTAGCGACTCGCCATATTCATAAATTCTTCGACATTGTCTACTTTCTCTTCGAATTCATCTTCTCCATATTCTTCTTTGAGGTACTCGAGGTAGTTCGATCTCTTGATGAGTTTCTCCATGAGTTCTCCCACACTTGATGTCATTGATTCTTTCCTGAGTCCCCCATAAAGAGTAAGAAAACTCACGATTCCCTTCTGTGCTTGTGGGGTGAATCGGTCGAGGAAGTGGTAGTTATCGACGAGATCAAAAATAGAGAGGTGTTCGGCCTCGAGGAGTTCCATGAGGAGCTCGAGCGTCCGTTCTCCTATTTTCCTTCCTGGCACATTGATGATGCGTCGGAGCGATATAGTATCCGATGGATTATAGATGAGACGCATATAGGCAAGGATATCCTTCACTTCCTTTCGTTCGTAGAACTTCATCCCTCAGAAGACCTGATAGGGGATATTTTTATGGATGAGGGATTCTTCGATGAGTCGAGATTGTCCATTGGTTCGGTAGAGTACAGCATAGTGGGAATAAGAAAATGCTCCACCCGTTGATTCCTCATCTTCCATTTTTTCCTTTGCATTTCGGATGACGTTTGTAATCATGTCAGCCTCATGTTTTTCATCGATCCCCTCGAGGATCACGATTTTTTCTCCTATTTCATTTTCGGTAAAGAGATTTTTCTTCATTTGTTTACTATTTTTCTTGATGAGTTCATTAGCCGCGAGGATGATGTTTTGAGTCGATCGATAGTTTTGTTCCAGATTGATTACTTTGGCTTCCGGATAATCCTTCTTGAATGATAATATATTCTCTATATCGGCTCATCGCCAGCTATAGATCCCCTGCCAATCATCACCAACCACACAGAGATTGCGTTCTTTCTGGGCGAGGATTCGGATCGTATCGTACTGGAGGCTATTGGTATCCTGGTACTCATCGACCATAAAGTAGTGAAATCGAGTATAGAAATACTCTCGGACATCTTCGAAATCAAGAATCCGTCGCATAAAGAGGAGGAGGTCATCGAAATCAAGCGCATTATCAGCCTTAAGCTTTCCTTGATACTGCTTATACACATCGAGGACGACACTCCCGAAGTAGCTATCGACCGTCAGGGAGAATTCTTCAGGAGTCATCCCCTTCCCTTTCGTCTGAGAAATCATCGCCTGTACCCCACGTGGGTTATTTTCCTTCTCATCGATCGAGAGCTCCCGCATGATCGCCTTCACCGTCCGGAGACAGTCATCACTATCGTAGATAATAAAATCTTTTGCATATCCGAGTTTGTCGATAAACATTCGGAGGAAAAATGAACTCATCGAGTGAAAGGTTGCGACCATCGGAAGGAAGGGGGATCTCAGAGGGTTGACCCCATCAGGATTGAGTCAGAGACGCTTTGCGATTCGTTCGCGCATTTCTTTGGCCGCCTTATTGGTAAAAGTCACACAGAGGATGGATCTTGGATCAATCCCTCGATTGTGAATCATATGGACGACGCGCTCGGTGACGGTATGGGTTTTCCCAGAACCGGCTCCTGCATTGATGAGGAGGGGGCCATCGATCTGGAGGACGGCTTCGAGTTGGGCAGGATTCAGGTTATTCATGCGAGGAGTATAAAAATACTTGATGACTTATCAAGTCAAAAGAACGGTCACTAGAACAGTAATGAACTTAAAGTAATAATTTATACTTGATATTATAGAAAATATTGTATTATATACTTTATAATATTTTTATACTCACAACTGATATGTCGGAAGTTCAAAGGAGCCTTGATAGCACAAATACAAAAAGTAAAATTGTAGAATTGATGTGGCGAATCGCAGAACTCGTGACAAGGCTGACAGGATGATATATTTTCGATATTCGACGAATCGCATGAGACCAAAAGGGTTTTTTTCTAAATGTCGCAAGAGTAGCAAATTCTCAAAGCGCCTGAGTGTGACTTAATTATGCTCAAAAGATAGATAATCAAAAAGCCATCATTTGAATCTCAATTGCGAAAGTACTTCTAAATTATCAACTCCATGTACTTGGAATAATGCTAGCCCGTGAATGAAGCGAAGGTGCTGAACAAGATCAACTAGTATGACTACAATTTTGAGAAGTTTCCAAAATCCAACGCCTCGGTATTCAATGGTGAAAAGGACGAAAATTGCAACAACTAATATGACTTCAAGAATATTGACGAAATAACCAATTTGAAACTGAAATTACAGGCTGTTCCCTTATAAATCTCATTCATACTATTGTACTTATTATCGGTCTGATATGATCTCTACGAATTTGGTGATGATGAACCATGAAGAAATAGAGAGGATGAATCCGACAATCCCTCCCATGATAATCTTTCTTCATTTGTCGTCACTCTTCCCCATGATACCAGAGTTGAGCTGCATCTGAAGGGCTCAGTAGATGATGACGACGACAGAAATCGCTCCGGCAATTCCGAGGAGGAACTCGACGAGATTGACAATGATCTTCGGGATATCATCAAGCCCTACATCTCAAGCCTTGAGTTTGTCGAAAAATCATATACCTTCCCCATTGTCTATGAGGTACTGAGCCCCTCATCCATTTGAAGTTGCATTGGTTGGGAGAGAAGCTCCTGCCCCTCAACCACCTCCTCCATTTCAGACCGAAAGGATATAGGTATCACTGGCAGTAGTGTAGATGGTTTGCGTTCCATTCCAGCTTCCCCCTGCCGGAACTTGAGATTTATCCGTAATAGGATAGGTATTCGCGGAAACAATCTGAGAAAATCCCAAAAGAACGATTGCAAGGAAGAGGCGGAGGTATTTCATATGATGAATAATTTTTTATAGTATAACATTCATCCTCGAAAAAGCCAAATTTTTCACTTTTTTTGCTTTTGGAGAGGTTTTTGGTATACTTTCGTGAACGGAAACATATGTAGTTATTACATAAAAGTTAAAGACTTTTTCGGTAATCTTCTAGTACTCCCAATTAATACCTGATTCATATATTACATGAAAATCCCTCTCTCCTGGATATCGCTCTACTCCGATGTCTCATCACTTCTTGAGAAGTATGAAGCCAAGGCCCTTGCTCATGAATACTCGATCCATACGGCTGAAATCGATGGTATCGAGATTTCCTATCTCGATAAAGTAGTTGTAGGAAAGGTACGGTCTTGTATCAACCATCCAGATTCGAAGAAACTCTCTATCGTGGAAGTGGATCTCTGAGAACATGGGACGACGATCATCCTGACTGGAGCCGCGAATATCGTCGATGCCCACTTTGTTCCGGTCGCTATGGTGGGAGCTGTCTTGCCTTGAGATTTCACTATCGGAGAACGTATGATGGCTGGGATGATGAGTCGAGGGATGATCTGTAGTGATGATGAACTTGGACTCGCGAGTGGCGAGGCAGATGGTATCATGATCCTCGAACAAATATGGGATTCTCTCCTCCTCGAGTCCATGATTGGAAGGTCATTCTATGATCTCGAGATATCCCTTCCTGGAATAGGAAAAAGTATCTATACGACGAAGATTCGCGATACCGTATTTGAGATAGATAATAAGTTTATCACGAATCGTCCAGACTTGTTCTCTGTGGTTGGAAACGCTCGAGAGTTCCACACGGTTTTCGAAACTCCTTTTGTACCATACACTTCACAAGAAATACTTCCGAAAGAAACTCTAGAAACTGAGATTCTTTCGGATCGAGTCCTCTCGTATCACCTTCTTGGCATGGAAGGTATTGAAGTGGATGACACTCCTTGGGGGCTATCACTCATGATGCACCGTGCTGGGCTCACTCCCAAGATGGACATCGTCGATATTACCAATTGCATTATGACCGAGCTTGGTCAGCCGATGCATGCCTTTGATGCTGCAAAAATCGCATGACACATCATCGTTCGTATGGCTCGAGCATGAGAAACACTCCTTGCACTCAATGGCAATGAGTATATCCTCACGACCGAAGATATTGTCATTGCTGATACAAAAAAGGTGCTTGCTATCGCTGGAGTTATCGGAGGTATGGAGAGTGCCGTTTCCCGAGAAACGAAGGAAATATACTGGGAAAGTGCCTGTTTTGATCCTTCGAGCGTTCGATTTACCTCGCAGCGCCTCGGACTTCGGACAGATGCCTCGACTCGGTATGAGAAATCCCTTGATCCCCTCTTGGCTCCATCGGGAATCACTCGCGCTATAGAATACATGAAGTTTTTATGAAAAAAATATGAGATGTCAGGATACTCTGGATATATCAATGCATCTCGAGTCAACCATATTGCCATAGAAGTGACGCACCATCAGATCAACTCAAAAATAGGGGTTATGATTCCAGCTGAAACACTTGAGTGAATCCTGGGACGACTTGGGTTTCAGTTTACGAAAATAGAAAGTGCAGATTCTTGAACCATTGCTATCTATTCAATCGTCATCCCTTCATGGCGAGCGACCAAAGATATTGCTATTTGGGAAGATATTGCTGAAGAAATAGGAAGGGTCTATGGATACGATAAAGTAGAGGAAAACCCACTTACGGCGAACTTTCGTATTAGTAAAAAAAATCAAGAAATCGACTTCAGGAATCGTACGAATACCTATTTTTCTCAACTCCGTTGGTATGAAACCTATCATTATTCGTTTTCGAATGAAACCCTCGATAAGAAGATCGGGTACTCAAGTATGGATGAAGCGATAGGAATAGTAAATGCCTTCAATGAAGAGTATACCCATATGCGGCGATCCTTGGCTCCTCGACTCCTCCTGAGTGCATGAGAAAATCTCAAACATAAAAAATGTTTCTCCCTTTTCGAACTCGGAAAAACATTTCATAAACCATGAACTACCTCTTCTCACTCACATTCTTGAACGCTCGCATCACCGTTCCACCAGAAAAAATCACTCGCATGAGTCGTAGTGGGTTCACCTATCGAAACTCTAAAAAAACATATAGAAGGGTACCTCTTCGAAACGCTTGGGTATGTTCCTCCGATTCATGAAGGTGATTTTTCTGTATCAGTATACCACCCCGGGATTTCCGGGAGATACCAAGAAGGTGGAACTACGATTATCAGCTTCGGGCGACTCCATCCAGAAGTGGCACATCAGTTTGAGCTTCCTTCAGATACTCTCTATTTTGAGGCTGACTATGAGAAACTTCTCACCTTGAGTACTGAGAAAGATATTATCTTTCAAGAAATACAAAAATTTCCAACCATAGAACGAGAACTCAATTTTATCATCGGTGAAACCACACAGGTAGGACCTATCCTTCGTACCATCGATAGTTTCCATCCCTGGATTATGGATGTGTGAGTCGTTTCTACGTATCGGGATCTTGAAAAGATAGGTGAAGACAAAAAATCAGTTACGTTTCGCTTCGAACTCGTGAATAGAGAGGCTACTATTACAGATACAGAAGCACTCGAGATACAAAATCTGGTGATCGATCGGATGGAAGAGTCAGGATATAGTCTCAGAAGGTAAAAATATATTTGTAGGAGGAGGCATTGAGGAGAAGAGCCAGGAAACATCGAGATGTATTTGGCAGCGAAATTTTAGAATATTTTTACTAGCATTTTTGCACTCTTTCTGTTATAATCTGCCTATGGATACTCCTCTCAATCCTTCAATACTAGACTATCAAAAAGCGGATGCGCTCGTCCGAGAGATTATCGATATGGTAACTCAATATATGAAGGCGGAGAAAGCAGATATAGAAGCACGTATATGGAAGGCCTATATCTTCGCTCGAGAAGCGCATGAGGGGCAAATGCGCAAAAGCGGAGAACCATACATTATCCATCCTCTCGAAGCGGTCAAACTCCTTCTTTTACTGAAGCCTGATATTGTCTCTATCCAGGCATGTATCCTTCATGATGTCATCGAAGACACCCTGCGTACCAAGGCCGAAATCCAAGAATCATTCGGAGATGATGTGGCCAATATCTGTGAATGACTATCGAAGCTTTCCGCGATTCGTTATCGAGGGGAAGAACGTACCATCGGAAGTCTTCGCAAGATGCTCCTGGCAATGGTAGATGATCTGCGAGTTATCATGGTCAAGCTTGCCGATCGACTCCACAATATGCAAACACTGGACTTTCATCCAGATCCGGCGAAGAGAAAGCGTATTGCTCTAGAGACTCTCAATATCTATGCTCCGATAGCGGATCGACTCGGTATCTTTCAGTTCAAAGAAATGCTCGAAACTGAGTGTTTTCGTATTCTTGATCCTGAGCGCTATCATGAGATCAAGAAAGAACTCGATGGTTTGAAGGAAGAACAAGATTTTTTCATCAAAAAAGCAAAAAAAATGATTCGAGAATCGATACCCCAGGATGTTCCTATTCTCGAAATTTCGTACCGAATCAAGGCTCCATACAGTATCTACAAAAAACTCGAAAGAAAAGAATTTTCCTATACGCATACGAGGGATATTTATGATCTTTTCGCTATCAGGATTATCACCGATTCTATCCCACATTGTTATGAAATACTTGGAGTATTGCACAACGTATTTACTCCCATGCCGAAACGTTTCAAGGACTATATTGCCCTTCCGAAAGAAAATGGGTACCAGTCCCTGCATACGACGGTCGTCGGGATGTTCCCTGAGCTTCGATCGCAACCCACTGAGATACAGATTCGAACGGTTTCGATGCATCGACAAGCGGAAGTCTGAGTGGCGGCTCACTTTGAATATTCGGAAAAGGGGAGATCAGAAATGAGTCAGGATAGTTACTGGGTAAAGACCATCAAGGGAATCCTCGAATCAGCTGAAGAAGGGAGTGAATTTATGGATGAAATGAAGGTCAATGTTTTTTCCGATCAAATATTTGTCTTTACTCCGAAGGGAGATATTATCACCCTTCCGAAAGGAGCTACGCCGGTAGACTTTGCCTATAGCATCCACTCAAGTCTCTGAAATCATCTCACTATAGCCAAGGTGAATGGTCACGTCGTTCCACTTGATTATACCTTCAATAATGGAGAAAGTATCCAGGTGATTACCGATCTCAATCGGAAACCGAGTCCCGCTTGGATTTCATCGGCGAAAACATCACGAGCGAGGGACTATATTCGCCAATTTATCAACCGAGATTCTCGAGATATGCTGATCGAAAAGGGGCGAATGATTCTCAATAGTTACCTCGAAAAAAACTATGGTCAATGACTCGATAAGGAAATGAGTATTCTCAAAAATATCGATGGCCATATACTCGATACCAAGCAACGTGAAGATACCCTCGTCCAAATCGGAAACCTTTCTCGAAAGCCCTCGAGCATTATGCGAGCGATTCATGACGATGTGATTCGAGAGTTATTTGGTCAGAAAAAGGAGGAACCAAAGGTCGTAGAACCAGTAAAGAGGGAAAAAAAGAAGAAAGAAGTAGAACCCACAGAAACTCGAACCGTTATCATCGGAAAAGAACGAAATGTACCATACAAATTTGCTCAGTGTTGTAATCCTCAGGAATGAGATCGCATCGTCGGCTATATCGGTCAGTGAGTAGTGACAATTCATAAGTTCGACTGTGAAAATATCGATAGGATACAGCTCGATCGCCGTATTCCTGCGTACTGGAATACAGTAGATCGTCGTGGGGTAACGATTGAGATTGAGTGTATATTCCAAGATAAGATCGGTCTTCTAAGGCAGATCACAGATATTCTCTATCAGATGGAGATCAATATCGAATCTCTCAGTACCCAATCCCTTCCCAATCGAACTGTACAGGATAGGTTCATCCTCCACACGAATGAAGAAGACTACTATATATACGATCGACTCGTGGAACGACTCAGATTCGATATACGAGAATTCGTCGAGGCACGACTGATCAAGATGACCTAGCTAGATCTTTTCTCCACCGACCGATATTTTCGGTGGTCAGAATTCGAAAACTCCGAATGGATATCCAACACCGACAAATATCAGAAGTGCTCCAAAAAGACTAATCGCATTGACCGTCCCCCCGATGTATTCCTGGGCCCACGCCCATTCTCCGACAAAGTTATGGATCTGGAATCGAAACCGGAGGATAGCCACACCAAGAACGATAAGGAGTAGACCAGCGAGAAGCTTCATAATGTTGATTTGTAAAGATAAGGCTCTAGACCAGAAGAAATATTAAAAAGTAATTATTTCTGGTAAAACTTATAAAGAAGTATAAGAAGTTCTTTTTCTAATTCAATTGTTTC
>JAYUDN010000027.1:0-28444 GCA_043739785.1 Candidatus Altimarinota bacterium
AGTGCTTTATTATCTTTTTAAGCTCATAGACTGATATTTTGCTGTATGGAATCATAAGAAGAGAGTATAGGTATTTCTCTCTTCTGGTCTAGAGCCATATCATTTGTCTCGAGATTTTCCATCTTGGATATAGTAGATTTTCCCACTTTCAGGAATAGGCTCTAGCAATATATTGCACCCGACCCATCCAGCACGACGTGCTGTCGGTGCGAGAGGATTTCGTCTCTCGATTATCTCTGGAGTGAAGTAAAATTTTGGTATCACGAAAAAATGGATAACCTCCATATTTTTCGAATAATTAAGTCCGAAGAAACTCGGATTAGTAGCAGACTTGAGTCTCTCTATCATCGTGCCATAGGCACCGTCAGTAATTTTTTGGTCAAATGAGTTATTTTTCGATTTGAGCTCATATTCTTCACTACACTTCCCGCAAGTGAAATCCCCAACGGGAGTATTGTCTATGATTTTGTCAGATGGTTCCCACAATTTGGACAATATCCATGCTCCTCCGCCCATGTCTCCGTCATGACGCGGATACGTTGAGAAGGACTCGTATATGATGTGACGAGTGAAGTATCGAGGAAGTACATAGGTAGATCATATATATTTCATTGAAATTATCCACTTTTCTATGTAACACCTTCACTCTTGATTTTCAGCCAGATTTCTTATAATACGCTCATAAAATCAACCTATGAATAATGACTTAAACGAATATACAAAACCATCACCTAGAACTGGTACTTCAGCAAAATGAAGAATTGTTTTTTCATATGTATCGACGAGTCGTCATACAAAGGATATGGTTGCTGAGTACGTGGACCCTGGTTTTCAGGCTAAGTTAGATGAGAAGGATAGAATAGAATTGGAACAAGCAGAATTCAAAGTTGAAGCCAATCTTTATCCTGATAGATTCAGGAAAATCTTGAAGTGTAATGGTGAATTAGTATATATTCGAAAATAATAGTCGATAACTTATGAAATCCACCATCGAACATACGAAGATAGCTGGTATAGATATCATCCTCACTCGCAAGACCATGCGGTCGATCCGTATGCGAGTGAAGCGACCCCTCGGAGAAGTCCATATATCCGCTCCGCACCGTATGAGTCGAGGGTTTATCGAGTCATTCGTCGAGAGTCGAGTCGCCTGGATAGACGAGCAGCGAGGGAAGATACATGAGTCACCACTGAGGATACCACTGGAGTACCGAGATGGAGAAATAGTATCATTTCTCGGTGAGGAGTATGCGCTACGAGTAGTCGAGGGGAAGGGGAAAATGCGAGTCGAGAAATCTGATTTTCTAGATCTGACTTCTACGGTTTGAAATAAGGAACTTACTCTCTTTGTCCCACTCGGTTCGACTCGGTCGAAACGAGAGGTGGTGATGGAGGGGTGGTATCGAGAGGTGCTCAAGGAGATGATCCGTGATCTCGTGAAACTATGGGAACCGATACTGAGTGTTCGGGTGAAAGAGTATGGAGTGAAGAAGATGAAGACCCGATGGGGAACCTGCAGTATCTGACCGAAGCGTATCTGGCTTGCTCTCTCTCTGGCGAGACATCCCTACCTTCATCTCGAATATGTCGTCGTCCATGAGATGACGCATCTCCTCGAGAAAGGACATGGCGCGAGATTCCAGTCGCTGATGACTCAGTGGCTCCCTGACTGGCGAAAGACGAGGAAGGAGATGAATGAGTGGTAATTCGGTAGAGACGATGGAAAGATAGAGAAGGTAGAAATAATGGAAAAATGAAATTAAAAAACCCCATTTCAAGGGGGGCAGGGGGGTAAATAATGAACTGGATCCCTGCATTCGTGAGGATGACAGACAGTGTGTCATTCCGACCGGAGTGGAGGAATCCCTTTCGAGAATATGAATCACTTTTAAGTGGTTTTTTTAAAGGGATCCCTCGAGTGCCTCGGGATGATAGCTTATTTGTCATTCCCGTGAAAACGGGAATCCAGAATACAAGAGAATGACACAGAGATAACGTAATCCCTCCTGCGAATCTTTGTATAATTATGATAACCATCGAAAAGAAAAAATAACCTTCAAAACTTGAACTCTTATATTCACAAGAATTACTCATCACTTATAACTTATCCTTCATAACTCATTACTTACTCTTCTTAAACTCTCTGAATTGATGGACTCAGACCTGTACTTGTGCATTGCAGACGATATAGGGTTTTCCATCTGGAGTGAATGTCTTCTCATGAGGGGGGCGGACTGATATATGGAGGTTATATTTCTCCAGGAAATACTGCTTCACATACTCTCTGGTATCTCTTACGAGGGAGGGAGGGAGGGTGAAGTAGGGGATGGGCTGGTGAGCTGGTGGGCTGGTGAGCTGGTGAACAGGGAGGAGGGAAGCTGGTGAGCTGGTGGGCTGGTTGGGTAGTTCTCAAATTCTCAAGTTCTCAAGTTCTCAAGTTTCGAAGTGTCATCAGATTTCGTCAGAGGCTTCATTCCCCTTTTGAGGGGTGTCAAGAGTATTCGGGACGAGGTGGAGGGGTGGGAAATAGTACACCTTATGATCTTTATGGAGGATAATCCGGATCTCAGCATCGGGCGTGGGGAAACTCCGATTTACTTTCGGTAGTGTCAGCTCATTTGCCCCACGTTCTTTGTAAAATACACTTTCTTTGAGAGGATAGTTTTCCCAGTCTATATTTGATTTTTCTTTGAGATCTACGAGTGCCGCGAAGTCCATAAGGGCGTTATTGATATCACGGATGGATATAGAAGGTTGCAGGTTGCAGGTTGCAGTTTCGATCGTTTCCAAATTCTTTTCTCATCATCCTCAGATAGTTTTCACCCCCGAACCCCCATTTCCCCCTCATCATCTAAGAAAACTCTCTAAATCACACTGGATCATTGCTTTTTCTTCCTGAGAGAGTTTTGTATTTCGTGATCTTTTGTAGTATCGAGCAAAAACCTTTTCGAGGTTCGTATCCCAGGAAAGTACTGGGATATCATACCCGAATGAGAGGATAGCTTCCGCGGTATATGGTCATACTCCCGGGAGTTTAATAAGGATTTCTTTTTCTTTCGGAAATATTCATCCAAAGTCACTCACGACGAGCGTGGCAGTTTTGAGGATATTCCTCGCACGACTATAATACCCGAGTCCACTGTAGTATGGGAAGAACATATCATAGTCCGTTTGGGCAAGGGATTCGATGGTAGGGAACCGATCCATCATCCGATCGAAAAATCCTACCACTCGAGAAGCCTGTGTTTGCTGGAGGAGGATTTCTGAGAGCCAGACACGGTAGACGCGTTCTCGATCACTGAGGGTATAGTCGCGCCATGGGAGGTGGTGTCGACCATTCACACGGTACCAGTCTAGGAGATGTCACCATTCGAAAGATTGCATGCCGAGATTATATAGGAAATGGGGAATTGGCAAAATAGGAAATTGAGGATGTATCCATTGTAGCATACACTCTATGAAACGCCCCCATTTGTGTCATGTAATCTATATGAACTGACTGTATTTTCAACCCCTTTCCCCTTATGAACCTTTCACTTTATAAACCTTACGAACCTTTCAACACTACCTACTAGCGCACATATTTTACCTTATTTTATTGTTCACTTTTTGTCTTCAACTCTCGAAAAAATCCATTGCATCACATAAGAAAAGAGTATACTTACGCCATAATTTTCCTCCCATGAAAACTTCACTACGATTCCTCCTCCTCCTTGTAGCCACTATCACAGTATGAGCTCTGGGCTACTACGCATATACTCTCCATGTCCGCACCCTGGTCTACGCTCTCAATAGTACTGAAGTGCAGAAATGAAATCAGATCAACATCGTATTTGATAAACCACTGGTTACTGCTTTGACTTCTCATGAGGTTCGTCCACTTACCGTGGATGAGAGAGCTCTCAAAAATGCACTTCTTCTTGATGGAAAGCCACTCATCGATACGGGGAGTGTCAGTATCGATTACCCCACTACGAATAGCCTCAGTATCACACTCAAGGATCTCAATACAGATAAAAAACAGATACTCACTCTCAAAGCTTCCCTCTATAACCAGGCGACTTGAGTGGCCTATCGACTTCCTGCAGATATTAACCTCGAGACCACTTCGTCCAATCCAGATATAGTGGCACGGACGGTCGGTACTCCTCGAGATAAAAAATACTCTATCGACCTCCTGGGCTTTCCGAAGGGTGTTGATGCGAATATGGTGACCCTCTATCAAGTGCCGAAAGATGCCAGTGGAAGTTCCTGTATGATAGATGCCGTTGATTATGCACATCCAGTGAAGTACGATACCCTTGCCCTCTATGATTCCGAGGTGAAGGATACCCTCGATATTGTTTCTTCCCATACGATCCAAGGATCCTACTGTCTCTATGCTGGGCTTTCGGGTAAGCTCTATGAGATCGATAACCGTACGGTGAATACGTTTACTCTCACGGGAAGTGCTATCGATATCCTCGCTCCAGAGTATGATATGCAGAGTCGTTTGCAGTTTGATTTTTCGAATCCACTGTTTGAGGATATTGGTGTGACCAACTCTCAAGAGTACATAGCTGAGCGTACGAAACAAAAAGAACTCTTTCTGAAGCATCTGAGTATCACACCAGAACTCCCACTCACGATCGATGATATCGTCATGACTCCAGACCGCACGGTTATCACGCTTCCTCTGAATGCTGGCATGGAGTATAGCGTGAAACTCGATGATGTGGAAGATATCTATGGACAGCTTGCTTCTATGAAGCTTTCTCTCACTCCAAAACGTGAACCCTACCTGTCTCTTGCCCTCTCTTGACATACCACCACACTCCCAGTGTCGACTCCGGTATGGGCAAAAATGTATGCCCTCGATACCAAGCGTTCTAGTCACAACGTGATGCTCTGTAAGGTCGGAGTGGAGATGTATGCTCGATTCGAGCGAATCGTCGATGAAAATAAGAAGGAGTATAGCGATGAAATGTTTGATACGTTCGCTAAACTCCCCAAAAATAGTTGTACTACCAAAGAAATCCTCACAGAGAAAAATAATCTACTTTCCAAGATTGAAGTGGCTTCATTTTTCCCAGGGAAAAAACAAACTCCCGGTCTCTATATCCTCGCATTTGCGGATCACGGGGATGCTATCTATACCTCGAAGTGGCTTCGTCCAGTACTCTTCTCCCTCCTCGATACTCATATCACGATGAAACTCGATGCGAGTGGGAAGGCTCTCTTTTTCGCGACTGATATGACGACGAGTATGCCGATTGCCGGTCAGGAAATCCGAATATTCAAAAACATAGGCCGAACCTACAATGAAGTATGGAATCCAACGACCGAAAAAATAGATATTACCTACCTGCCGCTTTCGACGATTACGTATGCCACAGGTATTACCCTCGGACGTACTGATAAGGATGGATTCCTCTCGGTTGATATGAAGGATCTTCTTGATGGGGAATCCGCGTATGGATTTACTTTCGAGAGTTGGTGGTGATATCAAGGGGAATACCGATCCTTTCTTGTAGAATCTCGGGGAGAAGGCGGTCGACTCGGGTATGTCGTGAGTACATGGAATGATGGGATTGCTGGATGGAATTTCGGATTCAAGGAAGAGGACTATGGCTGGTCGAGTATGAGCTCGAATCTTTCCTATACCCATACTGATAGACGACTCTATATTCCGGGTGACACGGTTAATATCCACTCGATCATCCGAGAATACACAGATAAACTCAGCATCCCACCCCCTGATCGTACGTATGCGATCGCCATCTCGGATCCGAATGGCAAAGAGGTATCTCAAGTCCTCCTGAAGGCTTCCGAATTTGGTTCTCTTTCTGATACCTGGAAACTTCCCACTGATGCTCCTCTCGGGATGTATACGGCACAAGTGACCATATCAGACAAAAAACTCTGAGATCTTCCTATCGATGGTGGATATACCGATTTTCAGGTAGAAATTTTCAAAAATCCTACCTTTACGAGTCAAGTATCAGTTTCGAGTCCAGATGTCAGCGCTGAGATTATCTCAAACCTCAGAAAGAAGCCCAATACTGATTCGAATACGTACTGGTATGATAGTGTTTATGAGGGAACCTTCAATCTTGATGCGAAGATAAAGGCCGCTTACTACAATGGTGCTACCGTACGAAATGTTCCATTTACCTATCGAGTCTACCGCAGTGAATATTGGGGGGGTAGCAAATGGAATAATTGTTTCTGGGGATGTTACTATGAACCACCACTGGACTTCTATACCGAATGAGAGGGTCGTATCGATGCTGATGGGTATGGACTCGTCCGTGTTCCCGTACTCTTCTCCTCATTTTATTCTGACTTTAAGTATACGGTAGAGGTGACGATTCAGGACCCACTCACCAGCGAGACCGTCACCAGTGCTGGAAATATGATCGTGCGACTCCCGACCGAGTATCGTATGTGGGACTCATCGAATCCTCTGGATTTCAAACCAGAAAAGAAAATCCTCTCAACGGAAGATATACTAACTGGAGTATTTGAACCCGCACGTGGCACGTGGTCAAAATGGCATGAGAATAAGTATGAATATGCACTATCTCTGAGAACTTATACGATGACTCAGGTCGAAGATATTCGCGGAGGGAAAAGCGAAGTGATGCATCCAGAGGATACGGTCGTATCTTCAGGTTCGATCACTTCAGAGAAATGGTCCTTTAGTATGAAAGGGAAGCCCTCATGAGAGTACCATATCCTGGTTCAGCCGAAGGGATTGACGGCGACGGGAAGCGAGCGTATCAGCGCCACTTCCGATACGACGGTATACTATGTCGGTGCGGATAAAAATGCCAAAAATCCTCGCTTCGCGAACAATGCTATATCGGTCATAGCTGAAAAAACAGTTTACCATCTCGGAGATACCGCTCGAATCCTCGTCCGACTCCCTTGGGAGAAGTCGAAGATACTCCTCACCCTTGAGAAAAATGGAGTGCTCGAAAAAAAGTACATCGATGGTACTGGAAACCTCTTTGAGTATACCTTCACGGTTGATGACCGATTCGTTCCGAATGCGTATGTGTGAGTCGTAGCTTTTGCTCCATCGAATACAAAATCTCCACTTCCAGAGTATCGAGTTGGATATACGGAGATCGTCACGGATATGACCGATAAAAAAGCTTCTCTCGCCATTTCGACGGATAAGAAAGAATACAAAACCTGAGAAAATGTACACCTCAACCTTGCTCTCGCGGACTCCAAAGGAAAGCCACTCACATGAGAAGTTGCTCTGATGGTGGTTGATGAGAGTCTCATTTCCCTCCTCTGAAATATCGATCTCGATGTGATACCGAAGTTTTATCAGAAACTTCCGTTTTCTATGCGTACCGCTCTTTCTCTTATCGGTATGGAGGAGCGTCGTTATTTCTCGAGAAATGGTGTAGCATGAGGTTCTGGAGGGAAGTGAGGGGATGGTTCAGCCCTCTCTACTCGAACTCGATTCGAGAATACCGCATACTATAATCCTAGCATTTTGACGGATAGTTCTGGTAGAGCCAATCTGAGTTTTCCTCTTCCAGATAATATTACCAATTACCGTATCATCGCGATTGCCAATACGAAGTCTTCGCAATTTTGAGTATCTGAGTCCACGGTAAGTGTACGAAAGGACTATGTCATCGAACTACACGCTCCAACCATCGTTCGTCGATGAGATTCCTTTACCATTAGTGTAAATATCTTCAATTCTACTGATAGGATTACCCCAGCACGACTTACTCTCAAGATTGATGGAACTATATTTACCGGTTCACTGGTCTCAGAAGTGAAACTCCAGCCAAAATCTCCTGAAAATATCACCTACACGCTTCGAAATATTAGTGATGCCACGAGTTGAAAGATACCATTTACGCTTACTCTGAGTGATGGGAAGAATACTCTTGATAGTATAACATCCTATATTACCATAGTTTCAGATCCACTCTTCGAGACTCGAAGTGTTCACTTCTATGAATTGACCGGATCGACTCTGATACTTCCTCTGGAACACCCGAAAACCAATATCGATTCTCTGAAGTCAAAACATGCCGTCGATGTCAGTACCAGTATCCTCTCGAGCTATCGTCATATTTTTCGTACGCTCCTCGAGTATCCATATGGATGTGTCGAACAGACGACCTCGAGCACCATTCCGAATGCTATAGCCCTTGCAGTTGAATCGGTATTTCCGACTGGTATCAAAAAAGAGGATGCTCTCCACAATATTGCCGTTGGGATAGACAGGCTTCGTACGATGCAACTTCCGAGTGGTTGATTTGCCTACTGGGCATGAGAGACGACCGAGAATACTATGATTACTCCTTATGTTCTCCGATCCCTACTTACTATGAGAAATCTCTGAGCTACGGTACCTTCTGATATGATCGAGATTGGTACCCAGTACCTGATAGAAAATGAAGGACTCTACCTCGATGCCAATGCTCAAGCGGAACGGTTCTGGACACTCGCGATGGCGAAAAGCCCGGAAGCTCAGAAAGCGAAGAAGAATATCGATACCTCGAAGCTTACCCTTCATGGGTGGGTGGCGTATCTCTACGGACTCGAACTCATCAAGTCGCTGACACCTCAGCTGATCCAGTCTTTCGAAGACCGATATCTTTCGAAAAAGATCGTCCCAGAAGAGAACTACTGGTACTACTGGACTCGAGGGGCCGATATGATGACTTTTGCTCGACTCCTTCTCGATCATGGAGAAAAGAGAGATATCGTCTTCAATCAGTTTCTACGCGATAGCCTTTCTGATGATTGGTCATCATACTACTACTCGACTCAAGAAAAGCTCCAAACATTTCTCACCCTTACGAAGTACCTCCAGCTTGAAGGAACTGTCCCATGAAGCATCAAGGTGAGTATGAAAACATGAGTTCTCAAAACGGAGGGAATATTGAGCTCTCGTGATAATTTTATGGAGAGGAATTTCGAACTCTTTCGATCTTGAGAGTCACTCTCTTTCGAGAAAAATAATCCTCGAACGCTTTATGTGACCATGACCGACACCTTCATTCCGAAAGATCCGTATATCGTTCCTCTCAAAAATGATGCCGGTGTCAGCGTCAGTCGTACGATAGAAAAAATCGATGAGAAACTCGGAGTAGACAGCGATGGAACATTTATCAGCACAACCCCAGTGAACAATGGCGTATTCGGAAAGGGAAGTCTCTATCGGGTGACTCTATCTGTCAAAATCCCAAAATATAAAGATAAACCATGGACTGATTTTGCTATAGAAGACTATCTTCCTGGCGGATGGCATCCTATATCGTCGAACTTCCTCACGAGTTCATCAGTACTCTCTACCAATACGAATGGAGAATCTCAGTGGTCTTGGTCCCATGTAGAATCCCAGCTTGACCGTATCCTCGCTCACGCAGCGAATGGATACGGTGATACGATGAAATATGAGTACTTTATCCGACCAGAACAAGGTGGCACGTATCTCCTCCCTCCAGTGACGGCTTACTTTATGTACCATCCAGAGATGCGGGGATATGGTACCTACCAAAAGGTAATTGTGAAGTAGCTTCTAGTAGATAGTAAAGTAGCAGGGGGCAGGGATCGTACAGAGTAGATAACAGATAGATTGTATGTAGTAGGTAGGAGATAGATGGTAGCAGTTATCAGGTAGCATATAGAGATAAGGGAAAACCCTCCTTCCAAAAAAATGGGGGGCAGGGGGGTGCGGTTTATGAATTGAGAAAATGGATCCCCGCATACGCGAGGATGACAGCCATAGCCTCCGAATTGAGTAGTGATTTTCTCTTCGAATTGTCATTCCCGTGAAAACGGGAATCCAGAAAACAGAATCCGGAGAGCATATGGACGATGGCATATTACGAAAGAGATACCTCTCTTCACGGAGATTGACTTCTTGAATCTGAAATCCTCACGCTTGCATTTTCTCTTCCTCTCTATATACTACAGATATACTAACTTAATCCTATGCGATGTCCGAAATGTAAAAATCTCGATACCAAAGTGATCGATTCGCGTACCACAGAAGATGGAAAGGCTATCCGTCGACGACGTGAATGTGAGAAATGCGGAGCCAGATTTACGACTTTTGAACGACTCGAATTTGTCTCCTTTATGGTGATGAAATCATCCGGAGAACTCGAGCCCTATGATCGAACGAAGGTGGTAAACTCGATGATGAAAGCTCTCGTCAAACGAAAGTTCAGCGTCGATAAGCTCGAAGATATCGTCAATACGCTCGAAAATGAATGGGCTCAGAATAAGCAGGGGATTACCTCAAAACGTATCGGGAAGGATATCCTTCGGAAGATGCGAGACCTCGATGAAGTCGGTTTCTTACGATATGCATCGATCTACCACAACCATGAAGATGTTCAAGGGTTCGTGAAGTTCATCGAAGACGAGCTTGGGTAGACAGAACCTCAGCAACATTAAGAGTTCGGATGTATTGTTATTTCTCCTTTTTGTAGGAGGATAAGTTTCGACTGAAGAAATATTTTCCAATACATTCTTACTATTCATAAAACTTCAATTCCCAAGACTCATTATTTTTTAGAACAGATGTCACCTCAAACAGAAAATCAGTGAACGATAACCATCATTCCTCTTGGTACCACGAAAACACATGGTCCCTATATGAGTGATGAACTCCTCCAAAATATGACACGCACCCTTCAAGGGAATAAGAAGGTGGTTTGTATCTACAATCGTCGAGGATCTGCGCATTCCTATGTCTGCAATGACTGTGGCTATCAAGAAATGTGTCCTCATTGCGATATCAGTCTTTCCTACCATACGACTCCTACGAAACGGCTCATTTGTCACCAGTGCAATTTTATAGCCCCTGTTTACTGAGAATGTCCGAAATGTTCATGAAATAATATTACTCCTATGGGTATAGGAATACAAAAGATTGAACTCGCTATGAAAGCATTTTTCCCATCTCATAAGCTGGTACGTATCGATTCAGATGCGAAAAAATCTGAGAAACTTACTCTCCTTGATGAGCTCGATACGGCAGAGATTATTATCGGAACCCAGATGGTGTTGACGACTCTTCACGAAGATATAGGCCTCATCGCTTTTCTCCTTATCGACAATGATCTCTCGATTCCTGAGTTTGATCGTGAGGAAAAAATATACACTCAAATCGTCTATGCAAGGCGTATGGGAGTCCCTGTACTTGTTCAAACCTATGCTACTGAGACCCCATTTACTGAAATGCTCCTTTCCGGAAATTATAAGTCTTTTCTCTCTGAAACACTAGCCCTTCGAGAGCGATTCCTTTATCCTCCGTATGGAGAATTTATCACGCTCTGGGTGCATCATCCCTCGAAAGATATGGTGAAGGATATTATCTACAAACTCATCAATAAGATACAGACCATACAAACTCCGGATATCTTCTCATCCTTCGATAAAGATATCTGGGAAAAATATGCGTGAGAGTGGAGACAGAAGATTATCCTCAAAGGAAAAGACCTCGAACTGATCATGCAGAGTCTACGAGTGGAACTCCTCAAAAATCGACAGGTCTATATGGAACGACACTAAATTATACCTTTATCTCACTTCTTTTCATAATACTCCATCCAAGAATCACTAAGATGATCAGACCAAAAAGGATAAAGAATCCTCGATAGTCAAAAATACTGAGGAGGAGTCCTCCGAATACCAGTCCGATGACATTCGCGAAGTTCTGAAGGATCTTCATCGGTGCCGCAGAGGCATTTCCATCTATTTCTTTGAGATCAAGCGTTTTTGCGTAGATGATATTGTATTCTTCGAGAAATTTACTCTGTCCGAGCGACATCCCTGCCGCGTATCCGACACTATTGATAAGGGCACAAAGAAGTACCAAGAATCCATTCATATTATCTCAAGCCAAGATTCCCATACCGACTAGAGATACTCCTGAGAGGAGGAGTCAGATACCCCCTACCGTAAGGGTTCCTATTTTATTGGCGATATTTCCCCACACTTCCTGGAGTCAGAAAGCCGGTATAGCGATTAATCAGAGGAGTGCATAACTCCACCCCGGCTTGATATTATTGAGGAAGTCCACGAGAAATGAAGCGGCAAAGGTATCCCAAAATCCGAAGGTCAAGATCATGCTTAGTGTCCAGTAGATCGAAAGATAAATGGGCTTTCGAGAAAGGATTTTCAGAATAATCATAAACTCACTTTTCGTTTTCGATAGTATCTCGCCCCAGGGTACAGACTCTTGTGTTTTCGCAGGTTTTATAAACACATAGTTTTTCACTTTGGAGAGGATTCCACCGAGATCGGCAGCACTGACCGTTTCGACGAGATGTTCTTTGATATTCTCAGCATTGAGCTTCTGGATCGACATCGTGAATTTTTTGATATCCTTCACTTCTATAGATTCCGTCGCATTATCGAAGAATCGAAGGGTAAAAAACCCGAGTCCTGCGATAATCGATCCGAGTCCAAAAACCGCAAAGGTCGGATTGATCGCGAGGAGAAGTCATGAGAGGAGGAGTCCGCACATACCTCCGATTCCTGAAAGGATATTGTTTCGAGAAAGGATTTTACTATAGTCCGACGGATTCGCATTCGTCAGAACATAACTAAAGGTAGTCACATCGTTGAGCTCTTTCGTCAGCCCATAACAGAGCGTCGCTACGAGTATGAGTACCCAGTTGAAGGCGCTACCGAAGAACCAGTCACTTATTTTTCCGAGGGTTTCGACTCCAGCAGCATCAGTAACTGCTTTTACTCATGATCCGACAGAAATCCCGAGGACATTGTAGATAAAATTGAGAAAAATCCCGACAGCAACGAGCTGAGAAATGGTCGCGATAAAAAAGAGTTTTTTCGAAGAAAAGTATTTCTGCACGATTCAGAGCGGGATATCGAGAAGGAATGCGAGGAAGTTGGCGAGTCAGAGAAATACCCCAACCATAACGATACTTTTGAGCTGAAAGGTAAAGAAAAATATCATCGTAAAGTGAAATGTGATCCAGGCAAATTGCTGAAATGCTACGGCAATATAGAAATTCCTGAGCTTATATCCTTCGAGGGACGATGCTACCGAAATCATAACAACTCCATCATTATCAGCTGGTACTTCTTGTGAAATTTCTGGAGGAGGACTTGTTTCGATTATTTCAGTGCTTTTAGCTGAAACCTGTTCTTCAGGAGGCATAGAAAGAGAGTTATATATGCTATATTAACATTTCCTCTTTTTTTTCACAAATCTTTCCTCTTTTTCTTGTTTACCTTTTTCTATAGGCATACATAACAATACCCGCTGTTATCGAAACATTGAGTGAAATTTTCTTCCCAACCATTGGAAGTGAAATAACAGCGTCAGATTCCTCAAGGACCTCTTTTTCAATACCTTCGATCTCATTTCCCATAATAACTGCCAAGTTTTCTGGAGGTTCGAACGTATCGTAGGAGAGAGCATCATCGCCTGTCTCGATACTCGCGATGGTGTAGGAACTTTGGCGAAGTTTCTCAAGAAGTTCGAATATATCTACATAGTACTCCCAGGTGACCCAGGATTCTGCTCCGAGTGCGGTCTTCGAGATTTCTTTTCTCGGGGGCGTCGGAGTGAATCCCGTCAGGTAGACGATATCCCAACCAGCCCCATCAGCCGTACGAAAAACGGAACCGACATTGAGGAGAGAGCGGATATTGTGAAGGATAATGACTCGTTTCATAGGAGTTGGTATGATAGTTTTATAGCTTGATAGAAGAAATGAAGGTATTTTTATTTTTAAGTGAGTTTTTGTTTTTTTGATTACAACAGTGATTTTTTCGTTACATGAAAAAAAGAAAGACCCGGCAGGGTCTTATACTCATACGGGACGGGTCATTTCTTTGATTTTTCTGAGTTTTTGCATTTGTTCATATGCGACGGTCCCCTCGAGCTGTTCACGAGTAGATCGACGATTCTCGGCTTTGATGACTGATTTTTCGCGTTCACGAATGAGGGCCTCATCGAGGAGGGTATCGATCACACGAAGTCCTTCGAGGAATTCTCTTGCGACCTGTTCTTCCACTTCTTCACGAACTTCTATAAATCTGAGAAGGTAGATATCCCAATGATCGAGGATATGACGTTGACGCTCAAACGAGAGGGCACTAAAAATAACCACAATATTATGCTTCACTTCCTCGGGGAGAGGAGCACGTTCCAGAAGAGTCACGAGGCGAAAATTTTTCGTCATAACAGGGACGGTGAAAGGGTAGTGGTACTAGGCTGCTTCTTCTTGATTGAAAGTGGTGTCGTTTGCTGCTTTTTTATTGAAACTAGCATTGAAAGAGATATCTGTTGCGGTTGGTTGATTGAAAGTAGTATTGTTTGCTGCACTCTTTGTGACTGCAAGCGCAACTCCTTGGCTTGTCTTTAGACCGAGATTAAAGCCAGAAGATCCTACTAGTTGAGAGAGTTGAGACGCTGCAGCTTCAGGTCACTCCGACAGACTTCTATAATTGTTGATGGTTTGATTCCAAGATTTTTTTAATTCTCGAGCAATTTCTGGATTTTGAACGCTTCCAATAAAACCGTTAAATTCAATATTCAATTGATCCACACTTAATATAGTAGTAGGTTTTTCTTTCATTGCAAGAGAAATATCTCTATGTTCACGGTAATTTGCATTATTCATATAGACAAAGGTTATTTCCTATGGATTATAACAGAAATAACCCATAAAAGCAAAAAATATTTTCACTTTTGTACGCAGATTGATTGAAAAGGCAAATTATTTTTCTCTTTTTCCTCCACTTTCCTCATAACAGAGAGAAGAGATTTTTTCGATATATGAGAGTAAGTACTTGATTTCTCCTTTATGTATAATTATACCTGCTAACCTGCTAACCTGCTAACCTGTTAGATCTGATACCGTATTGCCTCGATCATTTTTTCTACTGTAGAATTGAGTGGTGTTGATGGCATTTTCGCATCGACGATGACGTACATATCTCCCGTTTTCCCATCACTCGTTCTTCATTTTCCTGTGATTTTGTATTTTGTTCCCGGCTTGGTACCAGCTTTTACCTTAAGTCTGAGGTGTTTCCCATAGACGGTTTCGACATCTACAGTCGTCGGGAAGAGAAAGTCGAGAAATGGGATTTCGATAGTTTTCGTCACGTCGAGTACTTCTTCTATTTTTTTAGTTGGTTCATGTTCTTCTTCTCTTCTGGATCGTGAACTTCAACCTCAATCACTTGAACCAAAGAGGTCTCATATATCGAATTCGAATCCTTGAGTATTTCCTCGGGATCGCCCTCCTCCGCCAAACTGTGAAAATATATCTTCGAATCCACCGAATCAGGCTTGTGCTCCGCTCGAGGCTCATCGACTTCTCGAAGATGAAGGATTTCATCCCATTCCACCGAATGGATTCGCACTACTTCCGAATTGGTCGTATTCTTTCCGTTTCTTGGTATCGCCTACGGTTTGGTAGGCTTCGTTCACTTCCTTAAACTTGGCTTCCGCCTTTTTATCTCACTTGTTACGGTCAGGATGGAACTCGAGCGCTTTTTTCTTGTAGGCTTTTTTGATCTCGGCCTCGGTCGCAGTTTTGGAAACACCGAGAGTGTCGTAGAAATTTTTAGTTGGCATAGGAGGGGGGTGAGGAGGGAGTTGGTTTGCTGGTTAGGAGGGCGCTGGTTAGCGTTATACTGTATATCTATGGAACCCCTCCATTTTATCCAAAAAATAGCACCTGTCAAAGGAAGGTGCTATTGATTTAAAGATAGTTTTTTAAAAAAACTATCTCAGTATTGTTTTAATAGTTATTTCGTCTATCTACATTCAGTTTTCTCGGAAAGTGGGGAACCGTCAGTCTGAGAGTAGGGTATGCTTTTTGTACAATATTCTGTCGTGGGAGGGGTATAAGTATTTTTACCAGGAGTTGTTAAGGTCTTCCCGGGCTCTATATAATTTTCATATTTGAAAGTCTTTGGATTATACCCATATACCGATTTTGGTGGGGTATACGTTGAAGTTCATGGAACCCAAGTAGTTATACCTGGTATATCCTTGGTATATCTTTGAGTTATTTTAGGTGGTTTGAAATCACAAAGTTTCAGAACTTTTTCATTGGTGCTGAAAGTATACGTACAGATACGATCTCAAAGTGGGCCATTGTGAGAAAAAAATTTATTAGTAAGTTCAGGCCTCGAAGGTGTAGTTACTATAGGAGGAGTAAATATAGGAGATGATTCATAGGATTGGCTCGGACGATACCCTGGCGTACTTCCACAAGCAGAAACAACTAGAGACATGATGAGAGTAGTAATTGCTTGTGTACTAATTGAGCTACTTCAATATTTAACATCCGGAGTTTCGTCGAGATTTTGAGTTGTGTGTGAGCGTTTCATAATTTTTCAGAGAATAAGTAGGGTAAATCTATAGAATATTATAGTATTGTCAAACTCATTTTATAAAAGTCAAAATTTGCTCTTTCCTCCCTTTTTACTAAGATATCACCTATGAAAGATACTTCCACGAATTCCCTTACAAAAGATGAAATTCGAGCACATATTGATTGAATCCTCCTGACTCTTCCAAAGAGTCCGGGGATTTATCAGATGAAGGACGCGAAGGGAGAAGTGATGTATGTCGGAAAGGCCAAAAACCTCAAGAGTCGAGTCGGGAGTTATTTCGCTCGTACGGAAGATCTCAATATGGCGAAACGGCAAATGGTCGGGAAAATCGTCAATATAGAGGTCACATTGACGGCGAGTGAGGTCGAGGCCCTGGTTCTTGAGACCAACCTCATCAAGCACCTTCGTCCGAAGTACAATATCCTCATGAAGGATGATAAAAATCTAGCATATATCAAAATCACAAGGAGTCCCGTCCCTGAGCTCATCAAAACTCGACAAAAAATACGTGATGGAGCTGAGTATTACGGTCCCTATGTGGCGGCTGTAGAACAATCGATACGTGCCCTACGTCGCATATTTCGAATACGAAACTGTCGGATGAAGTTCTCTCCTCATCCCCTTACCCCTTCTCCTTTAGGAGAGGGGCAGGGTGAGGTAATTATCACCGATAAAGCCGGGAGATCGATCCCCTGTATCGATTACTATATCGGACTCTGCCCAGCGCCGTGCCTGCTCGAACCCTCGAAACTCGCCGAACATAGTAACCATATCGATGATGTTCGTGCGTTTCTAAAGGGGGAAGCTCTGTCACTTTTTTCGAAACTCGAGGCAGAGATGAAGGAGCATGCGAAACATCTCGAATTCGAAGAAGCGCAGAAGATCAAACAAACGATCGATGCACTCAGGAGCCTGCATGAACGACAAAAAGTGAGAGATCTCCCGGGAGGGGAGATGGATATCGTGGTCCAGTATGAAAAATATAATCGCCACTTTATCGGACTCACCCAGGTTCGATGAGGACAGATAGTATCCGTCTTTCGACATGAGCTCACGACGAAACTCTCGGAAACACCTGAGGAAATGCTCACTGAATTCCTCGCGCTTCAGTACATCGATGTGGGAAGTGATATGCCAGATTTCCTTGTTCTCTCGAACCCACTCGAAGACGATATCTTTCTCCAGTTTCTCGAGAAGAGTGCTATCAAAATCGAAATACCGAAATCCTGACCGAAGCAAGAACTTCTGACCTTTACGCTCAATCAACTCCGTGAGTATGCTTATAAGTCGGAACTTGCCACTCTCGAGAATAAAACACTCTCACGTGAACATATGGCGAATGTCCTCGAGAAGCTTGGACTCCCCATTCCGAAAAAAGGAGAAATTGTTTTCGAATGCTACGATATTTCTCATACACATGGGCAGTTTACGGTGGCGAGCCGTGCGGTGATCGTGAATGGAAAACCAGACCCGAGTCGATATCGAAAGTATAATATCAAAACCCTCGAATATACTGGGAAAATCGATGACTTCGCTTCACATCAGGAGGTGATGAAGCGTCGGACGATAGAGGGGCTAGAAGTGGAAAGTGGAAGATTGAAGGTGGAAGAAAAAGATAAGGAAGTTACAGTACCAGTTGAACCATCCAAAAAATCAAAAACCTCATCCACCAATTTTCCTCATCTCATCATTATCGATGGAGGGAAGGGGCAGCTCTCAAGTGCTCTCACGGGTATCAAGGAGTGAATTTTTCAGTACGAATCGAATTATCAATCGAGAAATACTGATTCAAATCTTTCGAACCTTCCAATATTCCAATATTCGAGTATTCCCATTTGTTCTATCGCCAAGCGAGAAGAAGAAATATTTCTCCCTGGGAAAAAAGAACCAGTGCTGTTCGAAAAGGGAACGCCAGAACTCATGGTACTCCAGAAGGCTCGGGATGAGTCACATCGTTTTGCGATCACGGCAAACCGTCAGGCTCGGACTAAGGCGATGAAGAAAAATATCCTCGAAGAACTCCCGGGCTTCGGTCCTGTGACTCGTCGAAAGCTCCTCAAGGTCGCCGGAAGTATCGACGATATCAAAAATCTCAGTCTCGAAGAACTCGAAGCCACCTGTAACAAGGCTCAAGTCGAGACAATGAGAGATCATGGGATCATATAGTAATGAAGAATTGAGAATTAATAATGAATAATGAAGAATATAAGCTGATCCTGTTCTCTATTTTTTACTTTTGAATTAGGGTTTGATTCACTTTCCAAGAACATAGATAAATCAAAACGGCAATAATACCTTTCCACGATAAATCATTTTGCATAGATGCAAAATATTTGTATGCTCTTTCAACTTTCAACTTTCAACTTTCAACTTTCAACTTTCAACTTTCAACTTTCAACTTCCTTTGTATATTCTCGCTTTCGAGACATCCTGCGATGATACTTCTGTGGCGATTATGCAAGATCGATCTTGTATCGCTCTTTCGACGAGGACACAGATGGAGCATACGATTACTGGGGGAGTCGTGCCAGAAGTCGCGGCTCGAAGTCATGCAAATGCGATTTTCCCATGTATCGAAGATGTCCTTCGCGAAACCGGACTTACCCTCGAGGAGATCGACTATATAGCCTGTACTGAGAAGCCAGGACTCCTCCCATCGCTCTTGACCGGGATGACGGTGGCGAAAACATTGGCACTTTCCCTTCGAAAACCACTGCTCTGGATCGATCATATCGAGAGTCATATATTCGCGAATTACCTCGAACGAGAAGAAACTGATATAGTTTTCCCAGCAATAGTACTGACGGTTTCCGGAGGACATACCGAACTCTATTTCTGGAAGGGTCGATATGAACTAGAAATGGTGTGACAGACCATCGATGATGCGGCGGGTGAAGCCTTTGATAAAGTATCGAAAATGCTCGGGATGGGATTTCCATGAGGAAAAAAAATCGCTGATCTGGCAGCCAAGTATACCGGTGAATTCGAGGGTATTTTTCCTGAAGTACTTCTCGAAAAAAACTCTCTGGACTTTTCATTTTCTGGACTCAAGTCCGCCGTCAAGCGGTATATCGATCATGAGAAAATGAAGATGAAATCAATGCCAAACTGAAATGAGTGAGAGCTCAGTCTTGAAGTCAAGAAGAAGATTGCATTCGAATTCGAAGAAACGGTAGTACGTATTTTGACAAAGAAGCTTCTTTTTGCCTCAAAGAAATATATGGTTTCGATGGTACTCTTGGCAGGAGGAGTCAGTGCCAACTCGAAGCTTCGAGATCGGATTCTCGATGAAGCAAGAGTAGAAGGTATGCAGTTTCTTGCACCGAGTCGGATTCTCTACTCTATGGATAACGCAGCTATGGTGGGTATCCGAGCGTATTATGATATCGACAGAGGCCTCAGAGCCTAATGTCTTATTTCTGTCAAGTGAAGTGAGTTTGCATTCATAAGCATTCTTTATACAATAACTCTTGTTTTTTTATACTCTAAATATTCCCCCTATGGCCACAGCCAAGATTACTCCAGAAACTCCGATAGCTCCTTCTTGTGGACATTGATGCTGGACACACACTTGTATTATCCTTCTTCTCTGTATTTCGATCCTGCTCAATATCGGATCTCTCTACTTTCTGACGGGGAATTCCATCGGAAACTCGGAGGTTGATACGATGGGTATTAAAAAAGCAATCCTTGAGGTCGAATATGCAAAAGTGGGTGGAAAGGATATCTATGATACCGTCAATAAAGCTACTCAGATGCAGATGCAGCAGCAACTCCCACAAATTAAGGAATATATAAAAAATGGAGGTGGTGCACAAGGAGCTACTACTGCTGCAGCCAATAATGGTACTCCTCTCACTCCCGATGAGATAGCCACTCTCAAAAAAGATGCCGTTATTGAAGGGAATAAAGATGCTAATATTCTCGTCATCGAGTATTCGGATATGGAGTGTCCATTTTGTATGAAGCAGTACCATGATACCAAGCTCTTCGAAAAAGTAGCCGCACAATACACTGATAAAGTAGGCCTCGTGTATAAGAATAACCGGGGTTTCAACCACCCTGGAACTGAGATCAAGGCACTCTGAGCTCTCTGTGCTCAGAAACTTGGCGGAGATGCAGCATATACGAAGTTCTATAAGGCAGTCATGGATGGTTCTACTAACGAGTGAGGTGTATATGATGTCACGAAGCTCAATATCCTCGCCAAGAATGCTGGAGTCGATGAAAAGAAATGGCAAGAATGTGTCGATACCAAAGAAATGCTTCCACTCTTCGCCTCTCAGACGAGCGAAGCTGCAAAGTTTAGTCTTACAGGAACGCCCGGAACTCTTATCGTCAATCTTTCCACGGGGAAGTATGAAACGGTTGTCGGAGCCTATCCATATGATGAATTTACGAAGAAAATCGATCTTCTCATGAAATAATATCTGGATAGATAAAAAAATACCTCGAAATTCGAGGTATTTTTTTATTGTATTAAAGTGAGCAAGATGAATACGCGTCATTCTGAGGCACGAAGAATCCAGGTTTCTATTCCCCTGGATCCTTCCCTCGTCAGAGTTTATCCAGAGCGTCGTGTGGGAATGACAGGGACAAGAAATAGTCTGAATCGAGAAAGCCTACTCTATCTATTTTCTTCTCCAGTCGGCAGGGAAACTATTACTCATCTTTCCGTCTTCACTGATGAGTTCTCGTCCGATCATGACTCACTGGTAGGAGAGGAGGACTTCTCCAGGAGGATGACCCCAATCGAGGATACCTCATCGAAGATAGATATCGAGTGTTTCCTCATCTGGCAGGTCGAGTTTTTCTATTGTCGAGGTGTTTATATGAGCTCCTATTCGAGTGTTCGGAACAAATCCCCCACGTTCTATCATGCCGATCGGATCTCCCCATCGCATGAAGTAGTACTTTTTTCGAAGGTTTTCGAGCTCTCGATGTTTTCGTACAGCCAAGACTTTTGATTGATGCTCATAGAGGGTGATATCTTGGTTTGGAGTGTAACTTCCGAGATGAGACTTATAGGTTCTTAGCTCTTCATTCGTATGGTGTAGCATATTTTCTCGACTTTTTTCTTCGAGTGGAGTTGATAAAAGTTTTCTGATTTTTGCGACAAAAAACCCTCACGTATGGTCGATATGTGGCCAGAATCTCTTTTGCGAGAGGATCTCGAAAGTACCAGGATACTTGGTTTCGATCGAAGCGAGGACTCATTCATTTTCGAGGAGGTTCATACTACAGGTCGAGTAGACCATTTCACCACCTACCTTGAGGGCGATGAGCGCTGACTCTATGAGTTTCTCTTGGAGTCGAGCGATCGTTTTGATATTTTTGATATGCCAGTGTTTCGTCGCTTCCGTACCCTTGTATAGTGTACCCTCTCCGCTGCATGGCGCATCGAGGAGAACACGGTCAAATGTTTCCGGTGTATGTCGGAAGTACTGCCCAGGGTATAAGGTAACTCAGATATTAGCACTTCCCATACGGTCGAGGTTTTGAAGGAGCTGGGGGATTCTTTCTCGAGTAGGTTCGTTCGCGATGATAAAACTCTCAGGATACTGTTCAGCAAGTTGCGTTGTCTTTCCACCAGGACTCGCCGCCATATCGAGGATCACGAAGGCATCATGATGGATCAATCCATCCGATAAAATATGGACTGAGGTTGCCGCTGCGAGTTCTTGGATATAGAAGTTTCCGACGAGGTGATCGACGCTATATCCGATACGACGCTCGAGTGGGTTGAATTCTTCATCCCTTCCCAGGGTAAATACATTGGGGATGGAAGTATCACCCAGGAGGAATCCATAGCTTTCGAGTCGTTCTTTCACTTCATGCTCTTTTCACGGTTTGATACGAATCGTACGTGGGATGGAGGTTTCGAGGGCTTTGAGAAAATTACCGAGTTCTTCTTCGTTTTCTTGGAAAAAATTTTCTCGAAAGTATTCGATAAATCGTGGACTGAGACTCATACGGAGGCAGGAGGATTAGAGTATAGGAAGGATTATAGTCGTATATGATGATTTTCTCGGTCGAGGTCTCGTTCTTTGAGTACCTGTTTTTTCTCCCATTTTTTCCTTCCTTTTGCCAGGGCGATGCGTACCTTGAAGAGGTTTCCTTTGGAGTAGATTTCGATAGGGACGATGGTCGCACCCATTTCTTTCACCTTCTGAGTAAGTCGGATGATTTCTGATTGCTTGAGGAGGAGTTCCCGGTCGCGCTTCGGATCGATACGAAGGGAAGTGGTATTATTTCGGTATTCGGATATATGACATCCCATCAGGATTGCTCGCCCGGATCCGACTACGATATGAGATCCCTTGAGGTTGGCCTGTCCGGCACGTAGGCTTTTGACCTCTCATCCTAGGAGTCGCATACCAGCCTCATACTCTTCGATAATTTCATAATCAAAGAGGGCTTTTTTATTCGAAATAAGGGTGGATGGCTGGACTTTTGTCTTCATAGTGTCGGCATTATATAGAAAAATATCACACTTCTAACAATAAGATATTGATTAATATAAAATATATGGTATTATATATAATGTAAATACAAATTTTTATGAAAAAAATCATACTTTTCATCTGTATCGGGTACATGGGAGCTTTTTTTTCTCCTGATATTTTCGCAGCCTCTGCTGATGATGATAAGTGAGGTGTTAAAAATGAACAAGGAAGTCATCCACCTCATGATCATCACGAAAATGATCATATGAAGTACCTACGAGGTCACGGGAGTGAGAGGAGAAAGAAAAAAATAACTATTCAGTAGTAGTTTCTTCAATAATTGAATTTGTGAGATCGGAGTAGTTCCCAGTAAGTCAGATTGTTTTCGAAGGAGGGAGTCATTTATTCTTTAAATCGCGTATGAGCTCTTTATATAGCTCTATCCCACTATCCCTTGTTTCTATTTGTTTAAAATTCTCTTTCCACTTTACCCAATAATTATCCCACTCTGGAGTAGTGTAGGGCAAAGTAGAATGAATCATATTATTACACATTTCTTCATAGTTTACCTTTCCTCCAATATCTACTAGTGTAAGGAGTCAAGAATATACTATTTCTTTAAGAAATTTGGTTTCTTCAATTCAATACGGTCATTTTAATCGTTTCTTTTCAGGCATTTTATGAGTTTCTCAATCGCGAGTCATTGGTCGATAAAATAAGGAGATATTGCTATAGTAACATATTTTATCCGAGAGAGCAAGTTTTGTATGCACGCTATTTTCTTCCTTTCATCTATATAGTCAAGCTCTGGAGCGAAAATATCGAGGTCAAGATTGAGGATGCTATTATTGTCAGGAATGTAACCAAGAAACTCATCTATTTGGAATTCATTTTCTATACGGATCATCTTTCCGACAAGTCCGCTATCGAGGGCTGGCTTGATATAGTTCCCGACATTACACTTGTAGTTGGTGAATTCCCATGCGTAAGATTCATCTTCGAAGGCTTTTCGCAGGTCCAGGTGATTGGAGTTTGCCCAGAGATCAGAGTGCTCATCGATATGGACGAGGGTAAATCCTAGAGATACAATCCCCCTTCTTACAGCATCAATCCAGAAGTAGAGGGCGTGGTTGTGGTTGTCGAAGACCATCAGTTTTGTGTTTCCAGTTTTGTGTTTCCAGTTTATATTTACGAAATGTTCAAGACCGATGCATTCTCGGAGAACTCCATTTTCCATATCAGCAAAGGCGATTTGAGAGCCCACCTTTATATCTGCTATGGTTCCATCTCGAAGTGCTGGGATAGAGAGGGTTTTATTGGTTCTTGTATCATAGGCAAAAACATTATTTCAAACTTTTTCTCTCAGAATATGATGATCTCTATAGGGTAACATTAGCCTTTTTGTAAAATAGCAAGAAGCTCATCTTTTGCTTTTTCGAGGGACTCATTCACGATATGGATATCGTAGAGATCCTTTTGTTCATATTCAGTGACAGCAGTCGCAAGACGTATCTGAAATTGCTCATTTGATTCAGTGCCACGGTTCATTAGTCTTCGTTTCATTTCCTCGATTGATGGAGGTAGGAGGAAAATAGTTACCACTGTATATCATCTTTCCTCCAAGAGGTACTTTAGATTCTTCATTCATTTTACATCGATAATATAGATTGGACATTTTCCTAGACCAGTTATACGTTCGAGTTCACTATAAGTTGAACCATAGTAGAAAGTATGCGTGGTAGCATATTCTATAAGATCATTTGCCTGTATTCTTTTTTCGAAATCCTCTTTCGTTACAAAGTGGTAATGTTTTCCTTCCACTTCTCCTGGACGGATAGGTCGAGTGGTTATACTCACACTCTCCTCAATAATATCAAAGCACAAAGGTTCTAGCAGATCCCAAAGAGTGTTTTTCCCTGCGCCAGCGGGTCAAGAAAGTATAAAGATTGTAGACATAGTTAGTATTGGATATTCCATCTTTTCATTTCTTCCTCGTTTGGAAGGGTGAAAAAGTCGGAACGAAAGTAGGCTTTTTCGAGTATATGACTTCTTGACTCTTTGTCATTTTTTTTGTAGGTTTTCTGTCTTTGGAAACATCCGGAATCGAGACAGAGATAACTCGCGTGAACCCCATCAGGAATAGTATTTGGAGTATTTTTGATAAATCCCATTTTGATCATATACTCTGCGATATCGTGCCAGAGCCGTCCCGCTCCCGTGATACCAGAAACCTCCGTCATCGGACTCGAGTCAAGATTCCCCACCCATACTCCGATCACAGCATCCGGATGGTATGAAAGGGTCCAGTTATCTCGAAAATCTGTACTCGTTCCTGTTTTGACGGCCATCGGAATCGAAGTATTGAGGATGCTATTGATACCAAAGGCACGGGCTCGATTCCCAGGGTTCGAGAGTATATGCTGGAGAAGGAACAGATTCTTTTCCCTTTCAGGATCACAAGGATGGTTTCCATGATTTTCTGGAGTTCACTCGGTACAGTTTTTCTGAGGAAAGATCAGATTGGCGAATGATTGTACGACGTTTTCGAGAGTGAGCTCAGCTCCTCAGAGGACGAGCCCATAGCCATAGTAGGTGCTCTCATGGTTGAGATCTAGACCAAAGGCCATGAGTTTTCGATAGAACACATCGAGTCCTATCGTTTCCGTGAGTCGGACGGCTGCCATATTGAGGCTATTTCCGAGGGCTTCTCGGAGCGGCACAGGACCATAGGCTCTGAGGCTATAGTTGGTTGGGATAAATTTTTTATCCTCAGCTTCTGTATCATAGATCCGATCACTATCGAGCACGAAGGTGTCGATTTCGGCTCACTCCTCGAGCGCTTTGAGGTAGAGAAATGGCTTCAAGAGGGAACCGACTGAGCGTCTCCGCTGGATCATATCGATCTCATTTCCGCCGCCATTTTCACTTCGATTTCCGACATAGGCAAGGACTTTCTCATTATGTGGATCATAGATATAGATGGCACCATTGGTAACATGGTGTTTTTCGAGGGGTACGAGGAGGGACTTGAGAGCGTTGGTCGTATGTTCTTCAAGACTCAGTTCGATAGAGAGGGTCAGTGGAGGTGTGATTTTTCAAGGAAGTGGAAGTGTAGTTGAATCCAAGAAAGATAGTAACTGATTCGCTCCTCCGGTTTTATAGAGTTCTATCTCTTCGCGTACTTGTTCTGTGAGAAGGGGAAACGAGTTGGTAGATAGAGGCGAATTAAAATTGAATTTTGGATTTAATGCTTTGACTTCATTTGTCCATCCAAGTCGTGTCGCTACTTGTTTTCTATAGTCGATAAAATCTGTATCTTCGAGGGTGCTTATCCCAGGATACTTGATGAGCGCAAGCAGGGTTATAATTTCTTCCTTCGACAACTCTTCAAGACGCGACTTCGAAAAATAAGTCCGAATCGCCGTATCAATCCCATAGATTCGATTCCCAAGATAGACTCAGTTCAGATAGTCTCGCAGTACCGTTTCTTTATCCTTCATGACCGTCAGGAGGAATGCAAGGGTGGCTTCTTTTGCCTTCTCGAGATAGGTTCTTTTCGCACCTGGGAAATAGATATTTTTGATATATTGTTCGGTGATGGTTGATCCTCCTCGCACAACCTCACCTTCACTTATATTCTGAGCGAGGGCACTCCATTTACTCAGCACATCAACACCCAAATGGGTATAAAATCGTTTATCTTCTATAAGGAGGAGGGCATTGTTAAACTCACTCTCGAGATTGCCCGTATACTCGGTTCTCCAGCCGTACTGATTGGGAGTATTGGCAAGCAGTTTTCTATTTCTATCAAGCAGGATGAGCGTTTCTGGTCCTTGTTCCGGAGTATTTTGGAGTCGATAAAATCACCAGAAGAGAACTATTCCTACGAGAATAATGAGAACTGAGATGAAGATGAGTATCCATTTTTTCATAGTCAGGATCAGTATATATCAGGAGAGAAGAGTTCCAAAAGTTTCGAACATAGAAAATCTTTTGACAAAAAATGTTATTCACTATAATACACCTACTCTGTCGTAGACCACAGGTGCTCCCATAGGAGATAAACCCCTGCCGAGACGGACAAATCCAGTTGAGAGTTTCCAGTTGAGAGTTTCCAGTTTGAAAAAACCGTAAACACAAAACCGTAAACACAAAACTGTGGTTCGTTCGCGCGATATGTGCGGATTTTTTTTGCCCACATTCCACGGAGTCATTACTATTTACCATTTTTTCTTATGACTGTATCAAAAGCTCGAAAATCAGAGCAACTGGCGGCCCTCGAGTCAGAACTCAAGGAAGCTACGTGTATCGGATTCACTTCAAATCAGAAGATTACTGTTGCTGAGGTTTCTGAGATGAAGCGTGAGCTCCGTTCACAGAATGCATATTTCCTCGTTGCGAAGAAGACCCTGATCCGTATCGCATTCAAGAATGTTTACAACACGGATCTTGATATTTCTACTCTTCCAGGACAGGTGGCTATCGTTATCTCCAAGGGCGATAAAGTAGCTGGACTCAGTGTAGCGAATAAATACGCAAAGCTCTGGAAGAAGGAAGAGAAACTCGTATTCGTCGGCGGATACCTCGACGGTCGAATTATGGACGCTACCGAAACTACCAAGCTTGCTGGACTCCCTTCTCGTGAAGTTCTCCTCGCCAAACTCCTCGGTTCGATGATGTCTCCACTTTCAGGACTCGCTCGATTCTTCGACGCGGCCAAGAAGGATCTCGAAGCCAAGGGTCTTACCAAAGTGGGAGATCTTACGGCATCAGCTCCGGTTGCAGCAGTAAAAGTCGAGGCTCCAGTTGCAGCAACAGAAACTCCAAAAGTTGAAGAAGTTGCAGCTCCTAGTGTTGAAGTAGCTCCTGAAGCTCCCGTAGCAGATGTTGCTGCTGAAACTCCTGCGGAAGCTCCTACAATAGAAGAACCAAAAGCTGAATAATTTTCTTTTTGTCTCATCCGATGATTTGCCTCATCGGATGGACGAGGTGAAAATCTCGATATGTCGATGGATGAAGTTATCGAAGGGGAGGTGAGTCACTACTCATCTGAATATCGTATTCACATTTCCTACGATGATCGATTCATCAAAACATAATTTTTATTTCTTTTTATTTTTACCTATGTCTAATTCTGCAAAGATTATGGAGCTCGTAGAAGGTCTTACGATCGTAGAGCTTGCTGATCTCGTTTCCGCTATGGAAGAAAAATTTGGTGTTTCTGCTGCGGCTCCCGTAGCTGCTGCTGGTGGTGCTGCAGGTCCTGCGGCTGATGAAGAAAAGACAACATTTGATGTAGTCATGACTTCTGCTGGTGCAGCGAAGATTGCTGTTATCAAGGTTATCCGTGAAATCACTGGTCTCGGTCTTGCTGAGGCAAAGGCTCTCGCTGACAACGGAGGTGATATCAAGAAGGGTATCAAGAAAGACGAAGCTGACAAGATCAAGGCTCAGCTCGAAGCGGCTGGTGCCACTCTTGAACTCAAGTAATTTTGATTTCAAAATGTCTTAAAAAACTCATCCGAAAGGGTGAGTTTTTTTACTAGATAAGGCTCTAGACCAGAAGAAATATTAAAAAGTAATTATTTCTGGTAAAACTTATAAAGAAGTATAAGAAGTTCTTTTTCTAATTCAATTGTTTC
>JAYUDN010000028.1:0-71149 GCA_043739785.1 Candidatus Altimarinota bacterium
CAAGATATACTGAACGTGAAGAGAACAGTATATATAAAATCCCCCCTCCTGGCTCCATACCCTAATGAGCCAATGAAAAGAGAGGGGATTTTAATGTTGTATCAATTTATTAGTTCAACTATTTTATCCAATCGTACTTGTATATCTGTTGTCATACTTTCCGTATCAGCTCTCCATTTTGCATATCCGCTATTGCATCATTTATAAGGAAATTGATTAAAAAGGAATATCGTCTTCGGTATCTCAGTTGTCTCACTCTCATTGAGGAGGTTTTCATGAGTAATCACGACCTGTAGGACGGAATGATCATTGAATACTTCAAAATCTAACAAGAATTTCAGCAGTTTGTTTTTTTGTAAAGAGTTGAGCTCTTTTACTTAGAGTAAGTCTTGGGTGTGATCCAAGTTGGTTTGCAAGATCAATTAAATCAGCTAGATCTGTTTTCGTTCCTTTTCATTGAACTCAGAGTCTTGAGGTTAAGAATTCATAGATTTGATTAATTATTTTTACAGGACAATCTTCTTTTCCAAGAGCTACCCTTATAAAATAATAGTTTTCACGATATTTTTCCCAATATTCTAAGATGTACCTTATCGATACATATCGACTATTGAGAATAGTTTTGAGACGTAAATCTTCATCACCTGAATCGAGAAAGTAAGTAGTTATTTTTAGACACAAGGCAGGATTTTTTGCGAGAGCGATTCTCACTTCCCTATCTGGATCTTCTGCAAGTATAAACTGAACTGTATCGGGTAATCATTTTGTTTCGGCTACGATAAGTCGTAATTTTTGGGAATCTATTCAAGTATAATTTCTTGCGAGTGCACATAGATCTTCTGAATCTTGAGCATTGTGAGCAATTTCTGAAAGCCATCGAGTTTCTTTTTTGTATCTCGATTCAGATTTGTACTCATGATGAGAGAGTATATATGCCCGTCCTTCAGGAGTGAGGTATGGATGGGGCGTAAATGAATCAAACTCAAACGAGTAGTCTCTATCTTTTCATCTACCAAACCAAACCTTTTTTGCTCCAATAATAAGTCTATGAAGATTTGGTTTTCATAGAATAGCTATATGTAATTTTTCCGGACTATCAATTTTTGCTAAAAAATCAGAATAAGCCTTTTCTTGTTCCTGAAATGATGCCAAATCATCCCCGTTTGTAATGGCGAGTATTGATTCTCCGTATTGAATATTGAGAGCATGTACTAATTCTGGTCCACCTACTGCAAGCGGGTAAGACTGATCTTCTCGTACAACCAATGACGCCCCAGATACTCATGAAAAAGAAGATGACATTATCGATTTATAGTTTAGATATCCTTACTTTCTAAATGAATTTTTCAACACGTAAGAACATACATTTTATATGACTCTTCGAAAAGAAGTCAATTTTATATTGACAATACTTTAATAAAATTTACTATAACATCATACTTATGTGATTTTTATGACTGAGGCTGATAAAACTATAGCTGTATGAAATGATACCCCTTCTTCTGATTCAGAAATCATTTCTCAAGCAATGCGAATAGTAATGGAAGCTGTAAGTCAGGCACTTCTTCATCCGAATCAGTCATCAATAGCGGTAAGAAAAATGTTGGAATGATTGGAGAGTTTATTGAGTTGAATATCCTGAGTTAGAGTATCCTGAATAAATGCGAATTGACTTTATAAAGATCTTCCTGCCTTATCAGACTCTCAGTATGTCATACCAGATGAACTCATGGAAATAAACGACACGATTCTCTGACAACTCAGTTCGGATTCGTGAAACTGCAACTATGCCTATTCGTGACTTATGTTCTATGGTTCATCAGGGACTGGAAAATCAGAATATATACGTTACCTGAAGTGAAAACTTTGAGATAAAATCAATATTTATAATCTAAATATACCTGCAATCATCGCTTCTCCAAGTCCAGCAGAGGCTCTCAAAATAGCCTACGATAGGATCCAAGAAGAGTCGATACAAAAAGGAAAATATATAGTCGTTCTTCTTGATGAAGTGGATATATTTATGAGACAGTATTCATCTGTGAAAAATACAAGTTCAAGAAGTACACAAAGTGGAGGTGAACGTCACACAGAGCAAGTACACTCAGTTTCTGAATCAACGATTGATCAGGTCGGATCTCAGCTTTTCTCTACGCTGAAGTCTATCATGAGTTGAAGCTGAGCATATGATCGAGTGTATACGGTAGCTACCACAAATGAGGATTCGATTCCATTAGTATTATGAAGAGACGGGAGATTTCAAGCGGTAAACATAAAGCCTCCATTTTTAGAAATGAGAAGCATACGAGAAGCAACTGACTATAAGAACTTAGCCAAATGTATTCGTATTGCTATTGAGATTTTCTGAGCTACCTATTGTCGAATAGAATGACTTACAGAAATACCGAAAGAGTATAGACTTCTTTTAAAGGAAGCTAAGCTTCTCGAAAGTAAAATGACTAAGGTTCTTCCGAAACAAATATGAGTTTTTCAAAGTCTAGATAAGATACAAATACAAAAAATTCGTACTCTTATTTGTGACTTTCTTGAAATACCAGAAGTTGTATCGATGAGAGGATTTTATATCTGAAAGTATCGGTGGTATGAATTTCATGAGAAAGATATACTATCTTGAATTGCTACTCAAACACAGAGTTCTATTGCAGGACGAAATAAAAAAAACTCACAAAAAAATCATCTTCCCACAAAAGATCCAAAAATAGTTAAAGAAATGCTACGAGAGCTATTTTTTGCCAAACATATGGTATAAAAAATATTTTTCTTTTTGCTTTTTCCCATTTTATAGATATAAGCATATTACTTTTTCATAGGTGGAGTCTATATTTTGATAGAAAATGCTGTTACTCCGCTCCAGTCAATCCTTGTTTGTATATTGACCATAGGGGAAGGAACACGTTTCGATTTATTCGGTGTTTGATGTAGGTGTCTCGAGTGGCTCTCGTGAGACCGTATATCTAGATAGGCATTTTCTATTATCTTTATTATCTTTTGCGGAAAGTCTTCGGACTCTCTTGCAACACTATTTTTGTATCGATTCTCATACTTCATGGAAGTGACGAGAAACGCTATATTCATTTTTTTACCCCTTTTTTGTTATGTCTTTTGAAACCCTTTCTCTTCGTAAAGAGATCCTCGATGCTCTCACTGACCTCGGATACCACACTCCGACGGAAGTCCAATCTCAAGTAATTCCTCCAGCTCTCGCTGGGAAAAATATGATCGTCCAGTCCCATACTGGAAGTGGTAAGACGGCGGCATTCGTCATCCCAGCGCTCAATGGTATCGACTCTCGTGTCAGGTCTCCACAAGTCCTCATCCTCGAACCGACTCGTGAACTCGCGGTCCAAACTCGAGAAGAAGTATACAATGAATCAAAATATATGCGTATGAGTTCGATCGCGCTCTTCGGTGGTTCTCCTATCTGGAAGCAACGTGAAGGACTCAGGGCCGGAGCTCAGATCCTTATCGCCACTCCAGGACGCCTCCAGGATCTTATCGAGCGAGGATGGGTTGATCTTTCTCATATCACGACCCTTATCCTCGATGAGGTAGATCAGATGATGGATATGGGATTTGCTCCAGCTGTGACAGAGGTCTGGGATTCACTTCCCGCTCTTAAGCAAGTAATGGCTTTCTCGGCTACCTTCACTTCTGAAATTACTCGTATGCTCGATAGTCGACTCAAGGGAGAAACTGAGAGACTCATCCTTTCGACGGCTCCGACCGTCGATACGATCGATCATGTCTTTATGCGTGTCGGGATTCGAGATAAGTATCCCCTCCTCAAGCAAATCCTCGAACGATTTCCTGGAAGTAAAGTCATGATATTCACCTCTCGTAAGCACGAGACGGAAGAAATCGAGCGATACCTCTTCCGAGATGGATTTCAGGCGGCATATATCCACGGAGATATGCACCAGAGAGATCGAATGAGAGCGCTCAAGGACTACAAAGATGGAAAAGTACAAATCTTTATAGGAACGGACGTCGCGAGTCGAGGACTCAACATGAACAATATCGATCTCGTGATCAATTACCACGTTCCCCTTGATCCAGAATCATATATCCATCGTATCGGTCGAACAGGACGAGCTGGTGCAAGCGGACGAGCGATTATGTTTGTCTCTTCGGAAGAAATGCGTACCTTTTCTCGTATCGAGCGGATGCATAAGATAGAAATCACCGAAGTCGATGCGGAAGGCACGACCATCCCTCGAGTGAAAGAATCTCGATCCTATGGATCAGGAGGTGGTGGAGGATATCGAGGAAGATCTGGTGGATCTGGAGGTGGATACCGAGGAGGTTCATCTGGAGGATCAGGTGGTGGATATCGTGGATCTTCAGGAGGTAGTTCAGGTGGATATCGCTGAGGAAGCTCTAGTGGATCTTCTGGTGGAGGATACCGAGGAGGTTCTTCAGGTTGATCAGGTGCAGGATACCGAGGTTCTTCTGGAGGTGGTTCAGGAGGAAGCTACCAATGAGGTGGTGAATCACGAAGTTCGGAATGAGGGTACCGAGGAGGTTCTTCAGGATGATCCGGTGGTGGATACCGAGGTGGAAACGATTCTGGAGCGACCCGACGATATCAAGGCAATGATTAGGAATACTCTATTTGTATAGGAAGACATTTTAGATACCATATTCGTATGAACAATCGAATCAAGCATACGTATCGAGAAAATATTCGAAAAATGTTTTCTCTCATAGAATCACATCCAGGAACGCAGAAGCTTATGATGCTTCCCTTCTCGATTCGCTTGGCGCTCGCAAGTATGCTATTTGTTATCGGGCTTATCGCTCTCGTTACCCCGATTCCAGCAGGCTGGATGATGATTCTGACGGCAGCTGTACTTATATTCGGATTTCATATGGTTCGCAGGCAATCCGTTAAACTATTCTTCCTCTTAAGAATGCATAAGATCTGGGAGTGGATAAAGAATTTTCGTATGAAGTAGGTGTTCACAGTCTCAAGAGTTCGATTATTCCCATCCAGAAATTATATTTTCTGGATTTTCTATGGTCTTTGCTATCTTGATACATCATCAAGTAAATATTTCTTGCCTTCATCCAGTTTTCCCATATTATTTCTTTATGTACAACCGTTCTCTCTTCATCTTCCGTCAGGATCTTCGTCTTCATGATAATACTGGGCTTATTCGTGCCCTGAGAGAATCGAAGGAAGTTCTCCCGATCTTTATCCGAGATACTCGAGCGGATGAAGATTTTGGAGAAAATGATCCAAGATTCGGATTTATCGCGGAAGCCCTTACGGAGATTGATACTGAGCTCCAGAAAAATAACTGAACACTTCTCGTATACCGAGGAATTCCAGAAAAACTCATTCCAGAACTTCTCGCAAAATATCTCATCAATGCTGTCTACGCCAATAAATCATATTCTCCAAGAGGAAAATTACGCGATGAGAAAATACAGAAAGCTATCGGAGAGATCCCATTTATTCTTGAAAAGGATTTCTTGCTTCTCGAGCCTGAGGATACTGAGCAACGGAAGGTATTTACGCCATTTTATAAGCTCTGGCAGCGAAAACTCTGATCTGGAAAAATCTCTACTACACACTATGAACCACATTCCTGTCAATGGATTCAACTTCTTGAAAAAGATAAAAACGAAACGATCGAAAAACATTTTCCCACACTTCAGCATCCATATTTTACTATGGCTTTTGGACGAAAGCGAATCTCCGATTTTCACTTTTCTCAGTACGATGAGACTCGGAACTTCCCGGCTATCGATGGCTCGACTCGACTCTCTCCGTATATACGATTCGGAGTATTTTCTATTCGCGAGGCATACAATCGTGTCCTTTCAGAAAGTCCCACTCTGGTTTCTGAGCTTGCCTGGAGAGAATTCTGGTATCATATCGCCCACTACTTCCCTACTCTCTATGACCTCGAATTCCAGGAAAAACGCCGAGGAATAGCCTGGGAAAATAGTGAATTTCTCAAGGAAAAAATTGAGCAAGCTGAAACAGGATACCCCCTCATAGATGCGGCGCTTAGACAGCTCTATACGACGAATTGGATGCACAACCGACTTCGTATGGTCGTGGCTTCCTTTATCACGAAGAACTGTCTGATCGATTGGCGATGGGGAGAGAAACTCTTCAAAAAGTACCTGATCGACTATGATGAAGCGGTCAACTATGGGAACTGGCAGTGGTCAGCCTCTGTGGGCCCAGATCCGAAGCCTTTACGAATATTTAATCCCCTCCTTCAGTCAGAGAAGTTTGACCATGAGGCCAAGTTTATCAAAAAGTATATTCCCGAGCTCGCGAATGTAAGCCCTGAGGATATTCACTCACTCAATCTCGAAGGCCTCTATCCGAGACCGATCGTGAACCAACGGCTTTCGGCAGATCGAGCGAAGGAGGTATACTATGCGGTTTTAGAAAAGTAGAGTAAAATATTATCTATGGTTTCCTTTTGATAAGGAGCATGCCTGTAAGTATCCGTCAATATTCGTGAGATTATTTAAATCAACCTCCATGAGTATATCGCCAAGCTCATTTCGCACCCTTTCCATAACTGATAAAATATTTATTCATATAATGAGTATTTTGATACGATATAAAATACTTCGGGAGGTTTGTGGGTTTTTTACTGCTATTCGTGCTAAAACTATACGAGATGTTTCACGTAGATGCTCTAGGGGTTGGTTTCGAATATTTGTTGGCATTCTCTGATTATAAAAATTTTTACCGATCGTCAACTTCTCTGCCAAAGTTCTTGTTTTTCTCTAAATATACTTATACTACATACATAATTTTTCCTATGAAATACCTTATTCACTTTCTGATTACGGCGGCGGTGATCTACTATATACCAAAATATATTCCCGGGATACAGGTTGATACCTTTGCTGCGTCTATTATCTTCGCAATCTTTCTTGCCGCGCTCAATCTCGTATTTGGTACTATTCTTAGAATCATCACCTTCCCACTTCGACTCCTTACACTCGGACTCTTCGGGTTTGTCATATGGGGGATACTTATCTACGTCGCGGACCAGTTGGTTCCGGGGGTTACGATTACCGGCATAGTCCCACTCGCGATTCTGACCGTGGTGCTGACGTGCCTATCTTTTGTTCTCAAGCTCTTATGGTAATCGCACAATATGAAGCATGCATCGACCTCCTCTTTCGGGGTCTTTCTATTTACCGGTGGAATAATTTTCCTCGTATAGAATCGGTCACTGCCCTCGATCATAGTGCTTTCGCGCTCCATATTTCGATGATTCTCGCATCTCTTGTCGAAGAGCGTTCGGGGAAGGTATTTGATAAAAATTATCTCGTACGGAAGCTCCTTTTTTCTCTCTTTTTTACGACAACCCATTCTGATATCAATCATGATGTGAAGGAATTCATGAAACGAACCAACCCCACGCTTTATCAAACGCTTCGTGCGGATACGTACAAAAAAATCCTCGAGCTTCCGATGCATGAAGTATTCCGCGCCGATATCTATTCGACCATGCTTTCCGATGGTGACAGTGAGACGGACGTCCTTATAGAATACGCAAAACTCTACGCCAACCTTATCGAAGCCCGTAGCAACGCTCGAGTCTATCCCGAGGTGTATTCGCGACAAATGGCTCAGATTTCTGAACGAATGGATATGGAGAAGTATAAGATATTTCAGGATTTTCTTCCTCACAGAGGTGAAAGTGAGGTGCATTTTTTCCTCATGACCATTCGTCGTCTTCAGTCGACCAAACGGTGGAATCTTGATCGTCGCACCTATCCAGTGTCGGTCATGAGCCACCTGGTCTTTGTTCTCTTCTTTACGTACATTTTTTGCTTAGATCAGGGTCTAGATAAGTATGTTACTACTGATGCGATGATTACCGCGCTCTATCATGATGTTCCTGAGGGGCTTACTTGAGATATTATCACCCCGACGAAGGAAGCCCTTCCAGAGATTCGTACGCTCCTCGAGACCATAGAGACCGAGATGGTAGATCGGGAACTTTTATCTTTTATTCGATTTTCCCCCATTCATTTTGACGTAAAGTCGAGGATTCTGACTCCTTGGAAAATGCCATCTGGATCGCTCATCAAACTCGCTGATCATTACTCCGCTCTTTATGAAGCGAAAATAGAAATACCGACCCATCCAGAAATGCAGGAGGTGTATGATAGGATCTTTGAGATTATCCAAAAAAAACAAAAAGAAATATCATATGCTTAAGAAAATTGCTATTGTCTGTTCCTGAGGTGGGATGCGATGTTCATATACGGGCGGATTTTTGGTGGGTCTTGGAAGGAGATTTCCTGATTTTAAACCAGATATTATGATTGCCACCTCTGGATGAGCTGGATGCGCATCGTATTACCTCACCGATCAGCTCTGAGAGATGGAACGTATCTGGACAACCCATCTTGCCAACCCTGGAACGATCAATCCTCTCAAGATCCAAAAGATGATGAGTATCGATTATGCGATCGATGACGTTCTTCGTATTAGGGAGCCACTTCATACCGCTAAAATGCTCGAGAGTGAAACGAAATGGTATATCGTCGTGACTCAAGTATCGAACCAAGCTCCTGTGTATTTCCCTCAGGAAGATATCCGAGAAAAGGATCACATATATGATCTCATCCAAGCTTCGATGTCGGTCCCGTTGCTCTACGGAAAAGAGAAAATACTCTATGGGACTTCTTATGTTGATGGCGGGTTCGGGGCTCCTTTTTATAAAACAGTAAAAAAAGCGATCGAACTCGGAGCGACTCAGATTCTTGCGATAGATTCCTCGAGGAGTCAATCAGAAGATATAGATTCATTGCGAACGGAAGGAGTGAATATAGAACTCATCAGGAACCCAAAAATTCCTGCTCGACTCCTCAGTCATTCCGAAAAAATTCTCACGGATAGTTTTGAACTTGGACTCAGAGATGCTATGGATCACTCATGACTTGATGCATTCTTCGAGAGAATTACACGGTAGCCTTCGAAAATCGGTGGCGGTTTTTATGCCAGAGTTCTATAGAGAGTCTCGTTTCATGGTCTATGATTTTTTCTTGTTCGAGGATGTCGAGGTCTATTTCCATATTCGATAGAGTTGGAGGGAAATAAGGTTTTGATATCGATTATAATATATCCTTTTTCACATTTTGCAAGAGTGAGATTGATTTTCTCCCATTTTTTGTATACTCTCATTATGGATATCACCCTCCCACATATTAAAATAGGTATTGATGAAGCGGGTCGTGGCCCCTGGTATGGTCCCGTCGTGGCTTGTGCTTTGGCGTTCGATCCCCTTCATCCTCCTTCCAGTGATTTTATCGAAACCATCGGAGATAGTAAAAAATGTAGTGAAAAGAAAAGATCTCACATTTTCCATGAAATTATAACCTTTTCAGAGTCTGAACAAATCTATTTCGGAGTCGGTGTGGTGGATAATGACTATATAGATACATATGGTATCAAAAAGGCGACACAAGAAGCTATGCGACGAGCGATCACCGAGATCCTTCGCTCTATCCCGAAAACCTATGTAATCCACTCTACCCTCATCGATGGGAATGATGGATTTGATTTCTGAGCCCTCCTTCCAAAATCACCGATTTCTATCATCCGCTGAGACAGTAAGGTCAAAGAAATCTGAGCGGCTTCGATCGTCGCAAAAGTATTTCGAGATAAATTGATGGATACCTACTCCCTCCTTCATCCGACTCTTGGCATTGATTCCCACAAAGGATATGGAACGAAGAAACATAGTGAGAATCTCGACGCTCGTCATATCACTTCATTTCATCGGATTTCGTACAAACCCATCGAAAACATACTCAAAAATAAGAAACCGAAGGTCCTCCTTCATGTATGCTGTGGACCGGATGCGACCGTTCCGATTATGGATCTCAAGAAGGACTATGAGGTGATCGGATATTGGTATGACCCCAATATCCAACCCAAGGCTGAGTATGAGAAACGAAGAGATGCATTTGCTCAAGTCTGCGAAATCGAAGGTATTGAGTGGATGGAGTGACCGTATGATGTAAAGCATTTTTTCGAAGTGATCAAATGACTCGAAGATACACCCGAACAATGAGAAAAATGTACGAAATGTTATGACATGCGTCTTGCTAAGTCTGCAGAAATCGCACAAGAGCTCGGCGTAGATTTCTATACCTCCACGCTCAATACGAGTCCCCATAAGGATCTCGATAAGATGTTTAGTCTCGGAGAAAAGTACGGGAATATCCATCATATTCCTTTTCTCAAAATACCATTTCGAAAAAATGGAGGCTTTAATCGTTCCGTCGAGTATACTAAAAAACACGATATCTACCGTCAGGACTACTGCGGTTGCGTCTACTCTGATACGTTTCCTGGAAGAGTGATCAAAGCGAAGGATGGACTCAAGAAAAAAAGAGGGTGGAGTGGGTAAGGATATACAAGGTCGAGAAACTCAGAAAAATAGTAATTTATAGAAATACTCCCTGTTTAACTCAAAACATCATCAACTTTGTCTCGTATATCGAGCGTATTTTCTCGACTCCCCGCTCAAAGAGTGAGATTTTTCTCTACTGCCTCTTGCTTGGATTCCACAATGGTTTTCGTTTGGTTCATCTTGTAGACTTTTGGGTCAAATCCCTGTTCATCTAAGAGAATTTGAATACTCGAAGTAACTTCATCTGGACTGGTTACATAGTACATATTGAGGGTTCCGAGCATAGCTTGACTGTCCCCTTCTGTCAGGATATCGATGTTTCCGAAGTTAAAAAAACTAGCGAGTTTGCTCGGGAAAAAGGAGCGCACGGTTTTGATTTTCTCACTTTCGAGGGTTTGAGTACTGGATAGGACTCCAGACTGATTGACGAAAAATATTTTCCCCGGGACGACGATATTATAGTCCATTTCGAGGTCAAGCATCTTTTTCCGGTATGATTTGAGTAATACCATCTCGATGAGAATGACGAGGCTATCGAAAGCGAGTACCCAAATATGTTCGCCTATTTGTCAACTGTAGGTGGAGATAATAACTATTTCTGTTATCAGGGTGAGAAAAAGTATACATTGGTTTGAGATAGACCAGTCGAAAAACGTAATGAAATAGCTGTCTCCTTGCATCAGTTCATCGAGAAGCAGACTTGTATCAGTTCGTATTTCAGCTATTCGATGAATCTCTCGAAAGTGTCGAATATAGTTCAAAGAAGAAACAACTAAAATCAACGACATCAGCATATTTCCTACGATGAGCGTGTACTTGATAGAATCTATATCAATACTGAAATAGGCAATTCAGATACTTGCACATGAAAGCAATACTATCAATAAAGGCAACCAAAGAATGAAGAGAGCAAATACCCAAGAACGCTTGATGACCATTATTTTTGGATACCCTTCTTCGATGAGCTTCTTCACATGAAGACTTTCACCGCTTATATTAAAGGATTTGAACAACCAACTATATATGAGATGAAAAGGAATCATGTGCTTATATTATTAGGTAGAGTTATTCTTTTATTCATTTTCTGAAAGGAGTTTTACTTCTTTCAGTAAAATTTTTGAAATACATCGTTATTTCTAGTCGAATTATAGCGAACTTAGTACTCTTAGCAATGTAATTTTAAAACTTACCTTATGCAAAAAATCGTAAATACTAATCATAAAAAATAACACAAAACCGCTACTAGTAAAGAAAAATAAGATTTATATTAATGCAAATATACGCTATAGCAAATAAATGTATTAAGTATATCTGATAAAATACGTACTAATAAGATATTAACTAAGAAATTATCAAAAATTCAATAGATACTATCTTGGTATTGTTTTTTCGATTTTAACTGCCAATCAACCATGAGGACTCGTTCGAAATGAAAGAGAATCTACGAGTTTTTCAGTGATATGAAATAACCCTCTTCCGCGTTTTCACATATATCCACGCCCAACTGTAGTACTTTTTTGTTTGATTTCATTCATCCTGACAACATCGGTACCATATTTTCCATTCCCGGTATCGTGCACCTCGAGCGACATATAAAATGAACCGTCATTCTCTATCCGTGACGCTATAGTACAAGTATCGATATCTCCTGGTCTACTTCCATGCTCTATCGCATTGTTGATGAGCTCATCTGCTACCAAAACGAAACGCCCCCTCCACGGAGCGTGAACATTGTTTTTTGTGAAAATAGTTCCGATAATATCACGAATTATCTTGGACTGCGCATGATCCGTTCCAAATAAAATCGTACACTCAAGCTTGCTATAGTCTTGTACTGCACGAATAAATGACTCTAAAGCCGTTTTATAGTCTTGATGGTTAATATCCAGTGTTATCATGAGGGAAGTTACTCCCTGTAAGTATATCATAGTTCTTTTAAAAAACAAAAAAAATCCCGAATTCGGGATTTTTCTTTTTATGAGACTATCTTACCGCCTCTTTGAGGGTCTTACCAGCACGGAAGACAGGAGTCTTCATAGCAGGAATCTTGATTTTAGCCCCAGTCTTAGGGTTAACACCATTTCGAGCCGCTCGGTGAGAAACCTTCCAAGCACCAAATCCAGTTACATTTACTTCTTCACCTTTTTTAAGGCTCTTAGTAATTACTTCTATCATAGAAGTAAGCGCCTTAGATACTGCATCTTGAGAAAGACCAGCCTTAGCGGCAACTGATTTTATAAAGTCCTGCTTTTTCATAAATGGAAAAGTTAAGAAATAAAGGACAAGGGCATTATAGGAGCCTTATAAATAATTGCAAACATTTTTTTATATTAAAGCCTTTTTTAGAGAGGGTACCCACTGTCAATAGTATTATTTTCCGCTCCTAGAAGCCAAAAAGTCTCTATTCATTATTTTGGCTCTACAGAGCCAAATCAGCATAACAGAGCCAAAACTTGTGATTATGGCGAATACATAATTGAATCAATCCTAGAGTTTTCCTGATGCAGAAAGGATAAGTCAGACAAAAGCAAGAACAATCCCAATGAGCCAAAACCTTTGAACAATTGTTTCTTCCTTCCATCCTATGGCTTCAAGGTGATGGTGAAATGGAGCGATACGAAATATTTTTTTCCCATTTCTGAGCTTCTTACTGGTCATCTGGAGAATTACGGAAATCGTCTCGATGATAAAGAGGCTTCCTGTTACCAGAAGGATAACGAGCGTATCGGTCATCATCGCGATGATAGCAAGGGTAGCTCAGAGCGAAAGTGATCAGAGGTCGCCCATATAAAATTTGGCAGGTTTTACATTGAACCACAAAAAGGCAATAAGAGATCATGATATAATCATGCAGAGCGTCGAGAGGATATAGAGGTCTTTATTGTAACAAATAAATGCATAGACGGTATAGTTGAAGAGGAGGAGACCTCCTGCAAGACCATCAAGTCCATCGGTAATATTCACACTATTCGCCATGCTTACGACGATGAGAATAAAGAGGGGTATATATATAAGAGAGAGTCCGATATCGCCAAAAAATGGAATATTCATCGTATGATACCCGAGTTTCGAATAGAACCACCAGGCACCCATACCAGCAAAAAGAAGAAGGAGCGCCATTTTGACTCGAGCGGAAAGTCCTTTGGTTCTTCAGATTTCTCTGATATTGAGATAGTCATCGATACATCCGATAGCGCCAACCGTAAAGAGCGTAAAAAGTGGAAGGAAGGTTTCTTCTCGATTCCAGAGGGAGTATTTGAGGGAAAGACTGATAATGCCATCTATTTTCCATCAAAGGAAGTGAGCAATGATCGAAAGACCGACGAGTAAAAATACTACAAAAAGAATGATGAATCCTCCCATCGTCGGGGTTCCCGCCTTCGCACTATGAAGTTTTGCAAATTCGGTGGCCTTTCCAGAGAGTGCTTCTTCACGGATCTTCTTCCCGAGGTTATACCGATGAAGGAGTCGGATAAAGCCAGGAATCAGCAAGAAGGTTATCACGCTTGAAATCACGAATCCTCAAAGGATAAATATAAGATTGGAGTTCATATGAAGAAAAATCAGAGAAGAGTATATCTGGATTTTTATTTTTGCAAGCGAACCCTTTTTAGTACAAATGGATAATCGAGTAAGAATTATGCCTTACTCTCGACTCATTCACGATCGCCTCGATAGATATACTGATAGAGAAATATGCGCATCGATTCTTCGAAATTTTTGTCTTCTTCGGGGAGTTTTATTTCTATCTGATAGATATAGTCCTGGACATTCGGATCCGTAGCTGTGATTTCGACAGCAATCGGATCATAACTTTCTATTTTTTCTTGGATTTCTTCTATAGCCGTCTGTATGAATCATCTTTTTTCCGTCCGTCGAAATGGGAGCTTGAACGTATAGAGATGATAGCGGTTTTTGGTCATATTTTCTATGGTTTCATTGGTGATGGTTCGGTTAGGAATGTAAGCGACATTTCCATCATAACCCATGATCTTGGTATAATTCAGGGTGATTTCTTCGATGACTCACTCGATGCGAGGACTTCTCTGCGGAATAGCGATACGATCCCCGATATCAAACATTCGACTCATAATAATCGTGAGACTTCAGAGGAGATTCGAAAGGATGTCTTTACTGGCGAGGGCAAAGATCGCTCCACTGATTCCAGCTCCGGTCAAGATATTGGTCGAGTCTATCCCTATTTCATGGAGGACGATGAGTGCAATAGAAACCCATACCAGACTGATGCTGATGAATTTGAGAAGTGGGATAAACTTTCCGATCAGCATATGTCCACCTCTAGAATACTCCCGTAGCTCCTGAAAGAGCATGCTTACGACACTGCTGAGAAATATAGCAATGATAAGATAGCGAAATACGAGATAGATGCGATCGATATGATACCGCAGCTGTGGTGCTATCTCGATATATTCGATACTGTAGTGGTACAATATAATCCCAAGCGAAAGCATAGAAGCCAGGAAGAGGAGATACCAAAGATGAGAAATTCGAGAATACTTGTAGTACATGCTGTCATAGTAGCATAATTCGTTTTCTTATGCAATTATTTGATATTTATGCAACGATTTTCCTATTTTTTCTGACCTTTTGGTTTTACATTTCGTGGAAAACCTATAGACTCGGGAAATATTCTTTGTCAATATATACTTTCCATGAGGTTTCGTTTGTCTCATATTCACGATTACAATACCTTTCTCGCGATCGATGTTTGATCCTACCGAGTTCGATCCACTGCGTATCAAATTGAAGAGAGTGGAAATTGTCAAGAACTCTGATACGGGATGGTTCGTCAGGGGCGACAAAACTACAGTGAATGAGGTATTGTCGATATGCGTGGCGTCGCTTCCTCTATAGAACAGGCGATAAGAGTTTCGACAAAATCACTCGAGAATTCTATCGAGGATATCATCATCGGATTTTCATCTGAATACTATGAGTTCGATATTATCACTTCCCAATACATACGAGCCGATACGACTTCTACGCTCACGATGGAGGAGATCGATACTATGATTAAGAAGATAGAGAAGCAATCCTTCCAGACCATCCAAGAAAAAATGGAGGCAAAATATGGAAAATCGGACTACGATATGCGACTTATTTCGAGTATTTTGAGCGCTGTATTTATCGATGGCAGAAAGGTGAATAATCCTATAGGATTTACCGGAAAGACGATAAAACTCACGATCTGTAATATTTTTCTTCCGGCTGCAGAGTTCAATATTATGCGTTCCATCGTCGCAAGCCTAGATAAGAAAACTATATCTATCATCCCGATGCCTCTCGTATATCCGCGGGTTATAGAAAATACTGACTACGCCGATGCCAAGGTTATTTTCATAGATATATGACATAGCTATGTTACCTTTCTCCAGTCTGGAAAAAATGAAATCGAATCCTTCGAAACACATCATCTTGGCTTCGCTACGCTCTATAGTGAACTTTCCCTTCTCTATAAGGAGTACACCGTGCTCGAACTTGAGAAACGAATGGTTGATTTTATCCACCATCCTGAAGTTTTAAAAAAAGAAGCAAATGCTCTTTATGTGAGTTTTACTGATTTCTTTCTTTATATCGTGGATCTTCTTGCAGTTTTTATAGAGAAACAGAGTAAAACGGGTCCGGCCCATTCTCTGATTCTCAATGGAGCGTGTTTTTCTGATGAGGAAGTACCTGCATTTTTCAAAAAAATGTGCAAAGAAAAATGTGCATTCGATGGAGTTTGGTATATACTCTGAGCTATTGTCGCAGAAAAATCAACTTCTCGATCCATAGCTCCGCTGAATTACGGCCTTTCGATTATCGCTCAAGATTTGCTTCTGACGAAGAAAGATCCATTTATTCGAATCCTTCGATATATTCTCTATCAGTATGAATAATCTCAAGATAAAAATTACTCGTGAAATGGGAATGCTTTGAACGCTTCAGTTTATAGAAGAAGAAATTGTAAAAGAAGCTTCCCGGGGAACGATTACTATAGATTTGAGTGATGCAACTTTTCGAATCGGGCATGATTTTTTTGCTGTATTGAAGAAACGGCATGGGAAAGAGCACATAATATGTATCCTTCCATCCGGGACTGCGACAGAACCGTTTGAGCGCTATGGGATGGAGATTACGACGGAGTGAAGTCGATCTGAATTCGAAAAAGAATTCTCGAAAAAACACATTTTGAGGCATAACTTTACGGCACTCGAGTATATACAATACGAGATGAAACGAGTGTGGCAGTTCATTATTTTCTATGTGGAACGACATCGAAAGTGAAAAAAATATATCAAAATATCTGGACAACGGGGAAGTTTTTTCTTGATTATTTTTGGACTTATTATGTCCGTTTCGCTCCTTTTGTTTATTTTTTATTTTGCGATTTCGAAAACACTGGTCTATATCGAGCCACAGATGAGCATACGACCCGTTAGTTCCAATATTATCTTCTGAGCCTCTACTGGCACATCGATCCTTACTCCAAAAAATAAAATAGATACGAAACGAGAGAGTTTGTCATTCGATCATTCGATGAAATTCAACATTACTGCCATAGATCCGAACTCCATCTCGAATGCGAAGGGTATCCTCGTTATCTACAATGAACTGACACAGGATCAAGATCTGAAACCAAATACTCGATTTACGACTGATGACGGCCTCGTATTTCGAGCAGAGGGATGGATCAAAGTTCCGAAATCGAAAACGATCAATGGAGTGACAGAAATAGGAAGCGTCGAAGTGCCAGTGGTCGCAGATACCGTCGATATATTCGGAGTTTCCATAGGGGATCGTGGAAATATCAAGGATGGGGTCACGATGACTATTCCTGGACTCAAGTTCAATAGAGATCGTGTCTATGCACGATCGAAAGGGGATTTTAGCGGATGACAAAATCCACTGATCCATGTGATTACTGACGAAGAACTCACTCGGTTTAAGAATCTCCTCAGAGAACAAACGAAGAAACTCGCGACGGAAGCACTTGTAAAATATGTTGCCTGAGAAAATAAAAGCAAGGACGAAGACTATGAACTCCTTATGGGAGATTCGGTCAATTTTCAAGAAGGAGATATCGAACTTCTCGGCGGGCTCAAAGTAGGAGTATTTGCTGATGAAGTCGAACTAAAAATGACCGTATCAACATCAGCACTCTTCTATGATAAAAAATCAACCGTCGCCTATCTGAAACAACTCTTTCGTGAGGGGCTCCTCGCTGGTACGGATAAGGAAGTAGCCGTCCATGAAGATTCACTGCGTATTTCCAATATTATCTCTCGAAGCGACGGAGATGCTACGATTAAGGCGACCATGGAAATGGATACGACGATTACCTATGATTTCGAAAACCCAGCCAATGAACTGACCAGGCAGATGAAAATACTCATAGCAGGACTTGATCGAGATACCGCTAAGACCCGAATCATGAATACGGGATACGTACGAGATGTGACGATCAAATTTTCCCCTTTTTGGATGCGACGTGTTTCGAACAATCTCGACAATATCGAGTTCGTGATACAGAAGTAGGAAGGGGAAAATTGGGAAGTCGGAGTGAGAAAAAGGTATAAGTAAGCTGCTTTTACTTATGTTTTAGGAACTATTCGAGTACGGAAGTGAACCTTTGAATGGTAGAAATATGTATTGCCTTTATAGTTTATTTCTCTAAAATAGACTGAAAATTGGAAGTCAGAATTTTAAGGTATTCAAGTATTGGATAGAAAAATCTTGCTTCTGTATTACACAAATGAAACTATATAGAGCTCAAATATTGTATTTTCATTCTTCAAAACGAAACCCGAATCGGTAACTCTCACCCTTCATGTCCCTCTCCCAAGAAATAGAAGCAAAAATCAGTATAGTGGATCTCGTTTCACGCTATGTCCCTCTCAAAAAGGCTGGGATGAACTATAAGTGACTCTCCCCTTTCGTCCAAGAAAAAACCCCTTCTTTTGTCGTATCTCCGGCCAAAAATATTGCCTATTGTTTCTCGAGTCATCGAGGAGGCGGGCCGATCAAGTTTCTCATGGAAATCGAGCACATCGAGTTTCGAGAAGCGGTCCAGATCCTCGCAAAGGAAGCGGGAGTAGAGTTCAAAACGAGTTTTCGTGGGGAAAAATGAGAAGCCCAGGAAGATATCTACGCGCTCTACAAAAAAGCTGCGGCCTGGTATCATCAGTCTCTTTTTGAGAGTGAAAATAAAAAGGCCCTTCAATACCTTCTCGATCGCAATATTTCCCTCGAAACGATTACAAAATTCGAACTCGGATATTCGAATAATCCTCGAGATATGTGGTATGCGATGAAGGAAGCCAATTTTTCAGATACTTTTTTGATTGAAAGTGGTATATTTCTCTCTTCAAGTCGTGATAAATTTTTCGGACGTATCGTATTCCCAATCGCGAATGATCGAGGCCATGTTGTAGGTTTTACGGCTCGAGTGCTCGATGATGGTTTACCGAAATACCTCAATTCACCGGCATCACCTATTTTTGATAAGAGCTCGATCTTGTACGGGTTTCACCTCGCGAAACAAGAGGTCGCTCGCCATGGTAAAATCATCATCGTGGAATGACAGATGGATACGATCACGCTTCATCAGGCAGGAATTACGTACGCTGTCGGCATCAGCGGGACCGCACTCACCGAACGTCATATCAAGATTCTGAAGCGATTCGTCAAGGAGGTATATTTCTGTCTCGATAGTGATAATGCCGGGGTGAAGGCGACGATGAGTTCTTTTCCTCTCATACTCAATGAAGATATCGATGTAAAGATTATTTCGATTCCGAACGGAAAGGATCCGGATGAATTCATACGAGGATGATGAGTCTTTCAGGATCTCCTCTTGAATGCGATATCTCCCAATACGTATATTGTCAATGAGGGCAACCGAAAGTTCGACATGCACTCCCCTATCGGAAAGAAACAGCTTCTCGAGGAGTGTTTTGCCTTCCATCTGAAGATTTCATCGATTTCTATCCTCGATCAGTACTTTCGAGAGCTTTCCTTTCGCCTTGGTATATCCCTTGATGCGATCTATCAAGAATTCAATCAGTATAAAAAAACGCAACGGAATAAACCCATCCCCTCGTATCTCCTACAAAAGTCTGAATCTGAAACGGAAAGGAAGAATATTCCTATAGAAATTTCTATATTTGACAAAATGGCTATTTATATAGAGCATTTTAACTTTTTCGATTTGTTTTCTGCAAATTTTCGATATACTCTTGACGAACTCTCTACAGCGAGAGATTTTGCTTTGCTTTTTTCAGTACTCTCTCACACGGTTTGAGATGAGGATATTCTCGAAAAGAAGCGTCTCGCTGAGCTGATCGTAGAAGAGGAAGTGACTCAACTTTCTCCTGCTCTTTCCGAACAAACATTTCTCGATATGCTCCGCTCCCTTCATAGAATACTTTTCTTACAGGAACGTGACCGCATGCTCTTCCCACTGGATCCACATTCGTCTGAATACCTCGAGGTCTATCAGATCCTGATGCAGCAAGCCCGATCTATTGGACTTCCATCAAACATTATGAAGGAATAATGCTTTATTCAAGTATTTACAAAAGTTATAAACTACTTTGTAAACATCAATTTCGATTACTAAACCACTTTCTATGACCAAAAAAAAATATACCGATGATTCTCAGGTGGAGGAAATTGACCTTTCCATGATCGATGCTGAGAGTATTATCCTTCCAGAAATCAAAGAAAAACCGTTAAAAGGGGCTTCGAAATGAGTGAGCAAACATGACATCGACGAAGAAGAATGAGATGGTGATGATATACTGTTTCCGATCGATAAGGATGAGGATTTTGAGCTCGATCCAGACCTAGATGATGAGGATGATTTCGATAGCGATAGCCCCAAGAAAGATAACTATAAGAGTCCGAAGGATTACTTTACGGATGGACGTCGAAAAAAAGAAATCAAGAAATTTATCGACGTGACGGTTCCTCAGGAGTTTCTGGAGGGCTTTTCAGAGCCACTGCAGCTTCTCCTCAAAAAAGGAAAATCACTCGGAAAACTCGTCTACGATGAAGTGATGACTTCCCTGCCACCCGGAGATGATATCGAACTGATGGACGAGGTATTTTCGCGTATTTCGAAGCTCGGTATCGAGCTCGTCGATTCGCTGGATCAAGAAGAAGTGTTTGCTGATGCAGGAAAAGTAAAAAATGAAATCGATCTTTCAGAAATATCAGATGACAGTATCCGAATGTACCTCAATGAAATCGGACGATTTTCTCTCATCGATGCTGAGGAAGAAGTACGTCTTGGTCACCTGATTCAAAAATGAGATCAGGAGGCACGAAAGCGGCTTGCGGAAGCAAATCTTCGACTCGTTGTCTCGATCGCAAAGAAGTATATGGGGCGCGGTCTTGGGCTCCTGGACCTCGTCCAAGAAGGTAATGTATGACTCTTTCGTGCGGTCGATAAGTTTGATCCGGATCGAGGATTCAAATTTTCTACCTATGCGACGTGGTGGATCCGTCAATGAGTGACTCGAGCTATTGCTGATCAAGCGCGTACGATCCGAGTCCCCGTCCATATGGTCGAAACGATCAATAAATTCAACCATACCTACCGTCGCCTTACTCAAGAACTCGCTCGTGAACCTCTCATGGAGGAACTCGCCCTCGAACTTGAAATGGATGTGCGCAAGGTGCGCCAGATCATGCGTATTTCTCAGGATATCCTCTCGCTAGACTCTCCAGTTGGTGGTGAAGAGGATACCACCCTCGGAGACTTCGTCGAAGACGATAAGTACCTCACACCTGAGAAAGCGACCAATCTCTCCATCCTCAAGGAAAATCTCTACGAAATGCTCAATTTCCTCACTCCTCGTGAGAAAAAAATCATCGTCATGCGATTCGGGCTCGATGGAGGAGATATGCATACACTCGAGGAAGTCGGAAAGGAATTCGGTGTGACCCGTGAGCGTGTTCGTCAGATCGAAGCCAAGACCCTTGAAAAGCTCAAGACTCACCCCAGCGCGGATAAAATACGATTCTTCCATTAAAAAAAACTCCCGAAAGGGAGTTTTTTTGGTGAGGCTGATTGATGAGAAATATACTCGTTTTGAGACAATCTAATTATCTCCATACCATACTTCGCATTGAGAGGTTTCCCATAACGATGTCTTCTGTAAAAAACTCGACTGTATCTGTAGTATCGACTGTTCCAAGGAGAGGAATAAGTGGGAGGAAATGGTCATATGAGGGCTGAGCTAGTAGTGCTATTTCTCCCCAGGACTCGAAATCTAGGATATCATCATACGCTTTCGATTCGATTCACTGAGCGACTCTTGTATCGAACTCTTGAGCCCAACTATAGGTATTTTTTCCAGTCCAGTCGATCATACGGAGATTGTGGACGATATTCCCACTTCCGATGATAAGGATTCACTGATCTCTCAGACCAGCGAGTTTTTTTCAAAATGCAAAATGCCAAGCCAGAGGTTTTGCATAGTCAAGACTCATTTGTATGACAGGAATATAAGCTTCTGGAAAGAGGTGAATAAGGGTCGACCAAGCCCCATGATCGAGTCAGTGTCTATTATCCTCTATGATTGGAAAGTCCTCTCAGAGGTGATGAATTATCTCCTCAGCAATGGAAATTGATCCAGGAGTCGCATACTTGATTCGATAGAGCTCATCTGGAAACCCGTACATATCATAGATCATCTCGGGGGTTTCACTCGTATTGATCCGAGTTTCTCACTCGGTAATCCAGTGGGCTGAGAGCATGAGGATGGCTCTTGGTCGAGGTAAACTCTCCCCAATCGCTTTCCAGGTTTTGGTGAAGATATTTTCTTCTATGGAGTTCATAGGACTCCCATGACCGACAAACACAACGGGAAGCTTGCTCATACAATTAATTTAAAATATAAAGTAATTATATGACGAAAGTAATTATTGCAAATCTATTGTATGAGTCGTCTTCCTCGTTGGAGGAATGAGAATTTAGAAAATAATGAATTATTTCATAATACTCAAGGACTAAATGCAAGAGGAGTGACTCAGATACTCGATGATACTGCATCTATAGTGAGAGATGTGTCAGTTTTTGAGAGGTACATGAGGTTCATATCTCTTGCAAACAACATAATCTCTCGGATATCCGTATAAAACTGAGCAAAACCTGCCACATTTGATAATATATTTTTTTCGGTTCCTGCTTCTAGATACACTCCTTTAATAATCCGTTTTATATACATAACGTTATTTCTTAGAACGAATTCGTACTGATTCCCCGTCGTATTGACGAGGGTTACAATCCTATCCATAAAGGATGGAGTGATAATCATGCGACTGGTGACTTGATCAGTACATTTAACATCGAATAGTTTTTCGAATTCGATATTTTCGAGTTTTACTCGATTGGTATTTTGTCATCTAATTTCGAAATAGTAGATAATCCCCAATAAACTACATCCGACAAGCAGACCTATCCACCAGTTGGTGAGAGCAAGTGTGAACATGGCTAACATGGTGCATCCTATTATCGGTCAGAGTAGTTTTGATCCTATCGATCTATCAGCGAAATCCTGAGTTATCAAGAGATCATCAGTCAGCGGGATTCGAGCATTTGGGAAAATAACTTTCAACAGGTAACAATGATTCGTCGTGACCCTCCTTCTATTTTTTCCACTTCCTCTCACTTCTGAGGTTTCAAGCTCAAACCCATTGACCGCAAACATCTTACCATCCTTTTGGATATCAAAACGTATCGAGTCCTCGACTTTATCAAGCTGATCATACGAAGCGAGGAATCATTTGGATCTCAGAAACTCGATTTCATCAAACGAATACTTTCCATCATAACTGTATTCGAGCTTCGAATAGAGAAGTGGACACATTCTTGATAATACCTCGGTCTTGAGAGGGATCTCTATCTTTGAGGCAAATCGACTATAGAGGTAGCCTATTCAAACGGTATAGCTTATGACAGTAGACCATATGACTGGGCTAAATGAATTATCTTTACTTCCTATCGTAAAAAAGAATCAATCTATCAACTTTCCAAAAATACCTTCTCCTGTTCCAAAAAAGAAAGATAGTCATAAGGCCAGCGCAGTGCTTATACCGTAAACAAGATACTTCCATTTCTGTCGAACCTTTCTTTGTTTTTCGATTTCTTCCAGAGTTTCCTGGATTTTTGGTTCCTGAAAGAGTCCGTTTAAGAGTCAAATCTCTTCACTTGAAAGATTTTTTTTATCTTTTTCTGGAAGATTACCGAAGTCAATAGAGAACATATTTGTATGAATAAAGCAAGTAAGATCTATGCAGCGAATAGTGATTTGGCATCTATCTTTTCTACTTTTGCTGCTTCGTCTGCTTCAAACATGGTAAATGTTGGAAGAGTCATCATACCAGCAATCAAACTTGATGGGAACATTTCTTTTTTATTACTGAACTCTTTCACACTTGCGTTATACCCTCTGCGAGCTCACTGAAGCCTATCTTCGATTTCAGACCATTGAGTCTGGAGTTCGAGGAAATTATTACTTGCTTTGAGATCTGGATAACTCTCCGCTACAGCGAATATAGATTTGAGTCACGCCTGAAGGGCATTTTCTTGAGCAAATCGTTCCGGACTATTCTTATTCGGATTCGATACGAGCTGAGCTCTCATTTCTGATACCTTATTGAGTATTCCTGCTTCGTGAGCCATATATTGTTTGACGAGTTCGATGAGATTTGGGATGAGATTATAACGGTTTTGAAGCACCGTATCTATCGCCGAGAAGGATTCAGTCACGGTATTCTTGCTATTGATAATACTGTTATAAGTAGCTATGAAATATAACAACGCAAGAACGATAAAACCACCAATACCAAATAGAGTATTGGTATATTGGCCAAGAAGACCAAAAGTCTGAGTATCCATAAGTAAGAATTAATAATAAACATATTTATCTTAACAGATACCATTATTTTTGTCAAAAAAATCAAAAATTTCTATATTTTTCCTTATTTTTTGTCCTAAAACTATATAATCTCAATCACCACAATCTCACTTCTCGTCCCGATTCGCTGAGGAGGACCCCAGGTCCCGACCCCACTCGTAGTGATCGATGTGAGCATCCCGAGGCGAGCCAGCCCATAAGAAAACTTACCGTAAATAGATCCTGTAATCAGAGAAAAAGGCCACATCTGTCCATGATGGGTATGACCTGAGACGACGAGGTCTATAGGATATTTTTTGAGACTCGCATGGAGCGTTGGCTTATGCTTTAGGAGGATGGTCGGATCATCTTGTGAGAGTTCAAGCGAGTTCAGAGTTTTTTCAAGTCCAGCTTTTGATTCCGAGGTATGGTAGGTAACTCCAGCAAATACTACACCGTCGATGGTCATTTTCTTATTATTGAGAATATGGATATTACCTTTAGCAAGAGCCGCAAGCATGGCTTCCGTATTTCGATATTCCTCATGATTTCCGTTCGCAAAGAGAACACCGTGGGGGGTATTGATATGCTGGAACTCATTCGCTACTGCAGAAAAATCGATTTTTGGACCATCAAAAAAATCTCCAGGGATGATGAGGATTTCTCCACGCAACGTATTGATAGTTTCTACAAGCTTCTTCGCTTCCTTTTGCTCGTATATATTCCCATAGTGAGTATCTCCGATCATGATGATTTTTTTTCCATGCCAGTGGTGTGTTTTCCTGAGGGCGACCTTATAGGTAGTAATGACGGAATGAAAAGTCCAATATACCCCCCAGAGGTTGAGGAGAATAATGACTATAACAAAACCTGCAGCATACCATATACTGGTAAATACGGTACGGGTAATAAGAGCAAAAAGAAGCGAAAAGAATCCGAGGAAACCAATACTGGCATTGATTCCGATAGCGTAGGCTCCGATTCGGTAAACAAGGGAAAAGTATCGATTCGTATACATATTGCATCCTAAAATCCCGACTATAAAAATAGTCGGTCCCAAAAACAGAAGTGAAAAAATCACATTCGAGTGTTCTCAAAAATAAGGAAAAAGGATAGTCAGGAGTAGGGCTGCCGCGTAGGCCCAGGAATATAGGACTGCCGTAAAAACCGAAAGAAAAAAGATAATAGTAGCCATTGTATGAATTTGAAGATTGATTAGAAAGGTCTGTTGGAAAGTGAAAGCGTCCGAGATGCTATCGTTTAAGAGTAATAAGAATCTCTCATACCTCATCGATAGTGACTGATTTCTCTCGGTCGGCACCTATGATACTATCTCGTATCTGAGAAAGGGTTTCTCTTTCGATATACATCTTCCAATCTGAAAGTATGCTTGAAATGAAAGTATTCCGTTCCAGTCACGATACTCAAGTTTCGGAAGGCATAGTACTCAGTTCTTGATTATTTCAAGTTTGGATTCTGATTTCGATGCGATCGGTGACCGCATAATCAGCTTCCTTTCTCATTTCTTGTATCGCGCGAACGAGATCTCGAGCATATCATTCGAGCTTCAGAGCTTCGGTAATATCCGTATCGAGCGCGACGACCATCCCATAACCTCCCTCGACGTCTCCAATTCCCTCTAGGGGAAGATACTCAAGAGTATACTCTCAGAGTTCGAGAGTAAAGGTTCAAACCTGGATTTTTCAATCAGGGAGTTCTTGAAAATCACCGTTCTTTGCTGCGGTAATAATAGCTTGCACGTCTTTCCCGAATCTTGGACCGATTTTGCGAGCATCGGGTTTGCAGATTTTCTTCGCAAGATTTTCAGGATTCTCAAACCGCACTTCCTTTACATTGAGCTCGTCCTTGATAATCGACTGGTAGTATGCATCGAGGGATTCTGTGATCGTGACGGACTGAAGTGGCTGACGGACTCGGATGTTTTTACGACTTCTCAGACCGAGACCGAGCGAGACAATACGCTCACACTTTTCCATATCGCGATTGAGCTCATTGTCTATGAGGTGGCGAGATGGACGAGTGATGTATTGGAGGTGGACACTATTCTCATCTGTTCTGTCATTCTGAGGAACGAAGAATCCAAGTTTTTGTTCTTCTGGATCCTTCGCAAGCTCAGGATGACGGGAAACATCCGTGAGTCCCTTATAGATACTCTCGGCAAGAAATGGCATATACGGAGCGAGAAGTTTCGAAAGCTCGAGGAGCACCGTATAGAGCGTCTCATAGGCACTAGCCTTATCTGGCGTCATCCCCGATTCCCAGAAACGACGACGGGAAAGACGGACGTACCAGTTCGTGAGTTCATCCATATAGTCCACAATCGCACGACAGGCCCGAGTGATATCGTATCCGTCCATCGCATCATGCACCTGACCCATGAGGACCTGGAGTTTCGAAAGGATCCAACGATCAAGAGGATTGGTGAGTGGAGTTGTGATTAGACGAAATGGCTCGGCATGCACGATACTAGATCCAAAATGTGCTTTTTCAGATCATTTCCCGAAATATTTTGCCTGTATAGGTCTACTGGTACCAGAATGTCAAACAACAAGAACCCTTTTCCCCTTATACTTTGCCAATACCTTTTCAAATGTATCCAAAATACGAGATTCGAATTGCTCGATATTTTCTTTTTGATTATTTTTATAGAGTCGTCGAATAGCATCATGGTTTTCTTTTTCTGCCGAAGGAATTCCTCATATTTTTGCTATTTCTTCGAGAGTCTTTCCTGCATATTCTCAGGCATGTTGCTCTATGAATCAGTCATCTGAGGTATATTCACCAGTAAAACCGATAACATCTCAGATAATTCTTGCAGTTTCCATCGTACGCGTGAGTCCAGTATGAATAATGATATCGAAATTTTTTCCTTGTTCTTTCAGAGTTTTAGCTGCATTGGATGCCTGTTCTTTTCATTTTTCAGTGAGTTCTGGATTATCGGTTCCATCACTCATCATCCCTGCTACATTTGATGTACTCTCGGCATGTCGAGCGAACCATACCTCGGTTTCATCCTTTTTCCAACCATCGATATTGGCATAGGTGGTGAAAAATGAATACGTATTCCAGATTGGGAGCATTACTCCCTTTACGGTTTCGATGATCTGCTCCTCCTTGAAATCCATATCACCTCCAGAAAGAAGAGGAGAGTTCAGCATATAAAATCGGATCGGATCTGCCCCATATTTCTCTATCGTCGCCCGAGGATCTGGATAGTTTCCGAATGATTTCGACATCTTGCGTCCATCATTTCCATTGATCACACCAGTCGTGATCACATTGGTAAAGCTCGGAGTCGGAGTCGGTTTCTTATTCGGATTGAGAAGGACCCCGAGGACATGCATCACATAGAACCAAGCCCGTACTTGCCCGACGTATTCGGCGATAAAGTCAGCGGGGAAACTTGCTTCCATCTCACCTTTATTTTCGAAGGGGTAATGCATCTGAGCGTACGGCATAGATCCTGAGTCCATCCACACATCCAGGACTTCGGGGATACGCTGAAGAGGAGCACCCGTTTTTATGAGCCCTGCGATGAGTTGATATTGTCATCTTAGTTCATGATTTCCTATCTCCATTCCTACGAATACAGCACCGAGTTTTTCGGCAAAATCTTTTCCATGTGAGAATGGTACGGTATCATCATTTTTTGCGTGAATGACTATGATTTCATCTGCAATATTTCAAGTATTGAGTGATTCCAAGCTTTTATAAATAGACTCTATGTTGGGCTTTTTTCCTTCCGAAACAGCATTCGAAATTCATCGAGCTCTCATAACGATTCTTGGAACTTTTATTCCCTTCTCAGCAAGGTATCGGGCAGTCATTACTCAACCTAAAGATCCTGTATAGACAGCATCATATTGAGAAAAATCTATGCTATCAAAAGTCTGTTTCCAGGATTCATAGGTAGGATCTTCTGAACGATCAAACTGGAATGAGTCAAAATCTATAGTATTTTGACTAAATACCCCCATCATTTCTCTCCAGCTTCCATTTACTTTCGAAATATCTGTTCATTTCCCATGAATTCCCAGAACCTTCTTCGTCTTTTGTGTATTCTTTGGTGCGAGGAGGATCGAATCGATATATGGTTTGTGGAGGTTGAGAAGATTCTTATTCGCAACATCGAGGATAAAAGTCTCCGGTGTTGCATTTGGAGTTTTTTTAGTCGACTTTTTTCCTGTGATAGATTCGATTGTTATCTTTGTTGGAATACCATGAGAGATTGCCAATACCGTCTTTCCTGGATATTTTTCGCATATTTCCTGGATAACTGCAGTTGTACGCAACTGTATATCTACATAATTTTCACCTGTTCATCCAAAATTATGATTTTTATCTGCAAATAAAGACTTTCTTTCTTGATTTCGTTCGATAATGAGCTTTTCTGAGAAGGGACTATTGGCGTATTTTCCATGATCCGTCTCTTTGAGCCTTTCATCAGTGATTATTTCTATTCCGAGAGCTTTTGCAAGTGGCTCAGCCGTCTGCATCGCACGGAGAAATGGTGACGTAATGATAATATCGACTCATGCATCTTTGAGTTCTCTCATAAGTTCTTCTGCCTGGTCAAATCCTTTCGGAGAAAGTGGCGAATTGCCGATATCATCATAGCATTTCTCGACATTCGCGACACTCTCAGCGTGTCGAGTGATGATAAGTTTCGTGAGCTGTCCGTACGGTTTATTACGCTCGAATATTTCTTCTCGTGAACTGACAACGACTCTTTCACTGCCATCTTGATTCTGCCAGACGGGCATCGGTGCTCCCCAGTAGCGAGTACGAGAGATACACCAGTCAGGTGCTGACTCGATCCCCTTCGCGAATCGTCCGAATTTCAGATGCTCTGGAAACCAGTTGATCTGTTCATTCGCCTTGAGGAGCTTGTCCTTCTGAGACTGGATATCGATAAACCATGAAGCCTGTGCCTTCTGAACGAGTGGAGTTCCAGACCGAGGACAAAATGGGACACGGTGGGTAATCCCCTCGAGTTTGAAGAGGGTATTATTCTCCTTCATACGCTCGATATTGATACGATTCGCCCCCTTCTCTGGCTCCTCAAGATTAAGGTAATGAGTCCCTTCATAGTCGAAAATCTGGCTCGTATACTTCCCTGCTTCATCCATCGCTTCCGAGATAAAAATCCCCTCTTTTTTCGCAAGTTGGAAGTCGACGTCACCGAACTCCGGTGCTTCATGCCCGATCCCCGTACCATCTGTATCCGTTATAAAGTCGGCGTGGTAGATTTTGTGATTTTTCTCTCCGTGTTTCTGATAGTAATACTCAGGAAATGGTGGAATATATCCGAGCCCGACGAGTTCCGAACCTTTGAATTCACGGATAATCGTATACTCCCCTTTTCATTTGAAGACTGATTCAGCACGATTTTTAGCGACAATGAATGATTCAGAGACGTCCACCCCCTGCTTCGCAGACCCCTCAAGAGGGGAATTCAACGACACAAGCACATAATCAATATCCTTTCTTACCGCCAGTGCCATATTTGCAGGTATCGTCCAAGGAGTAGTTGTCCAAGCGAGAACTTTTATTGATGATGAAGGTATCAGTTTTTCTCTCCTTCATAGAAAAACATCTACTGCATACTGATCGACCAAAAAGATATTTTCGTATACATTTTCTAGCTCTTCTTTCGAGAACCATTTCCATTCACGAAATTTCCCTGGTTCATTATTTTTTATATCTTTTGAATTAACTTGAATCTTGTAGTGTACACCTCTCCATGATCCATTTGGTGTCAGCTGCACCTCTTCGAGTACCTTATTTCATAGGCTTCGTATTTCTATACCTATTTCTTCTTTTGCTTCTCGTGTAGCACATTCTTCAATTGTCTCATTATCTTCTTTTTTTCCTCCGACAAGTTTCCATGCATTATATTTATTACTCCAACCAAGAAGAAACTTATCTTCTTCATCGATAATCCATGTTATTGCAGCGACTTTTTCTTCAAGCTCGAACTTAACCGTAATCGCAGGATCATTGACCTCCTGGTAGGTATCATCCATCGCGACTTCGAAGTTCGAAATCGGAGTTCCGAGTTTCCATGAGTAGAGTGATACGCGCTTTCCTTCATAGATGAGTCCCTTATTCCACAACTGAGAGAATACCCACATGACTGACTCCATATAGTCCTGATCCATCGTACGGTAGGCATGATCCATATCGACCCAGCGTCCGATTTTCTCTATATACCAATCCCACTCGCTCGAGACCTCACCAGTGTATTTGTAGCATTCATCGATGAATTCTTTCACTCCACGTGCTTCGATATCCGCGTTTGATTTAAGGCCCAGCTTCTTTTGTACACGTTCCTCTATCGGGAGACCATGACAATCCCATCCCCAGACACGCTCGACCCGACGTCCACGCATCGTCCAGTATCGCCCGACGACATCTTTCACCGTCGAACCGAGCATATGGCCATAGTGTGGCATGCCAGTGATGAATGGAGGACCATCGTAGAATCGATACGGATTGTCCTCGGGCCGAGAATCTATCGACTTCTGAAAGGTGTTATTCGCTTTCCAGAAGGCGAGAATCTCAGATTCGAGAGCGGGAAAGGATTGTTTTGGGGAGATGGAGGGAAACATAGAAGAGTTGAAAGTTAAAAGTTGAAAGTTAAAAGTTCAACAAAGAGATACAAAGTTAAATAATTTATAGAATCTGATAATGCAATCGTACCGTATTTTCTCAGAGCTTCTTCAATTCTATGAGTTTGAGTTTCGGAATATTCGAGAGTTTTCAGAATATAGGGACTCCTTCTGAGATGATCACTGGATCGATGTCGAGGATGATCTCATCTAGGAGTCACTCATCGAGGAGGTAGGTAGCGATACTGTATCCTCCACAGATAATCACTTCCTTTTCTCAGAGCGATTCGAGGTATTCGATCGCATCTTCTGGAGACGGGGATACTTGGTAAGGGGTCTCGAGGTGGTGACTCGATATGATGATGAGATTTCTGAGTCCGAGCGTGTCTATGCCTCCATCTTTCATCATAATCTCATAAGTCTTTCTTCCCATGATCATATTTCAGACCCGTTTGCTATCTGCGATATAAGCGTTCCATTCATCGGATGACCAGCCAGTAGAGTCATCAGATTCAGCAATGTATCCGTTGATACTCGATGCGAAGATAAGTATTTTTTTCATAAATGACAGTTGATTATTAATAAAGTGATAAAGATACATCTTATTCTTTGATAAGCGTCTCGGTATCGAGGAGTGATACTGTGGAAATCTCATATCGATCCCTTCACTCTTTTCCTATATGGATAAAGTCTATCCCTTTCTCCATAGCAAATCGTCGGTCACTATCCCCATCTCAGATGTAGACCGCACACTCGTAAAACTGAGGATCTCCAGTATGAGTTCGAAAGGCTTCAAGGTGAACGGGTCACTTCAGGAGGGTATCACTTCCGAGGATGACAGCGAAACTATCTTCGATTTTTCATTTCTTCAGGTACTTGAGAGCTGTCGGGGTTGAGTTCCCAGTGGTGAGAAAGAGGGTATATCGTTTCGAAAGTTCTCGGATCTTCTCAGGAACTCTAGGGAAAAATATACAATCAAGCTCGTATATATCGGCGTATATGGCATCACAGAGCTTTTGTATATCTACGTTCATTCAGTGAAATATGAGTTCAAGTTGTGTGAGGAGTGGAGTTCAGAAGGTTGAATGGTATATTTTTTCTGCCAACTCCCTGTTTATACCAGGAATTCGTAAGATATGACTAAAAACAACCGCTTCAGATTCACGGTTACTCTCTATGAGGGTACCATCGAGGTCAAATATGAGGTATTTTTTATCTACGAACATTGAATACTTTTTAGTTAGTTTATTAGTCAGAGTGCTTTTTCGAGTATCGGGAGGATTTCGACGGAGCTTTTGAAATTGATACTCTTGATGTGGCTCAGAGGGATCCATTCTGCGAGTCGAGCATATTCTTGTTCTTCTTCATCGAATCCATCGGTCGAGAGTGTTCATCAAGTTACTGTAGCAGAAGCATATATCAAAATAGAATGTATATATCGTTTTTTCGAAATGGTTCTGAAGAAACTTGACTGGGTATCGATACATGTATCCATAGTGACATCCAGTCCAGTCTCTTCTTTCACCTCTCGGATGAGTGCCTCTTCGATCGTCTCTCCCAGATTGATTCCCCCACCAGGCAGATCGTATCCATCCCACTGTGGAGAAAGAAGAATCTTATTATCTTGAACAATAATAGCATAAACTGAAGGCCTCCAGCTCAGTGCTGAAGCCTCTACTTCATAGGTATTTTTATCGAGATCGATGCAGGTAATGGTTGGCATAAAAAAGCACACAAAATAAACTGTGTGCTTCTGGTCCCGATTACTTGGGAAGGTACCACCGAAAGCAGTTGTTTCGTCATCCTGAGTGTAGCGAAGGATCCAGGAACCATAGAACATGGATTCTTCCTTCGTCAGAATGACGGGAACATACTTGATTGTATTTTGATGACGGAGTATTTCGACTCCGAGTTGTTCTAATCGGCAGAATGCCTTTCTTCAACTAGCTCGCGGTTGATAGCCGCTCAAGTGCTTTTGACTCATTGTAGTATACAGAAAATCGTGTAAATGCAAGGATTTTGTTTCCATGTAGTGGATTTGCATTTTACCCGGATTTATGATACATTTGTATGTATATTTTCTACTATTCACTTCGATGAAAGAATGTTTTTTTAGTTCCTATAATGGATGCTGATTCGCATGGTCCGATCTGGTGTATGTATTGTTGGCTATCAATACTCTGTTTGGGATATCCCAATACTTTCTCTCGCGGAAAATGAAAGTAATTTTGCCTCTCTTGAGCCTGATTCCTGGGATTAATATTTTAAATTTTATAGTTTTATCAGGAATTTCTATCCAGAAGATCATATTGCCGGTTATATTTCTCGCCTTTTCTATGTCATTTGGATATGTAGCACTTTCAGACTCACATTACGTCAGTCTTGGAATGATTATATTTTCTCTTCTTTTCTATGTGTGAACTGCTTTTTGGTTATTCTATATAGTGATTCTGTTATTGAAATCGTTTTTGCAAAATGTTTGATTTCAGCACAGCACTCTCGGTATAATCCTGATGTTTCTCCTCGGTCCGTTATTTATCGTATATCTTTCTTTGGTATATAAAAAAGAAGAAGTTGGATCGCCAGGGGTACCTCAAGAAATATTGGCAGATGGCGCTTCGGATGTGCTAAATCAAGAAAGGAGTAATACGGATAATACCCATAATGTCACTCATAGCTCAAGTATTATCTCAGTCGTAGTTTGATTCGTAGGGATTATCGGGGTATTGGGAACTATTGGTTTTATACTTTTTATCTTAGTTGTTCTTTGTACCCTCGGTTGAGCACCAGTATGTATACTATAGCCATTCTTGCATGAGATTTCCAGAATCTAGTATCTCATTACTTATCGAGAAAAAAATAGAATCAACTTAAAATATAAATTCCTAAAGGAACCAATAGTTGACTATCCCCAAGCAAATAATAAGTGCCATTACAATACTAAGAATGAGCATGCCCCACTGGGTTCTATCCGTTTTCCAGACTTTGTAGGTACTATACAACCAGAAAATCTGAGAGTACCCATTGATAATCATCCCGTACTGTGGAAGTTCGAGTGATATGGGGAGTGCTCCGATAAGGGTAAAACTGATAAGTCATCACTGGATCAGTATATTTCAGAGTGAGTTTCTGGATTCCTTCTGGATCGATTAACCGAAAATGTGCATCGAGAAAGGAGATAAGTATTATTTTTTTTCTTTCACGAGACCGATACCTCTGATAGTATAGGAATCATAGCCACCGGTTCCACTATAGGCAGGGTTTTTGACGGCGAAGTTCTGGAGATAGAGTTTGGCCTCTATACGATCCGACGAAATAGTGAATGTGAGGTCTTTCTGTTCGAGTCAAGTCGGAACTGTAGTCGTGAGAAGATCAGCTGGTGGAGTAAAAGGTATGGTGAGTATATCCCCACTTCCACGATGGTATGCAATAGTTGAATCGTCCGGATTCATCGTGATGTACGGGTATAACGAAACACTCGCATCTTTTTCGTTTAAAAGTGTATCATAATTGCTAATTCCTCCAGAAATTCGAACTATCTTTGTATATCCATTCTCTATAGTAAGTGGATAGGGATTTTCATATTGGTAACTCGTGTTGTATTGGATATATCTTTGATTGAGATTATTGTCATACGAGTAGGCCATTTGCACTTTGATTTTATCAGTTACCGCGCTGATAATCTCCCATTTGTTTATCCCAGGATAGACGCTTCCAGTCATAGTATTCCATTTTTTCCAGTCAGCCTCAGATTTGATACTCGCTTCCGCGATTTCATTTTTGAAGAGATCCCTTATCGCGTGACACTCAGAGAAATCGCAGATATACTCTATACCGGAGTAGATATCATTGGATAGCTCTTTCGATATATCTTTCGGACTTGAAAGTGGGGTGATCGTACCATCTTTCAGGATGTTGGCTTTTTCCAGATTGAGTACTAACTTTGTATATTGTCGACTGAGTGGATAACTAAAGACGGACCATGGACCTACAGAAATGATGAATGAGAGAAGCGCGAGAGAGGCTGTGATCACCGAGAGTGCTTTCTTCCGACTGAGTATCAGGTATAGCGAAGTGAAGGTAAGCCATATCCCGAAAATAATGACAAAATATCGGTTCATCGTAAGGTCATACTGGGCGGTACGGAGATAGATCGCATAGAAGAGCATCGCCATCTGTGGGAGAACGACTATGGGGAAGAATTTTCGAAACAGAATAATCATGCTATTATTTTCCTCATAGGGTTTTGAAAATATATAGTTGATATATCCAAATATAGAAAATCAAATTACCATCTTGCTTATTATATCTTTTGGCCAGTCTGAAAAGTGGAGTAGTACCTTCGCACTGTAAGCGTAGAGGATGATAAAGTATACGAAGATAAAGGGAACTCCTACATATCGTATAAGAAATGAGAAGAAGGCATTGGTATCGTAGGATTTTTGATTGATTGCTGACTTCACAGGGAGTGATATGAGCCCATAGAGTGGGGCTATCGTCGCAAGTACTATAACCGCCCAATAGGCATAGAGCTTGTCTTGCTTCACGAATATATCCTTCAGATCGAAGAGAGCAAAAACTGAGGCAATGGCGATAAATCCTAGGGCGAGGAGTGCGAAACCGACGATCACCGCCATAAGGAGAGACCAAGATACGTATGAAAAATAGTTCGTATACTCGATTTCTTCGTCATCATTTGCGAGAAATCGGTCAACGTATGGAGCAAAAAAGAGGAATGCGACGAAGCCAAAGAGGTGGAGGAGGAGGTAGACGAAGGATTCGAAAAACCAGTCTGTTCCGACATTGATCGTGAAGTAAATCGCTATCCCGTAGACAATCGGAACCAGGGAAAGGAGAGAAATATATTTCCGATCTTTCCTACTTTCGATATACAGCGTGATTCCCGTCGAGAAAAAAAAGCTAATCCCGAAGGTGAAAATGGATCGTATCACGGCCTCTGATTTCGTCTCACTCTGGATATAGTAACAGAGGAGTATAGAAAAAATAATCACAATAATCGAAGGAATCGGAAATCTACGACTGAGGATGCCTAGAGAGGCTTCGAGGTTCGCTCGAGAGAGAAATGCAAAGGGATTTCGCATAAGAAAATGGTAAGAAAATAAAACTTACTATGTATATTCTTACCTATGATAAGCTTTTTTGGATTCTGTACAAGTGTATTGGTATATTGGGCTAATAGTTTTATGGTATTTTTGGGTTTCTAAAAACCACTTAACGATATGTTTTATGAACTAAAAGTTAGAGTTGTTACTTATAAAATTAGTTTACTTCCTTCAGAATCTCGAGAAAAAGTTCGACGAAGTGAGACTGATAATTGAAGTGGCCTCGGTCTTCGAATTGGTGAAAGATCGATGATGGAAGGAAATGGTGATACTTCTCACTGTGACGAAACGGGACGATAGTATCATCCTCTGAGTGCCAGAAGTGGAGTTCTCCAACCTGAGGAACTATATGAATTAGATTATTCGGATCGAACGTAAAACTCGCCGTCGATTCCCCTGAGAGTCCACTATTATCAAATACTGGAGCTATGAGGTGAAGGGCATCTATTTTTCGCGGAAATGTATGCTCAGAGAGGTACTTCGCGAGAAAGATACCCCCGAGTGAGTGTCATATGAGGATGAGTTTCTCGGTATTGAGATACCGAAAATACTTCTCGAACCAGACTTTCCACTCTTCATACTTTGCATTCATATCATTCGGCATATCGGGTCGGATGGTTTCGAACGAGTCGGAGAGTCCATCGGCCAGCCACTTCTTCCAGCTTGGACGTCGTTCCATGAGATCCCAGTCGCAGTTTTTGAGCCAGTCGAGAGCTTCCTGGCCGGAGTTGTAGCTATTACCTCCATCGATAATAATGAGCTGATTTTTCGGTGTAGTTATCATAAATTGGTTATATTGAGTTTATATTATACAAATTCAAGGAAAAGCAATATATTTGACATATGGTATAAAATATTTATATTGCTTTGTATAACTTCTTGAAAAATATGAAACTTTTTTCTTTAGATGATCTCGCTGACGACATGAGCGAAAACCGTGATATAGTGGAAAAACTTCTTGATATTGCTGAATCACAATTTGTACAGGAATGTTGTAGATGACTATTGCTTCTTCATAAAGATTGAGAGCTGGAACTATCTGATCAAGATAATGAAAGGATTTCTCATATTTTACGTAATGCCATATATTCGGAGCAAGGAAGTTCACGATCACTAACACTTCTACGTGCATCTTCAGACCAAGATTCGTTGTTCGATATCCAAGAAACTATAGAAAGTCATAAAACTTATTTAGGAACCCTTCCTGATTTAGAAGTGGATGAAATTATGTGACATTATTTATGATCAGTATGTCTGACAAGAAAAGTTAGAACATCCGCATTACAAATTATGTTTCTTCTGTGAGAGAGTAGTAGGCTAGAATAGAAATTGTTATCTATCTTACAAAAGGCTATCGATTTTTCGGAAAAATTCCTCCCTCGTCCCATTATTCTCTAATAGGATATTAGCAAGAGCTATGATCTCATCCATCTCTCGTTCGGTTTGTAGGTTTTCTTGTTCGAGGAATTGTTCGTAGGAGAGGCATGATTCATTATCTTTTTCTGACCGCTTCAGTATTCGCTCATACCGTTTTTCGGGAGAAGTATCTACAAAGATTATCTTCGCCTCCGTTCGTTCCTGAATTTTTCGAATAAGATTCACTTTTCTCGGTCCGTCAAAGATGATAGTATTCCCCTCGAATCTATCCAGGAATTTGTCCACAGCTCGAACGAAGGCATCTTCTCCAAATAGTTCACGGATGAGGGAACTCATCTTCGAGAAATTTTCACGAGTCTCAGGAATATCGAATTCTTCTAGAAATCTACGTGGGATATCGGAAAGCCGAAAAACAGGAGCATTCAACTCCTTAGCAAGATACTCGCTCAGAGTTCCTTTTCCAGAACCGTTTCGCCCACAGATGATATAGGATTTTATCTGAGTCATAGTTTGAGAAGAAAATTTTTTATCCTTTCGTCGTATCTCACAAGTGCAACTTGTAGATCATGAGTAAAGATTTCCGGTTGAACCGATATTTCTTCTCGTATATCATCAAGAGAATAATAGAGTATCCCCTTCGCTTCTTTGTCGACATTTTTGACGCGTCAAGCATAGATACCAAAATAGGTGTGGACACGATTCCCGATGGATACCACCTTTCCATCTATAACCTTTCTTGAGAGTATATCGAGGGTATCGATATACTGTAAGATCACACTGGTCGTGATATACTCCTGTAAGACACTATACGTTCGAGCGAAATCGCTCTCAGTATTGAGCACTATGGAAGGAGTCTGGAGCTCTTGAATCGTCTCGATCATGGCAGTGAGGTTGGGGTTGTCCCCATTTTGCACATGACCACCTATTGACTTGTCAAGGAGATTCGGGTTGTGTTGTTTCTCCTTCGATCGCTTTTGTACGATAAGCTCTCCGTGTTCATTGAAAAGAAAAATGTGTACCACTTCGATGTATTTCACTGGTGGGAGTCATCGGTTCGATCGGGAGATTTCTTCATCATAAAATGAAGCACGACTCATCGGGATGACCTTTCCAGGATTATCGAGTCTGTACGTGTTGATAATTTCTGACATAGAATTAGGAGTAAAAAGAACTAAAATGTGGAACGAGCGCTGCGTTGGAAGCGTGGATAAATTTGTCCTTTCGAGTGATAAATCCATCACTCCATATAGCTCCACTCCCCTCTTTGTCCCCGACACTATCGATACCAGTGAGTTCATACATGACTTCCTCAAGGTCGAGGTGACGACCATCGAAGAGGAGTCCTACAACTCGGTCCGGAACCCTGAGGTGCGATGAGTATCACCAGACTCATTTCCCATCCCGATCCTCGATGTATACAACTCCTACATACCAGTATTCTTCTCAGAGTGCGCCTTGATATACTCATCATTCCATCCCGACGAAATAGTCGGCATCGGGCAATTCTTGTCGAGTAGAGACCGCTCGATTTTTTGCTCCATTTCTGAGCTCCGCGAGTGTCGTCGGCATATCAGGAACTCCAGAAGGCACCCTATGATGGGAAAAAGTGGCTTTGAGAGTTGTATGTTTATAGGTTTCAAGAACTGACCGAATAGCTCTGGTCTTTGGGGCGTTGGTGGTTCCGATAGCGAAGTGCATAGTGGAAAGGTTAGCGGGTTAGCTGATGAGCTGGTTAGGAAGGGTGGCTGGTAAGCCGATAAGCTTTTTAGTTAATGGGAGAAGAGGCAGGCTCAAGTGCATTGTCATTTTTTTGTGAAGGTCTCTGAAATCGAGATGATTGTAGTGATTGTCGTACCCCGAAGATATAAATCCCTCCGAGCAAAAGAAACATAGCGATCCCGAGCACCTGGAATCCGAGCGCATAAGAGATTCCCATTATTCAGGCTATAGAAAAAGAAGTAATAACCTGGACGATATTATCAATCTGAGCCTTCATCGAAAGCGCTGTCGCTCGGTATCGAGGATCGGGAATATGATTGATGAGGACATCGCGCCCCCAGAACCATCCGACCATGAGGGAAAAAAGGATTCCGAGCCCCCAAGGATTCGTGATATATCCGACCCCGATGTAGTAGATGGGGAAGAGAAATATTTCGGTTAGGATGAAGAGTTGAAAGGAAATATATTTCTCTATGGTTCGTATTGATCGACCCACGAACCACCAGACGAGACGAGATCCTCCCATTACGAGTCCGATAAAAGCTATAGGATAGCCAAGCTCTAAGAGGTAGGGTGAGCGGTAGACAGTATCCGTAAAGAGAAATCAACCGATGACCGCTGAGAAGATGGCATACGGGAAAAATCCAGAGTGACGAAGTTCCCGAAAAATGGGCAAGAGCTTTTTTTTATCGTGTTTCTCGATCTTCGTATGGACCGGAAAGAGGGAAAGCGCGACGAGAAGTCAGATAAAATCAATCCCGATACCGACATAAAACGGCATTCGTATGCTTATATTGGTCAGGAATGGCAACCCAACAATGAGCGCAATAGAAAGGAGCGAAACATTACCTGATATTTTCGATGCGACGACTCGATATTCACTTCCGCGCCCGAGTTTTTCGAGGGTTCCCTTCAGAAAGGATGAGGTCGTCCCACTTGAAAAGGCATTGGCTCCGAGTGACATACAGATACCACCGAGAGTAAATACCCAGAAATTATCAGCGACGACATACAGGATTGAAGAAGCGATAAGAAATACCTTGGCGAGAATGAGGGTATTTTTTTGTCACCAAAGGTCCGCGATATATCCTGATGGTATCTGCATGATCATCGCAGCGATATACCCGATACCAGTATAGAGCCCAAGGTCTCTCGCTTCTGCATTCGGCAGTGTCAGGTAATAGATCGAAAGAATCGGTATCGTATTGCGCCGGTTGGTGAACTGGATGAGTAAGTACTTCCAGAGATTCGATGAGAGTCAGGACCATGTCATTGGTATAAAAAAGTAACGAAGGTGAAATGAAGGTCCAATACCCTCAAGTATATAAAAGTATCGAATTATGACAAATATTCGGGAGAAATGAGTTTTCCTGAATTCTACCCAATAATCAAGCCCTATAAGTTGCGAAAAAGAAAAAATCGTGATAGGATACTCGTATACAAAAGTTTATTCTATGGATGCCAAAAGCCCACTTGTAGTCAAATTTCTCCAGTTTATCGACGAAGTCATATCGAATGGTCTTTCTGATGTCCATATCACGAGTGGAGATTTCCCTTTTATCCGTACTCCAGATCGAGAAGTCACACCGGTCAGTTCCTTTGGTCGTATTTCGTTCGATGAGCTCATAGGTTTGATCCTCTTTATGAAGCCTGATATCAATACGGAAGAAATCATCAACCTCCAAACGGGGAAAAACTTTATCTATGAGAATGCAGGAACTCGCTTCCGTATCAATGTCTCTCGCAACGAAGAAGGGATAGCGATCGCCATGCGAACCATCAGAAAAAAAATCCCAACCGTAGAAGGGATCGGCCTCAAAGGAGTCATGCTTGACCTTCTTCAGAAGGATCGAGGCCTCATCCTGATAACGGGAGGAACCGGAAGTGGAAAGACCACGACTCTCGTCGCTATGATCGACTACCTGAACAAACACTTCCATAAGCATATCATCACGGTCGAAGATCCGATCGAGTACCTGATGAAAAATGAAAAAAGTCTCATCCATCAGAAACAGGTCGGAAAGCACGTATCGACCTTTGATCAGGCGATTCGCGACGCGATGCGAGAAGATCCAGATATATTGATGGTGGGGGAAATGCGAGATATTGATACGATTTCAGCCGTATTGACCTTGGCTGAGACCGGGCATCTCGTCCTCTCAACCCTTCATACGAACGATGTCGTTCAGACCTTTGATCGACTCATTTATGCCTTCCCGGCTGCGATGCAATCACAAGTTCGAGTGCAGCTCGCGATGACCCTGGTCGCGGTAGTGGGACAGATTATCCTCCCGAGTATTGATGGAAAGACGAGTGTGGTCGCAAGAGAAATATTTATCAATGGTGAAGCGACACGAAATATTATCATGGATGGAAATATTACGCATCTCTACTCAGCCATCGAGACTGGAAAACATGAAGGAATGATCCTCATGCAACAGTCTCTCAATGATCTTCACGCCACCGGACAGATAAGCCTCAATACCCTCGAAGAATTCGTAAAGGATAAAAAAATGCTCGATGAATACCTTGAAAAAAGTAAGCGATCTGTGCCGTCTGATACGGATGGATAGTAATCTTTATATTGATACAATATTTTTGATAATCATTTGATATACTTTGCAATATTTATATTATCAAAAAGTCACTGGTTCAAACTCTTTATTTTTTCTTATTTTCTCGTTATGGATACCCCGAGCCCGGTCGTAAGCAAGTTCCTCCAATTTCTACAAGAAGTAGTTGCCAATGGACTTTCCGATGTTCATATTACCACGGATGATTACCCATTTATCCGTACTCCAGATAGAAAGGTTTCACCCGTCTCCTCATATGGACGTATTACTCAGGCTGAACTCACTGAGCTCATCAGCTATATGGAGCCGACTATCGATCTCGATTCTCTCGTAAAACTCAGAACCGGAAACCATTTTATCTTTCAGTATGAGGGCACCCGTTTTCGAACCAATATTTCTCGAAATCAAGAGGGGCTGGCTATCGCGATGCGAACCATCAAGAAAAAAACTCCGACCGCGGAAGATATAGGGCTCAAAGGAGTGATGCTCGATCTCCTTCAGAGGGATCGCTGACTGTTCCTCATCACCGGAGGAACGGGAAGTGGAAAAACCACGACCCTGATCGGGATGATCGACTACCTCAATAAGAACTACAATAAACATATCATCACGATCGAAGACCCGATCGAGTACCTCCTCCAGAATGAAAAAAGCTTGATCCATCAAAAGGAAGTAGGAAAACACGTCGATACCTTTGATCAGGCGATTCGCGATGCGATGCGAGAAGATCCAGATATTCTGATGGTCGGGGAAATGCGAGATATGGAAACGATTGCCGCGGTCCTCACCCTTGCGGAGACAGGACATCTCGTCATCTCGACCCTCCATACCAACGATGTCGTCCAGACCTTTGATCGACTGATCTACGCTTTCCCAGCGGCTATGCAGTCACAGGTTCGAGTCCAGCTCGCGATGGTGCTCGTAGCCGTCGTAGGACAGGTTATCCTTCCTCATGTCGATGGGAAAAAGAGCGTCGTTGCCCGTGAAATATTTATCAACTCTGACTCTTCTCGCAATATTATCATGGATGGAAATATCACCCAACTCTACTCGTCTATCGAGACCGGAAAGCACGAAGGGATGATATCGATGCAAAATGCCCTCAACCAACTTCACGCGACGGGTCAGATAACGCTCAGGACCCTCCTAGATCATATGAAGGATCGAAAGATGTTCGATGAGTATCTCGCCAATAATAATCTCGTACTGAACTAGTTGTATCCTATATTTTTTTCTTCCAGTATTCGATAGTGAATCCATTTCTTCTATCAGTTTTTTCGGGCTGTAATTCAAAACCTGCTTCAAATACTGGAAAATAGCTATCAGCTCACTCGATTTCCATATCAATTCGGGAAAGGATAACTTCATCCACAATCCCTGCATTGAAAAAGAGTGTATATATCTGAGAACCTCAGCAGATAAAGATAGTGGTAGCTGGTTGACTGGTTGACTGGTTGACTGGTGAGCTGGTTGACTGGTGAGCTGGTTGGGTTTTATTATTGAAATATTCTAAGAGTTCTCCTATAGAATGGAGGACGATAATCTCTTGTGCGGAGAATTCACCCCGTGTGAGGACGATATTTTCCCTTCCTGGAAGCGGTCGACCGATGGATTCATATGTTTTCCTCCCCATAATAATAGGAGCACCGAGGGTTGTTTTCTTGAAGTGTTCGAAATCCTCCGGAATATACCAGGGGATTTTCCCATTTTTTCCGATGGCACGATTGGTCGATATGGCGGCGATGGCGATAAATTTCATAAGGATAGTATGATGAAAAATTTACTTTTTCAAAATCTTTTGTATCATCATTTTACTCCTCAATCGACCCTATGAAATGACCACAGGAGAATACTTCTTTCACCCAATCCCCATTTTTGAGATATCCAGCAGTTGGGGCCGTAGTTTGAGCTGTTGTAGCCAGCATTCTCAAAATCCTGTACCCAGAGAAATTTTCAGAACTCTCTTTTTCAGATCAGGCTGGATGAGGCCTATCAATATGAGCAATTCTTTGACTCTCTGTAGTATGACTATGAGATAGCTTCAAAATCTGAAAGCATCGATGAAAGTAGCTTCGATAAAAAGATGATAATTAATTTTCAGAAGACTTTTTACCGAGCCGCATACGACCTAAATAGTCAGCGCTTTATTCCGACTAGCAGATATTTATTTCTTATCCAATCCCAACATAGCGACTCCAAAGAGTATGGCTGCGATTCCAGAAGAAACAAAGAATGGGAGTGATTTATCAACGGCGTAAAAAGTACCTACGAGAAACGGTCCCATAATATTGGCTATACTTACGACGGAAGTATTGTATCCCATGACCTTCCCGACTTCTTTCCCCGATTTGTTCGCGATGAGTGAACTGATCGAAGGCTGGAATGATCCCATGGCGAGGGGAAAAAGCGGGATGATGAAAAATAACCAGAAGACACTTCGATTGATAGCGAAGAGAAGAAGACTCAGTACCATGAGAGCAAGTGCTATCTGGATCATCTGTTTCTCCACAAAGTACCGACGTACATACTTTACGAGTCCTCCCTGGTAGATCACCGCGATGAGCCCTACGAGAGAAAGAGTATATCCGATCTGATTCGCATTGAAGTGGAAGATATCTGCATAGTACTGACTCGATCCTGACTGGATAGAAGAAAAAGCCAAGGTTCCTCACCAAGAAAGAATAAGGAGAATAATGACTTCCTTCGAGAAGTGAAAGGGTACATGTTCTGTATGCATTTCTTCGACATGTTTCTTGGGTTCTGGAAGTCGGAAGATAATCATCAGAAAATTGATAGCAATCGCGATACTACAACCGATAATCACATACTCAATCCCCCACTTCGAAAGAAGACCTCCGATTGCTGGTCCGATGAGGAACGCCATACCAAATGCCGCTCCGATCAGACCCATATTTTTTGTCTTCTCAGCGGGTTTCGAAATATCTGAAATATACGCCTGCACGATTCCGAATCCAGCTCCTCCGAGTCCAGAGATAAATCGTGCTGCGATAAAGATAAGAAAGAGTACATTTACACCGACAGGAAGAAAGCCTTTCGAGAGGCTTATAAAAAGCGTGATATAACCGATGAGATTCAGCCCTGAGGTAAGGATAAGGAGATTCTTGCGGCCATATTTGTCAGAAAGTCTCCCGAAAAGGAGTCCTCCGAGGAACATGCCAACTGCGAATATTCCCTGAGAGTAGGGCGTCCACTGTTCACCAACTCAAAAATTGGTGATAATATCGGGAAGTACTGGTATGAGTATACCGATACCGAGGATGTCGAGAAATGCGGTGAGGAGGATAAGAAACATAAGTAAGAGTGGGTAGGTATTAGGAAGGAGGAGGTAGGGTTTGGAGAAATTGAAAAATTGTGGAATGAATACTCGGATAAATCAGAGGAGACCAGAAATCAAACACTATCACCTATCAAATTGCTGGCTGGAGTATATGGCTTCTTCTATGAAGTCAAGGACTTCTCGATTGAACGCTACGATGTCACTTGCTTCATGTGGATTGAGGTACTGGAGTTCCGAGCATTTACTTGGTTCGGTATTTTTGATTTCACCTTTGTATTTTTCTATTTCAGCAAAGATGTTGAAGTAGGTCCGATCATCCGATATCCTATGGGCTATATGAACGATTTTGATATGAACTTCCTCTACTTCAATACTGAGCTCTTCTTGAAGTTCACGGACGAAGGATTTTTTCATCGTTTCTCATAGTTCCATATGCCCGCTCGGAAGCTGAAAAAATCCATCCATATATCCAGTATTCTGTCGTTTCTGGAAGAGGATCCGTGCGTCATCATCTCGGATGATAGCAAACACGGCGGCATGGAAGAGGGGTTGGCGCATAGGGAGATTGGAAGTTGAATGATGGAAGAATTAAAATTCTACTATATTTCTTAGAGAAATAAGGAAAGAGTTATAATATTATCTTCTAAAGGGTTTAATGACTTTTGTAGAAGTGATTTTATCAAACAGAATTCAGGATTCTTGATTTATTAGATATCATCAAAATACTACTAGTATATAAACACTTGAAATAATTAAGTTAATATTTGTAGAAAATCAATCAATTAGTTTGAGTTTATTAAGAATTAGCCAAACCAATCCAAATATCCAGAAGATGATAATTCGTTGAAAACTCTTTATTACTCATAGCTCTCGTCATTCCATACTAACAAACCTTAGTCATAAAACATACATACCAATGCTTGCTCTTAAGAATCAAGGTATTAATATATAGTAAACAATCGCTATAGATAATACATTTATGTTTATTCAAAAATAGAATCAAACTAAGAAAACAAGTCATCAAAACAATCCTCAAATTATCATATCTAAAACGAAGGCAAAGAATCTAATATACTTTCTAATAAAACGAAGTATGAATACAGAAAAGATGGAATGAACGATTTTTTTATAAAACGATTTTAATACTGATTCTTTAGGATTCAGATACACTTCATAGTAGATTCCTTTGACGACGAAGAGGGTGAGGAGAGAAGCGGAGATAACTCAGAAGATAATCGTGAATCCCATCCCACTCCAGAATCGATCACGGAGGGCGATTGGGAGGATACCGAGCGCGGTCGTTATCGTGGTGAGAAGCATCGGTTCCAGTCGAGAGGATCCGGCTTCGACCAGGGCGGTGATACCTTCGACGCCCTTTTTGAGGTTTTCATTGATCGCGGATATTAGAATAATCCCATGATTAACGGCGATTCCTGTGAAGGCGATGAATCCTATTCCAAATGGAAGGGAGAATTTATTGTCTGTCAGGAGGAGGCCAAGCATCACAAATGGCAGAGACATAATCACCGAGTAGAGGATGACAAGCGGTTGAGAGAAGCTATGAAACTGGAGTGTGAGAATCGCAAATATTACGATGAGAGCGATAAAGAAAGCTGAGAGTACGGCGGTGATAAGCTCCTTATTGGACTCGGTTTCTCATCATTTTTCGAAGGAGATTCCGTTCGGATAGGTATAGGTATCGGCAAATTTTTGAAATTTCGCCTGTGTCCCGACGCTATCAATCTCGAGATCGAGATCGGCATCGACCGTGATCTGAAGTTTTCCATCGGTTCTTGAAACTTGCGCGGTCGCATTGGTCAGATTAGTATCGACGAATTCTCCAACCTTGTAGGAGGTATTCCCTACTTGGATGGGTATCGCCAGGATATCTTCGAGTCGGACATCGTTAGAAAACTTCGAAGACTTGAGTCGGATATCCATATCTTCTCCCTTGTCTTCGACGGTTCCGATGAGTATTCCATTCATATTCTGAGCGATCTGAGCATAGATGGCACTCGCAGAAATACCTGCCGTGGTCATGAGTTCTTTTTTGAGGGCGAAGATAAATTGCCCAGGCGTATCATTCGAAGATCGTCCCACATTTTTGGTTCCAGGTACTCCTTTGAGGTAGGTTTCAAAATCCTTTGAAACATTGATAAGGATAGGGAGTTTATCTGCATTATCGGCGATAAGCTTGAGTCCTACAGCTTTGCTTCCAGGAGGACCATTTTTGAGAACTTCACTCACGACTTTGTACCCTTTTGATTCGAAAATCCTGAGTTTTTCGAAGAGTTTCTTTTCGAGGTCAAATACAGAGAGCTCCTTATTGGTTTTTCGTATTTTCTTTTTCGTCAGCTGTACCGAGACGCTTGCCTTATTTCCACTGATAGAAATCGTCGTGTATTTGATCTCAGGGTATCCATGGAAGAGGTCAGTCACTCCTGAGAGGTCTCGAGTAGTCACTTCTGTCTTTTGTCAGACGCTTCCCTCGACGGTAAATGAGGTCTGATTATTATCATCACCAGGAAAAATATCGAACCCGACGAGAGGAGCGAGAAATATAAAACTAAGGATAAGCAAAGTTACCGGGATAAATATAGCCAACCGCCTCAGTAGCGTATGTTCGAGGAAGTTTCTGAGAACTCACTTATACCAGTTTGTGACCTTATGGATGACGCGAATTCGAAGTGGCGCGATCGCTTCCTCGATTTTTATTTTTCATTCGCGTTCGAGGAGGAGGAGCTCTTTTTCTTCATCGGTCGCGTACTCGATAGCGTGCGGATCATCGACGTAGGTCTTCCCTTTTCTCACGAAGAGCAAGTAGAGAGCACTATTGACTGTAAGGGCGAGGACGAGACCGGTGGCGAGGACTCAGAAGATCGTGATCGGGATAAAGGAAAGAAATTTTCCCAAGATTCCCGGAAGGGTCATCATCGGTATGAATACGACAATAGTGGTCATCACTCCCGAGATTATAGGAACACCATATTCTCTCAGAGCGAGCATAATCGCCGAGCGCGGATCATATCCGACTCGGATCTTCGCACTGGCTCCTTGTACGATCACGATGATCGTATCGACCGCGATACCGAAAGACAGGATGAGCGAGAAATTCGTCAGAAAGTTCATCGTATATCCTCCATAGAACAGGAGGAGGAATGTCGAGAGAAAGGCGAGAGGGAGGGTCACACTGGCGAACAGGGAGTCTCGAAAGCCTACGAAAAGATACATGGCGACAAATACGAGAGCGAGTGTCGTGAGGGCTTCCTTGAAGAGTTCGTTGTAGTCGTCTCTGATATTATCCGCGAGATCAATCCCGTAAGCGTACCCGAAGTCACTATAGGTCGGGAGACGAAAGGCATCTTCTACTACTTTTTTTGCGTTATCACTCGCATAGAATATACTCGCAGAATCATTTTTATTGACGGTGAGTCCGACGTAACTAAAGGATGAATTAGTTCCTGTCCCACTTGTTAGAACCTCTGTGGAAGGACCAAATACGATATAGTTTTTGGCATCATTTTTATACTTGCGCTCTATCGTCGCAAGCTCTCCGAGGGTGGTCGTTCCTCATTTCGGGAGGGAGATAGGAATGGAGAGAAAGTCAAAACTCTTTCGATTTTTTCACTCGATTCGAAAGTCATATTTCTTATCCCCGATTGCAAAATTTCCTACTGGTTGATCGCGATTCAGGCTTTGTATAAGGGTTGCTATCGTAGAGAGTGAGAGTCCAAGATTCGCCAGTTTTTCTTCTGGTATGATAAACTGTACTTCGTAGGTAGAGTCATTTCCTCCACCACTTTCGACGGGTTTCCCAGCACCTCCAGCGGAGAGGCTCACCTTATTGACTCCTGGAGCTTGCTCGATTTTTTCTTTGAGTTCTATGGCCTTGTCGAAGAGATGGGCTTTCGAGGCATTCGGGTCCGTCGAGTAGAGAAATATCGAAAAGGTACGGTTGGTATCGCTTTCGATTTCAGTAATAACGGGAGTCTTCGCATCGGTCGGGAGTACCGCGCGACTCACACTGCTTCGTACATCTGAGAGGACATCCTTCGAGTTGGCACTCGTCTTTAGAGTGAGAGTCAGGCTCGAAAACCCGAGCGATGAACTGGTCGCTATCTTATCGATTCCCTTGATATCTTTCACTTCTTTGTATATCTTATCACTCACGAGTGAGTCCATATCGATGGGATTGGTTCAAGGATAGGCGGTCGAGATGGATATGATACCGAGTTTGACGGAAGGGCTTGATTCTTTCGGTATATTGTAGGCCGAAAGACCTCCCATAATGATAATCGTAATGACGATGAGGTAAGAAATCCGAAATTGACGAATCCAAAATCCATAAAATCAGGAGGTGAATTTTTCTTGGAGTTCTTCGATTCTTTTCGTGATAGTATTCATATTATTTTTTTATCTGAAGGATATGTTTCGTAGGATCGTAGTTAGCCGTATCAGTGAGGATAATCTTGGTACTAGCATCGAGGGTATCGAGTATTTCTATAGTGTCTCCTCGGAGTTTTCCGAGTTGAACGCTCCTATACTCAATAGTATTGCCACTTCCCAGGAGCGCGAGCTCTCCTTCTTGCTCACTGATAATCTTGACCGCGGTGAGAGGAAGCGTGGTGATTTCTCCTTGGATATTTTCCGTGCTTTCTCTCGAAAGGGTAAAGGTAATAGTTGCCGCACTTCCTAGGAAGTTACTCGCTCCAGGGACGCTGATACGGGTCGTGTAGAGGAGGTTCGTATTGGCCGCCCGAGAGAGAGCGGTGATGGTACCCGTAAAGGTATCATTTCCGATATTGACACTCAGAGTATCTCCCACACTGAGGTTGTTCGAAATCGAGGATTCGAGATCAAGGTTGACTTCCGGAGTATTCGAAACGATTTCTATCATCGGAGTTCCGATATTGGTTCGTTGACCCACTGAGGTGATCACTCTCGTAATCGTCCCATCAAATGGTGCTGAAATCGTAAGTTTCGAGTATTCTCGCTTCGCTTGCTCGAGAGAGAGTTCACTGGTGGTCCGGTTCGCACCGAGTTGCGCGAGCGTAATCCCTTTATTTTTAAGTGCAACTTCTCGAGCATTACCCGCCTGTCGGAGTGAAAGCTCAGCGGCTTTGATCCGATCCTTGAGATCGATAATATTGGTATTGTAGAGAAGCCTCGCCTCGGTCGAGTTATTGATAAGCGTTTTCTCATCAGGAGTGAGCTCTCGAGTCAGGCTTTCGATTGCGACTTTGACCGCGAGTTCATTGATCTTATAGTTTTTGAGAAAGGTGAGCGTCTGGAGCTTCCACGCACTGAAGGCGGTATCGCTTCCTTGGATACTCGAGCGATATCCACTATAGATTCCGAGCCACGCATTATTCATATCTAGACTGAGGGATCCGGATATGACATTATTTTGGAGCATATAGATCATATCATCGACGTGCTTTCTGATCAGTGCATAGGCTTTCTCGATCATCTCGATATCTGCTTGAGCTGATTCAGGCGTGATAGGTTTGAGTTTTTTGGCCTTGAGGTTACCGAGCATCGCCATGGCGACTCCCCAAGAGTTATCACTTTCAACTTTGAGCGATCCCACTCGTGCCCCGAGCTGCGCTTCGAAGTTGTTGTTGGTATTTTCGAAAACGGTCGAAAGGCCGAGAATCTGATCAGATTGATAGAGGATTTGATCTAGGTTCTTCGCAGCATCAGCGAGGTAGAGTTTATAGTTGGTATCGAGATTATCGAGAGTTTTTTGATCCGCATTGACCAGCGTATCGAGTGCCAGAGGATTTTTCGCGATGATAGTATCGTAGGTGCGCTTCGCTTGCTCGTAGGCAATATCGGTATCCTCGATGGCTTTGTCGAGCGCAAGGGATGATGCATCTACATTTTTATCCTGGATGACGAGGCTATTCTCTGCTTGAGCAAGGCGTATGTCATAGGAATTGATCGTATCCTTGAGAGAGATGAGGCTGGCTCATTTCTTTATCTTCTGTCATTCCTTTCCCTTTATGCTCGTGACTTCTCCAGCCGATTCGGCGACGAGGGTGAGTGAAGATCCGGCCGTGAGTCGAGCTGATTTTTCGACGGTATAGGATTCTATTTTCTTTCAGACGGACTTAGTCTCGATGATAAAAGGAATCTTCGCCACCGGTACAACGGTATTGATGGTCGATGAGGAACAAGCAGTAAGACTAAGAAGGAGTAGACTGAGTGTAATAGCGTAAATAAGTTTCATAATAGACAGTTAGAGAAAATTGATTTTAGGGTCTGTAGTTTATCGCTCCATTTCTTCTTGCATATACTTCATCATAGCTGGAAGATTATCTGATTTGATGAGTCAGATAGCGATATCATGCTTCGTAATTACCATGAGAGAATCTCATTCTTTGATACTGAGGAGTTCTCGTACATCCTTCGGTATGACGATCTGACCCTTGGCACCGACGGTGACGGTCGAGAACATTCGCATAGTAGGGTCGAGGCACTTTTCTTTTGTTGTCATAAGTTGGAAAAGTTAGTTTTTTCATACTTATGATACAGATATTTTGAGAAATGCAACTACAAAAATGAGAATAATTCTTGAAATTGAACAATAATGAGTATGATATATTCGCTACAAACATTCATTATTATATCCTATGCTTACTTTCCTCAAACGATTCGGACTCCTTATTGCTACGAATATCGCTGTTATGATACTGCTTTCCGTGATATTATTTTTCTTAGAAAAGTTCTATCCTGGTATCACGACTCGTTCTGGTGGAATTGTGGGAACGCTGATTATTGCCCTTGTCATAGGTTTCGGTGGCGCCTTTATTTCTCTCTTTATCTCTCGATGGAGCGCGAAGCGAGCGTACAATATCGAACTCATAGACAAGGATAAACTTCACACCTACGATCCCAAGATGCAGGTCGTCTATCAGACTGTTTCTCGGATAGCTCTGGAACGCGGGATTGATATGCCAGAAGTAGGAATCTATGAAAGTATTGACCCCAATGCGTTTGCGACTGGAGCCACGAAAAATAGTTCTCTTGTGGCAGTTTCATCGGGACTTCTCGATCATATGAGTACGACAGAGATTGAGGGGGTCGTCTGACATGAGATGGCCCATATCCTGAATGGTGATATGGTCACCATGACCCTCCTCCAGGGAGTGATGAATACCTTCGTCTTTTTTCTTGCTCGAGTGATTGGAAATTTTATCGATAGTGCTGTTCTCAAAAATGAAAATGCTCGAGGTGCTGGATATTACCTCACGGTCATCGTCCTAGAAATTGTCCTTTGACTTCTCGCAGGATTGGTAGTGAACGCCTTCTCTCGCCATCGAGAGTATCGAGCTGATGAGGGGTGAGCGGGGTTTGTCGGAAAGTCGAAAATGATTGCCGGACTTCGTAAACTCAAGACCCTCATCAATATTACCAATCAAGTTCCCCAGACCAAACAGGCAACTTTGCAGATTTCAGCGAAGGAATGAATGCTTCTTTTCGCTTCTCATCCTCCTCTTGAGGACCGTATCAAAGCCCTCGAGGAAAACTATCGATTACCGTAGGCGGTGTGCGTTAAATTTAGCGATAATCTTTTCCCTTCGCTGATTTGTACATATAATAGAAACTCTACCGTCCCCTCCCCTACGAAATCACATACCCAGTCAACTCTATTTGTGACAAAACTTTTTACGATCTCACCCGTGAGCTACTAGACTATTTACGAGATCATAACTATGAACGACTTTCACATATTTGTGATGATGATTTTGGTATTATCGATATCAACCCAACCGGGTGATCAGAAAATATCCGAGATCGGAAGGGATGGGAAGATTGGTTTCTGTGACTTTTTGAAAAACTCAAAACTATGGATGCCGAGACCTGGTCTGAGATTACGAGCTATGAGCCCCTGGCTGGAACAGATATAGGGTACTCGGTAGTCGAGTTAGATCAGATATTTATATTGGTATATCAGAAGCTGAAGATCCATGTATCAGCGACCATCATCGGGAAACTCACAGATGGAGAGTGGCATGAGTCTCGCTATCATAGCTCACTTCTATCGATGGGACCTATGTATTTTTGAAAATCAAAAAATCCGAATCATTTGATTCGGATTTTTTTTATAAATATACACTACACCTTATGCCCCTCAGACTTATGAAGAGCGATGAAGTAAATATATATACCAAAGACCGCTTTTGCGAGAAGATCCGCGATCGTGTATCAGACCTGTACTCCTACCATTGCACTCGTACCTTCTATATTGAGGAGTGGGAGGATATAGACGATCGGATAGAAACACCAAGTAGCTAAGATAATCCAACGAGCCGTGATGATAAGGTTTTTTACACCGACAGGCTGGGACTTGATCGAGACACTAAGTCCGACGAAGAGCTGATACACGAGATAGACAAATGGAATCATACTAAGAACCCACCAAAGAAGCTTCGTAGACATATCAGTAGAAGTTTCTCCAGGATATCCGAGGATAATCATAAGTGCCGCCATAAGTCCAAACCAAAATGCTTTTGAGTAGGTTTCTTTTTTCGAGAGGCTCATGACGAGTATGAGCTCGATTAGGAGAAGTGGTACCGTCAAGAGCCAGTCAACATATCGGTAAGCATGATTGAAAGCATGTCCTGTCGATGTGATGACTCCATTTATTACCGAATAGGATGCATCCCAGCTATTGAAAATACGGAAATAGTGATAGGTAGCGATCGCCGTCACGAGTCCAGATATCGTGAGCGCGGTACGGTATTCGGGAGCGACTTGAGATCGCTGGAGCCAGAGAAAAAAGGTTGCTGCTCCCATTCATGCTATAGCAAATGAAAAGGCGTTGTATACCATATCGAATTGACCAAGGCTAATAAGTTCCATAAGAAAATATTTATAAAATAAAGTAAGCCATATGTACTCTATGGAGATTCGATTTTTTTGCAAACAAATCTATACACACTCCGGGGAGTATATAAGAGATAATTACATATATAAATTAGGGTCTTCCACAGTTATCGGTTAGTTTTTCGGAGTAATTTTAGTATTTCTTTGTAGATATTTTTTCAGCTTATACGACAGTTATATTTAAATTCAGATTCTTTCAAATAGTAATAAAGGAATTACCGTCAACTGGGGAAGACCCTAAATTTGATTTTCCTGAGAGAATTGATACTATTCTTCTCGATTTCTGATTTGCACTAAAGTATACCTTCCGAGTTTAAGAATTTATTTATCAATATGAAGACAGCACTTGTAATATGATCTGGCATAAGTGGACTCTCTATCGCTTGTTATCTTGCGAAGGCAGGCTATAAGGTGCAGCTATATGAGAAAAATAATCAACTCTGATGACGATCGGGCCTCTTCCAAGAAGCATGATATACCTTCGATATGTGACCTTCATGGTATCTTATGCCTGAGGTATTTGAAAGTTTTTTTTCATATTTTTGAAAGAAAACATCCGACTACTATAAGAGCGAAAAGCTTGATCCAGCATATCGGATATTTTTCTCTGATCAGGATTTTGTAGATATATCGACGAAACTCGAAGATAATATACAGCTTTTTGAGAGTCTAGAGCCATGAGCATGAGAAAGACTCATAGAATATATATCTATCGCAAAAGAGGAGTATGAAGTAGCAATAGGATCTTTGATCCAGAAGAATTATGATTCATTCAGTGATTTATTTTCACTGAAGGGTCTCCGATTTATAGCAAAATTCAAAAATTTCATAAGTTATGAATCATATGTAAGAAAATATTTCTCATCACCGAAACTCCAGAAGATACTCCTCTATACTTCTGTATTTCTCGGCTGAAGTCCAAAAAATACACCAGCACTCTACTCACTCATCAACCACTGTGACTTCAATGACGGGGTATACTTCCCAAAAGGCTGAATATATTCTCTAGTTCAAGCATTCGTATCTCTCGCAGAGGAGCTCTGAGTAGAGATGTATACGAATAGAGAAGTGAAGAAAATAATGATAAAAGATGGGAGAGCTCTATGAATAGAGCTCGAATCATGAGAAATACTCTGAAGTATCGTGGTATCAAGTGGCGACTATCACTATGCAGACCAGGTACTCATAGATCCAAAATATAGACAGTATACACAGAAACAGTGGGATTCTATGACGCTTTCACCGAGTGGATTTATACTGTATCTCGGGATACATAAGAAAATCCCAGCATTAGAGCACCATACATTATTCTTTGATCCTGACTGGGATAATCATTTTAATTCTATATATAAGGATAAAACTCTTTGTGAGACTCCCTCATACTATGTATCTTGCGTGAGTAAGACTGATCCCACAGTTGCTCCAACTTGATGTGAAGCGGTATTTATTTTTGTACCTACTGCTCCATGACTCAAGCTGAGTGAGTGAGAGAAAAACGAGTATGCAGATAAGATTATCTCTGGACTTTCTCGAGCCATCTGAGAAGATCTTGCATGATATATAGATATGCGGAGGATATACACAGGGGATGATTTTTCGAAGGATTATTTTGCCTTTTGAGGCAATGCTCTGGGTCTTGCCCATACTTTTAGGCAGACACTGACACTCAGACCCAAGAATAAACATCCGAAAGTTTCTTGACTCTATTTCACTGGACACTATACGACGCCTGGAACTGGTATGCCGATGGTTCTTATCTCATCGAAACTGGTAAAAGATAAAATTTTAGCAGACTAATATATCTCCTATGGGTGCCTTGCAACAATCTCTCTTCAAAAAATCTTCGAAAACCTTTTATTATAGTACTCTATTTTTCCCAAGGTATATGAGATCAGATATACATGATCTCTACGCATTTGTAAGAACCGCTGATGACTATGTGGATACTCTTCCTCAGGATAGAGAAGCATTTTATCGATTTAGGAATAATGCACTCTCGGCACTCGATCATCCAGATACGCAATCTCATGATCCTATCATTGCTTGATTCGTCGATGTATATAAGAAGTATGATTTCAAGAGAGAGTGGGTAGTGTCTTTCCTCGGGGCGATGGAGTCAGATCTATCGGTCGTATCTATGACTGACGTAGAGGCGCTAGAGAAATATATGCATGGGAGTGCTGCAGTAGTATGATATATGATGTGTGCTATATTTTCTATAGATGATCCCGATAGCCTCTATGCTGCAAAAATGCTCGCATACTCTATGCAGAGTATAAATTTCATACGCGATGTCGCTGAAGACAATGAACTCGGAAGAAAGTATCTCTATGATATCGGCGGCATACGCTATGGTTGACTGATTATCCAAGATGAACATTTATCTCCATTTATAGATCTCCACTTACAAAACTATTATGCGTATCTCCGCAAAGCTCAGGCGTGACTCTATGATCTCCCTCTTGCCTTCAGGGTACCAGTCCTCACAGCAAGCGATATGTACGCATGGACTGCCAGAGAGATAGAGAAGAATCCATCTGTTATCTTCAAAAGAAAAATAAAGCCTACAAAGGGACATATTATGATCCATGCAATACGGAACTTTATTGTAGAGTGAGTATGACTTGCTCGTTTGATGAAATCGTAGAGTGCAAAAAAATCATCTGACCTTTAGATTCACCCAAGATGGATTATTTAGTAGAATTTATAGCAGAGAGAACGAGATAAAAATCATTCTAGATTTTTATCCTACTATACAACCTGTGCATCGTGATCACATGAGGAAGACTCAAGCAGGCTATAAAAATAAAAAATAATCCCCATTGTCAATAGGCATCACCATAATTCGCAAGAGGCCAAAAAAAATAAAATAATCCTCATAGAATCCAAGCACCTACATGAAATGGAAGCGACTGTAACCAAATATCTTTACTCTCTCTACGAAGGTATAATTTTAGGTGTTCCCAGCCAGTGAAGCTATGTTGTCCGATAAAGTATATGCCAAATGCGAATAATAGAGGAATTTGACTCGAGAGTATGAGAAAGATGATAGTAAGAAAAAGCGAGAACTGCTTCTTATATACCGCCCAGAGGAGCCAAGGGATCAAAAACCAAACTGGAATAGCAAATAGGAGTGGAAGACTGCCAATAGAAGTGAGAATGGTATTCGTCTCATCGAAGTGTGTCCCGAGGATATATATGAGCACAGAGATACCCCAAAGGAGTGAAGTCATACAGTCGAAATCCCAACTCTTTCCATCTGTTTCTCCAAAATGCCACATAGAATAGAGTAGGAATACGATAAGTGCTATTTGTGGCATCCAGAGCCATAGTATTCCCATCATCAGAGCAAGGAGAAGATATCTCAAGATAAATATCGGTGCTTTTCTCTGATTCCATAAACCCGCTCCGAGTAAATGATCGACCGCCCCATGTGGTATACCTACAGTGATCATCCCGAGAGCAAGTAATATAAATCCTATCTCAGTCTGGAAAGAGGTATACTGTCTAAGAAATATGAAAAGCAGAGTTATAAGTATCAGTATTCACGGTCGAAACCATGGAGAGCTCATAATTTTTCTAGAGAGAGCTCAGAGAAATGGTTTCCAAGGTAATTGGTAAAAAATAGATATTTCTTCGCCTATATTTGTTTTCTCATCCAGGAATTTGAGTGTTTTCTGGATATCTATTTTTTGAAGCAGTGTTATAAAGATATACTTGCCATACTCTGGGGTATTTTTTAGTATATCTAAAAGGAGAGAATCATACCAAGTGAAACGACTTTGTAGAATCGATGCATACTCTCTACTCGGTATATCTATAGTTTCACTTTTCTTGAGAGCTACTGCAATGTCGAAAGCCTGACGATACATACTCTTGAAGGCATACCCCGTACTTGCTTTGATATTATAGTTTCTTGCCCCGATATTTATGACACCTTGTATGCTTTCATTTTGGATCCTCCTATGAGTCATAGGGATACATCCTATTTCGATATCGATTCGCCTGAATGCTCCGTACGATTTCTGGATATATTTTTCTAAGATTATTTCTGCTTCTTGAGTCTCGATAGCGAGTTCACCAAAACGCGTCACTTCTACTAAGGCTCTCGTAGAAGAAAAAGGGAGTACATACACAAACTGTGTACATCCTTGTTGTTCTATATCAAAATCCATAAATCGAAAAACCTCAGGATCTATGATATCACCTTCGGTCTCGATCATCCAGCCTACGAAACTCTGAAGGATATGCGGTGTTCCAGTATTTAGTGCCTCGTATGAGGGAGTACGTGAATCAAACACTCTATCTCCTCTCACTTTTTCGTCATTTACTTCTACAAAAATCCCCTCATCATCCCTAGAAATATGAGTTATAGGATGTATGAGTATATCCCATGTATGCATCTCTATAAGTTCTTCGATCTTATTATAGAGATCACTACTATCGATATGATTGTATGAAAGGGGTGAGAGGTTTATTGGTTCTCGAGTACTGAGCTCGAGCCTATCCCATGATTTTGTGATGAGATCTTTCAGATGGAGAAAAATAGGCTCATCTTCATAGGACCAAAAACAAAAAGTTTTATCTTTTCTATTTTTTTTCTCTTTATCTATGAGCAGTACTTTTTTACTCGTCAGAAGTCCATTTCGAAAGAGTTCTAAGATCAAGAGTGAAGTAGAAGCCCCCATGCCACAAAATATATAATCATATTTTGGAATATTTTTTTCTCATATTTGCAGCTTATTTTTTCTCATTATGCTTATAAAAAGCTAGGGACTTCCCCAGTTATTGGTTAGTTTTTCGGAGTAATTTAAGTATTTCTGTGTAGATATTTTTTCAGATTATACCACAATTATAACTAAATCTAGATTCTTTCAAATAGTAATAAAGGAATTACCGTCAACTGGGGAAGACCCATTCTGAAATATAAATCAAGGGAAAATATATTTAATTTAGTATGTAAAAAGAGTTCACGATTCCATGAAAAACTTATAATACGAGAAAATAATAAAATGTCTTGACATACTATGATTGAAAGATAATATCAACGATATTAAATTTAATTTATGGGAGATTACGTACGTCCGATTGAGTTAGGACATAATTCAATAGCAACCTGGGCTAATTTTTTTTGGATTTGACTGAGATAAGCGTATTTTATGATCTGTTATTGCTGAATCCGTTGAGTATCTACTACAACAATGACATAGTTGAAAATCTCATATTACTATAGGAGAAGAATGAGTTGATAAAGCTGTTACTGTGGAAAACATTGCAATTGAATCAAGTTCTCTGAGTGAATTACTGATACTCAGGATCCATGCCTCACTAAATGTATTATACGAAAAATGAAATACTATAGTTTTTGATGATTTTTTTAGACAATTTGGTATCGAATTAACACAGAATGAAAAATTGGATTTTTGGAAAACATTGTGTGAGGATAATGATTGATTTTTTCCTTATATTCAAGATAATGGAAGTCTCGAAACACGATTACTACTATCGTGATTTGCATATCTGGCAAGGAAAGAATTTATGAAAAAATTTGGTTGGAGATCTGGGATAATACGATCTTGATATAGGATGCCCGAAGATCCGATGACACCAATTATTTCAATGAGAAGAAATGATATCTCTATGACTTGAGCCAACTGAAAATTATTATTCTAGCAGATCTTTCTAATAGCATTTATCTCCCTCCGAAAATTGCTCCGAGTAGTCCTCGAGCGATCTGGGCTCCGACGGTTCCTCCCGTTCTCCCACCGATTGATTTCCCAAGGGTACGACCGAGTTCGGCTGCGAGTGTTGATCCGACATTTTTGGCGATTTTCCCACCGACTCCATTCATTAGTGATGGAGTATTGGCTTCGATCGATTGGGCAAGTTTCTCGGATATTTTCTTCTCGAGTACCTCTCGAGCGCTCTCTGGATCGAGAGGGGTATGATATTTTTTTTCGATTTCTGAAAGGCTCGTGAGTGAAATGAGTTCTTCGTCGCTGAGGGATCCCATTCGAGACTCGGGAGGAGCGATCATCGTATCAACCAGTGGAGTTGGTATCCCCTTCTCGTCGAGGGCGGTGACGAATGCTTCGCCGATTCCGAGGGTCGTGAGGTCGTTCGCGACATCATAGTATGGAGTCTCTGGGAAATTTTCACTCGCCCGTTTGATCGCTTCCCGGTCATGAGCTGTGAAGGCTCGGAGGGCGTGCTGGACCTTGAGTCCGAGCTGAGTAAGGATACTTGGGGGGATATCGATAGGATTCTGGGTACAGAAAAATATACCGACTCCCTTCGATCGGATGAGCTTGATAATCATTTCTATCTCCTGAAGGAGTGAAGGAGATGCGTTCTCAAATATGAGATGTGCTTCGTCGATAAAGAGTACCAGTTTCGGCTTCTCGAGATCTCACACCTCAGGAAGAGTTGTATATATTTCTGTAAGAAGCGAGAGCATAAAGGTCGAAAAAAGCTTCGGCCTCGACATCATATCCATAAGTCGAATCACGTTGACATATCATTTCCCTGCTTCATCAGTTCGCATAAAATCATGGATATCGAATGATGGTTCCCCGAAAAAGATATCTGCTCCTTGAGATTCGAGCTCGATGATTTTTCTCATAATGGTTCCGACCGTCGAAGTCGAGATCATCCCATACTCTTTTTCGATTTCATCTTTTCCTTCATTCGAGAGGTATTGAAGCACTTTTTTGATATCGGCTAGATCTATCAGAAGGAGTCACTGATCATCTGCGTACTTGAATATCAGGGCCATGACACTCTGCTGAGTATCGTTGAGCTCGAGGAGTCTCGAAAAGAGAATCGGTCCGTATTCACTGACTGTCGCACGAAGCCTGACTCCCGGACTCATTGTCAGGCTGTAGAACTCGGTTGGAAAGCTTTTCCCAATCCACCCTGATACACTCATAAGAGTCAATCGTTCCTGGATTTTGTCATTCATTTCTCAGGAAAGTGCGAGTCCGGAAATATCTCCTTTGATATCCATGACTATCGTCGGGATACCATTTTTCGAGAGGGATTCGATCATCTTTTGAAGGGTTTTGGTCTTTCCTGTACCCGTCGCTCCCGCCACGAGTCCATGACGATTCATCGTCGAGAGCGGCAGGTTGACCCAGGCTCCAGGGATGATATTTCATTTTTCCATACCGATTCCGAGAGGAAATGACAGCCCAGAGAAGCTATAGCGAGTCTTGATATCTTGAGAAAGAGACATAGAATTTAAGATTGGAAATAGAATGAGTAGAATTTTTTTTTGATTCGGAAAAAGTATATAGAAAATCCGCTTTTTATACAACAAAAAACCTTCATCTGAAGGTTTTTTGTTTATACTTTGATTATTGGGCCATATCAGACTGAGCTCCTCCAGCATCGGTCTCGAGAGAAGAGACATTACATGTTTTGGTATCAGTTTTGAAAGTATCCCAAGCGGATTTATGACTCGTTTGACGGGTCTTTCGAGCGTCCTCACTACTCGTCATCCAAGCCTTCCAGGCATTTTCTATAGCCGTTCTTCGAGCCGTTTTGTCAGTGATCTGATAGGCGGTGTCGAGAGCTAGGGCACGAGTAGTATATGCTGTACTCTGAGAAGAAGAAGCAGTATTCCATGCAGAAAGAAGAGCTGATTCTCTCTTCGCGACCGCGGTTCGAACGCAGACAAGTTGCTCGGCAGACATCCCAGAATTGGTCATACCAGTTCCTGATTTCATTTTCAGTCGTTTATCAGACATGCCATTTTCTCCCTGGTATTTCACCATCTGTTTTGGCTTGGAACTCGACATCATTCATTGATCATTTCAGACTCTTACTTCTTTGATTCGGAAGGTGTTCATATCGTTGGTGGTTCCATCTTCAGTCGTATAGGCACTGACGTAAGCCATGGAAATAGTGGAGAGCATGAGTATGCTCATATAGAGGGCAAAGCGTTTCATGGGAAAAAAAGGTTAAGAATTGAAGCACCGTCATTTTATAGAGTTCCCCTCATTTCGCAAGAGAGTACATTATAGACAAAGATATATTGTTTATTATTATAAAAGTATATCTTCACCAATTCTTGGAGTGGACCTATGATTCACAAAATCAAACGAGCTATTATTCTTCACATGTTCCTCGCGGATTCATCACCTAAAACCCACTCTGCAGTTCGAGCATTCGCTGGTAGATCCCTCACTGTTCTGAAAGTGTTTCATGCTTTCCTCGTTCGACGACTTGTCCCCCTTCTATGACGATGATATCATCCGCGTGTCTGACGGTCTGGAGTCGATGCGCGATGATGATGACGGTTCGTCCTTCGAAGAGGGTATTAAGAGCTTCGGTAATAGCTTCTTCTGAGAAACTATCCAGAGCACTCGTCGGTTCATCCAAGAGTATTATCTCCGGATTCTTGAGAAATATCTTCGCAATCGCGAGTCGTTGTTTCTGCCCTCAGGAGAGCCTGACTCCCCTCTCCCCTATCTCTGTATCGAGTCCATCTTTCATCTCGAAGACGAAATCACAGTGAGCGAGTTTGAGGGCTTGGATGAGTTTTTGCTCCGTAGTGACCTCGCCTTTATTCACTATCGATTTATCTTCTCAAGTAGTACTCAAAGCGGAAACGAGGTTTTCTCTGATGGTGGCATCGAAGACACTGGGTTCCTGAGTGAGATATCCGATGTGAGGATAGTAGGTTTTCAGTGCTGTCTCGGAGAGTACATTTCCAAGAATAGAAATACTTCACGAATCTGGATGCAGGTATCCAGCAATGAGTTTGAGGAGAGTCGTCTTCCCTCCTCCACTCTCACCGACGAGAGCGGTCTTCTTTCCTCGAGCAATCGTGAGAGAGAAGTCAGAGAAGACTCTGGTTTCATTGTAGCCGTAGGAGATAGCTTTGACATCAATATCTTTTTGTTTAGGCGAGAAAGAATATCCTTCATCATAACCTTTTATAGGAGTAAGTGCATCAAATGTATCCCACATTTTTTCTATATGTTGACCATCTCTTGTGAAACGCCGGAAGGTATCATATACTGTTCTGAGAGTGGTTTCAAGCATCCCGATAATGAGTATATACATTGAAAAAGTCCAGAAACTCTGCGTTCCAGTCAAAACCTCATTTCAAACGTAAATATATATAATCATTCGAAATGCGAATCCGATAATACGTACCAGAATATACATTCACCCCACTGAATTATCTATCGCATAGTTTTGGACACGTATATCTTCAAGAGTTTTTTCTATTCTCATTTTTTCCGTTTTGAACTCATTATTTTGAAGATATTCCATTTTTGACATAAAAATACGTGCAAGAATCCTCCCATATTCAGTCTCAATTTCCACTCTTCGCTTTCTGTAAGGAATCGTGTAATTCTTATCGATATAGTAAGTTATAAGAAGTATCAAAGTAACTACACTCAGAATCCCCACTCAATAGTATATATTAAACTGAGATACTCTCCATACACCATATGTGCTCGCGACAATGAGAGCAAGATCTGTGCTAAGAAATCCATGAATTGTCTCCATCCACATACGAGTTCCAGATTTATATACTTGGAGAAACCTTCCTGTTCCGATTTTATCTACGAGATTGGGTTCACCTCGAATAAATGCGGTCAAATATTTTTCTTTCGCGAAATTATCAATACTCACATATATATTCATCCAACCCCAATGAATAACATATATTTTAATGATAAAATAAATTACGGATGTTATAGTGTATATTATCAATAAATAAACAAGATTTTCACTATTACTTGTATTGATTGAAAACCCTATTTTTTCAAAGAAATATAATGTGAGTGCAAGATACACCCCGTCAAAAAGTCACTCAAAAGTCGACTGTAGAAACACTTTCGGATCATTTTTTACCGGTTCAAAGAATCTCTTTGTCTTTTCGAAAAATGTCATAGTGCTACAAATAGGTAAATGTCACCATTCTAGGAAAAAGCGCGTGTTTTCAAAATCAAAATTCCTTTTGAATTTCATCAAGAAATACCTATACTAAGAGCACATAACCTCTACTCTATGTCTAAAAAAACGCCAGTTAAAATCAAGAAATCAAAAATCATATCTGACTTCCTCGTTCCAACCGTCATCGATAAGGTCGGTGGGCAGGAACGAGCCTATGATATTTACTCACGGCTCCTCGAGGATCGTATTATTTTTCTCGGAGATGCGATCGACTCTGCAGTTGCCAATACTGTGATCGCACAGTTCCTCTTCCTCGAGAAAGCAGATCCGAAGGCGCCGATTACCCTCTATGTGAACTCTCCAGGAGGACATGTCACCGCGTGACTTGCGATTTACGATACGATGCAACATATCAAACCCGATGTTATCACGGTCTGTGTCGGACTTGCGGCTTCGATGGGATCGATCATCCTCTGTGGCGGAGCGAAGGGGAAACGATACGCGCTCAAGCACTCTGAGATCATGATCCACCAACCCCTCGGTGGGATGGAAGGTCAGGCTACAGATATCAAGATCGCGGCTGATCACATCATCAAAACCGGCGAAGTCCTCTACAAGATCCTCGCTTCCCACTCTGGGCAAGATATCGATAAGGTTCGTAAGGACTGTGATCGTGACAACTATATGACGGCAGAAGAAGCACTGAAGTATGGACTCATCGATAAGGTATTATAGAAATAGTAAGTTTCCGAATTTATGAAATATTTTTTTCTCGCTTTATCCATTTCTTTAATACCTTTTTTTGCTTACGCTGATATAGCCGGTCCAGTCCTTACCAAGATACAAGCATGTGAGGAAAAAGATGGAGCATCCATGAATCGATTGCAGATTATTGTGAACGAGAAAAAATCAGACACACTGTATTTTTATAAAAATGATTCGAGTTTATATTATATAGTGCCAATGTCTCCATATACCATCAAACATGACTGATATAATATAACATATTCAGCTTCATTGTTTCTCTATCAGTATTATTGTAAAAGTAAAAAATCAAAACTTCTAAATGCACAGAATCTTAAGAAACTACTTTTAAAAGATACAGTTTTTACTCCATCTACACCTTTTGACTCATCACTCGTTCGGGAATTCAATTATGGTCAAGTCAATCAAGTTACGAATTCTGAGATATTATTTGAAATAGGAATTACTCAAACAGGCATAAAATGAGCATATTCATTTGAACTCAAGACGAGAAAATTTCAGAATCAAATATTTATCGATTCTGATTGGAGTCTGAAGAATTATAAAAGTTATAATAAAATTTATAGTAATGAAGGTGATTGGAGTGGAGTTAATGTCTATTATAAAGGAAAGATCGTCCGACATTTTGCAAGCTGTAATAGATGGTGAACCAAGTACCAAAGTGATATCGATGATTTTTGCGGAAGTACTATCCAGTTTATTTCTGTATCAAATGAATGAATTGTACTGAGCCTTTTATATAGTTATCCCGGAGCTCCGTTGGATAATGGAAAGTATATGCTGAAGCCCGATGGTTCTATGAAAAAATTAACCCAATAATATTATGAAAAACCCCCAAATAGAATCACTTCTCAAAAAATGAGTTGCACGTATCATCGACGAAGCTCACCTTCGTGAGCGTCTCGAGCGATGAGATAAGCTCCGGATTAAGCTCGGTATTGATCCTTCTGGGACGACGATACACCTTGGCCATATGGTGCCGATTCTGAAGCTTCGCCAGTTTCAGGAACTCGGTCATGAGGTGACGATTATTATCGGAGACGCGACCGGCATGATAGGTGATGCGAGTGACAAAGACTCTGAACGCCCGATGCTAGAACGTGAACAGACTCGTGCGAATGGAAAAGCTTTTATTGAGAAATTTGCCCGAGTACTTGACCTCTCGAAGGTCACTATCGTCTACAATAGTGACTGGCTTGATAAGGTAAACTTTGCCTGAGTTGGTGAACTCGCCAAGAATTTCTCGGTCGCAGAGATGCTCGATCGTGATAATTTCTCGAAGCGGTATAAAGCAGGAGTTCGTATTTCCCTTCAGGAGTTCCTCTATCCTCTCATGCAGGGATATGATTCGGTAGCTCTCAAAACCGATGTCGAACTCGGGGGAACGGAGCAATATTTCAACCTCCTTGCTGGTCGTCGCCTCCAGGAAGCCTTCGGCCAGGAGAAGCAGGATATCATGATGTTCGACCTCCTCGTCGGATCTGATGGGAAGAAGATGTCGAAGACCAGTCCGAACTCAGTCGCGATCGACGAAGCTCCCCAGAGTATGTACCAGAAACTCATCTCGATCAAGGATGAACTGATCGTTTCCTACTTCGAACTCACTACGGATGCGTCCCTTGAGGAAGTAGAGGAATTCAAGAAACGACTCGAATCAGGTGAACACCCGAATGTCTTGAAGGAAGAACTTGCCCAACGAATTATCACGATGTATCATGGGAAACCGTATGATCCACTCGATATTGGGAATATCGAGCAGTTGAAAGTTGAAAGTTGAAAGTTGAAAGATGGAACCATCGGAATCGATGAACTACTCAAAGAAATCTGATTCTGTGCTACTTCTGGTGATGTACGAAATGCTCTTGCTGGGAATTCTGTCCGTGTAAATGGTGAAGTGATTACCGATCCGAAATTTCTTGTCTCGATTGCGTCAGAATGAACGCTCGTAGAAATGGGGAAAAAGAAAGCAAAAAGAGTATACTTATAATTGACTCTGTCATTCCTGCGCATGCAGGAATCCAGTTGCTCCTATATTTTCATGAAGACTTACTTTGTCTACATATTAGCGAGCCATAGGAATGGCACTCTGTATATCGGCGTGACTAATAACTTGATTCGGAGAATTCTTGAACATAAGGAAAAATTGAACGAATGATTTACAAAAAAATATAATGTAAGCATCCTGGTATGGTATGAATCCTTTCAAAATATTTACGATGCGATTGCTACAGAAAAGCGGATGAAAAAATGGAAACGTGAATATAAACTCAATGTTATAGAAGAGAAGAATCCAGATTGGAAAGATTTATTTGACGAAATACTTCAATAAGTGCCTAGATTCCTGCATACGCAGGAATGACAGAAACCAAAAAAACCACCCTTTACCATGAATGTAGAACTCCTCCAAAAAATCATCTCCCTCTCCGAAGCGCGCATTCCATTTCTTATTCAAACATGAGACGGGGACTTTTACCAGGGGAGTGAGACCTATATCGAAGGTCTTGAGGATGAACTACAAGAGATGAAAGATGAGCTCTTGTCTTGAAATCGAGTATTGCTCGAAGATGAACTCGGGGATGTATTCTGGGACTATATATGCCTCCTCGAGAATCTCGAACTCGAAGGGAAAATCTCGAAAGCAAAAGTATTCGATCGTTGCTGGACGAAGTTTTCCGAACGACTCAATAGTGATGGCTCGAATAATGGAAAGTGGAGTGAGGTGAAGAAAATGCAGAAAGAAAGACTCCTGAGTGAGTATCAGATGTCGATCGTGAAGTAATTATTTCTATCTATATAAGACTATGCCCTTTCTCCTTGTCTATGTCACACACCCCTCGAAACCTGAGGCGATCCGCATTACCCATGATCTACTCGAGAAGCGAATCATCGCTTGTGCGAACTATTTCCCCATCGAAAGTATGTACTGGTGGGAGGGATCTATTGCACATGACGCTGAAATCGTTACACTCTACAAGACTCGTTCGGAAAACTGGGAAATCCTCAAGACGACCATCGAGGCGAGCCACAAATATACAACCCCTTGTATTATCAAGGTAGCGACCGTCGAAGCCAATACTAGTTATGAAGCATGGATTCAGGATGAAACAAAACCTCCCCTATTGTAATAGATCTCAAACCAATCTCAATATTCTTTTTACTTCCTCTTCCTTCCGCCTTACCAGTTTCCCAGCAAACCTGCCGTCAAACTTTTATCTTTTAGTTTCTATCTTTTATCCCTATGATCGCACTCATTTCCTCCTATGTATCTGGTATCCTGACACTCCTTGTCCTCGATGGTATTATGATCTGGTTCGTCATCCTCCCCCTCTTTAAGCGCTATATCCCGACGTATCTTAATACCGATATGAACCTGGTTGCCGCGGTCCTCTTTTATCTCCTGTATGTAGCAGTCGCTCTCTACCTCGTCGTCCTTCCGGGTATTCGTTCGGGATGTGATCTCTGTACCATCATGCGTAATGCGGCCCTCCTCGGATTCGGTGCCTACATGACCTATGAGCTCACGAGCATGTCCGTGATCAAGGGATGGAACTGGGAAATGGTCCTCCTCGATACATCGTGGGGAACACTGCTCACCCTGATAGTGAGCGTCGTCATGTGGTACGTCTATAAATTCTTCATCTAATGCGCATTTCTCTCCTTCTCATAACTGTACTTCTCTGTATCAGGCTCGATTCTCTTTCGAAAATCAATTTCGATGATTATGCTTGGCAACAGTATTGTTACCAAAATTCTCCGTATACTACTTCGGTGGTTATTGCTGATACGATAGAATCGCTCCGTCCGATCTGAGCTTGTTCAACTGATATTCGTTCCGGATGAGATTTTTATGCCAGCGTATATAAGGATATCTATACTCCGGTTATCGGTGAATACCTTGGATTCAAGCTTTCCTACAATCAATGAGTTGCTTTTTCACTTCCTCTTCGTGGTCTGCTCCTCCAGTTTATAACATTTTTCTTGATTCTCTGACTCCTCGTCTACTATGGACGGATCGAGTATCCGAAAAATAGAAAGCTTCTTGACTTTGGCTATATGCTCGTGATCAGTGGTGCTCTATGTCATGGATATGAGCGCATCGTGAACGGATATGTGGTGGATTTCATTTCAGTAAAATACTTTGCCATTTTCAATTTTGCGGATATATTTATATCAGTTGGTTTTGGTCTTATAGTGCTCTCTTATTTCCTATATGAAAGAAAAAGAAATCGATAACTCTACGCTCTCGACGGAAGAACTCCTGGGACCTCCGAAGGTTCCATTTCTTTCTGTTGTGATGATGACCATCTGAGCCACGATCGCAGGTTTTATGAGTGGAGCATTGATCTTTATCCTCATATATCTCTTTCTTGGGCGGTTCTCCCTCGACTCTGGCGCGTCACCGATCCTCCTCTCGATGATTACCTTTTTCTCACTTTCGATCGGGAGCATGGTCGTCTACTTTATCGCGTCGCTGGTTATCCCGGATATGTATACCCGTTCAAAAACCGCGATGTCTCAACTCATCATTTTCTCGATCATACTCTATATCCTCTTCGCTCCGATATACCTCCTCGTGAGCAATACGACAACCCATCTGAGTATTCTCTCGGTTTTCTCAGCGCATGTGATGTTCGGGACCTTCGGTCTCTATGTCGTGATGAATCTCGTTTCCCAGTACCGATATGTCCTCCTCTCGATCTATGGAAGCCTCATAGCGTTCCTTCTCACGGGGATTATCTGGGTTCTCTTCATCCTCCCGATGGACGCTTCTTCGCAGGCTCTCCTTATCCTCATCGGACTCGTGATGCTCTCCTTTATCGGGACGACTTTCATTATCTACTCCCTGCTCTGGATCTATGGTCTCATCTATAAGAGTACTGGCGTCGACCCTATTGGAAATATTTTTGCTCAGATCGAACAGGAAGAAAAAGATGTCGAAGGACTCGCCACCGATATTTTGACGAAGTTTTAATTTTTCTCCATCGCACCCAATTCCCTATGCACGAACTCGTCCGAAAAACCCTGGAAGTCTACCTTCGGGAAAAACGTATTATTGTCCTTTCTGAAATACCAGCTTCTGTGAGTCAGTATTCGAAGACGAAGGATGCCGTTTTTGTGACACTTTACTTTCAGGGCTCAGTGATCGCTTCGAGTGGACGTATTCAGTGCCGAAAGGATACGACGGTTTTCGAATGTATCGACAATACCCTCCTCTGTTTGAAAGATCCACGTTTCACGACGGCACTTCAGACGCCTGAGCAACTTGGAGAAATACATATCCGAGTCGACATCCTCTCGACGGCCAATCGCCGAATCCTTCAGAAAAAAGAAGACCTCGATATCAAAAACGAGGGACTGATTTTCCTCTCTCAGAATCACTCGAAGATGAGTGTCCTTCTCCCTGGTATGTGGAATATCGCCTCTACTCCAGAAGAGTGCTTCCAGATCGTGGCGAAAAAAGCCCAACTCGAAGCCGATTCTCTGATAAATAGTGACTATGTACTCTACGCGATAAAAACGGAGAGAATGAGCGATTTCTAAAAAATATGTTTTATACTGAATAACGCCTTTCGAAAATTGGTAGGATTTTTTTCGTATCGTCAGATCCCCTTTCTACCTTACTGGCATACCAGCCAACCAGCAGTTACCCTCCTCCCCCCTTCCCGAATTCTCTTTTGTAGTATCGACAGATTGACTGAAGCTTACAATCTTGACACTTCGGCTTCCGAGCGATACAGCGATAGCGACCGAAAAGGACGAGTGGATGATGCATATATTTCTTTTCCTCGAGCGAGAAGAGTCGATCTATTTCTTTATCGGTTTCTTCAGGTGTTTTCGTGGTGACGATTCCGAGTCGGTTCATCACTCGGTGGATATGCGTATCGACGCCGACATAGGGCATATCGTAGAGGACAGAGAGCACGACTTTGGCAGTTTTGATACCAATTCCTGGAAAGGTTTGAATGAGTTTGAGATCATTTGGAAGTATTCCTCCATATTCATTTGCGAGGATAGTACCAGTTTCCTTGATAAATCGAGATTTGTTCCGATAAAAATTCACAAATTTCACTTGCCCTTCGATACGCTCGAGATCGATCGAGAGGACATCACTCGGTTCACGAATCTCACGAAAGAGAGGTGGAGTAATCCGATTGACTTGCTTATCAGTCGTCTGGGCTGAGAGTATCACTGCCATGAGAAGCTGAAATGGCGTCTCATAGTCGAGTTCTATTTTTTTGCCTCAAAATTCTTCAACAATAGTTTCGATCATGAACGTACGGATTTTTTTAGTTTGGGACATAAGTTGGCTGGTTAGCAGGTTAGTTTGTTGCTGGTTAGTTTGTTGCTGGTTGACTGGTTAGCTGGGAGGCTGGTAAGGGGTGGATGAAGAATAAAAAAGATAAAAACTAACAAGTAATAACTAAGGGTCTTCCCCAGTTACGGGTTAGTTTTTCTGAGTAATTTTAGTATTTCTTTGTAGATATCTTTTCACTTTATACGACAATTATATCTAAATTGTG
>JAYUDN010000029.1:0-3446 GCA_043739785.1 Candidatus Altimarinota bacterium
GTGTCAGTTGTCTCGTTAGGGTCAGGTGAAATGAAATATTTCTTCTACATCAATAGCATCACTGTTCTTCTTATTATTCTTGGAATAGTTGGGGTACCATTACAGATCTGAGAATGATACCATACTGGAATAGTCACTGCTATAAACCGGAGCGGAATTATAATGAAAAGTACAGCGGTATATATTAAGACTGATGCCAACTCAAGTCAAGAGAATATCTACTGTCTACTCGACTCATCGCTCAGGCCACAGCTTCAGAAACTCCAGGAAGAAAAAAAGAATATTACCATTGGTTACTATAATGTTCTCGTTAATAGCCTATATTGCCCGATTAAAGCTAAATGAATTATCTCTTCTATTAAATAATAATGAATACTATGTACACTCTCCCCCTCGACTCCCGCTACTGACATCCCGAGTACCTCACTCAGTCTACCCTCAAGAACTTTGCACAGTATGATTGTTATTGATCTGCTACTTATAACATCCACGCAGTTATCAATCCTACCCGCCCAGAATCAGATGCTATCATGATCGGGTATGCTATGGATCGATCACTCACAGAGTGAGATCACTATAGTAATAACTATATTCCAGTAGCTAAAAGAATTTGAGATCCGACAGAAGATGGAAAAATAAAGGTAACGAATTCTATGTGGGAAGTTATGGCACTTATTGAGGCTCGGGCAAATAACTTTCAGTATTCACCGACAGAAACATTCATGGATCTTGCGTCTCGATGTGAGAAACAAGTAGTTCTAGAGGATCATACAAGACGACTTAAGGGGAAGCCAGACTTTATAGATCGAGAACAAAAACTTATTATAGATCTGAAGTGTCCAGCATCTATGCTTAACTTTATGAGAGAAATATCCTTCAAGGGATTTATAAATCCTTATCACTCATATGTCCGACAGCTAGCATTTTACCGACAACTTAACGGAGATCAGGACTACGAAGGAGAACTCATCGTTATAGCCCATAATGGGCAGTGCATAGTACTCCGCATCACTAAGGACATCCTCGACTTCGCATGGGCTATGATTGAGAACGATATCGATAAGCTCAAGGCAGCACTCTCCAATGAGACGAGCTTCGCTGTAACGCTCCGCATGCCATCAGATAAAGATACATTCCATCAGCCTGGCACGATAGATGACGATGGATTTTCAACTTTATAATTCTTAACCCCTCCCGAATATGAATACCCCACGAAAAGATATTGTCTATCTCATGGATACTATCACTGATTCCTGTCACAAATGAATGTGTGAGCTCTACATTGCACCTGATGGTACTAAGCCATCGAGTCATAATATGGAACAAGGTATCGCGACGATAGCGGAACTCCGAGAACAGTGCCAGACATTCCTCGACATCACAGGCCCATCGGAACTCACCTATATAACCACTCATACAAATGAATAAGATACTCACATTCTGTAGAGCACACAACTACCATATCCTCAATAGTAAGCTCGATGATAATGGGGAACTTATCATCTATACGAAGCAAGGACTCACACCAGAAATCATAAATATCATATCTACTGAGCGATTGCTCGGAGGGTGGCAATGAGATGGGTACCAGGCATATATCTGAGTATTCAAGGGAAAGTGGTTGTGATTCCTGCATGTAGGTGATACTATTACGAAGCTCCAGGCGAAGACCCTCCCAGACCTACAAAATAAAATTCTTACTCATGCTTCCACCCTACCTCACAAATAATACCGGCACCTATATCCGCAAGGATGTGTTTCAGAGTAAACACAAAGACACGTTTACTCTAAAAAACCTAAAGAAGGCGAATGAGATCCGGCTCGGGAATGTATGGAGGGCGAGGAAGATGTCAGATACGATCAAGTGTTACATGGAAGCAGGTGGTTATGTTAAGGTACCGGTGGGGATCAGGTCTTATATCCCAGAACAATTTACTAATGACTACCATGATAATCAAATTGTATCGCATCCTCCTCTCTCACGTCGATCATATGATTATCAATCATCCGCAGTTCAAGACCTCATGATGAGTAGTGTATGATTACTTTTTGCATCCACCGGGTCTGGGAAAACCCAGATGGTCTGTGATATTACCGTTCAATCTCAAAGGAAAACCCTCATTATGGTTCAGAATCTTACACAGATGTCACAAATGGTTGACGATATATTTACTATCCTATGAGTTACGCCTACTCAAGTCAGTGGTAAAAAAATATCAAACAGAATCTCCGCCACCTTCGATGACAGAATTACTGTTTGCTCGATCGACTCCCGTGACAAGATCGATCATAAAGATTATGGCCTCATCCTCCTCGATGAGTGTGATACCTACCTCGGATCAGATGCCCGTCGAGAATGGGTTGGCTCCATCTCACCCGAGTTCCTCTACTGACTCACCGGAACCATCAAAGTGAACTACGTCGATGACTCTGTATTCAAACTCTACTTCGGGAAGACGACAGAGCTCAAGCTTCTCCATCATACCCCAAATTACGTACAAGTTCTCTCTGACTTTAACTATCATCTCGATGATATCAAAGAATTCTACAAACTTAAAGAGGCCCTCTACACTGCAGAGAAAAGGAACGCCCTCATTACAAAAGTTGTATGTCGAGCGACTTTGGAATCGAGGAAAGGATTGGTATTCACAGAACATGTGGAGCACGCCCGGACAATCGCCCGACTACTACAGGAGGCTGGCATCAAAACATATGTTCTCATTGGAGAAGTTCACAAAGACGAACGGGAACGGATTAGAAGCGAAGTCCGAGACTACAAGGGAGCCTGTGTGATTGTTTGATCGGTGAAGATAATAGGCAGAGGATTTGATGTCCAAGAGCTATCCTTTGCCGTACTGACTACATGTGAGAAGTTTACAAGCAATATAGAGCAGTATGTCGGGCGACTCTCTCGGCACTACGAAGGAAAACCCCAAGCAGTCTTTATAGATATTGTAGATCACATGACGGGTATCCTCAATAACCAAGCTCGCTCCCGGCTCCAGACGTACCGGCGGGCGTACCCGACGGGGAAGGTTTCTATTCAATAATTTATTTATATGTTCTATACTATCCGTATCAAAATATTTCTCTATCGATTCGGAATATATATTCAATCGGTACTCCGCCCACATATAAAATACATATCTGTTATGAAAGATACTTCTTATACAGGAGATGTTCTTATATACAAATATCACCCATATTTATCAGGTGAGGCTAGGATTGATCTTCTATACATTAATGGAAAATTTATATGAGATGCAAATGTATGTAAGCCTATAGACTACGGGGCCACATACCATGAATCTTACCAACTGTTACAACGTATAATCGAGGCAGGCGCTACTACTAACCCTTAATAATATGAAACATCTATATGAAAAGAATGGACTAGTTTTCTTCGATCAGAAAGAGATCGAGTACCGAGAGAATTGCGAACGGGA
>JAYUDN010000030.1:0-3317 GCA_043739785.1 Candidatus Altimarinota bacterium
TAAGCTTGAGTATCAACTTGAGTACCAGCAGCATTGGCACCAGCATAACCAGTAGTAGCAGAAGTGTCATCAGGAAGAGATGAGCTTAATGTGGCAGCACAAGTAGTCTGACAAAGCCGAGTTGTATTATTAACAGGAGCATGTCATTCATGGGGTATAAAAACTGTTCAAGGATAGTCTACTCATCGATAAGAACTCGAACTTTTTATTGCTTCAAAAAGAGAAAGAGTTTGATCTTGCGAATAAGTATTAAAATAATCTAATAACCTAAGTAGAGGACGAACTAATTCAGCAATACCCATATTAGTTAACTCAGGATATAGCCTACTAATATTCATGCCAAGTCTATTAATTTCTACTTGTAAACCATCATCAATAGATCCTAGATCTCTCTGATCTACAAATTGTCCATGAAATACTAGAATAGAACGAAAAAGGTTATCAATTCTTCCTTTCTGATCTTGATTCATTAAGAGCGGATAAGTATTACCATGTACTCATTTTTCTCCAGAAGGACCCATAATTAAGTGCGTTAATAGATCTATATTACGATTAATATTAAAATGTCAATTATATTATCACTGATTTACTGTATGAATTAGTTTGTCAATATTTTTTACACCATAGAATTTATAAAATGGATTGAGTATAGCATGTGCGAATCGATGTCCTCTTATAGATATTGCATTCGTTGATTCAAGGATTTCGAGAATCCTCTTGCGCAAAACTTCTGATGGATACAGTGCGAGAAATTCTTCCCGTAATTTTGCTCAATGGTCAGTCTTCACTTCGTCACGAATAATTTTTAGGATTTGCTCAGCGTAGACTTCCAGCCTTCTGGCAACATGTATTGGCTCAACTTTGATGTTTTTTAGGAGTGGTTCCAGTGTTTCCATAATATGATTGATTTTTTTCAGAGAGTGCAAATCTTTTTTACTTTATAAAATAAATTGATTTTTAGATACGGTACTATATACTTCATGAATATATAACAAAAGAAAAAATGCAGAAAAAAATCACACGACTCGAACACCCACGCCAGCACCATATGGTGGGTGATGGATTTCGCGTCGCACAATACATCCCTGGGTATGGACGTGAAATGTCGAATGAGACTTCCCCATTTCTCATGCTCGACTACAATGCTCCATGGGAGATTGAACCACAGTGAGGACATCGACCTGGAGTGGGCTATCATCCGCATCGAGGATTCGAGACGGTGACGATCGTCTATTCAGGCGAAGTCGAACATCAGGATACTGCGGGTCATGGTGGGATTATCGGACCTGATGAGGTCCAGTGGATGACAGCAGGGTCAGGACTTCTGCACAATGAATTCATGACAGAGCGATTCTCAGTCATGGGTGGAGTACAACATGCGGTCCAGCTCTGGGTGAATCTCCCTCGTGAGCACAAGATGACTCCTCCGCGATATCAGGCACTCACTCGGGAGAGTATCCCTGAGGTGGATTTTGGATGAGGAAAAGTGCGAGTGATAGCGGGAGAACTCAATGCGAGAGTGGCGTCATCGCGAGCGGAATGAAGTGAAACGAAATGAAGTGTGGCGATCCAGGAGTCTCTGGATTGCTTCGCACCCCAGGGTGACCTCTCTCCTCGTTTCACTCAGACTCACCTTTTTCCTCGCAATGACGAAGTCATTATGCAGAAATGAATCGCGAAAACGTTTTCTCCTGTAGAGCTCTATGATGTACGGTTTTTTTCTGAGTGAGAAATGAAAAAAGCAGATCCTTCACTTTACTCAGAATGACAAAAACCAATGAAAAGCAATATCACTCTCACCTTCCCTGAGGGATACAATACTATAATCCTCGTCACAGAGTGAAGTATCATCGCAAATGGGAAAATACTAGAGAATGGAGATATGCTTCACTTCTCACAGGAGGGTACAGAGATAGTTCTCGAATATATTCCTGAAAATATCCAGAGCAAAACCCCCCTTAATCCTATAACCCCCCACCCTTCGGGTTCCCCCCTTATCAGGGGGGCTTTTGGGAAAGCTCAGGTGCTCGTCATGGCAGGAAAACCTCTCGATGAGCCAGTGGTGAACTACTGACCATTCGTGATGAATACTCAGGCTGAGATTATGCAGGCATTTCAGGATCTGCGTGAGGGGAAGATGGGGGAGGTACGAGATTAGTTGATATGATTGGTATTCGGATATGAAAGAAGAGTTTCCTATTTCACGGAATTATTGTTTCCTCTTCTGAAACTGTTGCTGTGATCTCAGCACCATATCTCTGGAAGATTTCTGGAAGACCAGCAAGTCAGAGTCAGGTACTGCCAGTTCATGTGAATTTCTCTTGAAATACGCTTTCGGGGGTATTCTGAATTATTCTATCGACTCATTGACCATTGTCAAATATATCGATAAAGAGATTCGCATCGTCACGGGAGAAATGTACAGAAAACTTAGTAGCTCATACCTTTTCAGAGTTTCCCAACATCTCATGGAGTATTACTAAGAGTATCATAGGAGGAAATTCCACTCGAGGTGAATCTCTGAGATCCAATTCTTCTGCATTGGTTAGAACATTATCAGATGAATATGGAAAAAATATCCTTCAGAGATACTCTGTATCAAGGGGAAATCATTTATGGTATTCGTTCCCCCTCTCATATATTCACCTATACTCATCTGATCGCATCAGAAGTACTCATGTGAGATGGTCACATGCACTCAGAAACATTTTGATGATTTGTTGATGATTGATAGCATCAATCGCTGTAGCGAGCATGAGCATGGTAAAAACCTTCTCAAAATCATGGATAATATATTTATAACACCTTTGAGAAAACCCCACGCCCTTCAGGGCTGGGGATGAATCATGCCGTTGCCTTTCTCTTCGAGTAATTGTCAGAAAACACTCTTTGCAAAAAGAGTGTTTTTCAATTGCGAGTTAGAAAGGATATGGGTATACTCTCTCCATGAAAAAAGGTGAGTATTGGACTGGTGCACACACCAAACATCGATTAAAGGTTCATCTTGTGTTTATACCAAAATACCGCAAAAGGGTATTACGAGGCGAAGTAGCACAAACCATTAAAACTCTCTTTTATGAGGCTTGTGAGGTAAATGGTTGGTATTTGGAAGAATTTGCTATAGAACCAGATCATCTTCATATGCTTCTCCAATACAAGCCGAGTAAAAGTCTCTCAGATATTGTCCAAATATTCAAAGGATGAAGTAGTGGTATTATACGAAAAACTCATCCAGAGTTGGAAGAGTTTTTATGGTGAGATTCATTCTGGGCAGATGGTTATTTCGCCGAGTCAGTATGAGTGCACCAGGAGGATAT
>JAYUDN010000031.1:0-25658 GCA_043739785.1 Candidatus Altimarinota bacterium
GGTCTACTACACTTTGGTCTGTTTTGGGAGGTATGACCAGCTCACTTATTTATATTTATGGTTTATGGTACTTCCTTTTTGGAGGTACGATTTGCATAGGTATATTGGTATTGGTTTCTTTTGGGTAGAGACATATAGGTGTATCTGCCTAAGAGTATGTTGTTGGGTGAAGTCCAGCGTGTTATGGAGTAGACATATATATTAAATCATATTTATATAGTTTTGTCAAATATATTGATACGATTTTATGAAAAAAGAGGATTTTATCGAAGTAATTGAATCCTCTTCACCAGATATATCCACCATGTCACCAGGGCTAGACTCGTATCTTCTTGATCGTTTCACCATATCGCTCGTTCTTCGTGGTGATATTTTTATTGTTGAATACGAGAGCTCCGGTGAGAAGAATCCACCCAAGAAGGGCGAAGTAGAGGTCAGCATTAAAAGAAACCGTCTCGATCACGACGGCCTGTGTGCCGAGTGAGGAAAGAGAAATCCCAGATTGAGTCGTAGTATTTGTCGGGACAGAGGTAATCACTGGTGCCTTATCTTCTACGAACCACCACCCGAGGATGATCATGATGACTCAGAGTGTGACATTCGTCCATTTCCATATTTTTCTTCGGAAGATGCCTGGATCGAAGATAGCTCGGATGAGCCCAATCAGTGGGAAAATAAAGAGGATATACACGAGCTCTTTCGGAAGAGAGAACTGCACGATGAGGACATCATACTGGACGGCAAGAGCAAGAACAAGAAGCGTGAGGAGTGCAAAAACAGCGCGGATCAGACGAATAGTTGTATCAGAAGGCTTTGCCTGAAGGGTTTGGATAAATTTCATCATACGAAAGATATAAGATAGTGAAGAGGATAGGGAAAAGGTGAAAAAAATCAAGATTCAATTGAATGTTTACTGTTCTGAGTTTTCGGTGGAGAGTTTTTAAAAAAATGAAATACTCCCCTAAAATACATTTTTTCATAAAAATCCCTCAATAATCTTGGTACCGAACTGGAAAAAGAAAACAGAAAACTGGCAACTCCCATCCTTCAACTTGCAACTCATACCCTTTTCTCTATAATTCTCGCATATTATGGCAAAACGGAAATCTTCACATCATACCTCGTTCCTCGGGACTGTCGAGTTTCAAAATATCGTCGCTTCAGGATTGCTTCTCGGACTCGCTATCCTCATGTTTCTCTCCACTCGAGAGGCATCGACGGTAGGGAAGTACCTCGCGAGCGTCGGACTCTTTCTTTTCGGTGAGGGATATCGATATATCTTTTCACCGATTGTCGGAATCCTCGGCCTGATGATCGCGGTCAAGAAAGCAAATTGGTCGGTATGACGACTCGTCGGACTCATCCTTTTTTTTGTATCCGTGACCTCTATCATTGGATTTCAAAACGGAAATATTGAATGAATTTTTGATCTTCACAAAGAAGCAGGACCCCTTATCGGAAAGACCGCAGCAATAATCCTTTTTATTTTTTTATTTTTTACTTCGCTCTATTTAACTCTACGGATTTCTTATCGGACGATGCTTTCTCGAGTACGCGAATCTATACCATCCATGAATCGTGTCAAGGAGTCCTTTCGAGACGAAGAAGACATGCCGAAGCGAACTCCCAAGTGAGAAAGTGAATACAAGCGAAAGGCGGAAGCACTCGAAGAAAAACTCGCCACCATCCAGAAGGCTCGAGGAAAACAAGAGGAGAAAAAACCACTCTCGGGAAAAGCCATCATCGAAAATGCAATCGGATCCCTCACGAAAAAGGTCCCCATCGAAACTCGCGAAGGAAAAACCATCGAATCGAAATCACCCAAAACCCTACAGTTCGGAAGCTGGGATTTCCCAGGAGTCAACCTCCTCAATACGATCACGCATAAGAATCTCGTCAGTGCGAGTGAGATCGAAGAGAAATCCATCCTGATCCAGAAGACCCTGCTCCAGTTCGGGCTCGATGTCGAAATGGAGGGAGAAAGCGTCGGTCCGACGGTCATCCAGTACCGACTCCGACCGGCTGAAGGAGTACGCCTTTCGAAGATCGAGAACCTGAAGAAAGACCTCACTCTCGCCCTCAAGGCCAAAAGTATCCGTATCCAAGCACCGATTCCAGGCCTCGGCCTCGTCGGGATCGAAGTCCCGAATGAGAAACGTGATATCGTCGGTATCAAGGAACTCCTCGAAAACAAAGCCTTTACTCAGCATAAATCCAAGCTCGCGCTCGCGATCGGAAAAGATATCAATGGTGACTTCATCGTCGGAGACCTCGCGAAGATGCCCCACCTCCTCATCGCGGGACAAACATGATCCGGGAAATCTGTCGGGATGAATGGATTCCTCCTCTCGCTTCTCTACAAAAATACTCCTTCCGAACTTCGTATGATTATGGTCGATCCGAAGCAGGTCGAGCTCGGTATCTACGATGGAATCCCTCACCTCCTCACTCCTGTTATCAACAGCCCCGATAAAGCCCTCAATGCGCTCAAATGGGGAGTTGCTGAGATGGAAAGACGCTATACCACGCTGAAGCCACTTCGCGTTCGTAACCTCGAAGAGTACAATGAAAAAGTCTGACCGAAAGATCAGATGCCCGTCATTGTCATCGTCATCGATGAGCTCGCCGACCTCATGATGAGTGGGAATAAAAAAGAAGTCGAGTCAGCCATCACTCGTATCGCTCAGAAGGCTCGTGCCGTGGGACTCCACCTCATCGTCGCCACTCAGCGACCATCCGTCGATGTGGTCACGGGACTTATCAAGGCCAATATCCCTTCTCGCGCAGCCTTTACCGTCGCTTCTCAAGTCGACTCTCGTACCATCCTCGATCAGATCGGAGCCGAGGATCTCCTGAGTCGTGGGGATATGCTCTACTTCCCGACTGGAGCCATGGCGAGTACCCGTATCCAGGGAGTCCTGGTCGAAACAGAAGAAGTCGAACGAGTGGTGAATCATATCAAGCGGACGATAGATCCAGCCATGCTTGAGGAAATCTACGATCACTCGATCATCGAGTGAGATCGTGGCAACTGGGAATGAGGTGTCGGTGGCGGGGGAGCGGGAGGATTCGAAGAAGATCCCAAGATTATCGATGAAGCTATTGCACTCGTGAGATCAAGTGGCAAGTGTAGTACATCGATGCTGCAGCGACACCTACGACTTGGCTACGCTCGTGCCGCTCGAGTCGTCGAAATCCTCGAAAATATGGGCATCGTCAGTCCTGCTGATGGTTCTAAGCCGAGGGATGTGATCGGGTAAGAATTATTGTGGTGATTCTCAGTCTAATATTCTGATTGCCCTTTCAATAGCTCTAAACATTTCGTTAGTAGCTTTAACAGATTCCTGAGAAACAACATCAAGATATAATCATCACTTGAGGGTGGGATCTTGTCTATTTATTATTGATTCAATTGCTCGAGATGCAAATGGAATGAAGTTATCAAATAACTCTCTGGCAATTCTATCATATCAATATGTGGACATTCGTGACCAAAATTTTTCAACTTCAAAACAATGAAATTGAGTATAAATAATATTAAACCAGTCAGGAAAATCTATATCTGAATCTTCAGGGCTTTCAAGAAATAACCAACTTGGAATATTGTTAAGTGCAGCATAGGTAAATACAATTCAAAGACGAATTTCCTTATCAACCTTATAAAAATACTTAGTTTTACGTATATGTTTATAGGCAAAATATAGAGGTATAAGATGGTTCCATCAGGAATGAGCTGCTCACTCTTGACGGTATCAATGAGACTTTAATTTTTCACTAAAATCATTCATAAGTTCTGCAGATTTCTGAATTACTCATGAATTTCATAATTTTCTCTCATGTTGTTTCGTACGACTCATTGTCTTTTTTTGTTTTCACATAGCGATAAGTGCCATAAGCTTATCATCACCAAAAAGCTCTTGTTTAAATCATTTAATACTTAAAAATACTCTTCCCTTGGTATCTGTATGAATAATTCTATTTTCTCATCACTGAAATGGAATCTCAAATAGTGCTATATCTATAAGATCTGAATAGGTGTGAAACTTAATGAATAATTCAGTTTCTCTCCGAATAGGATCTCAGTCTACTGATCCAGGATATACTCATAATCTATCACTTATTGATTTTTTCATTTATATTAAATATAATTTGTCAATATTTGCATATTATGCATATTTTCCTATACTGCAAATATATTTTTAGAAAAAATCGTTTCCGCTATCCTTTTTATACCGCAACCCACGTCACGTATGAGTAAAATCCGCATAAAAACCCCTGAACAAATAGCCGGAATCCGAAAGGCGAGTGCTCTCACTGCCGCAGTCCTCGATATGATAGGCGCTTATGTAAAGCCGGGTATTTCGACAGAAGAGCTCGATACTATTATGAATACGTTCATCCTCTCGAAAGGGGGGAAATCCGCGTGTATTGACTACCTCGGTAATAACAAGTGGGGTAAAGGGAAGGGGTCGTATACTCGATATACCTGTATCTCGCTCAACGATGTCATCTGTCACGGACTCCCGAGAAAGGATGAAATCCTCAAGGAGTGAGATATCCTCAATATCGATGTCACCACCATCCTCGATGGATATATCGGTGATGCCTCTCGTATGTATGCCGTGGGAAGTATATTAGAAAAAGCGAAACAAGTAGTCGACGTTGCAAGAAAGTGTCTCGAAGTCGGATTTTCTGAAGTACGTCCTGGGAATTTTTTCTGAAATATCGGTTTTGCGATTGCGGCCTATGCCGAATCTAAATGATGTTCGGTGGTACGAGAGTATACGGGACATGGCACAGGTGTCGAATTCCATGAAGAACCGTATGTGTACCACAAGGCACCGAAAAATAGCGGACCCAAGATGCAGGCGGGAATGATATTCACCATCGAGCCGATGATCAATGCTGGGAAGTTCGCGACTAAGCTCGCTCCTGATGGATGGACGGTCCTTACGAAGGATGGATCCCTCTCAGCTCAATGGGAACACACGATCCTCGTCACGGAAAAGGGGGGGGAAATACTTACAGTTACAAAATAGTTCTAGAGTGAAGTATATACTGAAAAACAAAGCCAATTCACTGTACAGACAAATTACTAGCAGCACAACGAGCTCATATGGTGATATTTCAAACGTTCTAGAGCGCTGATACACTATTTTTCCGGTCGATTTTATTCCAGAGATGGACCTTGCCGGTACATGCGCTCCAGAGGACCTGTATACTGAGAAAATACATCATCCATTTATAGAAAAATCTTTGGATTGGGAAGTAGGCGAGGAGCGACATTTTCTCATCCTTTTCCATCCATACGGCCATCCATCAGACGATCATATCAAGTGTGATAAAGATACATCCATAAGCAACGATATGCTCTATCACATCAAGATATTGGATACTACCATAGGTAAGATAATTCATCAGAGCAAAGAGAAGAGATCCTACTACCGAAATGTCGATAATCGGTGAAAAAAGAGGGAAGAGCAACTGGAAAATAATCATCTGAGGAAATACGAGCCACCTCAGGCTCGGACTAACTCGACGGTCACTCAGAATATCGATATGTTTATATGAGACTTGGAGCACTCCGAAACTCCATCGAAATCGTTGCTTCAGTAGGCTTCGTATAGTTTCAGGAGCCTCAGTATAAGCATAGGCTGATTCCTCGTGGAGGATACGATATCCGAGTCTCAAGATAGAAAACGTAAGGTCACTATCCTCAGCGAGCGTATCTCCTGAAAATCCACCAACGCGTTCGACAGACTCTCTCCTCCAGGCACCGACGGCACCGGGAACGACCGTAATAGCATTGAGTACATCGAAGGCTCGACGATCAAGATTCTGGTTCGTGACATACTCAACCGCCTGAAGCTTCGTAATGAGGTTATGTCGATTCCCGACTTTTACATTTCCTGCTACTGCTCCTACACTTTGATCAGAGAAGTGTCGAACGAGTCGACTCATGGTAAGTGGATGAAAGAGCGTATCCGCATCGATAATGATAATGATATCACTATCGGAGCGACTGATCCCATAGTTGATAGCTTCGCCCTTTCCGGCATTGGATTTCGTAAAGACTTGGATATTTTGATATTTTAGTGACGTATCTTGGGAATTCTTGAGTGTAAGATCCGTGGATCCATCATCGACCACCACTACAGAAAAATTTTGATATGCACCTTTCATCACACTTTCTATCGTTTTTTGTATGACTTTTTCTTCGTTGTAGGCGGGTATGATGATAGTGACGGAAGGTTTATACTGAGGATCAAAATACGATTTTTTACGAAAGAAATAGTGCACCACCGCAAAAGTAGTCACAAGAAAAAAACGAAATAATCCGAGAATCAAACCGAAGATAAATACTATATACACCACCCAACTGAAGAAGTAGATAAAGGTAAAAATAAGGTGATCACTCCACTGAAGCGAGCTATCGATTCCACTTACCTTTGGCATCAGATGATCCGATGGAATACCCAGGAGAGTATTGAGTGCTACGATGGTATACCCGGCATTTCGCAGTGTATCGATCAGGCCGGGGAGAGCAGCAACCGTCTCGCTCCGATCTCCACCACCATCGTGGAGGAGGACGATATTTCATCGACCATTATCTGCCTGAGTCAGGGTATTTTGGATAATCTTATCAACGCCTGGTTTTTGCCAATCAGAGGGATCGATCTTCATCCCGACGGTCACATATCAGAGGCTATTGGATTTGAGAAGTGGTGCTACTTGATCAGGACTCTCGGGTTCTACATCTTCTCCATACGGGGGTCGAAAGAGGATAGTATCATGTCAGAGTATGCTCTGGATGAGACGCTCGGTAATATCAAATTCGAGATCCGTTCGAATACTACTCGATGCTGAAATATCTGGATGGGTAAAGGTATGATTTCCGATAAGATGACCCTCATTATAAGCACGCTTGAGTATATCTGGATGCATTTCTGCATTTTCCCCCACGATAAAAAAAGTGGCTGGTACCTTTTTTTCTTTGAGAATATCGAGTATTTGTGGCGTATAGGTCGGATCTGGACCGTCATCGAAGGTGAGGCTTATAACTTTCCCACTTCCCGCAGCATAACGAGTAATCTGGTAGGGAAGGGGATTTTTTGAGATAAACTCGTTGCTAATATGGTTATCGAGATAGGTCATACTTCGAACCCCTTCAGAAGGAGCTCCAGAGACTCTATAGATTTCACCAGATCCCTCATAGTCGATACCGTATCAAGCGGAGAAGCTCTCAAGCGCAGATGGTTTGATATTTTCTTCGAGTTGATTTCTAGAAAGCAGTTTCCAGAAAGAAGGATCTTCCGATCCGAGTCGCCAAAGGATAATATTATCAACTCCAGCTTTGCTCGCTTCGATAATCTCATTATAAGCGGTCACCGCATCGAGATACCAGACCTGATGCTCTATATCAGCATCATCGTAGTACGTAAAGTGTGGATTCATAGACACCGGATCAAACTCCATCGTGGCATCAGACTCTCGAAGGAGTGTATTGGCCTCTTCGAAAGTCACCGCCTGTCCATTTTTTCATTTTTCCCAATCATACCCGTAGTTTCCTATGGCAAGGGAGAGTTTTTCTTTTGGGATTTTTGCTATGATAGCCTTGAGATTTTTCAGGAACCACGCCTCACTCGCGATCGGTCCAGGATTGTTATTCATCCAGTGTTCATCATAGGCCATGACGACCACAGTATCAACAAAAGAAGCTATTTTTGGATAGTCATACGAGTCATTATCAAAGGGAACATTTACGAGCACTTTCAGATTTGAGGGATGAAACTTCAGAGAAAGTTCCTGGAGAAAGTCATAATAGAGAGGAAATGTAGCGGTATCGAGGTTTTCGAAGTCGATATTGACTCCATCGAGCTTATATAAATCCACAAACTCAAATAAAGCATCGATGAGTCCAAATCGACTCTCTGGAGTAGCAAGAATTCGGTGAAGTTTTTCTGTGTTCCATGCATCTCCTCTTTCATCATAGTTATTGATGAGGGGGATAACTTCTATATTAACATTCCTTTTTGCGATGAGAGCGAGCGTTTGTTGGAATTTAAGAGGATTTGTAAGCGCGATCCCGGTATCAGTCAGCGTGAGCTCCTCAGGAATCAGTGTCTCTATCTTCGAAAGATTTTGTTTGAGAGAATACCGACTTCCATCGTCCCACTCAACGGCATAGGCAGAAAGATTTATAGTTTGAGAAAATTCTGGCGCAACTGCTGCTGGAGTCTCATTTTTTGTAACGATTTTGAGTTCTGTTTTCTGCGCATCGATCGCTTGTCGTAGGGGACTTTTATGGAAAAAATGAGTATCTACCGATCTTCGAAATACATCTGGAAGGGGAAGAATCGGCTGGAGAACAATACTCAGAAGAAAAATACTAACAAAAAGAACAATAATAAAAAAGAGAAGCCTCAAGAAATGATGACCAATCTGAGCACGTCGACCACTTGGGTCATAAAAAACAGGTTTTGTAAGTTGGGGTTTCATATTTTTTATAATACTTCTAATTTTTATTTTGTAAATCTATATCTATCAAATTTCAAGACGAAAATACCTCATTGTGTGAGAATAGATTTTTCTTCTCGTAGTATCATACAATCAACTTTTGCTCGAATCTAGAAAGATATCCTCTTTAGAAGTAGATGGTAACCAGAAACTATCGAGAAGTAAGCGATGCCAGATGTTTCGCTTTCATGCTCTCATACTCGACATAGGTCAGCCAAGAGACGATCATATCGATAATCACCAGACCGATCATCCATACGGAATGCGAATGAAGATAGAGATAGATCTGGTAAAAGGTAAAAAAGGAAAATACAAAGATAGCAAATGGGTAGACCCAATAATTTTTTCTTAAAACATTGTACACAATGAAGAACTTGATCACTCCATGTGAGAGGAAATAGAAGGCTATGAAGTGCTGAGTAGAAATCGTGAGTCACTGAAGCGTATGCATCAAAAATCAGTTTATAACCACATGGTGTTGGAGGAGAAGCTCTTCCTGAAGGTATGGTCACACGAGGTTATAGAGGGCTCCTCGAGAGAGAAAAAGCGTCATACCTCCGATAAAAAGCTGGACCACTCATTCGATCCCCTTGATTACAATCATGGTGATAAAGAGTCGATGTGATGATGTGAGAAAATTCATAGTCTAAATATTTACTCGCGGAGTATACATAATATTTGACTGAAAACAAGTAAGCTGTACAACGAAAATATATTCACTCCAAAACCAGTACACGACCTATCGAAGTTGCTTCAGTAAGTTCCAGTATTTTTTCTCATCATCTTGCAAAATTCGGTCATATACCCTGAATAATAGTTAAAGTTTTTACTCCTGTATAATTTGATACAAGCACTACATATGAGAAATAATATCAGATACAATGAAAATGTAACGAGAAAAAATACCTTGCAAGCAGAGGCTCAGTCATACTTTATCGACTCATCTTGAAATCTGAAATAAATATTTGCATTGTTCCGTTGCAGAATCAAGTTTACATTTAAAAATCTTTTCAGTCATCATAGTTCTTCTGATTCTCTCGCGTAAGCGAGAGAATTTTGTAATAGAGAATATCCAAGCTTTTCATGAGGCGTCATATTCATCATATTATACACGCCATGAGGTCTATGGTAGTTATAGAAGTCAGTAAAGAGTTTGAGCTTATATCTGTATTCATGAATATCAATGAAGAGTGAGTATTCTCACATATGTTTCCAAAGTGTACCGTGGTATCTTTCCACCTTTCCATTATGTTCAGGGGTATAGGGCGGATTCTTCTTATGTTCAATACCGAGTTTCGTAAGAAATTCTGTGAATTATTTTCCAAACTCACTTCAGCAGTCAGTACGAATCACTTGAATTCTTGTAGCATTGTATGGCACGGTACTTAGAAGATTCCAAACAAACTCCATACTTGATCTCACGCAATGTTCTGAATGTATCCGAGAAACAATGAATCTACTACAATCATCAATAGCATCATATTGAACTTCAGGTCTTGTTCTTCAGAAAGGAAAGCATACATCAAGTTGTACTTCTTGTCCTGGTACTTCAAGAGAATATCTCTTCAAGCTCTTTCTTCTCACATATTCTGTGTCTCGCGTATAGCGCACTTTGTTTCTCTTGAGGATTCGGTATATGGTAGACTGATCAACTCTTTCTCCTGTAATACTTTCTATTCTCCATGAGAGTTCACGAGTTCACCATAGTGGCATTTGTCGTGCGAGAGTACATATTTTTTCTTCCAGATGGAAAGAAGTTTTATTGTATACATCAAATCCCATGCTTCCATCAGGAAGTCGTATAGGTTTTGGTCAGGGGGGTTTTGGTACTAATCAAGCCTCTCAATACATTCTGTACCGAGCTATCCATTTGGATATTGATTGTCTGGATACTCAAAAGCTCTCTGCTACTTCCGTAACAGATTTTTTCTTCTCAAGGATATCTCGTACTGCTTGTGTCTTCATAGCAATATACTTGTCACATTGGAATCTCGGTCACATAGGAGAGAAGGATTACAGGATATATAGGCTAACGCCTACCTTCCTTTTATCCTATCCCATCTATCTCGATATTTCAATCGAGGAAGATGTAAACCTAATTGCTGCAATTGTAACAAATAAATATTTGCATTATATAATTATATTTATACTATTTAATATATATAAACATATATTTATATTAAATATTAAGTTAATTATTATTATTTTTTAATTTTTATATATATGGTACTCGATACAGGAAATACGGCATTTATGCTCGTAGCTACCGCGCTCGTGATGCTCATGACTCCTGGGCTCGCTCTCTTCTATGGAGGACTTGTCTCTCGGCACAATGTCGTTTCGGTGATGATGCAGAGTTTTGCCTCTATGGCCTGGACGACCTTTCTCTGGTTTGCGGTTGGATATTCTCTCACTTTTAGCGGTGACTTTATGGGGATTATCGGAAATCTTGATCACGCCTTTTTTCGAGGGGTATCTCTCACAGAAGTGACTCCTACCGGAATACCGCTTCTCGTCTTTATCGCTTATCAGATGATGTTTGCGATCATTACTCCTGCCCTCATTACTGGAGCATTTGCCGGTCGAGTTCGATTTGGGGCGTATATGATATTTATCACGCTCTGGCTCCTCTTCGTCTACTTTCCGATCGCTCACATGTCGTGGGGAGGAGGACTCTTCTCTCAGTGGGGAGTGCTTGATTTTGCTGGAGGAACAGTTGTCCACGCTACCGCCGGTTTTGCGGCACTCGCTTCGGTTCTCTACGTCGGGAAACGAAAGGTAAAGAGTGAAATCCCTCACAATATTCCATTTGTAGCCCTCGGAACCGCTCTCCTCTGGTTTGGATGGTACGGTTTCAATGCGGGATCAGAATTGAAAGCAGACGGTATTACGGCGCTCGCCTTTCTCAATACGGATATTGCGGCTTCGATTGCCGGACTCACGTGGCTCGCGATCGTATGGATTCGTGAAAAAAAACCTACCTTTATCTGACTCCTTTCGGGGTCAGTCGCTGGGCTCGTCGTGATTACTCCAGCAGCTGGTTTTGTCACTCCGCTCGCAAGTGTGGCTCTTGGTATTATCGCAGGTATAGGATGCTACTACGCGGTCGCTTGGAGAAAGACCAGACAATTCGATGACGCCCTCGATGTATGGGGAATCCATGGAGTCGGTGGGGTACTTGGTATTATATCACTCGGTATATTTGCAACCCTGGGAGCGAACAGTGCCGGGGCAAATGGTCTCCTATCTGGAAATATCAAGTTCTTCGGATACGAACTCCTCTCGGTGGTTATCGCAACAGGTTGGGCATTTGTCTTTAGTTATTTCGCCCTGATGTTCATCAATCTCTTTACTCCCGTACGTGTCTCCCACGATGAAGAAGCCGAAGGACTCGACATCTCACTCCACGGAGAAGATGCTTATATTCATGAATAAGATCCCATATTTTATCACATCATTATTTTATAAAGTAAGCCTATGGAACCTATAAAAATCTCGAAATTTCTCGAGCTCAGCTACGATGAATTCGAAGCTATCAACCTCGAAATGCTCAAAAAAACAGAATCAAAAACCGATGCGGAACTAGAGGAAGAATACGCCACTTTTCTCAAAAAAGAAAAAGCAATCAAAGCCGTCACGATCTGCTTCTCAAATATCGAGTGAAGATTTCATATGCTCGACTATGATAAGTCATTTTTCCTCGACTCGTACGAAAACCTCACCTTCGATGGTTCCTCGATCCGTGGATTTAGTGAACTCGGGGAGTCTGATCTCAGACTTCGTGCCGACTGGGGCAGTATGCGGCTAGTACCGTGAGATGTCTTCGGGGTAGGAAAGGTGATTATGTTTGCAGAGGTCCTCGATAAAGATCGCAACCCTTATCCCACCGACTTTCGGGCACAGCTCAAACTCTACGTCGACACCCTCAAGAAAGAGAAGAATATCGTCCCTCACCTCGCAGCAGAGGTCGAAGGCTTTCTCGTCGCAGGAAAAGATGCCGAGCAAAAATACGGAGAAAACCGACCGTTTGAGCTCATATCTTCGGGTGGATACTATCACTCACTCCCACTTGATGGCCTCAAGCAATTCATCGATCGAGCCGCAGAAGTACAACGATCGATGGCGTTCAAAAATGAAAAAGACCATCCGGAAGTCGCTCCATCTCAGTTCGAGCTCAATTTTTCCTATATGCCGATCGTCCGTGCTTGCGATAATATCCAGCTCTACAAACTCGTATGTCGTCAGATTGCGGAGACGATGGATATGACGGCTACCTTTCTCCCGAAACCGATGATGAGTATCAATGGAAGCGGTATGCATCTCAATATGTCGCTCTCGAAGTGAGGAAAAAATCTCTTCTATGACCCGAAAGGGGAGGATGGTCTTTCGAAGGTAGCCTGGGATATGATCTCGAGAATCCTCAATCACGCGCCTGAGATTTGTCTCATACTGAACTCGAGTGTAAATGCCTACCGTCGCCTGGATCCGAATTTCGAAGCTCCGAATCAGATCAAAGTCTCCTCTCGAGACCGTGGCTCGATGATCCGCATCCCGATGGGCAATGAGCGAACCTCCCGTATCGAAATCCGATCGGTCGCTCCAGATGCGAATCCGTACCTGACTTCTCTCGTACTCCTCAAGACAGGACTCGAAGGAGAAGAGCTCGAAAAGGATAGTGCGAAACGTGAACGGGTTCGCTTCCTTCCGAGTACCATTCATGATGCCATTCGTCTCTATAAAGGAAGTGATTTTATCGGGAAAATCCTCGGTGAAGAAGGGAAGGAGAAATACCTCGCCTTCAAACAAACGGTCGCCGACCGTAGTCCGAAAGAACTCGGTAATCTCGTCAAAACCAGTGAAGTCATATACCATCACGAGGTCTATAACCAAGTACTCTGGAGTAAGTTTTAGAAGACCTAGAAAAAAATTTTACTCTCATCTGAAGTACTTAAAATCCTAAAAAATCACTGGTATCACCCATTTAGAAAATGGGTGATTTTTATTTATTGAATACCTTTCCTAGATTTACATACTTTTAACATCCTACTTCTCCGCAATCACTCAACTCTACTTCAATTGTCACATGATGGATATTTTCATGTTCGAGTATATGGCGGAGTTCCTTCTTGATAGTATCAGGATGAGAGCCATCTTCGATGACAATATGAACGGTTAATGCGTTTTGGGTGGTCGAAAGCGCCCAGATATGAAGGTGGTGGAAGGAGATAATCCCAGGTACGCCGAGAATATGTTCTTCGATCTCTTCTATATCCACAGAGCTCGGGATACCATCGAAACTCATACGAAAGGATTCCTTGAGGAGTGAGAGGACACTCCACGCCATAACGAGAGAGACTAGTATCGAGATAATCGGATCTATGATCGTATATCCAGTGAAGAGGATAAGTGCTCCAGCAATCACCACTCCGAGAGAAACTCCCGCATCTCAGAGCATATGAAGGTAGGCAGAGCGGATATTGATATCATCCTTTCCTCATCTCATGAGTATCCAACCTGAAAATCCATTGACAAAAATACCAACTCCGGCTACGAGCATCATCGTAACTCCCTCAGTCGCTACTGGGTGATAGATCCGATCGATCGCCTCATAGAGGATATACCCGGCGGTCAGGATAAGGAGGAGGCTATTGAAGAGTGCCGAGAGGATACTTCATCGCTTGTATCCATAGGTATAGTCTCTAGTTGTCTTCATTTTACTCATCCAGAGGGCCGCTCCTGAGAGGAGAAGATTGAGGATATCCATCGTATTGTGTCCCGCATCCGAGAGAAGCGCAAGTGACTGAATACGCAATCCGTAGAAGATTTCTAATAATACGAATCAGATATTGAGGACAAGCGCGATAAAGAAAGCGGTCGAAATACTCGAAACACCATGTGAATGGTCAGGATGATCATGATGCTGCATATATAGAGTAGGGAAGTATTGATTTTTAAATCTGGAATAGAGTTATTTGCAGTATAGGGAAAATATGTAGCACATCAAATAAATACCGCAAAAGTGATACTAATATTCGTATATCCGTTGCTAAACTGACACTCTCTATCGAAGGTGTTGGAGTGCTCTCTCATTTTTCTTGTGCTGATGGATGGTATACACGACAAATATTCCAAGAATACTGGCCAGAACCAAAGAAGAACCCGTTGTCCCGAACCCAAGTCCTCACTTCTCTATACTCTTACTAAAGAGATCTCCGAAGGTCGCACCAAAGGGGCGAGTAAGAACAAAAGCAATCCAAAAAAGAACCACGTGTGAAATCTTGGTCGTATACTTGAGCACTACAATCCCAGCGATACATCCGCCGATGAGGAAAGCACCTCCGGCAAACCCGAGACCAGAACTATCAGCGAGGAAATCCCCGAGAGCGGTTCCGAGCGTATTGGAAAAGAGTATCGCTATCCAATAGAGGAGTTCTCCACGAAAGGATCGAATCTCAGTGACCGCAAGTGGCAGTCCGGAATATTTCCAAAAAGAGAAAATAGCGATGAGGATGGTGATAAGGATCAACGAACCTTCTGTATATCCAAGTCCGAGCGATCGATCCATAAAGTCAGACATCGTGGTCCCTGCCGTACTCGTCGAAAGGATAACCATCCAGTAGAGAAGTGGATGGTATTTTTTCGAGAAAAGCTGGATCATAAGGGTAACCAGGAAAATACTGATAAGGATAAGTGAGCTCGTACCATATCCGACTCCAAGCGTTTGCGCGAGCAGGTCTCCGGCCGTTTCACCGAGTGTTGTCGCACATATCTTCATAATCCAGAATACCAGGGTGATCTGAGGAAGTTTACTCATATGTATAAGGCAATAATATTAATAAATAGAGGACGGTTTTATACTCATTGAGGATGATTTTCTTTGACTGAAAGGTAAATGACAAGAGCAATAATAGTAACCGTAAAGAGGATGCTCGTATTGATCGTTCAGAGTCCGAGTCCTCCATTTTCTCTTCACTGAGAAAGATAGTCTCCACAAGAAGCTCCGAATGGACGAGTAAGGATATAGGCAAGCCAGAAAGCAACTACTCAGTCCAATTTCTTATAATAGTAAAGAAGGCTGACTACTCAAATAGCTCAAGCAAATATAAGGGCAGAAGTAGAATACCCAAGGTCAAATCCTTCCGCCAGAAGGTCTCAAGAAGCCGTACCCAGCGCAAAAGTAAATAGTATCGCAATCCAGTAATACAGTTCTCGTTTTGGAGTATTGATCGAGTGGATAGACAGTGTCTTCTCTTGTCTATACCAAAAAGAAAAAACAAGGGCTAGGAGTACGGAAAAAACTAACGTACTTACCTCCAGGTTCACTCCAAGAGTATCGGTCAATGTATCAGTGAGAAGGGTTCCGGCAACACTGATAAAGAGAACTACCGTCCAGTAGGTGACAGGGGTATACTTCTGAGTTCGAAATTGGAAAATGAGCGTAATCAATAAGAGTCACGCCATAATCCACGAAGTATCAGAAAGTCAAATACCCAGATGCATATTGAGAAAATCGGCCCCCGTTTCACCAACCGTTGTGGCCATGATTTTGATAACCCAGAAAAAAATTGTAATCTCTGGAACTTTATTGGAAATATAGCTAAGCATGGAAATCATTATATATAAAAGAAACTACTCTCGATTTCTCTCTTCTCACCACTTCCCTCAACGTATTCCTCATCTCGAATATTTCATATTCCCATTAGTTCATCAATTTGAGAGAAATTCTATATTGAATCCTCAGGATTTTATCCCTCCCTCAGAGACTCAGGCGTGGATAAAGCTCACAATATCAGGAATACTCGAGCTGATAGCAACAACCAGGGTATCGTTCACCACCATACTCGTTAGAGTAAAGGCAGTATTGATATACTCAGGAGATCACTTCATGAGCTCGAAGAGAGCATGTGCCTTCGAGAGTGATCCGGTATTTCAGAAAGTAATTTCTATACTCGCTCCAGTATCTGTCGTGACAATTTTTTTCGCCGTATTCTCGAAGAGATTATCCACCTCATACGAGTTTCGTGAGTAACGAGAATCATGATTCTCCCATCCATATCCACTTCGAGCCACCCATGCTGCTACAATAAGGCAGAGAAGGAACAGTATACCTATAAAAATAGCAATCCTTTTCTTAGAAGCTATCATGATATTATACCACTCAGATGATTGGATCGTCGACGTAACATCGAAAAGAGGTACCATAGAAAAAAATAAGGATATAAACCTTAGTAGGTTATAATTTGATGGTAAGAAAATGGTAAGGAAAAATTGTAAACGATGGACGAATCTTCGATCGAATGGACGAATCTTTCAAAAAAAGCATCAGTTTGCGAGAAACTAATGCTTTTGATAGTAATTATTCTAAATGGCTCGCCCCATCTCAGAGTATTCGAACTTTTCTTGAGAATTATGATAGGGTAAAGGAGAAATATTGAGATTCTTTTTAGATCTTATTCAATCGCTTTGTAAATCCTTTCACTAGCATAGAATATCAAACATTTCGGTTTTATGTATCCCAAACAATCTTTCGAACAAGTATAGTTGATTTCTAGTTTCGAGGATTCAATTCGAGTAACTTTGCTTCCAGAAGAATTACTTCTTTTTCATCCATCGACTCTTTGAAGTCACTTCAAAGAACTGTCTTTCAAAGCCTTACAGCATTTCAACGTATAAATCTCTTTTTATAGTACCTTCAAATTGAGTCACGATAAAAGACTACAATATCTTGATGATCTCAAATTTCTAGAATCTCAATAAAATGTACAATATCTTCTCCAATAAGCGTATATCATACGTACTGAAATTGATCTCAAAGTAATATACAAAGAATATCTACAGGGTTATTTCATTTGACCTGAAATTGAAGTTTGTATTTCATGGGAGAATCGTCATATTCTCTTGAGATGTCCCAATAGCAAAAAATCTCAGAAATTATTTGATTTTCTATCATCTTCTTATTTATCTGAATTTGAAAGTATCAGAATACAATTGCTCATATGGCTCATACACATGTTCCGACTGCTCATATGGCGGTCATAGTTGGTATATCTAAGATAAAATTGAACATATTGAAAAGTTACATATACAGTTATAATCAAAAGATGCTATTTTCAAAAACACTTTTTTTCATATCCTATAATAGAAAATAATATCATAAAACATGAGCACATTTCCAGATATACATCAATCGATGAAAGAGACACTGTTCAACCAATATATAAGACCTCTCTTGAGAGAGAATTACAATTTAGAGCACTATATGTACTTCTTGAATCAAGCAAGCAGGATGTGGATTATGGATATTTCAAAGGATGACATATGAAGGTTTCATATGCTTCAAAAGTGATATACTGAACTTTATACAAAAAATGCTGAACTATTTGTAGATATATGTAAGCAAATTCTTTCCAAACTCCATGATAGTAGAGTTATTGTTGAGGGCTCAATGAGTGATTTTTATGATGTAGATGATAGTGATATTGTAAAGAAATATAAAAAAGGATTTGAATATTATAAAAGCCTCTATGAGAGTGAATTTGGACTTGGAATAAGCCTTTTTACGGCCTATGTGTATAAACTACATAACGAAAAACTGACAAAGAAACAAGATATAGAATATATAACAGCACCAACCAATGCAAAGCTAAAGGCACTGAATGACGCGAACTTTCAAATGATCTGAGATGAGATAGATCCTATTCTAAGAAATGGTTGAGCGTGACATGAGAAGTGGGAAGTTCTGGATAATTGAGAATGTCTAATTGATGATGTGAACCCATATACTTGAGAAATAAGAAGCAAGTCTACTCTTACATTAGATCTTCTTGAGAAAAAAATAAAACAAATGGAAAGACTCACCCTGATTATTGATCTCTCAATACATGTATTTTTGACAAATAATCCTCATATTTCAGAAAAAATATGAGATATAGATCAGTTCAAGACAGTTCTCAAAATCAGTGAGATAGGAAGATACGCCTGAGTGATGGCTGAGGAATTTCAACTCTCTATGAGAAAATATAGTTTTGATAGAAATATTCTGAAATTTGAGATCTTCAATGAAAAACCTATGATCGGAATTTGAAAATCAACCATGTATACAGATAGATTCGCATGTGATGTGGTACATCAAAAAGTCAGTGTACGTTACCTCGATCAAATTATCAGTATTCTAATAAACGTTATCTGAATGAACGGTTGAGAATGTTTCAGTAGCGATATTCGCATAACAGATAAGGAGGGGGAACTATTGTTTGAATTCAAGTGGGAAAAAGAAGATATGATAACATGGTATAAAGAAATTGATACCAATCACAAAAAGAAGATATATCCCCCTCATTTAACTCAAGATGATATTGAGAAATCGTACTCTCTAATTATAGATCATAAGATTGAATATTGAAAATGAGATTATGTTGACAGCATTTTGAGAAATCCATTATTTACTCTAAAATATCAGAGTTTTATTCTTGCGTACTATTCCTTTGAATAAAGCTACATTTTATATTACTTAGAAATTCGTCGTACAAAAATTATTACCATATTTTACAGTCAAATCTTCCCAATAGGAAGCGAAATACTGAGAAATAAAATATACATATTTACTGATTTTTTTTACTCACTATCTGCTATTTTTAGCAAATGACTGTCCAAAAATTATTGCAAACTTTTACGATTTCTTTTCCTCAATCCAAAGGGAAAGTAGCAGGATAGTCAAAGTGAATTTTTATAGTATTTTTTTACACAGAAACGAGCTTTTTTGTACTCCATTTCTAGAGAATGTCGTGCAAAAACTATAATATGATGTTTTTCTTTTATAGTTATCGATACAGGTCGTTTTCATACCCAAAAGATACTACTTATTGCACTCAAAATGAGGTTTTTTGACGGAAGTATATTTTAGCTTCCAAATAAGACTGGAATTTTCCATTCTTTTTCGTATATTACTCGTGCCAGGTTTTTATTTTTAATGTTTCTCAAAAAACACGATTTTTTCGTGTTCTCGGTAAATGACAAAAAGGCGGCTTCTACAGCTCCTATTTTTCTTTACCGAGAAATTTGAAGTAAAAACCTGGCGGTTTACGTAGAAGTCGCCTTTTTATTTTGTCATTTTTTCACCTATGGATATCCAAACTATCAGATCTTTTCTCTGGAAATGGACCAAACGAGTTCTCTATACTTTACTTGCATTCTTTCTCATTATTATTCTCATTGCTATATTCTGACCAGAAGAATGGAAACATCCAAAAACACAAAATCAAACAGGTTCCACTATTGCGTGAACTATAATAAACACGGGAAATATACTCAATATTTCTACTTGATCTACCAACACCTGAAATCTTGTATCTTCTGGAAGTATAGGAACATCAGGAAGCAGTACAGGAGGCTCAAATACGTGACTTTCCATTCCTCAAGATACCAAGATAGCGAAAGACTCGAAAATCCCTCCAAATGAAGAACGAAGAAAAGAATTCTATATGGGATATATGAAGATACAAGATATTTCTGTAGATACGATCTTCGCACAATCAAATCAACAATTTACGTCTGATATGGAAAGGATGAAATACTATGCTTGAGCTATTCAATCAAAAGAACTCGAACTGACAAAGACATATGGTCTCACCGAAGATGATATTGATCCGATAATTGCCGAGGCTATCAAAAAGGGTTGGAATACAGAATACTATAATAGTATCAACACAAGTAGAACCACTCAAATATCTCAAAAGGAAGAAATACAGAAGTATACAGACTCGCACCAAGGGGAACTATGGGTGGCTTGCAAGAAAGAAATCAAATCTCGACTCAAATCACCTACAACAGCAGATTTTCCTTTTCTTGATTTTACTATTTGGGCATGAGATACAGATATTATTCTCAAATCATATGTTGACTCTCAAAATGGATTCGGCGCAAGTGTTCGTACAACTTTCAAATGTTACTTCGACTACAATGGTGGAAAACCAAGCATAAAGAATGTGGAAACCCTTTAGAAATTAAACCTATTACTTTTGAGTAGATTGTTTTCTAAGTTCTATTATCTCATCTGCTTCATCTTTCATAAGTTTTATTCACTCAGGATTGAAAGGAATGTTTGGCTCATACCTTCTACTTGGTGACTGACGATATTTCCCAAGAGATTCCACAAGTTTCTGATTCCTTCAATATATTTCATTGATTGCATTCGAAGCGATCATTCGATTGGCTTTCTTTACATCATCTCGGTTAACCGCTTTATATTCAAATATTCCACCTCTTTTTGTTCAAATATTCACAAGAAGAATATCAGGAGTAAGAGGAAATACAAGCTCTGTAGTATCAAAAACTAGACCGTTTCCTCAATTTGGATTGAATCTATAAATAGGAAAATCGCAACTTACAAATTCACAAGGTTTTCATGAGTCAATAAAGAAGATATACCAATCCCTTGCCATGAGTATTTGTTCGAGTTTCGTGGTTTCTTCTGTACTATGTTCTTTGAAAAATCTTTTTGAAACAGTGTCCACTGTCTGGCGATACATTCCTTGAGTAGTCAGGGTTTTATGAACTGTTTCCATAAGCTCATCCGGTATTCAGATCTCTTCTTCTACTTGTCTTATTATGTGTTTTTTGGTTTCTTCAAGACTCGATGCAATTGCAGGATGAACCACGGCAGATCTCCGATATTGAAAGTCTATAAATTTCACCAGTAAATAAACATCATCTGGTGTCATCACTGATTCAATACATTTATGTTTTCTGATATGTGAGATATTCCCTTCAAGTTTATTTATGAGACTATTGAACTTACCTTCAAAATGGGAGAAAGCTCTTTCAATTTCGGGATCAAAGAGAGATCCTCTACTTGCAATATTCTGTATACCTTTTCATTTGCAAGTAGACCTATCCAGATAGTAAACATAGGTCATAAAATCTCTTTCAGAGTCTGAAAGATTGGGGTTATCTGGAGAATTGGGATTGATAAATCAGAAGCGTCTAAGATAGAATTGAGATACGAAATGATCGTTTGCCATAGAAATTGTGGTTATCGGCTAAATGATAAAGTCAGATTATTCGACAATACATAATGGTCAATCTTTTTTGACAACTATTCCATTTTTTACTGTTCCATATATAATCGCCTCATACTAGCTTGCGTTTCCTCTCTCATATTTCAGCGGTGTTATATGGGTGAGGGAACGGAATCTCGTATTTACATTCTCATAATAAAACACCGCTTATGAAAACACCGCAATTTTCAAAAAAGGAAAGCAGTTTACAAAAACCTGTACAAAGTAAAGGTAAACATATTTTCGTATATATTCGAAGAAGTACTAGAAACAAACAAGAGTTGTCATTACAGAGACAAGATGATAATGCTAAAGAAACAATTCTACAAGCCTGATATGATCCAAATGAGGTCGAATATTATATAGAGTCAATGACTGCTTACAATGGCGTAAAAGTAGAGAATGGGATAGTATCTCGTCGAAGAACGGAATTCACGAGAATGCTCTCGGATATAGATAATTCACCTATACCAGTCGTACTACTTACCTATGAAGATTCACGTCTTTCGAGAAATGATCCAGATACAGCAGAGATACTGGCTCGTCTTTTTTGAGAGTATGAGAAGAATAAGAGGAATATTGAAAAAATTGTTTTCAATGGGGGTGAAATATGGGATGGAAAAAGTGATAAATGAACCGTGAAACAACGACTACTCGATAGATATAAAGAAAGCGATACAATATGAAAGAGATCCTCCAAGGCAACACTCAGAGAATTGCGCCGAGGGCGTTATATACTCAGTACTCCTGTAGGGATAAATAGACTCAAATGAGAAACCAAGGAAGAAAAAGCTATTTGAATCATTACAGGACTGGAAATAAATGAAAAAATGCCATTTATATTGAGAGCATGGGAAATGAAGGCAGATTGAAAAAGTAAAATAGAAATCAATAGATATCTTGCTAAAAATAGTATAAAGATTTGAAATACATTTGAGCAGTATTTCAAGACTTACGTATATATGGGATATTATCCTGATCCAGAAACAGGGGAATTGTTAAAAATGAAATTCGCACAATGAAAGGCTCCTATTCCTGAGAAACTTTGGTATGAAGTCCAAGAAACCTTGTGAGTAAGGAGGGTCTCGAAGTATGGAGATAAACAAAAAGATGATATTATTTCTTATTTGATGAAATGGGAACAAGATACAAAAAAAGCGTACTCCTTTACAGCTGAATATCCAAAATGAAAATATATATCTTTCAAAAGTAATGCTTTGGGTGGATTCAATAAATCTGAAATCAAAACAATACAAGAATGTTTACCACAAATAATCTGAAAATTGTCTGATATTTTTTATCATCTTTCTTGAGCTGATTTGCTTATTGAAAGAAATCGTATGGCAAAGAAAAATGAAATTAGAATGGTAAATGGCTTATGTGTTATTTCGATCCCGAAAACAAAGAAAGAAATTGAATTGGAAAGGCTAAATAAAAAAGAAAGGCTATTATGCGGTGATATACTTTGAAATGAGAAAAAAGAACTTGAAAAAGATTATGCAGAAATAGAATCACGCCCAATGGGATGGCCTGAATATCTCAAAAAACGTAAACTTGATATAAGAAAACGTGAAATTGAATCTATTGAGGAGGCTAAAAAAAGAGCAGAGAAAAGTATAAAAGATTCCTTACGCACACTTTGAAATAAAGAATCTTTTATTGAACAAGAAGAAAAGGAATTGGAACTTGAGAAATTTCAGAAAATCAAAGAGGAGAAAGAAAAAGAAAAATCAGAGATTCCTCTGAAGTATGCAAAACTCAATTATCCTGCTGATATTGCCCAAATGGCGATCTCGGAAATTGATAGAGAGATAACATCTATAGACTTAGAGATAACAAAACTTTCTGAAAGTACCGATATTGAACAGTTTTTAGACCGTATTCCCGAGGTCCTCATAAAAATATTCGAACTCTGTAGGAAAGTGCTTTCCAGTAAGGAAATCAAGGATATGAAGGATGAAATATATAAGCTCATAGAAATCACAACATTCGAACTTTCTGTGAGCACCAAAAAAGAGCTTACAGTAAAGCTCTTTGAAGGTTTAGAAGATGTTCTAAAATTGAAAAACAAGATATGGCTCCCCGAATTGGATTCGAACCAATGACCTACCGGTTAACAGCCGGTTGCTCTACCGCTGAGCTATCGGGGAATATAGCGATGAATCTTGTATATGATAGCTCCCCGAATAGGATTCGAACCAAACACTGTACAAGAACGTGAGCATATTATGAAATGGATGACTTTTGTCAAAAAATATTTCATTTTTCGACTTAATTCCTGAGAAAGATGCACAAAATAGGGAAGTATACGGTATTTTCCATTGAAAATCCATCATTTTTCCCTATATTAGACATATAATCCTATAGAACGTATGTCAGAATCCTTTTTCATCACGACGCCCATCTACTATTCGAATGGCGTGCCGCATATCGGTCATGCCTATTCTTCGTTTCTCGCGGATACGATTGCTCGGTACGAGAAACTCCAGGGCAGGGAAGTAAAGCTCTCGACCGGCGTCGATGAGAACTCACAAAAGGTGGTCGAATCGGCGGAAGCGCTCGGTATGGAGACAATGGCGTACGCTGATATGATGGCGGAGAAGCACAGAGCGGTCTGGGATGGAACGGGTATCGAGTACACGGACTTCATCCGCACGACCGAACCCAGGCATCAAGACTTCGTCCAAAAGGTTCTCCAGAAATCCTTCGATAACGGTGATATCTACGAGTGAGTCTACAATGGCCTCTACTGTATCGGATGTGAAGCGTTCAAGAAAGAGTCCGACCTCGTCATGAAGGATGGCAAACTCATCTGTCCCGACCATCCGAATAAGGAACTCCAGCAACTATCGGAAAAGAATTACTTTTTCCGACTTTCGAAGTACCAAGACCAGCTCATCAAGTTTTATGAATCTCATCCTGACTTTATCGTCCCACGAAGTCGCGCGAGTGAGGTGATCGAGTTTATACGGTCTGGCCTCGAGGACTTCTCGATCTCTCGCGAGACCAACAAGTTCGGTATACCACTTCCATTCGACCGAGAACAAGTCACCTACGTGTGGTATGATGCCCTTTTTAACTATCTCACCGTCTGCAATACTCCTAAAGAAAACTCTCAAACGCGAAGTAATTCGCACGAAGCACAAGTAGATGAATGAGTTGTACCAGGTAGTACGGCGAATGAAGGAACGAAGTGATGAGTGTGAAAGATGAGTGTTTCAGAGATTTCTAAGTGGTGGCCGGCTAATCTCCACGTTATCGGAAAGGATATCGTCCGATTCCATGCCATCTACTGGCCCGCGATGCTCTGGAGTGCTGGATATGATGCACCCGAGCAACTCCTCGTCACGGGTCACTTCACGGTTGATGGACAGAAAATGTCGAAATCCATAGGCAATGTTATCGATCCCGTCGAATACATCGCCGAGAATGGTCGTGATATGCTCATACTCTACCTCTTCACCGCGTTCCCAATAGGGGAGGATGGCGACTTCTCTCGCGAACAAGCAATTCTCCAGTTCAATGCGAAACTCGCCAATAATATCGGAAACCTCCTCAATAGATGTCTCACTCTTGCACTCAAGCTCAATGGGAAACTCTCTATCCGAGAGGATGCTGATATGACTGGCAAAAGAAAAATCTTCATCGAGAATTACCAGACTGCTATGGATAAGTATAATCTCAAAGACGCACTCGACCTCGCATTCGCCTACGGTACCGAGCTCAATCAATATATCGACACGATGAAACCATGGAAGATGGATGTCATGACTGAACATGATGCCTTCGAGGAAGCCCTATCGACCGTTGCCTGTGGACTCTACACGATCGGGCAAACCCTCCTCCCATTCTTCAAAACGAAGATGACCGAGATGCTCAATCGTCTCGGAACTCCATTTACTGGAGCGCTATCATTCGACCTCCCAAGTGGATTTACCATAGTAGAAAAATGAGAGCCACTCTATCAGAGAGTAGAAATTGTAAAATAATATAGGGTCTTCCCCAGTTGACGGTAATTCCTTACCTCATATACTGGCTCTATGGAGACGAAAAACCTCTATCGAAAAAAATCCCGAATCTGAAACA
>JAYUDN010000032.1:0-62528 GCA_043739785.1 Candidatus Altimarinota bacterium
ATTTTCAGAAGCGAATTTCGAGAATTTACTGTTATCAGTTTCTGGATTATTTGTTCTATTATCTTCTCAATTTAGAACAGAAACTTTTAGTCCTAGAGCAGGATATTTAAAGCTTGAAGAATGACGATCCTGAATATGAGATTACCTAATTATTGAGTTTCCTGATTATGAAGAAGAAGCATTATACGATTTTAACTGGTCAGAACTTATGAAAGAAGAGAATAGATTTGAAAAAATCGACTATAATGCCTTATAATAATCTCAATGCCTTACCACCTCACCCTCCTCATCACTTTTCTCCTCGTCCTCATTTGGTCAGCGATAGCACCACATGATTATTTTACGTGGTTCCTCGAGGTCTTCCCTGCTCTCATCGGACTCGTCATCATCCTCGTGACGTATCGGAGATTCCCGTTGACGAACTTTCTCTACACACTCATCCTCATCCACGCGATCATCCTCTGTGTCGGTGGGCACTATACCTATGCTGAGGTGCCACTCTTTGACTGGATACGCGATATGCTCGGGCAGGCGAGGAACAACTATGACAAAGTCGGACACCTTGCGCAGGGATTCATCCCAGCATTTCTCGCGAAGGAGATTCTCCTACGAAGAAGTATTATACTAAGAAGCTGATGGGCCTGATTTCTCTCTATTACCCTCGCAATGGCTCTGAGTTCGCTCTATGAGATATTCGAGTGGGGAGTTTCTGTGTGGACGGGCTCTGCAGGAGACTCATTCCTCGGGACACAGGGATATATCTGGGACACGCAGTCCAATATGTTCTATGCGATGATCGGAGCTATAGTTGGAATTGTACTCTTCAGTCGGTTGCATGATCGGGCGATGAAGAATATGAAGTAATTTTATTTGTAAACTTTGCTTCTCATTCTCCTTCTCATAGTGATGGTGCTAGCTTAAATAGCGACACTCTCAATTTCTTACTTACTCCTATCTCTAAATGAGTCAGGGGTAAAGGTATCACTTCAAGTAAGCTGGTTGAGTACTCTTGCTCGTACTCTTCCTCATACGTATTGAATATCTGGATAGTATGTTGCTACATGAACTAGAAGTCTTGAAGCATAAGCAGTAGAAGCCTCTCCAATTTCCCGAGAAGGTATCATACTCTTTGATAGACTTTGTCTAACTTTATCAGTAATTACTTTCGCTTTTCTCTCTGCAGTATCGGAAGTACTCACTTTGTTCTGCTCAACTCATATCGATGTCTGGTGAGTCTTATCATAACTAGGCCACCCCATGTCGACGAGAAGTTTATGGATACTCGTATTATTGTAAAACATTATAGAACCATTTACCCCCGTGTGAAAGAAGTTCAGATTACGAATCAATATCGCTATTTCTCGATATGTATACCTTTCGACGCTTTCAGCTCAGTGATAGAGGACGATAAACCAGGAGAGGGCATCCACTGGAGTATTATAATATTGAGTTAACTTAACTGAGATTTGTTTGAGAATACCGATTCGAACATGATTATTTCTATTCTGCTCAATTTCAGATGTTTTTGAAATTCCCTTGGGATTTTGAATCTTTAGATCCTCAATAATCGTATCTATATGATACCCCAAATCTTTATCAGTTGCGGTTAAATACCCTACTTCCTCTCTACCTCAGTTGTCAGTACTCATATTCATGGCGTAATGATATCAGAAATACGAAAATAATACAAAAATTTGTATTTTCACGGAACATATCTACTCTTATAGTGTAATAATTTTTTTATATGCTTACTACTTGCCTCTGGTCTCACGACAATCATGCTCTCAAAATGGCGGAGTTCTACACTTCCATTTTTTCGGATAGTAAAATTACAACAAAATGACTCTATGACGAACCGAACGAACATCTACCTGGATCGAAGAAAGGAGATATTATGATAGTTGAATTCGAGCTAATGAATATCCCATTTGCCACACTGAATGGTGGACCATATTTCCATATTGACCCTTCGATATCATTTTTCGTCAGTTCGAGTGATAAAGCAGAAATCTCAAAACTCTGGGAAAGTCTCTCCGAATGAGGAAAGTCTCTCATGTCGCTTGATACCTATTCATGGAGTGAGTGGTATGGATGGGTTGAGGACAAATATGGAGTCTCATGGCAGCTCTTCTATATTGAGAAAACCCTCCCTCAACGTATCGCTCCATGTCTCTCATTCACCCAGGGGAGGGTCGGGAAAGCCGAAGAAGCGGTGAAGCACTATACGAGTGTATTCGCTGATTCGGGAGTGAATATCCTGTCGAGATATGAAAAAGGAGAAGGGGGTATAGAGTGACTCATCAAACATGCGCAGTTCCATATCGGAGACTTCGTGATGAGTGCGATGGACGCGGTCGGACCACACACTTTCGATTTCTCTTGCGCGGTGTCATTCATGGTTCACTGTAAAGACGAAGAAGCACTTGAATACTACTATGCAAAACTCTCTGCCTTACCTGAAGCCGAGATGTGCGGATGGGTCGCGGATAAATACGGTGTATCTTGGCAACTCATCCCGAAGAATTTCACTGAATACATGGAAAGCGATGATACTGAGAAAAAATGAAAACTCATGAAAGCCCTTATGCAGATGAAGCGACTCTCATGGGATGCGATAGAAATGGCATATAACTCTTAGTTTTCTTCATGTCTTCTCTTAGTACAGCAAAACTCTATTTCGAACTTTCGAATTCAAGAGATCTCGATGCCATCGAGAAAATCATCCATCCTGAAGCAATCTACAACTCTGATACTACCTGACTCTTTTTCTGAAAGGAATCAATTATGAAAATGATGCGAAGTTTTTTCGAGAAATTCTCATACCTTCTCTGGGAAATTGAGTCCTTCGGTGAAGTCACAAGCTGAATCACCGAGATACATTTTCATGCTACCTTTAGGAATCAATCCGGAGAGATTTTAAAGAGTGGAAAAGAAAAAATTATTGTACACGATGGAATCATCCGATATATCGAAGTAACCAATATCTAAATCATGCAAAATAATATTTTCTCATATTAGTAATTCTAACTTTCTTAACAGAAAAATCTCATCGTTAATATCTATGAACTTCGCCCAAAACCAGACATTCCAACGCCAAAACTATCGAGAAACACCACTTCCAAAGTGAGAATATGAAGGTTATACTTTCGTGAATTGTGATTTCTCAGATTCCGATATTTCGCATATTCAATTTTCTGATTGTGAATTCATAGGATGCAATCTTAGCATGACAAAGGTAGTAGAAACAAAACTCCAAGATGTCAGATGTAAGGATTCCAAAATGCTCGGGATTATGTTCGATGTATGCAATAATTTCCTACTCGAGTTCTCTTTCGAAAACTGTGTACTCAATTTCTCTTCATGGTATGGGATGAAGATTGCGAAAACAAAATTCAAAAATTGTAGCCTCCAAGAAGTGAATTTTACCAGCACAGATTTGAGTGAAGCTATTTTCGAGAATTGTGACCTGTCTAAAGCACTATTTGACCGAACCAATCTCGAAAGTGCTGACTTCCGATCTTCGTATGGATACTCCATCGACCCAGAAAATAACACGATTAAGGAAGCTCGATTCTCTCTCGCCTGAACACCTGGACTTCTCTCGAAATATGATATAATCATCGAATAACCATGCCACGCTACTACATCATCTGTGTCTGTCTTGAACATGCAAAACGAGGAATCACATGATGATTTATCCAGTCGAATCATGGAAAATCAACCAATATCAAGAAGCTCCATACCGGCGATGGCATCCTGATCTACAGTTCAAAGTATGTCTTCACTCCTGAGAATACAGAAGCAAATAAACTCCAGGCTTTTACCGCTCTCGGATATGTCCGAAACGAGGAACTCTTTCAGGGGGATATGGGATGAGGATTTACGCCGTTTCGTCGCCATATTGATTTTGTACAGGAAGTGAATATCATACCGATACTTCACCTTCTCGAAGATCTCGAATTCGTGAAGGACGTGAAAAAATGGAGATTCCCACTCATGTATGGATTCCTCGAGATTTCCGAACATGACTTCACAATTATTGGTTCGAAGATGATGAATAAATAATTCATAATTTTTTAATTTATGAAACACCTTACCTGAAGTTGCCACTGTGGCGGGGTAAAATACTCGGTCAATCTTGATCTCTCGGAGCCAGTACTCGAGTGCAACTGTTCGTACTGTCAGAGGAATGGATTTCTCCTCTCTTTTGTTCCGAAATCTGATTTTGAACTCCACGCTGGGGAGGAAGTCCTGACGGAATACCGATTCAACACTCATAAAATCCAGCACCGATTTTGTAAAGTATGTGGAGTTCAGTGTTTCGCTGAAGGAAACATGCCTGATGGATCAGAAACCCGTGCTATCAATGTTCGCACCATCGACGATATCGACGTCTCGATGCTCACGAGAAAGCCAGTGGATGGGAAATCATTTTAGTTTCTTAATTCCAGATTATGCCATCCTCTTCATCTTCCTTCTTCCACCGCTTCTGGATAGTGAACTCATTCATAGCAACTATTTTCTGATGTCTATTTATTTTTATATCAAGTATTAATTCACAATCAAGTGATTGGGACTTATTTTTCTGAACTATCACTCTATTTTGAATTCTCTCTATAGGAATCTACTACTGGAAGTCTTGGAAATATAGCATATTTGACACTTCTTTTTCCGCTCTCAAGACCGGGTTCAAAATCTCTTTCACTTGGATGCTTATATGGGATATATTTATACTATATGTAGAATTATTTTTTCTTATATTGTATCAGATGGTCACTGTAATGATATGATAAATTGGACTGCTCCGCCTCCCTGTTCTTTTTGGGAATATCCATTCAAAGACTTTGAAGGTTTCATTAGCCTGATTCTATTATGATTACTCATACTACTGCCTATATTATTTTCTATAACTGGCTTCTACTTGGATCGGAGGAAAAATAAAGCTTCATTCCCTTGGATGTTACCAACTCTATTTTTCTGAATCATACTTTTCTTCATTTGGTTCAATATTTATCTGTAGAATTTCTTAACTTTTCTCACTATGTCTAAGCTCACCGTCTCTACGACTATAAACGCTCCTCTTGCAACCGTCTGGGATGCACTCTGGAATCCAGTACATATCGTCCACTGGGCATTCGCTTCTGATGACTGGTGCTGTCCATGGGCGAAATGAGTCGAACCAAAGGTTGGGGAAGTATTTACCACCCGTATGGAGGCTCGAGATGGAAGCTTCGGTTTTGACCTCACCGCCCAGTATACAGAGGTTACTCCGATGACGAGTATGAGCTATACCCTCGGCGAGATGAAGGAGTACTTCCTCGATGCGGGACGTGTTGTTGATGTAACATTGGAACAAACTTCCGAAGGAGTGAAAATCACTGAAGTCTTCGATGGGGAAGATACCCACTCGAGTGAACAACAAATCGCAGGATGGAGCGCCATACTCGGAAATCTGAAGAAATATGTGGAAAGTTTGTAATTCGTACTAATTATGACCCTTACATCCGAAGAAAAAGAAGAACTTACCATCCTCGAAGAATCCCTCTGGAAAGATGAAACTCGGTTTGATACGGTCTATATGGAAAAGATTCTCCATCCTGACTTTTTCGAATTCGGGAGATCGGGACGAACTTATGAAAGGAATAACACTATCTACGTTCCGCGACAAACCATCCTTGCAGAACTCCCACTTCGAAATCTCAAAATACATGAAATCTCAGAAAATGTAGTTCTCATCACCTACAAAAGCATAGTAGAGTACGAAGATGTAGAAATCGGAAATCGAAGTTCACTTTGGGTAAAAAACAAATGAAAATGGCAATTGAGATTTCACCAGGGTACGGCTACTTCGTACTAAAATTTATTTTTTTCTTCCTATGAATACACGTATTCTTGGTCTCCGCACCACCATCTACAAAGTGAGTGATCTCGCGAAAGCCAAAGTGTGGTACATGAAAGCATTTGGTGTAGCTCCCTATTTCGATGAACCCTACTATGTCGGATTCAATATCGGTGGATATGAACTCGGTCTTCAGAGAGAAGAAACCATAAAATGAGAAAATATCGCCGTATTCTGGGGAGTCGAAGATATCGAACAAACCTATGCTTTCTTTGTAGCGTGTGGAGCAAGTGAAGTCGAGAAACCGATGAATGTCGGTGGCGAGATCATGGTGGCAACGCTCAAAGATCCGTGGGATAATCTCCTCGGACTGATCTATAATCCAGAGTTCAGCCTCCCAAACTAGGTTCTTATTTTTATTCTTTATCTTTTTTTGTATGGAAGTCACACTGAACTGGGTCATGATCTTAGTTATGACCGTCGCAACATTTGCACTTGGTGCCCTCTGGCACGGACCACTATTCGGAAAGCTCTGGATAAAGATTCATCACGGTGAGAAGAAAATGTCTGAGGCTGAGATGAAGGCCGGGATGGATTGAATGTGGAAACTTATGCTTGCTGAGTTTATCGCAACCTTCGCGATGGTTATGACGCTCGCATTCCTTATCAAAATCCTCCCCTCTTTCACAGGTATCCATATTGCTTTTCTGGTCTGGATAGGATTCGTCCTCCCGACGATGGTATCGACCGTCCTCTGGGGAAATGATCAGAAAAAATGGATGTTCACGAAGGTCGCGATATCTAGTATCTGTCGCCTCATCGGACTCCTCGCAGCGGGATACGTACTCGGTATGTAGTATGAAAAGGTTCTAGGAGATTGCGGAGTGCAAATTAGCAAGAAGCATTGACGCACTTTTTATAAAAAATGTTTACGGTGACCTAAGTCTAGTAAATAGAGAACTCAATACGAAAAAATATGTGCCAAAAATATATTCTCTCGGGACAGTATACTTACTGGGGTTTACTAGAATTAGATGCTAAAAATTCTTGAATTTTTATTGAATATAATTTGAAATATTTCTGAACCAGCATCTCTGAATATTCCTCAAGTTGAAGTCGATATTTATTGATATCTATTTTCCAATAAGGATCTACTGATTTAAGCCTAGGAATGAAACGACGTTCATGCATAGGTATTCCAACGCAAAATTTTCTAAATTTTTCCCAATTGGTTTTTGTTAAATTTATGTTTTCATTTTTTGGTCACTCAAGCCCTTGGAGGATACTAACAACTGAATCTTGGTTCGAAGTAGAGAGGGCTATTGAACGCGAATCAGACGATAACTGTTTTTCCATTCAAGGACTAGTGTACTGCTGACCGTCTATACTTCAATTCATCCGCACTTCACTATAAAGTGCTGCATAATCAATACCAAACAACGGCCAGTTCTTTTCCATATTTCTTGTCCATAAGTATTCAGGAGTCCTGCCAGTATACCTACCTTTATTTATAGAGATGGGGATTCGGCAAGAGCCTTTCCCTTCGTTCCATCTCTGAGCAAATCTAAAGTATATCCATTCTCATTTATCTTCTGCTTGTCTTATGCTTCTGAATGAAGCCTCACAAAGAACTTGTCTGACAGTCTGTCTAAATTCATCGTGGTAACGATACAGCTCTTTTGGATCGATAAGATCCGTATACTTCGGATTAACCTTTGGTAACTCTACTAGTGATATACTATTTAGGCTTAGTGTATCATGAGGGATATTCATATTTCGAAGATAGAGGATGAAAACATTAATACAAAAATGGATATAATCTGTCGAAAATACTCAACTATTTATATTGATATTGTACCATATCTCAGTATATTTTTCAAGATTTGAGAAGAATTTGTTTAATCTTTTACTTTCTCCTTATGGCACAACTCTATATCAATCTCCCGGTCATCGATCTCCCTAAAACGACGGTCTTTTACGAGGCACTCGGATTTACGAAGAATCCTGACTTCTCGAATGATGGGGCCTCTGCAATGGTATGGGATGATACCCTCTCGGTCATGCTTCTCACCCATGGATTTTTCCAGGGATTCATCGAAAATAAGATGATCTCTGATGCTCATACGAAGACAGAAGTCCTCAATGCTCTCCAGTTCGATTCACGCGAGGACGTCGATACATTTTTCGATAAGGCCATCACTGCCGGTGGACAAAAAACTATCGAAACCTATGATCATGGTTTCATGTATGGTCGTAATTTCGAAGATCCCGATGGGCATATCTGGGAAGCATTCTGGATGGATGTGAGCCAAATGCCGAAAGGATAGTTTTCTATCATTCAGGCTTTATGTCGGAATCTTACTTTTGAAACTTCCTTCTATTACGAAAGTCGAGTTTTTATCGTCTTTAGCTATCTTATTCACAAAGTGAATTTATAAGTTGTAATTCTAATAAAAACTATATTATAAAAGTAAATAACTTATATTGTATGAAATATTCGCTCTTCTCGATGTTTTTCATGATTTCATTGATTCTTTCTTCTTGTAGTGGAGTGGCTACAAAATCTTCTTCCCTCTCATATTCTGGAGTCACTACTTGTCCAAGTGATCAGATCCTCGCTGACTCAGTGTGTGTTCCCTACTCAGGCAGTGGAAAAAATATCGATCTCTTCCGTCAAGATTTTACCAAGTCAGTACAAACCTTTGATATCAACGAAGGTGACCTCCATGGATTTTATGCAGAGCCGATTGAGGATAAAGACTTTCCCGGGATTGTGATGATCCATGAGTGGTGGGGGTTGAATGACAATATCAAATATATGGCGAAACTCCTCGCATCTTCCGGGTACAAGGTATTCGCTATCGACCTCTATGGAGAAGTAGCCACCACTCCTGAGAAAGCCAAAGAACTCTCCTCAAAAGTAAAAGAGAATCCACGGATAGCTCTCAAGAAGATGGAACACGCCCTCAACTTTCTAAAACTCCAGGAATCAGTAAAACAGTTCGGAACGCTCGGATGGTGCTTCGGTGGTGGAGAATCTCTCGATATATCTCTTGCGAATCCCGTCAATGCTACTGTCATCTACTACGGAAGTCTTACAGATGATATCTCGAAACTCTCAAAGCTCAAAGGTCCTGTCCTCGGTATCTTCGGAGACAAGGATACGGTTATTCCACTCAACTCGATTACTGAGTTCCAGAAAAATCTCAATGAACTCAGTAAGAAAAATACCTTCTATATCTATCCAGGACTCGGACATGCCTTCGCCAATCCAAGTGGAGCGAACTATGCATCTGGACAAACCATTGATGCTTGGGAAAAGACCCTAAAGTTCCTCTCTGAAACACTCAAGAAATAAGAATTTTTAACTTTGGCATATTAGTAAATACTATTGACAAATAAATTTAAATTTGTATTTTATACTAAATAATCAATAACTTTAGATTTATGGGAAGGGAATATATCGATCAACTTGAATCCGAGGTGGTAGGGTTTACTAAACTCATGGAGAACTTATGACAATGATGATGAGAAGTCAAAATTAATGTACACCTTCTTACTGCAGATAATGTTCAGCTATTACACCGGATAATGTCACCTATTAGTCCCAGTGTAAATACAGATGACATAGTTGAGATGAAGAAAATACTTGGTGAATGTATAGAACAATAACTTACACGGTAACTATCTTATAAAAGACTGTATATCAGTAGTGACACCATATGGTAATACTTTTCAAATACTAGCGCGTCAGTAAAATTACTGTAAAAAGAAGAGACTAAATACTAGATAGAGTATCGGCACATGGATGACGTAGATGAAGAGTGAATGCCTTCCGACAAAGGCGAGTCATTTCCCTCCTATTATTGTTCCAGAGAGTAAAGATGCGAGTCTTTCTTTCAAGCCCAGAAAAGAAGCGAAACCATATCCGATCAGATAGTACCCGAACCACGGAAAGAGTGGATAATAGTCCGCGGAAAAATACGACTCCGGATACAGTCCGATAGGAATGAGAAGTAAAGAGTTTACTCTGAGGGAACTCAGAGAAAATCCTATAGCAAGAATCAATATTCCTACTAAGATATTCCATGACTTCCACCTGAGGAAACAAATACCACAGAGCGAAGCCAGGGCAAAGAAATGGATAATCCCCCAGGATATCCGCTGTTCATAGAAAAACATATACGAAACCCAGGAAATACCTCCTGCAACGACAGAGAGAATCAAGAATCTTTTGATACTTTTTTTGAGAATCTCTCTCCATCATTTCTTCTCGGTTGCGAGGAAAAACGATATTCCAGCCAGGAAGATAAATCCAATCCCCACTCCCCTTCCGAGGAGATACCAAAATATTTCAGAAAGATGAAGTATATCCCGATGAAAGACCTCGACCATGAGGTAATTCATGTGGTAGAAGATCATACCGATGAGGACAATCCCACGAAGGGCATCAAGTTTTTGTAAGCGCATGAGAGAATTTTAAGATAGCTTATTCGATTCTTTTATCTAAAGTCCATAGTAATAACTATCTGGAAAACTTAGAATTCTTTTTATGAATAAACTTGCTTTTTAATATTTTTATTTATAATAAATTTTATTATCAAAATTTGAAAATATGGCACAATCTCCTTTTGCAGCACCGGCCTTACCGGATTCAGCTTTTCTCACCCCGGATGGGATGTCACAAGCTGTGGTTTTGATAAGGACATCATCTCAAGCAGATGCTCTCTCAATTCTCGAAAAAAAAGGTTTCCGAAGATCTGATCTGTATTATCTTTCATGAGAATTAGATTATCTTCTTACTTCTTTAAATTGGGAATTCTCTAAAGAAGATTTAGTCGCCCTCAAGTCAAAGTCAGAAGAATACAATAGAGATCCTACTGTATGAAATTGAAATGAACTCATAGACCTTATGGAAGGGATTATTAGAAAAAATGGGGATAGATTTTTTCAAGACTTACTCGATATAAGTCAAGGGAAACCAGAAAACGACCACTGATTTAACCTACCACCTCTCAGTCGTAGACTAAGGGAGGCAGTAGTGTTTGGAAGAAGACTCTGAATGTCGGTGATTCGATGGTATGAGATCCTTTCTCAGGAAGAACAGCAAAGGGTAGATAGGGATACTTATAGAAATAATTAACTATGCCATTGAGAAATAGGAATAAAAATTATTCCTATTTCTGTATCAGCTTCTCCGCTTTCAGTATCTTTTCGATATTGCCAACGATGATGGTATAGCCTTCTTTGGTCGGATGGATGAGGTCTTCCTGATTGAGTTTCGGATCCAGGGCGACTCACGCGAGGAAAAAAGGCATGTATGATATCTTATATTCCTTGGCGAGTTTCTCGAATACCGTATCATACTGGTCTCGATACTCTATCCCGAGGTTAAATGGAGCCCTCATCCCCGCAAGGAGAAGAGGGATATTCTTCGCTCGTATTTTCTCTATAATAGCACGAAGGTTCTTCTCGATATCAGCGACCGATTTCCCCTGGAAAGCGTCATTGGCTCCGATACAGAGAATCGCTAGGGCGAAACTCCCAGTACTTGTTTTCTCAGAAGTAGTATCTCCTTCGAGGATCCAGTCCAATCGGGAGAGGAGTCCAGCGGTTGTATCACCTGAAACACCAGCATTTTGTACACTATAGTAATACCCGTCTCTCTGGAGAACTGATGATAGTTGTGTAGGATAGTTTTCACTCTCAGGAAGTCCATATCCAGCAGTGAGAGAATCCCCTAAAGCGAGTATAATTCAAGAATTCGTAGCCAGTGGAGTTACCTTCGGTACCACCTGCGTCGTACCGCAAGAGGTAAGGAGGAGACTACAGAAGATGAGGATAATGGTTATGATTTTCATGTGTGTATCATACGAAAAATTGGAGGAATTGCGAGAAAGAATATAGAAAATTTCTTTCTACTAGTTTGGATTATGGAAAATTCCGAACGGTCAGATTATTGAAAATCTAGAAATACTATTTTCGCTTCATCAGTATACTATTTCGCACTATAAAACCCATAATGGAAGCCTGTTAGTATTGAATTTCCAGATAAAAAAGATACACTTTATCTATATTTTTCTTATGAAATCCCGATTATTTATAGGTTTGCTGGTTTTCTTCCTTTCGATCGGACCTATTTTTGCGGACTTTTCGGATATCGAGTATTCCTGGTATCGAGACTCGGTCGAGACCCTTGCCAACGAGAAAGTCATCGGAGGTTATGGAGACGGGGCCTTCGGACCTGAAAAACCAATTACGAGAGCCGAAATCCTCAAGATCATCCTCCAGGTGAGTGGCAATGGCATGGGAGAAATCCCGCTCAAGAAGTGTTTTCCTGATGTCTCGGTCAATATGTGGTATCATAGTTATATTTGTCGAGCGGTCGAACTTTCGATCGCAAAGGGATTCAGCGATGGGAAATTCCGACCTAACGATACCGTCACGACCCTCGAAGCCCTCGCATTCGGATTTCGAGCTTTTGGTATTATCATGCCCGCAACCGCGAATGGCGAGCTCTGGTATGAGCCGATGCGAAAATTCGCAAATGACAATCATATCATCCCCGCTTCCGCCTATACCATCGAAACTCGCATCAACCGAGGAAAGGCTACTGAGCTCATCACGAGAATACGCGCGTACAACGCGACTCGAAGCGTCCTCAACTATAAGAGTGCGGGATGTATCGTCGGAAAGGATCTCTCGAAAACCAATACCATGACGATCGCTGGAAAACCGAGATCCTACATCCTCTCGGTTCCCTCGAACTATGTGCGAAGTAAAGAATACTCGCTCATCGTCGCCAGTCATGGACGTACCAATTCGAATGATCAAGTGCAGAACTATATGGGACTCGAAGGAAATCGAAAGGGATCAAGTCAGGATGACTTTATCGTCGCTTACCCCGCGGGTCTGGATGCCACGGGAGGAGGCTACTCCTGGAGTGAGGCCGAAAATCTCAGCTTTTTTGATGCAATGATTGCCGAGGTCAGCGGTGCGTATTGTATCGACCGGAGTAATGTCTTCGTCGTCGGGCACTCCCTCGGTGGATGGTTCACGCACAAGCTCGCTTGCCTTCGTGGAGAAATCATCCACGCCATGGCAGGAGTCGGCAGTAGTGGCTACGCTGGAGACTGTACTGGCCCAGCCGCTAGCCTTCTCTATCAAAATATTAATGACGCCCTCTCCTCGTATGAAAGTGGCAAGTGAGGCCTTAACTTCCGAAAAAGTATCAACCTGTGTAAGAGCGATCCCGTACCCGTCACTATCGGACCCCTCACCTGCCAGAAGTGGAATTCGTGTAGTCCTGGTAATCCTGTCATCTGGTGTGAAGGATATACCGCCTACGGCGGAGACCCGCATAGCTGGCCGATCACGGGAGGGGCTGATATACTAAACTTCTTTCGAGGATTAAAGTAGGATTGATTTCGATAGAGAAATCCATAGAATTTTTATGTGATCCATTTCTTGGAAACAACTCTTGACTTTTGATACCACTACTTTTTTTAATATTGAGATTTTGATAACTACAGATAGTGAGAAAGCACAGTAAGTGCTCATTAGTAGTTCATTATTGCATTACCAACGAAAACCGTGTATGGATTTGACTGGAAATGCGCATAATGAAAGTGCGGTCCAAAAAATCTTATATTCAATACTGCTCATACTACTTGAATTTTTGATGAATCTATGTACTTTCTTATTGGATTATTTTGACTCATACCGCTTATTTTCTCTCATATTTTTGCGAGATTCTGAAGGGGTTTTATCCTAGATAATGGCATTGGGGATTTCGAATCTCTCAAAATGCAGGCATTCCTTATTCTCTTAGTTTTTGCGACTTTCGAAATGCTTGTACGTAAGAGGGAGTATTTTGTGTCGAAAGGAACACGTTTTTGGGTACATATTCTTTTCGGGGTACTTACTTTCCTTACTTTTAGTGGGTTTTTTTATCAATATTTCGATCTCAAGAGTCTCCTCTTTGGTGTGGGAGAAAAACAACATGGTATCCTCATGATTCTCTGACTCTTTTGGCTCGGTATCCTTCTCTCTTTCTTGAACTATAGAGAAAAAAGATACGTAGGATATGCAATTCTCGTCTCAGGATTTTTCGTAGCGATTACGACTATCATAGAGTTTCTCGGGTACAATATTTTCACTGGGGAAACGTATTCGTCGCTCGGAAGCTGGGGTGAAGTACGAAGTACGAGTACTCTCGGAAACCCGAATTATGTCGCATGATTTCTTCTCATACTATTACCTCTCGTATTTTCTAGTGTAAAAAGAGGAGAGAAGTATATTCTTTTTTTTCTTTTTTTTCTCTGACTCTGTGCGACAAAGAGTATGATAGGAATTGCTCTGGGAATCCTGTACAGCGTACTACTACTCGGAAAGAAGTTTTTGGGTTCAAAAATATATCTTATACTTCCATTTTTTCTTATAATAGGAATTACTATAGCGTACTGACTAACTTCAGAAAGCGAAAAATGGCTTTCTCTGCTTTCGAGGTTTGTTCTCATGAAACATACGATGATCGAGAGTCTCAAGAGTGGGTTGGGCATTCTCTTTGGGTATTGACCAGATGCTGTTATCCAGTTTTTTAGTAGTTCACGTGCTGAAGAGATTAGCTCATATTTCCCCACCAGTATGATCATCGACTCATCGCATAATATATTTATCGATGCTTACGCGTCGTATGGTATCATCGGAATAGTACTTATTACTTCATTTTTATTTTCCCGATCAAAAAATCTCGATATACCCTCACGACATGCACTCATACTTGGGTTCGGATTTCTCTCACTCAATGTATATGTGATCTCGCATCTCATTGTCTTACTTTACTATATCTCTCTCGTAAGAGCAACGAATAAGGACTAGATATACTGATACGAGATCAAAGTAGTTCTATTTTAGTTCATTTTGAATAACGCTCGTTCTCAGATTCTGTATTTGATTTTTTGCACTTTGTAGAATTCTTTTCTTTTGACCATTTTCCCGAGAAGTCAGCATTACATCCAATTGTTTGAGTAAATTATCATATGCGATAATCTTATAAATTGCTGATTTTTTATTCTTTTGAGCAAGTTCGAAAGGGTCGACTATCTTCTCCTTTGCAATTTTATAGGGAGTTCCCTTGAAGGATAAAGAGTCATTGAAGAGAGGAGAATTATTTTTTATTACTCATTGCTTTATAGGGGCCACGAGTTCGATCTTTGTCCTAGTTCATTGAGTTCCTGTGCTTGTGAGTGATTTGTCACTAGTGATAGGTTTAATTGATGAAAGTGATACTTTAGGAGTATAAAGAGAGTTTCCTGGTGAACCTCAAGATGGGCCACCCCCTCATCCTCAACTGGAAGATCCTCAAGACGATGGAGGAACAACTGGAATCCCGAGAGCAAAGAGTGAAAAATGATCTGTGGTAAAAGTACAGCGATTATTGGTTACTATACAAGTAGCTATTTTAATATATGGAAGTCATACCCCTGAGGATCGATATACTCCGATTTGCGAACCATTCGAGCTAGTTACATTTATAGAAATAGTAGCAACTTGTCCAGAGAGAGAAAGAGGAGAAATATCACTTCCTATACGATATATTACGGATGCAGGAAGTGTTGAACCAGATAGCGTTATACTGAGTGCTCAGGTATCAAAGTATGGCGCGATGAGGATCCCATCCCAAGGGCTCGATGCGAAGATCTTGAGTCCAGAAGTAGGAATAACTACAGTGATAGCATTACCAGTATTCGTCAGGATGATCTGTCCACTTGAAGTAGATCCAGAGAATATCATCCCACTTGAGCTTGATCACTGGAGATAGAGTTGGCCCGTAGAAGTGATAGTTCATGATAGAGAAGCAGTAACAACTTTCGGAGTATGAAAACTGAGCTTTGGATCCATCTGTATATTGCTACAAAGGGCTACAGAACATACAAAAGTAGTATAGTAATAGGTAGTATCAGGCAGTAATTTCTCGAAACTAAAACGATAATCAGTTCCGATCGAAGTTTTCAGTTGTGCATTCATCGAGATCGGATAAGCTCCAAAATCTATACTGGAATCGAGTCCAGTTATACATGATGCTACCTTATATACTTCTCATCGATAGGTGGTGTCGAGTGGATAGAGAAAATCCGCGAAAGAATCTAAACACCCACTCTGCTGTGCTCGATAGATATACCCAGTGAGATCCCCTATACCGTCGAGATCGAGAAATCAAGTCCCTGAGAGGATGGGTGTATTTCCTGTTGCTTTCTCAATAAATCATATCATTTCAGCACGAGTTACAAGATCATTTGAACGGTATTGAGAACTCGATGTACTGATAATCGCTTGATCTGCGAGAGCTTCTATATATCCACACGCTTCTCAAAGAGAACTATTTACATCACTAAACATATCTCCACGACAAGATTTCGGAGTAATTCATCCAAGTTTCGCGACAAATATAGCTATTTCTTTACGAGTTATTGTATCCCAGAGCCCATATCCATCTTCACTTGACCGAGTCTCTATGATATGATTTCTCGCAAACATTTCAGTTGCAGGGAATGCAGGATTTCCAGATATAAAATCAGGATTATTCGCTACTAAAACTGATGGACTCGCATCGATTTGATCCAGAGTTATATCAAAAGATGCACGAGATTCTCCTGAAAGTGTATGTTTTTGTGAGAGGATCTTTGGCAATGTAAGCGCCTCGAGCATATTTAGAAGATTGAGTCTTCCAGCGGTCATTACTTTATCTTGGAGTTGTACTTTGTAGTCAGTTGTTCCGATTATAGCATTGCGTATTTCATAGAGATTTGCATCCGGCTTATAACTCCAAGCAAGTGCAGCAGCTCATGCAACATGAGGAGCTGACATCGAAGTACCATCAAGGTAGTCATACGATAGATTTTTCGAAACTCTACCGAGTGTCAAAGCATTAACAAAACAACCATAATTCTCTACTCCGTCTCCATGAGTTACCCATTTGATACGGATATCGAAGCCTCAAGCAGTATTGAGAGGATTATTGGCATCATAGTACAAAGTATACTCACTATAATACCCATTATGTCCATTGAATGATAATTCACGACTATTCCATTGGTACATCAGAGTGGATTCATCGATATGTACGGCACTCTGAAAGAGTCATCCGGTATTTATCATGATATCGAGATAATCATTGACATAGGATGGAGTATCACACCAGGCAGATATTTTGACGGAGCTTATATTTATTTCACTATTAGAAAAAGATTTTTCTATATAGGTCGACTCTCCAGATACATAGGGATCTCGCGTATCTCACCAGAGCACCTCTCATGGAGTAATGGAAGTCTCACCGCTCACTATAATCTCACCGCTCACCACCATATCGGAGCGAGTAGACCATGTTTCACTCGGAGATCCTGATTTTTTCCTCCAGCCATTATTATAAGAGATGAGTTCAGGAACCATTGGTATCGGCTCACTTTTTATAATGGTGCTATTTACTTCGACTCATGGAGCTGCGATATGGACCGAATTGGCTCCATAATTCGAAAAATAAGCGAGATTATCATCCTTATCGGTAGCGGCTACCGATATAACATTGTAGAGTGCCGGAATTATCTCCTCTCCCGAAAGTACAATTTCTCGGTCTATGATGACTTCACCAGACACGGTAGTATTACTTCAGAATCCTGCAGGATACACTTTATAATTAGATTCGTCATTTTCATAATTTGTCCCATTATTACCAGCAGCCGCTATAAATAATCCGGGAAATGAAGCGATAGCATCATAGTATATAAAGTCAAAATCACTTCTTGTATTTACTTGATAGACTCAACCAAAACTTGCATTTATAACTTTCGCCCCATTATTTTTCGCAAAATTGATACCACGGATAATCGAAGCAGTATCTCCATAGCCAGAGTCATCGAGGACTTTTACTGCCATCAGTTCTAGCCGGGGGCTTACTCCAGCGACGCCGAATGAGTTTTTTGAAGAAGCTCCTATCGTTCCAGCTACATGTGTACCATGAAAGAATCCATCATAGGGATCTTTATCATCATAGGCATAATCATATCCATGGATACAATCCCCGATATAACCTCCCGTATCAGAGACACATTCTTTTCAGTTCCACATTTGCGTACTGAGATCAGGATGATCATAGGCAATACCTGTATCGAGTACCGCGACGATTACCCCAGAGCCGAGTTTCCCTTCTGAGTAGGCCATAGCTTCTGGATAATCAATATCTGCATCAGTGGTTCCTGCTGTTCCATTTATTTCTTGTCCTTGGTTATCGAGTCACCATAGACTGGAAAAGCTCTCATCATTTGGAACAGATCTTCATGAGAATGAAGATGAAATAGTATTTTTTCTTCCGATAAGGTGTGATCAGGAGTATGAAAGAGGAGTAGGTAGAGAAAATGTCTTATAGACAAAATTTCTTTGGACATGTTTAATCCTGGGATCTTTTTTAAGTTCCTCTATGACGGCATCTATAGTTCAAGAAGCAGTCTCTCCATACCTACTACCTGTAATACTCATTTCTTGATTGGATGAAAAATATTCTTGTGGCACATCTCATTTGACTTCCATTACAGCGATATTACTTTCAGAGATGGTGTCGGTTGTTTTGAGATTATTTACTTCTTCGATCTGTTCAAGCTGATATTTTCCTACATACGTAGTAAGATCGATATTTGTCTCTCGAAATTGGATCAGTATTTCATTATTCGCTCAGTTAGCCGATGATACTGATGGAGGAGTATCATTGCTTTCATCGTTCTTTGAAGGGGGAAAAGGAATCTTTTGATCATCTTTACTCTCTTGAGATCCTGTCGATACGGATGGATTTTTATCCTGAAGGATTTCTACAGGAAGAAGAGTCTGTCCCGAAGCATTCTCCATTCATGTTAGAGATTTAGGGGGCTCTACTACTCATGTCTGAACTCATATTTCTTCAGGTGAACTTGACGTAATAACTAGTGTTTCTCAACTTTCGGAATTGGCTTCAGCTGAAGGAAAATCAGAGAGAAATATATCGGTAATATTAGTTTGTGATAGAAAAAGTTCACTTGAGTTCATTTTTACAGCCACAAGATTTTCTTTTGGACTATCAAGAAGAGATAACTCAGGTGTTCAACCTACTTCAGATATATTAAGAGCTCATTCGGAAGCATAGATAGATGGGATGATCAAAATTTGCGTTACGAGGAGAGTGAAACAGAGAGTTTCTGCTAGTGCTATTCGAATAGAATTAATCATAATATGAAAATAAAATTTGTACAATATACTCGCAATATAGTAAATATTGATTAAAGTCAAATATTTTTCTATTTTTGTGTAATATTAAGAAATATAGTCATTTTCAGCATCATAAATCAATGAAATAAATATTTTTTTGATATTCCCATGATTCACTGGTTCGACTATCCTGATATTGTCGAACGGATGTGATCAATCAATATTTCCTTGCTATGGTAATTTCGATATATTTCGTAGTTATGGCATGGTCGACTTGAAACTTCTTCTCGGGACTATTTACTAATAGTGGAGAACTGTGTACTCTTCAGTATGATTACTCTCGTAAAGTGAGGGAACGTTTTTCTCGCCTTCCCACTCTGTTGATGGGACCTTCAGAATCGAAAAAACGATCATTGGCGGGGCCGATATTCTAAACTTCTTCCGAGGGGTAAATTAGATTGATTTAGCTAGAGAAATCAATAGAATTTTTATATGATACTCTTGGAAAAAACCCCACGGATGTTCCAGACCACTATTTTTTAATACTTCGATCTTGATAACTACAGATAGCGAGAAAGCACGACAAGTGCTCTTAAATGATGGAATTATAGGATTACCCACCGAAACAGTCTACGGTTTAGCCGGAAATGCGTATAGTGAAAGTGCGGTCAAAAAAATATTTCTCCTCAAGAAACGCCCCCTCTATAATCCTCTGATCGTTCATATCAAGTCTCATAAATTCTTGGATCAAGTAGTATATGATATCCCGGAATCAGCCAAAAAACTGGCAGAAGCATTTTGGCCAGGACCCCTGACCCTTCTCCTGAAGAAACTCCCGCATATTCCAGATATCGTAACCGCAGGAAACTATACGGTTGCGGTAAGAGTGCCGAGCCATCCTCTAGCACTGGAAGTATTGAAAAGGCTTGATTTTCCTCTTGCAGCTCCGAGTGCCAATCCCTTTGGGTCGATCAGTCCGACCAGCGCCGCACATGTTGCGAGTTATTTTTCTGAGGATCTCGAAGTAATCTTGGATGGTGGAGAATGCGAAAAATGAGTGGAATCCACGATCATCGGATTCGAAAATGAACAACCCATACTTTATAGATACGGATCTCTCTCAGTAGAAGAGATAGAAAAAATCGTAGGAAAAGTCATCATACATACTCGAGATGATATCAAGCCTTCAGCACCAGGAATGCTTTCTCGCCACTATGCCCCATCGACGGTTACGTATCTGACTGATAACGTAAGCGGACTTCTCGATGCATCTCCTGGTAAAAAAATAGGAGTCCTCCTCTTTCAGAATTCGCTGAAAGATTCGAGAGTATGACATGAAGAAATCATCTCCCCATCTGGAACTCTCGAAGAAGCGGCGAGAAATCTCTACTCGGCACTTCATCGTCTCGATACCCTGGGCCTCGATATGATCATCGCTGAAAAACTTCCCGATTATGGTCTCTGAAAGACCGTAAACGACCGGCTTGGAAGAGCGACAAAAAAATAGATATCTATACTACTTCAATATACTAATACAATTTATACCTCGTTATGTTTACTGGGCGAAGACTCCTGATAGCCACGAAGCATGGGAAAGAGGCGGTGATAGCTCCTCTCCTTGAAAAAGCACTGTGAGTGACCTGTTTTGTTGATGATTCATTCGATACTGATCTCCTCGGGACCTTTACCTGAGAAGTCGAACGAAGATGAACCCCGAAAGCCACGCTCAAAGAAAAGTGTCTTCGTGCCATGAAGACGAATAACTCTGATCTCGCCATAGCGAGCGAAGGTTCATTTGGGCCACATCCCTTTATGCCTTTTGTCAGTGCTGATGATGAATTTGTGATCCTTATCGATACCCTAAATGGTATTGAGATCACCGCCCGAGAGATTAGTATATCTACGAATCTCAGTGGAAAAGAGATCCAAACTGAGGAAGAGCTTCTCGAATTTGCAGAATCCGCCCTCTTCCCTTCCCACGCTCTGATACTACGTAAATCACCCAAAGATAGTAAGGATATCTATAAGTGAATCACGGATAGAGATGAGCTCATAAAAATATTTCATCATCTTCTTTCCAAAAATAGATCAGTCTATGTCGAGACGGATATGAGGGCGATGCACAATCCGTCGAGGATGCTCGTCATCGAGAAAGCAACCGAGAACCTCATAAAAAAAATCACGTCTCTCTGTCCTCACTGTCAGATGCCTGGATTCAGTGTCACTGATACCACTCGATGACTTAAGTGTAGTCTCTGTGGAAGTCCGACTGAGTCGACACTGAGCTATATATATGAGTGTGCCAATTGTCACTTCAAAAAAGAAGAAATGTATCCACATCAAAAAATGACAGAAGATCCGATGTATTGTGGATACTGTAATCCTTAAGCAGAGGACTTATTAGATAGAGTAAAATCAAATATTTAAAGCTCACAAACCAAATGTCTAATAATTACTGATTTTGAAATGATGTAAATATTTAATCAATAAATGATAAATTGATTCTCGGTAATTTAAGACATTTAAAAAAAAAGTAAAATTTGAATAAAATATAATATTCTGGCATACTTATACTATGCCAGAACCTATCAATCCATATTTACTCGAATTCTCAGAATCCACACGGATCGAACTTATTCGACTTGGGGTTCCTCATACTGAACGATTAGTAAAGAATTTAGAAGTTGATTTTAGTCAATACCCGCATTTAAAAAGTCTGATTGAGCTTATTCCTCTTATCAATAAATCTGCCTTTGAAATTGCAAAAACTTTTGATCAAGATGATATAGATCTCATTCTGCGATTAAAAGAATCATGAATCTTCATATGTTGAAGTGATTTTTGATTCTGGAAGGAATGTAGTAAAGAAGATATTACCTCGACTATTACTGGAAAAAATTTTCAGAAAATACTAGAATTATTTTGAGGCGATAGTGTGTTATGTGATGGACAAAAAATGATACCATTCATAGGATTTTTAAAACTTATAGATATTTCTGATGAATGAGTAATGAGAATAGAAAATCTATCTCGCGCTTGAATGGTACTCACATTTGATGATTTCTCTATTATTGAAAGTCTATCAGAATATCACTATTCTCTTCTCTTGAAACTCTTTTTAGAAAAAATAGTACAAAATAATAGCAATACCTATGATTCATACGTTTCTATAGAAAAATATCAGGATATGCGGATTGTCGATATTGTCGCTTTCATCTGAATTAAAGATATGGCTTCACTTTCTACTATATTCTGGTGAATGTATACTTTATTAGATGACTTTCCTGGCTTTCGGCTTCATACTAGCATTAAAGATTCTCAATCGTTTTTTTCTAGTTTTAGTGATTATATTAATAATAAATTTCCCATAAAGGATATAAAGTCATGAGAAATATATCCTTTGATACAGAGACTTTTTAGAATATGAGATACCCGAGAGAATATTCGCCAGAAATCAAGTAACTGCTTCTTAGTTGCTTGACTGTGTTGACTCATAAGAAATCCATATTTTTTATGTGATTTATGAGAAAAGCTTACAATTTCAGAAGGAGCTTGATTCAACTCTAAATGGAGATATACATTGAATCAAGATTCAACATACATTATAGATTCAGAAGATATACGCTCTGATCATAGAGTACCGAGTGTCATATGATGTGGTGACGAGGAGCTTTTTGCTTTTGGTCTATGGGTAAAAGATCAGTACGATAATTGATCGCGATTTTTCGGTATAAATATACCGAATTGATTTTGAGAAGTTTTGCGTCGATATTTTACGAAGGACTGAAAACCAAAAAAGTCATTCATATCAATGGTTTCAAAACAAATCAAGGAAAGTTCTGGTATTTTTTATACTTTATGGTTAGAGAAAGAAAGAAGGAGTCAATCAATACACTCAATACAGTGACCAATTGGCTATAGGATACTTGAGGCTACATATAATCTACATCGTCGTGAAAGATTACCTGAAACAATAATACAACTCAGATGATGATTATGAAGATGAGCTAAAGAGCTATCAAATAAATGATGACAACTAGTGGATGTACTCCAAACATTTTTATCTAAAATGGACTGGAAAATATATACTTCTAATCTTTGAGAACTATGAAAAATCAAGCTTCAGCATGCATTAAGACTACTCTGTACATGACAATCAATAATCTGTATGAGTATTGATATTGAACAAGAGGACGGAAATCTATATTTTGATATCGAGTGATTTAAAATGGCACGAAATCATGCCTATTCTGTAAAATCATTTAATGAAAGTACTTGAGAAATAGAAGTGATTAATCCTTGGGATTCATCAAAGAGTAAAATCTTTACCTTTGATACATTTATCGAAATTTTCGATGAGATAGTCATCGCACTCAAAAAATAGAACATGAAATTTTTCGTAACTACTTGCTTTTCTTCAAATATTTCGTGAATTTCTCCCTGAGCTTCGCAATCTTCGGATCGATGACATATACACAGTAGGGCTTATCGGAGTTATCATTGTAGTAGTTCTGATGATAACCCTCAGCCATGTAGAACTTACTGAGTCAGCGGAGCTCTGTCACGATCGGCGAAGCGAAAGTGTGATCAGCATCGAGCTTCTCGATATACTCTTTCGCGATCCTGAGATCATCTTCAGAACCAAATATGATACTTCGATACTGCACTCATACATCTGCTCACTGACGATCTCGACTTGTCGGATCATGGGTCGCGAAGAATACGGCAAGCAGTGTCTCATATGAGATGATATCTCTGTCATAGATGACCTCGATCACTTCGATATGCCCCCCTCTTCCCATCGAGACCTGATCGTAGGTCGGATTCTCCGTTGTCCCTCCCATATACCCAGAGTGGACTTCCGTGACTCAATCGAGCCTCCCGAATACCGCCTCCACACACCAGAAGCATCCTCAACCAAAATACGCTTTTTGGATATTCATATATGATAATGATTAAAATTAAGACTCTAATCCTTCCTTTCTTGGCTCTTTCCGGAACTTCATCGATAAAGAGTTCACACAGTGACGAGTATTGGTAGGAGTGAATCTTTCCCCATGAAAGACATGACCGAGATGTCATCCACAGTTCGCACACGTAATCTCCGTGCGTCTCCCATCCGCATCGACGGTTTCACGTACTCGCCCCTCGATCGCCGTATCGAAAGACGGCCATCCACACCCAGAGTGGAATTTGAACTCACTTCTATAGAGGTCAACTCCGCACTGACGGCATGAGTAGACCCCATCTTCTGTGGTATCGGTATACTCTCCGACCCATGGTATCTCCGTGCCCTTACCGATGATGACTCGAGCTTCTTCAGGAGTAAGTGGATTGTAATGGTTCATAGTAATTTTGTAATAAATAAAATGAGGACTTTATATTATTTCCAGATTCCCTGCCAGACACCGATATAGTGGACGATGACGTAGAGAAAGAAGAGATATCCAACGATTCCAGTGAAGAGTGCCACGAGAAGAGTATTGATAATCCTTTTTTGTTCACGCTTTGCCTGATCAAGCGTACAGACACCTTCAGAGCGGAAGTACCAGATAAGACCCACGATGAAACAGAGAAGCCCAAAAGCTCGGAAGTACCACTTATAGTCACCATAGAGATTATCCGCGAGTGACGTCGCAAAGCTCACCGAGCCGAGTCCGAGTGCGACGATGACGACTGAAGAAAGACAGCAGAGTGATGCAAATGCGACACTCGATGAGATGATAGCGATGAGTTTCTTCATAGAAAGTAAGTGCACTTCTAAAGTATATAGAGAAGAGATTAAGAGTACATTAATTCGATAAAGATTCATCCATCGAATTCTTACATTCGTCAAAAAAATATTGAAAAATAGAGAAAAAAATAGATAATTTCAGCTATATTCACTTATACGAAATTGTTTCATGTTCCAATTTTTATTACAATAAACTCACTGATCATATGATAACAGCATCGCTCATTTTAAATATCATTGTTCTTATTCCCGTCAGCCTTGCACTCATAGTGGACTTTGAGAAGATGCAGAAAGTTGCAGGAATATTTACTCCAGCAAGAGGTATCTTACTAGCGATGTATCTTACCATTTTGATCGCATCAGTTTTATTATTATTCTTTGTGGATTCCAAGCTTGTATTTGCACTTTTGATTCTACAAATCGTGTATAAAATACTGAGTCCATTTACCGTGAAAACGATGAAGAATCCAATTGTTATCAGTAATTTATTGATAGCTGCTTTTCATCTTGTGACTCTCTATACGATGATACGGAGTGGCACAGTTCATTTCGGTATCTAAACATAGGTTTTTGCCGAGAAGCAAGTTCCCTCTATACACTCTTCTTATGATTCCATATAGCAAAATCAGCACTAAGAAAATAATTATAGTTACGAGTCTTTTCATATTTTATTGACAAATATAGTAAGTTAATTATTATGCGTTTTATTATTTATAGTATAACCTATGTCTATTGCCACTACCGGAATTGGCGTAAAAATTGCTTATTTCCAAGAAGAGATGAAACTCTTATGACAATGAGTAAGAGGTATTGACATCGATGCACTCACTGATCGACAAAGAAAAGCAGTTCATCGGTGGATCACGCCCGATAGAGAGTGATTTCCTTGTATAGGAAGTTTAGAAGATCTTAATAAACTAAAACAAGTATTGGCACCCAGTCTCGGTAGATAATTACTTTCGTACTCATAGTTTTTCCAGATTTTTTAATCCAGGCTCAGGATAGAGTATCATTTTTTGTTTTTTTTGCAATTTACACAAAATTAAAGATAATCGTTAGGATTATAATTTTTTCTATGACTGATTCTACAACCCTTCCCGAAGGATACTTCCCACATACCATCAATACGAAATTCCAGAGCATGAAAGCCCTTTTTGTGATGTATATGCCCGTGCCGATGTCAATCTATAGCGCTGTCAAAGAATCTATCGTCAGTCAAGGACTCGAGGTTGATTGGAAAACGGGAATGATCGAATCCTCAAAAATGATGTGATTTGGATGGATCGGGCTTCCTCATGCCTACGGAGACAAGGTGATAAAAGATGATTTTATCGCCTATAAGGTCGTCGGAGATTACAAATGACTGAAAAATGCCTACAAGAAAGTCATGACAGATTTCCCGAAAGCCCACACCTTCTATAATCTCTACCTCACGGATCCGAGTGTGACCAAGATGGAGGACAATATCACCTATATAGTATTTAAAGTCTAGAGTTTTGGAGTAGATAGAAAAGGATCTCGTTTTTTTAACTCTCCTCCTATGTTGCACCTTCGAACTTGATACATTGGTTTCTACTTTCTAGTAACGCTATTTGTCCTTTCCGGTTGTGGTCAAGGTGGAGAGAAATCGGAAATCGAAGAGCGTATTGTTATTACGAAGAATGAAAAAAATACTGCTGCACCGAACGCCTCAGGTGAAGTGTTTAGCAATTCCGAATATCAGTTCGAGCTCGAGCTCCCAGAGAACTGGAAGGGATATACTGCGAATGTTACGAGTGGAGCTGATGAAGGTAAGATACTCGAGTTTCGCCTTCCGACCAGTGACCCTGCGTGGAGTCTTCCTACCTTTACGGCTCTTACTATTGCTCTCTCGAGAAATAGCGAATGGGATATGAACTTAGCAAAATTCACAACCCTGATCTCGGTGAATACTGGAACTACGAACGACCCTGCAGCTATCAAATGTGAAACTGATATTTCCTGAAAAAATATCATCGGAAAGAACGAGAACTACACATTTGTTTTTATTCCTCCCTGAGCTTTACCCAAAGATGCGAATCAGTACTACCCAAGCATGAGTGGAAGTACTGACACTACGATCTCGATGGAGGACTGGGTCAACTCTCTCAAAAAGAGTTTTCGACCAATCAAATAGGAAAATAGTTTATTTCGTATCAAAGAGGATCTGGTACTCGCTATATCCCTCTTTTTCGAGGTCTTCTCTCGGGATAAAACGTAGGGCTGCAGAGTTCATACAGTAGCGTTTCCCACCCTTATCCACTGGTCCATCATCGAAGACGTGACCGAGATGAGAATTCGCATTTTTACTTCGGACTTCGGTGCGAGACATGAAGAACTGTGTATCGGTTTTCTCTACGATATTGATGGAATCGATCGCCTTGGTGAAGCTCGGCCATCCGGTCCCACTATCATACTTATCCTTCGATGAGAAAAGCGGAGTCCCGTCGACGATATCGACATAGATACCTTCCTTATGATTATCCCAAAAGTCGTTGTGATATGCGGGTTCTGTTCCATCTTCTTGGGTCACTTGGTATTGGATCGGCGTAAGTTTTTGACGAAGGTCATCCTTCGAGAGTTCCTCGAGTTTCTTCCCCCAATTTTGCTCTATATAGCGAGCTCGACCGCTCCCCTCTTTGTAGAGATGGTATCGAAGAGAGGATTTTTTATAGTAATCCTGATGATAGTCTTCGGCAGGGAAAAAATTCCGAAATGGTTCGATCTTGACCGCGATCGGTGCCGAGAACTGTTTCGAATCCTCGAGGGTCTTCTGGGAAGCCTCTGCAGTCTTTTTCTCCGTATCATCACTATAGAGGATAGCCGTCGTATACTGTGAACCTCGGTCATTGAACTGTCCATCGGCCTGAGTCGGATCAATCTGAGTATAGTAGAGTTCGACCAGTTTCTGATAGGAGATCAGTTTGGGATTGTAGATGACCTCGACGGCTTCGCGGTGTCCCGTATTGCCCATGGAGACCTTATCATAAGTCGCATCCTCGGCGGTTCATCCAGCATATCAGACGATGGCTTCTTTGACGCCCATCTGAGCCTCAAAAATGCCCTCCATGCACCAGAAGCATCCTCCGGCGAAATAAGCTTGTTTGTGTGGGGTAGTATCGTGTATCATATGATTACGGTTATAAGAATAAAGAGCGGTCGCAAAGTATGGGAAAATGTAGAAGGAGAAGATCAAGTAGAAAAGGATGGCAAGAAGCCCATTTCGAAGGGAAAGGTATGGAAGGACTCGCTTGAGAGAAACAAGAAGTTTGTTCTGAGCTTCTCAGGATTGGGGTTGCTTTTTCATAAAAATAGTGAATATTAATTGACAGGAGGTTGGAAAGGATTATATTTTGAAAATTATTAATACAGAATTTTGATATGTCTTGTAGTATTATTTGAGAGTATTGAAACCTTCTCGATGCACTCCGAAGAGAAGATTATCCATCTGCTATACCCATCTTATTGCTATCAATAGACTCGAGACTGCCCGTAGTTTGGTTCAGGAAGGACCGATAATAGAAGGTCTCGTTATTCAAGGGAATAGCGCTTTTCAAAGGGTATTGGTCGAGGGCAATTAAACGAGTAAGTTCTCATACAATGTATGATTTCACAAAGCATGAGATTTTTTAGTTAAATACTTCTTCTATACTCCTCGCTCCGAGCTTTTTACTCACGAGGTTGCCAGAAGCATCGAGGATGACAGTTGTATGCTGAGAAACGACGCCATACTTTCGCTTCAGTTCATCACTATCATCATAGTCTACTTTTACGATGAGTGAATCTGCAGGTATGGCTGAGAGATTCGATTCGATATTGGCATTGAGTGCCTTGCAGGTTGGACACCAAGAGGCAGAGAAGAAGAGGGCGACTTTTTTTCCTGATTTGAGAGCCATATCGACGAACGTAGCTGAATATGGTTGGTATCGGCTTCATTCATTCGACTCTGCGCTCATCATTCTCGAGTTAGTTTCTCATTTTTCTTTATTCAATGAAGCACTCGCAGTTACCTCATTTTTTTCGAGGGTTTCTTTTTGTTCTCTGGTAAGGGAACCTGAAAAGGTATCGACATCTGATTGACTCTTAGTATCTCGGACTCATTGAGGCTCTTTGGTCATCATATTTTGAGAATCAAGACGACTACAACTTGTGAGGAAAGGAATAAGTATAATAAGGATGCAATATTTCATACGTAAAAATTAGGAATAAAATAATAATAATTTGAAGAGAATTGAGGTTGCTTCCTATCAACCAAAGATAAAGGCATAGGCTTCAATTCCAGGAGGAAACTCCAGAGTGAGCGTATTATCTGTCACGGCGTTTTCGTGAATGATATGGTACATCCGGTCGCCATCCACCGTAAGTACTCCATCTTTCACGTCAGACCCAGGAGCCAACGTATCGGAGGTTTTAACCATTACCTTTCCACTTCCTGTCAGGACCAGGTAAACATCTTTCGCTTTATAGTGAAATGACAGCATGGCCCCAGCTTGTTTTGATTGTATTGATTCTTCTGTTTCTCACCAATACGTTTGTATATTTTCTCCACCCTTTGAAGAAAGGGTCCATTCATCCGTTCCAATTTTTTGAGAAGAAAGTACATAGTGTGCCCTCCGTCCGGTCCCGAGGTACGTTTCAGGAGAAATAGTGAGAGGAGAAGCCGAGGAAGTTTTTGGAATAGGAGAAGTAGGGGTGGGTTCAAGTCCAAGGAGATACTGAATCACTTTTTCACTCTCAGCATACGCGCCTTCTCAGAAATGATAATGCCTGATATTACCATCTCGATCGATAAAGTATTTTGCTGGCCAATATCGGTTATCATAGGCGTTCCAGAGGGTATAGTCATTATCGAGTACGACTGGATATTCGATGTGGTCGTCTTTTACAGCTTGTTCGACATTCGACTTGATATGTTCAAAAGCAAACTCGGGAGCATGGACACCGATAATCACGAGTCATTGATCACGATATTTTTTATCCCATTCGACGAGGTATGGAAGGGTTCTCTGACAGTTGATACACGAGTAGGTCCAGAAGTCTATAAGGACGACTTTCCCTTTGAGCTCCTTCATCGTGAGGGGATTCGAGTTGATCCAGTCCTTCAGGCCAGTCAGTTCTGGAGCCGGATACGGATGATCAATGGAGAGGAGAAATGGTGGTTCGAGGGTTTTCCCGCTTTTTGTAACGACTGGGGTCACGGGAAGGTTTAATACCGGTCGAGCCATATCTTTTTGTTTGATAGGGGGGACGAATCGATCGAGGATATTTTGCTCGATCGAACTCAGATCAAATCGAGCCAAAAGCCACGTCTCAGCCTTTTTATCTATCCCACTGATAATCGCAAGTCCGATAATGACGAAGATAATTCCCAGGGTTCTCTTGAACCATCCGGTTTCACTCGCGATTCACTTGAACCGGGCGACTACCGTCCGACCGCCTCGGGCAACGATGAGGAGCATCCAAGAGAGTCCAAGCGCATAGAGAAATACGTACCCGATTCCTGAGATAAATGAAGCTGGAAAGACCGTGGCAAGAAGAAGTGAATACGTCGGTGAACAGGTCGAAAATACGGGTCCGAGTACCGCACCGGTGACGATCGCACGAAAGAGGGTATTTCAGATATTCTGAGCCGAGTCAAGGGATTCATTGGATTTCGAAAAACCAAGTGTACTCGCCAATTTTGCCCAAACATGAGGAAAAAGATAAATGAGTCCAAGGAATATAAGGATACCTCCAGAAAGGGAGGTCCAGAAATGACTTGGGATATTGATAAGGAATGTGGAGGCCTTGAGAAGGACGGTAAAGAGTACGACTGAAACCGCAAGAGATAGAGTCACGACATAGGGATACCATCGTTCCTTTTCTGAAATACTTCCGGCAAGAATAACTGGCAATACTGGGAGAACACACGGAGCGAGGATCGTGAGAATTCCGGCAAGGAAGGAGATGAAAGCAAGAGAAAGCATAGGAGTAAGTAAGATTGTAGAGCAAGTATACTCAGTGAGGTGAAGGTTAGATTAAGATTTCAGAGTATCGATAGAAAATGTTGTTCCTTTCCCAGGCTCACTCGTGACGGAAAGTTTCATCTTATGAAGTTCTTCGAGGATTTTTTTCGAAATAGAGAGCCCGAGTCCGTGCCCGGTTCCGGTCGTTCGAGCACTATCAACCTTGTAGAGTCTATCAAATATATGTGGTAAGTGTTTTTTGGCAATCCCGATACCAGTATCAGCGATCACTATATGGTCGGCAGAAATGGTAATCGTAATCGTGCCGTCATCGGGGGTAAACTTTTCTGCATTCGAAACGATATTCCCGATCGCGGTCAAAAAAAGTTCTGGGTGTACTGGAGCGAGAAGTTTCGAAGTTTCTATAATTTTCAGACGAGGATCTTGATCTCAGAGGTAGGAATGGATGAGGGGTCCGATATCCTTCGTTTCTGCATCTCAGATTTCATTGCGAGCGAAGAATAAAAGGGCATCGACCACATTCGAGAGGGATCGGATTTTAGCTTTTCATTTCTTGATAGATTCACCTGGTTGAGATGAATTTTCTGCAATATTTAGGTAGGTCATGACTTCGAAGAGATTGTTTTTGATCTCATGAGCGATATCGTCGGAGAATTGTTCGAGTCGTTCGGCTTCCTTATTGACGCGATCAAAGAGCTCCTCGAGGCTTCGAGCGAGAATGACTACTTCATCCTTGATATTCCCATAGATTCCAACGGTCTGTGAACCAGACTTCTCAGAGAGTGAAAATCGTCTCGTCGCTTCGTTCATATTCTGGATGGGGCGGAGTATGTATCCTGAGAAGAAGTATCCGATAATAATGAGAAGAAAGAATCCAATCAGAGAAACCGCAACCGAACGGTTAATAATCATATCCCTCGTAAAGATAATATCCGTCACATCGTCAACCGTCTTATAGGTAAATCCATCCGCCTTCGATTCGATTCCCCAGTAATAGGCTCGACCATCGGCTATGGTAATAGATGGGTCCTTGAATATCCAAGAACCGATACTCCGATGAACCATATTGTGGGTAAATATTCCTTGTTGGTAGATGATGCTTCCGCTCGAACTCGTTACCTGAAGATCGGGAAACATCTTTTTGGCTTCCTCAATCGTGAGCATCGAAGTCATCGACTCATGCATATATTTCTCTTTTTTCGATTGCCATTCGTTGTTGGCACTCTGAAAGATCAGGGCATTGAGGAGGATAATCAGTATAGATACTATCGAGGCAAAGAGAGCCGTGATTTTGGTTCTGGTAGTAAATGACATAGGTATTAATCAATAATATATCCTGAAAGTTTGACCGTGCGGATGAAGTCTCCTCAGAGTTTTTTTCGAAGGTGAGAAATGTGAACATTGATCGTTTCGAGGACCTGAGGAGAGGCATCATAGTCTCCCCAGATCGTTTCATAGAGGAAGTCACGATCGAGGACTTTACCTCGCTCTTTGATGAGGAGTTCGAGAAGGCCATACTCTTTCGGGGAAAGATCGATTCGTTTGCCATCCTTTTTAACCGATTGACTAAGTATATTGATTTCAACGGAATCGAAGTGTACGCTTTCAGATACGACGGTACTTTTCCCATTTCTCTTCATAATATTTTCGATTCTCAATGTGAGCTCTTCGAGATCAAAGGGCTTCACGAGATAGTCATCAGCGCCGAGAGAGAGTCACTCAATTTTATCGCTCTGTTTACTCAGGGCCGTTAGGAAGAGAAAGGGAATACGAAGTGACCGAGCCGTCAGCATTCGTACCAAGGAAAGTCCATCAATACGAGGCATGAGTCGATCGATAATGAGAAAATCATAGGGCTCGGAAAGGATCATCTCTATTGCGACTTCCCCGTCGGATGCTGTCTGGGTGGTATATCCCTTCCTAGTGAGATAGAGGGAGATATTTTCTCGTATGGTCTGATTGTCATCAATAATGAGTATTTTCATAAGAGGGGGTTGGAGGAATTGTAGGGAGTTTTTGATTCCTGGCAAAATATTATTGTTTAAAGAGGCGAAGATACGCCACGTATCCTCGGTCTTTCATTTCGCTCATGGGGATAAATCGAAGCGCTGCCGAGTTCATACAGTAACGAACTCCGTGGTAGAGCTCCGGTCCATCGGTAAATCGATGACCGAGGTGAGCTCCGGATCGACGACTCGTGATCGCAATTCGTGTTTCTCAGAGAGTCGTATCTATGACTTCGATAATACTATCCTTTCGAATCGGTCGAGCGAACGTCGGCCAGCCGGTACCACTATCATACTTATCAGTAGATGAAAAAAGAGGCGTTCCGTCGATAATATCGACGTAGATTCCGGCTTCATGATTGTTCCAGTAGAGGTTATCAAAAGGTTTTTCAGTAGCATCGTTTTGTGTCACGAGATAAGATATGAGCGAGAGATCTTTGATAGAAGTCTCTGGGATACGATTCGAAAGTGGAGAAGCAATGACTTCAGAAAGAGTAATAAAAGTAAGAAGAATACCTGAAAGGAGAAATTTCATAGGAGAGAGTGAGGGATAATTACTCCTATAGTATATAGGTCACATATTAAGAGTAGATTAAGTTCTTACAAAAAGAGATCTTCTAAAGAAAAAAATATGACTTAATCTAGAGTTAATCTCGGTGTATAAAGTGCTTTCTGTGCGATGCACATTTATCCCTAATTTTTCTTTTATGAAAAAGTTTGCTTCTCTTATGCTCCTCGGAGCGATGGTAACTTCTGGAGCTCCTTCTCTCTTTGCGGTGATGATGGACTCGAATGCCTCAATGTCGATGGACTCTTCTATGAAAATGGACGGTACCATGATGAAGTCTGATACGAGTATGATGATGAAAGGTGGTATGATGAAAATGGATTGGTCCAAACAATCAGTTATGTCCATTGCGATGCACCTTGGATACAACTGGAAGACTGACCGTTCGAAGCTTGCCAAGATGGCTGGTGTTATGAATTATCGAGGATCAGTGAGCCAAAATCTCAAGATCAAGTCCTATCTTCTCTCCGTAGCAAAAGATGCCGTGATGGTTGGTGGTGCGGCGATGATTCGGTCTCGAGATATCGTCGATAATGCCGTACTCGCGAGTAATGTAACCACCGTCGTTGCTGCTGTAGCAGCAGCAGGACTCGTCGATACCCTCAAGAGTGCTGGTCCATTTACCATATTTGCTCCTACCAACTCAGCTTTTGAGAAGCTTTCAGCGGGTACCGTCGATACCCTTCTCAAACCTGAGAATAAGGCTTCCCTCGTCGATATCCTCACCTACCACGTCGTATCTGGAAGATACACTTCGAGTGATCTCACTGATGGACTCGTCCTCACGACCGTAGAAGGGAAAAAACTTACCTTCACTCGCGTGAATGGAAAGCTCATGATCAATGGATCGGCGATGGTTGAAACCGCTGATGTGATTTCTACCAATGGAGTCACTCACGTGATCGATACTGTACTGCTTCCTCCGAAATAATTTCGAATACAAAATATAAAAAAGCGCTTCATACTCGAAGCGCTTTTTTATAGTAGATACATCTATTTTAGAACTAATTTATCACAGTAATATAATAGGTCATCGATGGAGGATCGATAGGCGAAGCTGTGTTATTACGAAAACCGATTTCCACCGTGTTTGTCGCCGATACGTGGGCCCAGGCAATCTCGAGTCCATTCGCGAGAGCTGTCCCAGGAGATACGATCACGCTTCCTGTGGTTTGTGCATTAGTCACCGCGAGAGTAACATTCAGATTAGAGTTTGCCGGGACACTCGAGACATTCGAAACCACCGCAGCTTTGATAATATCTGTCATAACCGTACCATTGACACCAAGTCTGAAGTCTCCTCCAACATCAAGCATTGCGCCAGGGGTATTCCGAGCAATACCAACATCACCAGCACTCGTAATACGCATGACTTCTGTCGGTGCGACATTGGAAGTACTATTTCTATTCGCGAAGACGATATCTCAGAGTGTATTTCCTGAAGTATTGGTCGTGAGAAATCCTATTTCTGCTGGCTGGTAGGCAGAAGCAGAATTATTGTATCCGAATCCGATTGTCTGTAGTGAGTTGGTCCGATATTCATTTCACCCGACGAGGAGGTACGGCGTTCCGTAAGTATTTACCATAGTACTATCAGATCCTTGTGTTCCTCGCTTGAGTCGCATTACCCGTCCGGTCGAGGTCGTCTCATAGACATCAAGTCGATTGATCGGAGAAGCGGTCCCGATTCCTATATTTCCCCCTCCGGCTATGATATTATTATTGACATCAACTCCTGGATTGACATAGAAATAGTCGGTACGATTCGCCGGAACAGAGAGAACCGCAAACCATCAGGCGACGCGCGAACCATCGGAGTTCCAGATACCACCTGTGAGATTACAAGTAGCAGTCGAAGTACAGCTCATCGTAGAGTTCCAGTTTTTCAGCCTTCCTCCTCGAAAAAAGAGTGGCGTATCAACACGATCACTCATCACGAGCTGATACGCATAGGATGCTCCTGTGGTGTTGATATTATAGGCTGAGGACGAGAAATTTGCCCATGGTGATTGGACACAAGAAGCAGAAACGCCATTCCCTGACCCATTACAAACTGAGTTTGGACTCGTTGATTGGGCAATGTTAGGGGCATACTGAGGAAATGCGCTTACATCGGTCGTGGTAAACGTCTGCTGTTGACCTGAGATAAAATACTGATTATATGAGAGTGGGAGTTTATAGTTGATGAGGTCCTGAGTCGCTTGCGAGCTAGATGAAGTATAGACGGAGATATTTCCCGCTGAAGTAAGAACGACGTCTCCACTCGATGTAATACCGAGAGGTTTCGATGTAGCACTGAGTGGAGTGGTGACAGGAAGTGAAGCGAGGCGAAGTCCACTGACACCAGAAACTCAGGAATCAATCGAGAGCTGAGCGGTCGGAGCATTGGTTCCAATACCTACAAATCCCCCAGTCTCAAATACCTCACTTGATCCCGTAAGGACCAAGGTCGAACCGGAAAGTGTCCATTTTGCCATCGCATTGGTCGTACCCGTTCCTGTGACGCCTGGAGAATACGAACTACACTGCCACCTAGAACTTCCAGAATTATAAGAAAGTATCTGGGTATCCGAACATCGAACTCCATTCGGGCGATAATCAAGATAACCATTGGTGATGTAGGTATTTCCAGAAACTTGGAATTTCGCAGTCGGTGAGGTCGTCCCGATTCCGATATTGCCACCGGTTGAGTAGAGTTCTGAAATATAAATCCCAGTTCCGCCGGTTCCAAATTTTGTAAGGTATCCCTCTGTTCCGCCGGTAATCCCGGTTGCAGAAATAGAGGCGGTAGAACACTGCCACCTCGCACTCGCGAGATTATAAGCGAGTATCTCTCCATTTGCACAGGCCGAACCATTCGGACGATAATCAAGGTATCCATTGGTTATGTAGGTATTCCCAGAAACTTGGAATTTCGCAGAGGGAGTAGTGGTTCCGATTCCGATATTCCCACCCGTTGAGAAGAGTTCTGAGTTGTAAAGACCATTTCCTCCGGTTCCGAACTTCGTAACATATCCCTCAGTTCCTCCAATAATCCCCGTTGCTGTGAGAGTTGGTATCACGACGGTCGTACACTGCCAACGAGCCAGGAACGCGCTGTAGGAAAGATACTCTCCATTCGCACAGGCGATACCATTCGGTCGGTAGTCAAGATATCCATTGGTAATGGTCACATTTCCGGAAACTTGGAATTTGGCGGTTGGTACGGTCGTCCCGATTCCGATATTTCAACCAGTTGAAAAGAGTTCTGAGTTGTAGAGACCATTTCCTCCGGTTCCGAACTTGGTCACATATCCCTCTGTTCCTCCGATGATCCCGGTTGCGGACATCGTCGGGATAGAAACAACGACACAGTCGGGCTGCATATAGGTGGTCGCTCCTCAGGAGAATCCCACCACGTAGGAATTTGCCGGACAAGGGTTATTGACAGCATTCTGGAAGTACTGAGTAAATTTTCCTCATGCCATTTCCCCTGCTGGGGTATCGGCTGGGAAGACCAATGCTCCTGCCGTCGCAATCGGAAGAAAGAGTGAGATGAGGAGAAATGAAAGAGATTTCATAAAAGAAAATTATGAGTAAAGAAGTTTAGAAATCAAGACCAGGTGGTGGATCTGATAGCATACGTGGTTCGTATTCGATAATGAAAGAATACGTGTCCATATCGGTAGATCGGGTATATGCTCGATGGGTAAAATTAAAGGTTTCATCTCCAGAGACGAAATTTCTAAAATAGTTAAAATCATATTTACGAGCGATTTCCTCAGAACAAAGAGGAAGAGATACAGGACAAATCGGAACTTCCCGAGCCGCTCCTCCTATCGTATTACGAGAAGCGATAATCCCCTTCACATAGAGTTGGTTAATCGGAATATTCAAAATAGAGGTATCGATATAGGAGGAAGCCACCCCGGTAATTACATCCTTGGTGCCAGAGACGACTGATCCTTCTGCGACCAGTGAGGCATTTATAGCATCGGGGATAGCCCCCCCAAGATCTCCTTCGATATAGATATTTCCACCGGATCCACTCGCGTTCTTGAGGGCAATCAGGGCGACCGGATGATCTGCATTTTCAAAAACAGAACCTTTGATGATGATATCACCTCCGACTACAATATAGGATCGATTCCGAGTGGATTCCCAACCCGAAGAGGGAACGGTATAGTCACTATTTTCTATAATCTGATAATTGATAAATGGATTGAGACTAAAGTATCCTCGTTTCATTTCCGCAACCTTTCGTTTCACAGACATGATAAAATCCTGAAATGATACGCTATCGAAAGAAGTTTGGGTGGGATTATAGACGGTGATATAGGTTCGTTTTCCAGAGATATTTCCGAAGACAAATACTCGTCCCTGAAACCCAAGTGTGAGTGAGGCGACACCGACCGATTGGAATGGAATCCAACCAACACTCTCTGAGTAGCCGAACCCAGAAAGTTCGAGAGTATCAGGATTGTAATGTACCGATGAAATAGAAGAGACCGAGGTATCCGATCCGAGTCAAAGGTAGATCCATCCGGCATTTTGGGACCAGGCATATCCTCCAATATCACAAAGAAGTCATCCAGAAAGGATATTAATCGGACAGGTCATATAGGGAGCTGGAACAGTCCAGACCATATGATTAAAATTCACCCAACCGAGGTTATGTGACCAAAAAGACCCATGCAACGTACCATCCGTATCAATATAGGGGTGAAAAGTCGGATTCGTCGTAGCGTAAAACCATATTGAACCAGCATTCCCAGAACTATTCCAAACATCAGGAACGCTCACGATGCCAGAAAGAGTATATATCACAGGGTCTGCATGCACTGGGGTAAGTGGGATGAACTCGATAATCACACTTAGCAGAGCCATAAGTGTGATTTTCCAGAAAAGAATTCGAATCGAGCGTCCCATAAGAGAACAAAATAATCGAGTACTATTTTTCATAGTACCAGATAAGTTTGAAAAAGTCCAAAATACCGCTCTTCCCATCTCTCGAAGTCCTTTTATAAAAATAATTATCGCAGCCCATCCCACATCATTGACTAAAGATATGTAGGCTGATACATTCCATAGAAATAACTATTTGTAAGAAATATCTAGTTCGAAGAGGAGAAAAGTTCACTTTTACTCCCACTCGATTGGAACATCCTCCCATCATTTGCAAGAAGTACTCACTCAATTCCATGTGTTTGTTCGAGGAGGAGTGTGGCCTCTTCGAATGGCATAACACAGAGGGTCGTAGCATAGCCATCGGCTACCATACCATTCTCGGCTTCGATATAGCTCGCAAGTACACTCTGCGCAGAAATGCCCGTATGAGGATTAATCAGATGATGGTGGTTGCCCCATTTTCTACGAGATCCTGAGGAGCATGCGAAGAAATCATCCCTGAGCGTGATAATCCCGATAGCCTCATCGAAGTGGAGTGGATGCTCGAGGCCGACCCTCCAGTCCCCCTTTCCATAGAGGTCCCCTCAAAAGTTTATAAGAAAAGTATCGTACATACTCAACATTTCTTTGAGCACATCCAGGAGATATCCCTTCCCCACCCCCCCGAACTCGAGGAGGACATCTCCCCCGAGAGATACCTTGTTTCACTCGATAATAATAGATCGATAGTCACACCGGTTGTTATTGGAACGTTCTCCCGTGACCCCATACCCGAGTCGTGACAAGATAGAACCAACGGTTGGATCAAAGTAGCCATCAGAGAGTTCGGCCAGCTCGAGAGAAAAAATAAGCATCGTTCGTGCATCATCATCGAGAAGTGCCGTCCTTTCTTTATTCAATGTTGAAAGCCAATTCTTGTCAATAAACCGAGAGAATTTCGACTCGAAAGCTATGAGCCGTTCTCGTATGGCGCAAAAAACCTCCTCACAGGTTGAGGAGGTATCGACCGATATCTCGAGGTGGGTTCCGATGATATCAAGAGCGAATTGTTGCATGCCCGAATATTAGAGTTTGGCGATAAACTGATTGAATGCTCCGGTTGTAAGGCTAGAACCACCGACGGCCGAGAGCTGAAGATCTGCAATTTTCTTTCCTACCACTTCCCCAGAGATAGCCTTTGCAAATGCTTCCTGACGCATTTTACTGATTCCGTGTTCAGCCATAGGAGTCGCAGTTACAGCGGTAATCATACCGTTATCAGTGGTGAGTGAGAACTCGATCTGGTCAGTTCCTGCAGGATTGTTGTAGGATATGGTCTCTGTCTTCGTAATCGGAGTCGTCGAAGGAGCCCCTGTTCCTGTAGTTGAAGGAGTCGTAACAGGAGTAGGGGGCATTGGAGTTTCTGAACTCGTCCCGGTGACACCCGTATCTTTGACGACGACGGGAGTCTGAGAAGAAGTATCAGATACGGGAGTAACTACGGGAGCTGAAGTTGTAGAAACACAAGACGAAAGGGTTGAAAGAGTCGCGAGAAGCATAAGTGGAGCGACGATACGTGTGTTCATAAAATGATAATTAATAAATAACAGACAAAGTATATCTATTATTTTGAAAGTAGAAAGTATTTTTTGTTTTTTTGAAACGTATTCCATATCGTCTTAGAATCTAGTGAGTGATGGAAGATTGGGTGTAATAAATTGTTCTCCTTTAAACACATCTCACCATATCGTGAATGGGCATATTCTATTTTTAGAAGCGAGTTCTGACGATACCATAGGGAGTTTCGCAAGATATACCTTCTATAGTTGTGTAATAAACTGATTGAAAGCTCCGGTTTCGAGACTCGCACCCCCGATGACCGTGAGATGGAGGTCTCTGATTCTCTTCCCGATAACTTCAGTAGAGATCGCCTGAGCAAATGCTTTTTGATGCTCAAGATTAGTACTATTTTTTGCTTTTGGTGTGACAGTGAGAGCCCATACAACCCCTCTGTGAGCTATAAGCGTAAACTCGATATTTTCAGATCCTGAAGGAGTAGTATAGGTAATCATCTTCGTTATTCCATCTGGAGCAGGCGAAGGAGTCACCACTGATGTAGAGGCGGTAGATCCTGATTCCAACTTTGAGGAGGTGGTAGGAGTAGTTTTTGAAACTCCCGAACTCATAGAAGTGGAAGATGTAGAAGGAGGTGAACTAGTTGTTCCTGATTCGATTTTTACAGAAGAGGTTGGCGTAGATTTTGGGACACTCGAACTCGTCGAAGTCATAGGAGTAGCTGGGGCACTTTTGGCCACTTCAGCCGTGGTCGTCATCTTCGGAGTAGTCGAACTGGTCGAAGGAGTCGAAGAAACCGAAACTGCTTTGACCTCTACTGGTTGAGTAGGTGCCTCATTTGTGGTAGAAACGGGGCTGCGATCAGATGGTACCGTTTTCGAACAAGCTGTAAGCGTCGAGAATCAAATGAGAAGTACAAATAGAATAGCAATCTGTTGTTTCATAGAGGTAAAGTTAAGGGAGTGGATAAGTAAAATTGACTAAAAAATTATATAATTTTATCGAGGAAAACAAACTATATTCACAAGACTTTTCTATAAAAATATTTTAAAAATATCTAGCAGTCATCATAAAAAATATTCCAGATTAACGGCTTACGCTTCCGCTATTTCCAGATCAAGATTGTATTTGCCCTGAAAGTGAGACATCAGTTGCGGGAGGCATTGCTTGAGGTCCGAAAGTACGTCCAGAAAATGATCGATGCATCCTATCAAAAGTCCGTCAGTTCATAGTCCGTCCACTCATAAAACCTGGATTTCTTGGAATATGTCGAGTGACGCGAGCAGTGGTGCTATAAGAGGCAAGGGTTCCGAGGGAAAGTACTCCCACGATAGGCAAAAGAAATATACGTTTCATATGCTATAAGATAAGGAATAAAAAATGAAGGTGTTCTCAAGATTCTAGAGACTAGACAGGAACTGTTCAAAGGCCATTGTCGTTAGGCTCGCCCCTCAGAGGGCATGAAGATTGAGGTCCGTAAGTTTTCTACCGACGACCGAACCGGCGACCTTTCGAGCAAAGGCATCCTGATACTGCTTACTTTCACGATCTCCTGATACTCGAAGAGCACTCACAGAATCAATAACTCCATCTGAGACAGTTACGGAAAATTCTGTAGTAGAAGTTCCTCCTTCCGGTACGGAGTAAGAGATTTGAGCTTTCTTGGTCTTACTCGGAGAAGTGGTGGTTGCTGATGGAATCGGAGTCGGCATGGTTGAAGGCGTCGATACTGGAGAAGGAGTTGTCACACTCGTAGACGTGGATCCCGTATCGTTAGTAATCCGCATCGTATCGGAAAAAGTGCCAGAACAACTCGCGAGCGTTGTCAGGAAAACCAGGAGAATCAGCGGAGAGGTAATGCGTAAAGACATGGTGTAAGAATTAAATAATGTGGCTACTATAGTGAGTGAAGGTAAGAGGAACGTAAGATGGAAAAAAATCATTTTGGAAATATTTTCTCACAATAATCAGATTTGAATCCTAGTTAATGTGCAAAAACTGGCCTTACAGCAAAATAGGTTCTTTTGAAATAGAAAGTTTAATTAGTGAAAAGGCAAAACTTAAGAGTGCATTGTGTTCTAAAATTTTATGAACATTTTAGTTATTTTTGTACATTATCCGAAGCATTCCATGGGCATGTGCTCTTTCCGAGAGCCGCGTAGAGCCCACACCAGCTAAATAGAGCCTCGAAGAGGGCGAATCCAGAAAAGAATAAGAGGATGGGGCTCCACGAAGTGGTAATCGATAGAATGAGTAAGCATATACCAATGAGCATGCGAATAAGACGATCTGGTGTACCGATATTCGTATGATTTTTTCGAATGATATTTTTGGTGAATCTTCTCAGGATGAACCGATAAGTGAATCCGAGGATGAAAGCGAGAACAAACATTATTACGATGAGTCCGGCACCAAAAGGTGAAAGAATAAACGAAATCGGTGATTCCTCAAAAAAATTACGTTTTATTTGTGGTACGAGAGTGAGTGCATTGATGATTTCAGGGAAGTCAAAGAGTTCAGTCTCGCCTACTGCAAGGGAGTATTTACTATCGTTCTCTAAACTCGAAACGATAATATCATACTTCCCCGCTGCTACATTCGCTTTATACTCAGGACCCGCCCAGTAGGTGTCGTAACCGAAAGGTTCGAAAAGTTTGGTCCACGTAAATGTACTCCCATCAAGGGTAGCAAATGGTATTTCAGTATTACCATCCTTGATAATCTTCACGGTGATATCTTGCTTCTGTCCTGGGATATCTGGGACGAGTATATTCACATAGAGAGCAAATGGTGTATCTGAAACAATACTGTAGGTCTGAGGAGTTCCTTGGAGTCGGGTATAATACGCTTTTGATACTTCGGGTTCAAGTACAGTGGTTTGGTTTCCCTCAGGAATTCTCGGCTGATGAGCGAGGACAATTCCCGGAAAGAGTAAGAATAATAAAATACCAGCGATGAATATTATTTTCTTAAAACTATTTTTGTATAAAAACATACGATGATGGTAATGTGTTTTGAGCTATCTTATAGCTTACCCTTATAAATACAGAGGACAAGCCGGAATCGTCTGGTACTATAAAATAAATCCTCCTCACTTACGTGAGAAGGTTTAAGTATTTCATGGTAAACCTGATATAGAGAAGATTCGAACTTTTATAGAGGAATTAGCTACCTATAGATTCAAGTCCTTCATTTAATCGATCACTCAACCACTCGGTAAAACTACTACTATCAGTATCTGATGATTCTAAATTCTTTGAAAAATCATGTTGCCAAAAGTACACCTTATTATCTTTTTTATTAAAACAGTAATAGTCTCATCTTCAATTCGGTGAAAATGGTATAAGAAAATCGGGGATGTTTAGTAATCTTTCTTTGTTGATGTAAATATCATCATGACTTCTACCTGTAATTCAAAAGATATATTCAAAAGGTATAGAAATTCAGTTATATTTCTTGAGAAAATATCTGTAGTCTGGGTTCAACTTAAATCAAAAATTATGCTCAAGTGTACTAAGATCATTCTCTTGAATTATAACACAAGTATCAAATCACCACATATCTTTGGGAAATTTGGATAATGATTTTATCAACGCATCAATTTTCTTCATATAATTGAGTTATTAATTGTTAAATCTTCCAGTATCCGATTAATTCTTCCAATATTTGTCACTTGTATTGTTAAAAATAGGAGTTTCCTCTTTTGTTAGTCATGGTTCAGCTAAGTAACTAATTCTATAAAAATTCTTACTCATGATAGCTAGAAGTATACTACCGTCAATTGTATAATAAAAATCCCTCACTTCCGTGAGAGATTTTTGATTATTTCATGGTAACGCCACGGAGAATTGAACTCCGGTCTACGGGATGAAAACCCGTTGTCTTAACCACTGGACGATGGCGTCGAAGATAAGTTTATTTTAGAATGAAAATCTACTAGAACACAAAAAGAAAACAGTATTCGATAATCTATAAAAAAGCTAAGGTACGGGGACTTTTAACTTTAAACTTTCAACTTGTAACCTAATTTTAATGGTCGGAGACGTGGGACTCGAACCCACAACCCCGTGCTCCCAAAGCACGTGCGCTAGCCAATTGCGCCAGTCTCCGATAGAAATGAAAAGATAAAAGTGAATAGATAAAAGTGAATTGGGAATTCTAAACTTTTATCTTTGAATTATTCATTTTTAGTTGGAATGGTGGGCGTACCTGGACTTGAACCAGGGACCTCGACATTATCAGTGTCGCGCTCTAACCAGCTGAGCTATACGCCCGTATAAAAAAAGAGATTAGGTATTAGTAGTTAGAAATTAGCAGAAAAAATCTAATCACTAATAACCAATCACTAATCACTAAAGAAACATGGAGCGGGCGATGGGATTCCACACTCTCTGTCCCGAGTACTCGGGGCTCTCCTCGTATGTGAAGTCAAGACTTTGACTTCACTACTCGGATTCGATTCCCATATTATAAAATATGATATTTTCGAATGAAGTGTAGCGATCGAATTACCTGCTTGAACTAAGTGGAGCGGGCGATGGGACTCGAACCCATAACAGTCTGCTTGGAAGGCAGAGACTCTAGCCATTGAGCTACGCCCGCAAATCTCTAAAAGCCAAGGCATTGTATAAAAAGAGTCGGGCTTGTCAAAACTTTTTCGACCTTATTTTACCATCTCTTAAAACTCGGACAATCCTGGAGGACATCTATGAGAGAAAACCCTTTGTGTTCTATCGCCCGCTTGATAACCTCCTTGAGTTCGCCGAACTTCCGAGAATCAGCATGTTCCGCAAAAGTACAACCAGCTTCCTTCGCAATACGGATAGGATCAAATGGCGCAATTGTGTTCCCCTCAGGCGTCGTCTTCGTCACCGCTCCGAGTGGGGTCGTCGGAGAGGCTTGCCCAGTCGTCAGGGCATAGTTTTCGTTGTTGAACACGATATAAGTCATATCGATATTACGTCGGCAAGCGTGGATGAGGTGTCCCATACCGATCCCATAGCCATCTCCATCCCCTCAAGCGATTATGACCGTCATCTCGGGCTTCGCAATCTTGACTCCAGTCGCAAAAGGAACAGCACGTCCATGGAGGGTTTCAGCGGCATACCCATGGATGTATTGGCTTGATTTCCCGCTACATCCTACTCCCGAGACAACCACATGCTGATGGGTCGGGATTGCAAGTTCGCGAAGGGCATTTTTGATCGCCATAATGATGAGGAAGTCTCCACATCCGGGACACCACTGGATGTTCGTAAGTCAGGTACGCATAGGAAGGTAGGAACGATTAATGGTAGAAGTTGGTAGTTATTGGTAGATTGAGGTAGTTATTGGAACTATTTATAGGTAATTTACTGGTATTCTTTTTTCTTGCGGATAAAGAGGGAAATCATATTGAGGAGGTGAGTAATTTCAGATTGAACTGTATCAAATTCCTTTGAATCAATAAATTGAAGTTCATGAGCAATAATAAGTTGTGCATGGAGTTCGGTACAGGATCATTTGGCAATTTGTAAAAATCTAAGATTGTCTGCGGTACTTCCTCTCCCAATTCATTCTGCTATATTACTTGCGATTGAGACTGCGGCTCGTTTCATCTGATCGACAAGGCTGTATGTTTCTGTTTTAGGAAAACAATTTGATATTCTATAAATACTTTTGATAACTTCTATGGATTTTTTCCAGATTTCTAGATCTTGATAGTAAGACATATTTTATAAAGAAAAACTTAATTTCTCAACTATAATCTACCATTTTCTACCTATAATCTACCTTTATCTTCCATTATTCTCTAAGAGCATTAAAGTCCTCCATATAAAACGGTAAGAGATCATACCGACGTCGATGGGAAATCTTGAGAGTCGGGACGTAGAGCAGGCCGAACTCTTTGGTGAGATAAGACTCGAGCTGGCCGGAGTAGTTCGATTCGAAAAATACCACTTCCTCTTTCGAGACGATGAGATCTCGAAGTCTCGAATCGAGCGGATAGAGATACTGGACGATGATGAGACCATATTCTGGATTTTCTTCCACGAAGGCCGTCGCCGTATAACTCGCAAAGCTGAGTGTCAGGATCATCTTCTTTGCCTCAGGATTGACGAATCGAAAACCAGCAATCCCCTCTTTCTGGAAGAAATCCTTGAGCTTTCGGGCTCGTTTCTCGGTCATCCGCATCTTCATATCCATATCTTCAGTCGTCTCCCCGGCTTCATCGTGCTCATAGCTCGTCGCGATAAAGTCTCCATCCGGAGTACCGACAGTCACGTACGGAGAGACTCCATCTTCAGTCAATGCATATCGCTTAAACTCTTTCGTTGGAGCTGTTTCCAGTTTCCCCCGATCGATCGGAGTGGGTTTGAGATTAGAATCAATTGTGACCTTCCCTTCAGAGAACTGCTTATCGGTAAGATAGATAATGGGCATTTGGTACTTCTGTGCGTAGTTCAAAGCTTGACCCGCCATCGTATAGCCCTCCTCAAGAGTAGAAGGACAGAGCACGATATTCTCAGAATCACCAAATGTCGGCCGCAAGGCGTAGAGGATTTCTCCTTGTTCGTGAAAGGTCGGGGTTCCCGTGCTTGGTCCAGCTCGCTGCGAGAGAACAGCCACCACTCCGATCTCCGCTTGATGGGCGAAGGAGAGGGCCTCGGTCATCAGGGCAAATCCTCCTCACGAGGTTCCGACCATGGCTCGAGCTCATGTATAAGCCGCACCGAGTGCTGAGTTCATCACCGCAATCTCATCTTCCGCCTGGAGAAATGGAACTTTTCCAGAATTTACGACTTCGGAGAGTATCGTCGAAGCCGGTGTCATCGGATAGGCGCTGAAATAGTCAAGTCCAGAGTCGATCGCCCCGAGAGCAATCATCTTATTCCCGTAGGAGAGTTTACCAGGAGATCCGATTCGATTCGGTTGGAAGTCACTCCCCTTTCCAGAGAATTCTTCGTACATAAGTCGGACAATCGCGAGATTACTCTCGACGAGGGCTTCGCCCTTCTTGCGGAATGATTTCTCGATGGATGGCGTCCAGACCGAAGCATCCAGTCCGAGAAAGGCTCCGAGCATACCGATGAGATAGGTATTCTCATACTTGTCTGTGATTTCTCGTTCTATCACTCGGAACTCGGTACGGATATCTGGGTGAGTTTTTTCGACACTGTCGATCCATTTTTTCGCCGCAAAAATCGTCCCTCACTTCTTGAGATTGCCAAGAATGGCAATGAGATTCTTATCATTGAGCGCGATACAGGCATCGACTTCGCGAGTGATATAGGGACTTCCCTCATGGATATGGACATCGAAGTAATTGATCCCGCCCTTGATAATCGACTGGTACTCCGAGTCGGTGATGATCTGGTACCCGAGCTCGACAAAGACCGATGCGATGATATCCATCACGGAGTGCATACCGAGTCCTGCTGGTCCGGCTATACGTATACTATAGTGCATAAAAGAAAATAATACCGGAAGTATAAGAGGAAGGGGAAGAAAATCAAACGTAAAATATCACGCAAAGGTAACAAAAATTGACTTTTCGAATATTATATATATTATTTAATTTTAAAGGGGGGTTGTATTTTTATTAAAAACAATTCCCTCCTATAATTCATATAATTCAAAAAAAATGCTTAAATTTACTAAGCACCCAACTATATGTGGAAGAAAACAACTCAGTGATCCTCATTAACCCTATTGATTCATCCACGGGACAAACGAAAAAGCACTTAATACCCTGGAAAATCCATTTGTAGATATTCGTGACGTCGATCCGAGTATTGCCATAGAACTCAAGTATGCCACGACAGATAATGTTACTGGGGTCGCGCACTATCCTCCTGATATAAAGCCTCTCCTACGAAGAGAAGTAGCAGTCATGCTATCTCACGCTCAGAAACATCTGAAAGCCATTATGTGATCTGACGATTATAGTCTGATCGTCTATGATGCCGGGAGACCTCAACATGTTCAAGAAAAGATGTACGAATGAGCTCTTCAGCATGATAAAAAAGATTACTTTGCCTCACCAAAAAAATGATCGATTCATAGTTTTGGTTGTGCAGTCGATGTTTCGATTCTCTACCGTGGAAAACCCCTCGATATGGGTGCAGCGTTTGATCAGCTTGATCCTATTGCTGAGCCAAAAAATGAGATACTGTTACTGGCCAATGGAATCCTACAGAAGGAACATATCGAAAACCGTGAGCTACTCAGAAGGGTAATGGAGTATGGATGACTCCTCAATATCGATACCGAGTGGTGGCACTTCGAAACTCCGGATGATGACAATGACTTTGGGAGGAGGAATCATATCAGAAGTGATCTTGAGAGGATAGAGTAATACAACCTATCTCTCTACTATTTCTTCTGAAATATCGAGATCATTCGTACCTTTCCGGCGAGCTCATATTCATACTCTCAAACAAGAACGAGCCCGAGTTTCTTCGCTACTTTTTCCCGATCTTTGAGCTCCTCATCCGAGGGCATTTTATAGAGGATAATCTTCCCGTGTTTCCCAAGAAATGGAGTCGCCCAGGTGAGAATATCCGTGATATAGGCAGTCGCCCGAGAAACGACCACATCATATTTTTCTTTATGGTCGGGACTTTTTGCTAGAACTTCCGCACGTTCCTGGATGGCAGTAATCCCTTCGAGTCCAAGCTCCGTGATAAAGTGTTGCATTGCTTTTACTTTTTTCCCGACGGAATCAAGAAGTGTAACTTCGATTTCTGGATGGGTGATTTTAAGTGGGATTCCAGGAAATCCACCTCAGGAACCGATATCAAGGAGTCTGAAGAGGTGCTGGGAGGCTGGGAGGCTGGGAGGAGAGTTTGCGGAATCTAAGCTCTGAGAAGTGTCTCCATCATGACTCATTCCGGCTTCCATCGCAACACTTCCATAGAGTGAATCGACAAAGTGTTTCTCGATAATCCCGGCTTCGTCTCTGATCGCAGAGAGATTGGTATGACTATTGTACTCGATAAAGAGCGTGAGAAATCGCTCAAAAAGTTGGATTTCTTCTGGAGAAAGCTCGAAACTATGGATGGAAAATACGGATGCTAGCATACGGAGGAAAATAAATACTCCCTAGTATATAAGGAGTATAAGGATAGTAAGAGTATAGCGAGACTTTTCTGTTTTCCAAACCGATTATCGATTCACATAGTTGTATCCATTCGGAGCCGTATAGTTCGAATTCACAATACTCTGGATACGATTGATAACATTCTGATAAGAAGAGGTGATGCGCATCTGGATACCGAGGCTCGTATTGATGATGGTAACCGATACAGAGTCTCCGAGTCCAAGTGGGACAAAGGAACGAGCATAGGATTGGATATAGTTCGCAGTCGTCGGATCGTTTGAAGTGATGACAATCGTCGCCCCATCAGTGAGGTTCGAAATCGATCGGATAATATCACTATTTCTCGCATACGGCTGGGCATAGTAGTATCCTGTAGAAGGATTGTAATTGTACCCTTGGTTATAGTTCGGGTCGTAGTTTTGGTTATAATTATAACTATAGTTCTGATTGTAGGTATTTCTCGGATCCCTTCTTACTGGAGGAAGTGGAGGGGCAACATATCGATTCACGACCGCAAAGCCGAGCTTTCATCGAACATAATCTTGGATTTTAGAAACCGTATCGTAGTCAGAAGAGGTGATCTGGACCTGGACCCCGTTCCAGTGGTTATCCTTCGTGACGTACATATTGCGACCGAAGATTTCGCTCTTTACCCCATCATAGTTGATCGTCTGTAGCCGACTTGATACATAGGTATCTGAAGAAGTGAGGGTAAATATAATACCACTCGTCGTATCAGTGACGCTCTTCGAGATACTTGTCCCATATCGAGAGAGGAGATCCCATAGGGCAGTGATCGTCGAATCGGTCGTATTGTAGTATCACTGATTTTGGTAGGTATCATAGTATCCACCATAGGGATTGTATCCGTTGGTAGATCCATAGGGATTATAGTACGGTTGGTAGTAGTTTTGATTTTGGTAGGGATCGATATTGTACTGATCATAGTACGAAGCAAAACTCGAGATGGGAATCAAGGAGATGAGGATTGCCGTACCGATGAAAGTGAAAGTGCGCATAAAAAGGTGAGAAGATAGTAAAGAAGAAGCGATTTGATATTTGTTTATAAAATATTTATAATTATTATTATAAAATAATCAAGTTAATTTTCGAGAAAATATAATTCCATCTAAATATAGCGACAAACGAGAGGAAATCAATATTGCAATCTGAGGGAAAAATCCTACAATATCTGGTAAAATCGAAGATCAAATTTATCTAACTCTTTCGCCTATGGAAACCGACGTCCGTCTTGCTGTGCTCATCGATGGAGATAATATCCCCTCCGCTTACATCAAAGAAATGATGGAAGAAATCGCCAAATATGGAAACCCGACACTGAAGCGTATTTATGGAGACTGGACTCGTCCGGGACTCGCCAAATGGAAGGATCTTCTCCTCGAAAACGCCATCACTCCCATCCAGCAGTATGGCTATACCAAGGGGAAAAATGCGACCGATAGTGCGATGATTATCGACGCGATGGATATCCTTTACTCAGAAAAGGTTGATGGATTTTGCCTCGTCTCGAGTGACAGTGATTTCACGAGGCTCGCGACCAGACTCCGGGAAGCAGGTATGAGAGTCTATGGAATCGGGGAGAAAAAAACGCCCAATCCATTCATCGTCGCGTGTGATAAATTCATCTATATAGAAATCCTCAAAAAACCGACCAAGGAGGTAGTAGCGAAGGATAGGAAAGCGAAAGTATGAGAAAAATTTATCCCTTTTAGTGACCTCGAGACGAACCCAGTAGAAACTGATACTATGACTCCAGGATTCGATATGGTCACTCCGGAAGTCATAGAGCTCATTGCCAATACAGTATCCGATATCGCGGATGAGGATGGATGGGCTTTTCTCGGAGATGTCGGTGGTCTCCTTCAGAAAAAACAACCAAACTTTGATCCTCGAAACTACGGATTCAATAAGCTCACCCCGCTCATCGATTCGACTGGGAAGTTCGAGATTACGGAACGAGGTGATGGTGGAAAAGGGAGATACAAGCTCATCTATGTCCGCAATAAATAGCCCTGGGTTTTGGTAACCCCACACTAACAAATACTATCTATTTCATCACGATTTGAATTTAGTTTATGAATAAAGCTCGCCTCGAAAACCTCACAGATGCAGTCTTCTCGATCATCTTGACCCTCCTCGTCATCGATCTGAAGATTCCTGAAAGTGGAACCCATGCTTCACTCGTCGAAAGCCTCCACGAGAGCATGCCGACATTTTTTGCCTACCTCCTCGTCTGCTCTACACTCACGACCTACTGGTTTTCGCATCACTACCTCATCACGATCTTTGCGAAGCATATTAGCCGACAGCTCGTGATCGTCAATATCATTTTTCTCGTATTTCTCTCGCTTCTCCCATTCTCTGCCAATCTCCTCGGGCGCTATCTCGTAGATCCCCTTGCTATCTGTATCTATGGAATCAATATCCTCTGTATCATCCTATCAATCTTCTGGATGCGGACCATTATCTACGCTCATCCGGAGACGGATCTCTCTATCGTAAGTCATGAAGACGCACGATACGGGAGGATTCGCGTGTACTTCCCTCTTTTTTGTACACTCTTCGCGATGCTCCTCGCCTTTATCCATCCGGCTTCTGCATTTATTTTCTTTCTGATTCCAGTATTTTTTGGTCTCATTCCTTGAGCCATTGCCTGGCTCGATCGACATCTGATCCAGTATCTCTGGAAAAAATAATATTTTCCTCCTTCACTCCTATGAAAAAACTCATTATCGTCGCCCATCCGAACCCGAAAAGTTTTACTTTTGCTCTCGTCACAAAATACACTGAACTCGCGACCGCAGGGTGAGATAGCGTCGAAATACTGGATCTCTACACGACCGATTTGAAACAGGACTTTCTCCGCTTCGAAAATATGAAAGAAATGGGCAAGGATGAAACTACTCGTAAACTACAGGAGAAAATCACCTGGGCGAATGAGCTCGATTTCTTCTTCCCGATCTGGTGGGGAGATGCTCCTGCAATACTGAAAAATTTTATCGATTCCAATTTCTGATCTGGATTTGCCTTCCAGTATGTGAATGGGAAGCCCGTCGGTCTCCTCAAAGGAAAGACGGCGCGTATCATCTCGACTTCTGGAGGACCCAGCTTCTTCTACACGATAATACTGCATATCCAGTTCCTCTGGAATTTCAATCGCATCGGATTCTGTGGGATCAGACAAAAATCATTTACCGTTTTTGGTGATATCAATAATCCAAAGAAAGACAAAATGAAGTATCTCGAGAAACTCGGAAGTCTTCTCTAGTTCATGAGAAATCAATCTATGCAACATATCCTCTTCGACACCGATGGAGTCATCGTCCATTCGAAAATGTGGAGCCTAGAGTTCGCTCAACGCTCTGGGATTTCGAGCGATGAGATGCTGCCATTTTTTCGTGGTCTATTCCAAGACTGCATCGTGGGAAAGGCAGATATTCGTACGGTTATCGAACCATTTCTGAAAATATGGAACTATTCTGGAACTCCAGATGAATTCCTACACGAATGGTTCCACTATGAAAACCATATCGATAAAGAGCTAATCGAACGCATACAAAAACTCAGAAAATCCTGAATATACTGTCATGTCGCAACCAATCAGGAAGCCTACCGACTCTCTTTTTTAAAGAATGAAATGCGGTTTTCGGAATATTTCGACTCAGTTTTTTGCTCGTGTGAAATCGGATACAAGAAACCTCAGGAAGAGTTCTACGAATATATACTTTCTTCGCTCAATGTATCTGATCCAAATAAAGTACTCTACTTCGATGATGCACCTGAAAGTATCGAATCTGCAGCATCTCTTGGCATCAGAGCCTACCTCTACCATAGTATTGAGGATTTTGAAAGAAACAATCGATACTCTTCTAAATAGGACAGCTTATTATAGCCCACGAATCATTTTTTTTGCCTATAAAGTAGGGGAAATTTCCATTTTTCACATAGCGAAAAAATATTGGAAATCAATTGGTATCACCTCCTAAATATCCTAGAGTGTTAAGTTGGATACTTTCTATTTTTCCCTTGGTTAAGTTATATTTTATAAAGCTATACTTTCCTGCTTTCTTTGCCACATAGGCGAAACTTTTCCCATCCGGTGAATACATAGGATTCCAAACTTGATCATATTCTTCTCATTCTTTACCATTAATTACTACCATTTGCACTATTGGATAGTTTTTTCCTACGCTGTAGCTTACGTTTTTGCCATCAGGAGAGTAGCTCAAGTCTTTTACTATCGAATATTTTTTACCTTGGACCCCGTCTTTTATAATCATGGATTTCCCATCCTTTCATACTATATAGGCTGAACTCTTGCCATCTGCTGAGTAGACCAATCATTCAGCATAGTCATAATTACTCACTTCGATTCCATTTATTACAAGTATTTCTTTCTTATTTTTCTCAGCACTGAAGCTCAGTATTTTGCCATCCGGTGAATATTGTAAATCTGATACTGATGCATAAGATGCACTCGTTTTTCTATCTTTAATGACTCTAAAATCTCCTTGTTTTCATCCTATGTAAGCAAAACTGTTATTTCTTGGCGAGTAGGTCGGAGAGTATTGGTTTTCGTATATATTATATTCGACTCCATCTTTTACGACTATTTGTTTTCCATTTTTTAATGCGACGTAGGCAAGGCTTTTCCCATCGGGAGAAAAAATAGGAATGAAACTATTCGCAGAATAGGAATTCACTTCCTTCTCATTCGTATAGGTAGCAATTTCTTTATCATTTCTCACAAGTATGGTTTTATTGCTAGCTATAGCAACGTACACGAATATTTTTCCATCGGGAGAGTATGTTGGGTTTTTTATACGATCGTAAGTCGTACCGAGCTCAACTCCATCCTTCACTATAAAAGTTTTTCAGTTCTTTTGTGCAATAAAGGCGTAGCTTTCCCCATCGGGAGAAAAAATAACAGAGTATATAAAGTCATATTCCGGACTTTCCACACTATTTTTTAGCAAAGTATACTTTCCATTTTTCACGACCAAGAGTAATACGGTCTTTCCATCAGATGAGTACACTGCATATTCTATCCTACTGTAGGGTCATATCTCAACCCCATCCTTTACTAAAAAGGAATTTCCATTTTTTTGAGCCACAAAAGAAAGGCTAGAACCATCAGGGGAGTAAAAAATATTAGAAATATTCTCATACTGGTTCCCAGTTTCTTTACACAGTAACTCTGATCAATTTACAGAAGTATATGTGGAAAATACTATAATGGAAAGGAGTAGTCTAAAAATATAAGAAACCATAGGGATTTTGTAATGTATTGACCGATTATTCATTCTTATTCGTCTCTATTAATTATTCATTATTGATACTTCATTCTCATTATCTACGTCCTCACTCCCTGCCCCTTCGAGAACATTCCCCAGATAATACCGAAAAATACGATACAGAAACCTACAAGTACGAGAAGAGAAGTGGTCGGAGCAATATCGGAAACTCCATGGACCGCGTATCGAAATCCATCGACCATATAGAGGATCGGATTCGCGTGAGAGATCATCTGCCATACAGGAGGGAGCATCTGAATGGAGTAGAATACCCCTCCGAGATAGGTAAGTGGCGTGAGGAGAAAATTCGGAACGATAGACGTCGAGTCGAAGCTATCCGCAAGGAGGCCGTTGAGGAGGCCGATGAGAGCAAAGAGGAGCGATGTCAGGAAGGCGAAGAGGATCGTGAGTCCGATATGAGCGAAAGTAATATGAGTAAAGAAAAAAGCTACGCCGAGGACAATAGCCCCGGTTACCATACCTCGAATCACTCCTCCTGTGATAAACCCGAGAATCACTACCCAGTACGGCGTCGGAGACACCAAGATTTCCTCGATGGTTTTCTGGAATTTCGCCATATAGAACGAGGAAACCACATGAGAAAACGAGTTCATGATGATCGACATCATCACAAGACCCGGTACGATGAACTGCATATAGTCCATCCCGCCGACGACTCCGACACGAGAACCGATAAACTGACCAAATATCACATAGTAGAGCGTGGTGGTAATCACAGGAGGAACAATCGTCTGTCGCCATACGCGAAGAAATCGAGTGACTTCCTTGCGGACAATGGTAGAGTAGGATACAAAGAGCTGGTGTGGGTTCATGGGGAATGAATAATGAAAAATTAATAATGAAGAAGATATAGGAAGTTCTCTTTATTCAGACGACTTCTTGTTTCCGTCATCCTGACGAAGGAAGGATCCAGAGTTACGGAAAACTGGATTCTTCGTGCCTCAGAATGACGAAGTATTCAACTTATTTTAGTAAAAATACCATAAATATGAGCGATTCTCATTTTACTAGGATCTGCCAATATAAAAGAGTATAGAAAATAAAGTGAAATTTGCAAAAAAGAGAGTTCTAGAAGTTGAACGAAAATCTTGTAGTAAATCAAAAAGGAATGTGTTGCTATTTTTTGCTTCTTTCCTTTGTTGCACTTTCTCAGTTGATGCTCCGTGACTGTTCTGGGGTTCGGGGGAAGAAACTGTCCGAGTCAGAAGAGATCAATACACTGCTGAGCAAAGCGAACGAGTTTTTCTTCCCCCGAGACTTTTGCATACTTTTGGTCACAAAAGTACTGAAATATTCATAGGATTTGACTAAAAATAAAGAAAACTTAATATAGATTTATTATTAATAAACCTAATATGGAAATAATCGCTCACTATACCAACGAATCGGGATCTAGACTTACCGTCGCAGATACTACTGATAATTCTACCGATCGGCTAGTATTAGGTACACTAGTGCATGTACTTTTCCTATTTCCAAAACCTAGACTAACATGGACTATTACCACAACTTTAGAACATGGATGAAAAGTAATAGAAAAGAAAGAAATTCCTTCTACCTCTCGTAGCGATTTTGCAATAGCAAAAGTGCAACAGTTAGCCTGGGCAGCTCAATTTGCAAAAGAAAATAATTATAGATCAGTTGCTGGATTGCACACCACTTCAAAATAAAAGCATTATATTGATAAAGGTATACTTCTGATTTTCTAGATAGAATTCGCTATTTCTTTCTTTCTGAGTACTATACGCGAAATTGAGTTTTCTGAGGGCTTTGGCCCTCATTTTCATCTTTTCTTCACCCTTTTTCTATGTTATTCTCAGAATTGAAACTTATCGAACCCCTCCTCCGAGCCCTCGAAGAAGAGAAATATACGACTCCAACCCCGATCCAAGCTCAGGCTATTCCTATCGTTCTTCAGGGGACGGATCTCCTCGGTTGTGCACAGACCGGAACTGGGAAAACGGCGGCTTTTGCCCTTCCGATCCTTCAGCTTCTCTCGGCAACTTCTGGGGTCGATACTCCGAGTAATACTGGGAAGAAAGAATTCCTCAAAGGCCAACGCCATATACGATCCCTCATCGTGACCCCAACTCGTGAACTCGCGATCCAGATCGACGAGAGTTTCAAGGCATATGGACGGTACACCGGACTTCGTTCGGCAGTGATTTTTGGTGGAGTGGGACAGCATGCTCAGGTTTCATCACTCCGAAGTGGTGTGGATATCCTTATCGCGACACCGGGTCGACTCCTGGACCTCATGAATCAGCGACATATTTCCCTCGCCGATGTCGAGATTTTCGTCCTCGATGAAGCGGATCGGATGCTCGATATGGGATTTATCCACGACGTGAAGAAGCTCCTCGCGGTCCTTCCGAAAAAGCGCCAATCCCTCTTTTTCTCAGCGACCATGCCTCCTGAGATTATGAAGCTCGCGCATACGATCCTCCATGAGCCCGCGAAAGTGACCGTCACTCCTGTTTCTTCTACGGTCGATATCATCAAGCAATGAGTCTACTTCGTGGATCGTGGGAATAAGAATAACCTCCTCCTCGAGATACTCAAGGATGAGGCTATCAAAACCGCACTCGTCTTTACTCGGACGAAGCATGGAGCCAATAAAGTCGTCAAAGTCCTCCTCGAAAATGGCATTACCGCGGATGCTATCCACGGGAATAAAGCTCAGAATGCTCGTCAGCGAGCCCTTCAAAGCTTCAAGGATCAGACCACTCGAGTCCTCGTCGCCACCGATATCGCCGCTCGTGGGATCGATGTGGACTCCCTCGAGTTCGTCATCAACTATGAAATCCCGAATATTGCAGAAACCTACGTGCACCGTATCGGACGAACCGGTCGAGCGGGAGCAAAGGGAACGGCTCTTTCTTTCTCTGACGCGGAAGAAAAAGAATACCTTCGAGATATCGAGAAGCTCATCGGGAAACGAGTTCCAGTGATCGAAGGGCATCCCTTCCCTCTCATGGATCATAATCCTATCAAGATGCCGAAGATGCAGGGGCGTGGAAATATGAGCAGTCCAAAACCAAGAACTGATTCGAAACCTGCCTATCCGAAAGCAGGTGGAGAGCGATCTCGTAATTCGGTCTATCCGAAGGTACGCACTTCAGAAACTCGAGAACCAACTCCTTCAAGGGGAATGGAAACCGAGCGAAGAGGAGGACCATATCCTTCGAAAGGAACTCCAGAATCCCTTTTTCCAAAACGAAAAACCTTTAGTACGGAAAGAACTGCCTGATATACGTCTCGTCCACTTGGATGAGAGGCACGTTCCACAGAATGAGGAGGACGTTACAAGCCTGGATACTTGAAGCCCGCTCGTGATACCCGTACCGAGAAGCCTCGCATTGCCTATCAGGGAAATAGTAAGCCCACCCCACCGAAGTATCGAACCGCTCGTGACGATGCGGGTGAGAAACCTCGTGGAAACTTGGAGAAACCAGGAAGACCGAGCTTTGGGAAGCCAGAGCGAGAAGCTTTTCCGAAAAAATCATGGAAAGAAGACGGAGAGTCATCAAAAAAATCATGGAACCCTGAGGGATCTGCATCAAAATCCCCTTATCCACGTCCAAAACCTTCGGAAACAGGAAAACCGAAGAAGTATTACGGAAAATCCAATGCGGACCGCTAGAGAGGATTTACGATTAAGTACCGCCCCCATTCAAATACTATATTTTTTTGATATATAAAAGTACAATTTTTATTGACATATTATTTTTAATAGTTATTTTAAAATAACTATTTTTTCTTTATAGATATGTCACCAAAATGAGGAGCGACTCAGAGTCTCGTTTTTTCCTTTACAAATGAGGAAGGTACAACTGATGGAAGAAGAATATCACTTGCTGTGAGTGAGGCCCTCAGGGAAAGCATTGCAAGTGAATTCATCAAAGAGTTTGGTGAGAATACGACTATTTCTGAGGCAATTTCACAGCAGGTATCCGTATTGCAAGATGAAATTATTATAAGAGTAGCTCAACTACTTGAAGCGATCAAGGAAAATGCGACCCCAGAAAAAATAGCCCTTATCACTTTTCGACAAATGAAAAGTCGTATTCTACAACAACTCAACCCAACGATTACCGCTCTTAGGCAAGAAATGCAAACAAAAAGGAGGTTGGAAGCAGAAGCAAGAAAGGCTGAGGAAATAAGACAAGAATGAGAAAGAATGGAATCTCGAGCAATAGAAAAAAGAAAGAAAAATACCGATAATAGTTGAAAAATTAAAAATGAGTTGTGATGACTAGCAACCCTTGTGAGGGAAGATCAATCTTGATTTGAGTGATGAAGTTTTCGTTACTGATTAGAAAATCCGAATTCACTAGAAATTGGTGATTTCGGGAAAGTAATCCTTACTTTAGATAAAAATAATCTTGGCTTTAGGCTAAAATTTGGGGATAGAAAATCTGATCTCCCAGATACTTTAGAAAAAGTAAAACATATGGCAGTGTGATCGACGGGCTTCAATGAAATTGTCGGAAACCATAAGGATATAAAAATCCAACATGGTGAAGCTATAGTATGATGAGGTGTATACGTGTATTTTTGAGGAAAAGAACTCCTTGTTTTATGAACGAGTGGAGACTTCTGAAGTATACCGATAGATATTATGAAAAAATGTTGCGAAAGTGAATGATATACTTTAACTCGCATTTAAGATTCTACTTCTTCGTACTCTTAAGGAAAAACTCTTCGAGTCGTCCGCTTTTTGGCTTCATACTCTTCACTTTATATCCTTCTTTTTGAAGCACTTGGATCGCTTCATCCAGAGGATGTTTTGATGAAACGGTCAGATCGAGTGTCGTCTCACTCGAGACTGGGATATACTCTTTGAGTGTTTCTCAGGTATAGTTCCTATCGAGTTCAATCGTGATGACTTCATCTTCCATCGAAGCGAGAAGCTCTCGAATCGGACCATATTTGACGATGATTCCCTTATCGATAATCGCCATATTTTTACAGAGACTCTCCGCCTCTTCGAGGTAGTGGGTAGTGAGGATGATGGTAGTTCCGCTTTTGTTGAGTTCTCGGAGGAACTCATACATCCCATGTCGGAGTTCGAGATCGACTCCCGCCGTTGGCTCATCGAGGATGAGAAGATGTGGATTATGGACGAGGGCTCGAGCGATCATGAGACGGCGTTTCATCCCTCCGGAAAGAGTACGTGCTTGGACGTCTCGTTTTTCCCAGAGTCCGAGCGCTCTGAGGTATTTCTCGACACTCGGAGCCGCAATATCACGAGCGATTCCATAGTACCCCGCTTGCGCGAGGATGATGTCATAGACCTTTTCGAATATACCGAAATTGAATTCCTGAGGGACGACTCCGACTCCCATACGAGCCTCAGCTCCAGCAAGATCAAGATTGTGTCCACCGATAATCACTTCTCCACTTGATTTATTGACGAGTCCAGATATGACACCGATAGTCGTCGACTTCCCTGCCCCATTTGGTCCGAGGAGGGCAAAAAAATCTCCCTGTTTGATCTCAAAGGTGACTCACTTGAGGGCTTCAGTTCCATTGGGATAAGTTTTTACGAGGTTTTTGATTGCAAGAGCGAATTTTTGCATTATTAAAATATTAGAAGTGTATTCATTGTTAAATATTTCCTCCACGAAAATGAACGGGTCTAGTTTTTACTATCTGGAATAAGTGGGAGGGTTCCAAGGAAGTCAGCCTTTCCGATCGTAAATCCTTGATTTCGAAGGATAGAATACGCGACCGAAATATGGAACATGAAGTTCGGTATAGCGTACGACAGGAGGTATCCCCCACCCTTCATATGCATCCCTGGAAACCAAGGGAATCGTGCTTCCCGTGCTTCCGCACCGACGAAGTCTTCTTCTTTGAAGGATTCGAGGAAGGTAATCGTCTTATCGAGTCTCGCAGTGAGATCAGCAAGAGTTTTTTCTGTATCTGGATAGGAAGGCACTTCTTTCCCAGAGAGTCGACTCGCCATCCCCTTCGCATTATCGGTCGCTATCTGGACTTGCTTCATGAAGGGAAACATATCATCAGCAAGCTTCGTATCGAGCACAAATGTCTCGGAAAGTCCACGTTCTTTCATCTCGAGTTCGATCTTTTTGAGGAGGTTCAGGAGTGCTTTGAGTCGGTCAACGGTAAAAACAACCGAAAGTGTATAGTACATAAAAATTGGTTTAGAAGATAAAGTATTCTGATTGTATGGAAAATCTCAAAAAATAGAAATATATTTCATTTTCTACGGTAATCAAGATCTATTTTTCTCTTGATTTATGGTCTAGGAGTAAGTCAAATAAGTAATGCCTTTGCTGCTGCTATACGATTTCTAGCGCCATCGGGGACTCACTCCATACCTAAAACTTCAGCAACTATATGACGTAGCTGTTCAACAACATGATTAGAATCATCGGAATACCTTCCTAGACATTTCATTCTTTCATTAATAAGTGAATCTGTAATTGGCATCAACCAGTCGATAACTGCACGCGAATCGAGATCTGGAGGAAATTTTCGATCTGGATGACTAACAAATGATCTACGATACGTAACTACTGAAATAGGTGGACTCGGTAAAGAGTGAAAGTTATCTCAAAATATAGCACTAAACTCATTTTTTCTGCTGGATCTATGGAGAGAGTTGATCGTCCTCATTTCTAATTGTCTGACGGGAAGTTTTGCGATTTCCTCATTTCAAAATATAAATCTTCCATCACATAAAATAGCCCAGGTACCAAGTCATAGATCTTTATCAAAATAACTCTGAAGGTCAGCATGTGTTCATTTCAAGAGCGAATCTCTTCAGAAACAACCAAGTTGTGTCATTCGAGGATCAAATCACTGCTGTATTCCTCATAGAGGCATGCCATATCATGATATATTTTCTATTCAGAATCTTTTCAGAAGTAAGGTGGCAAATTCTTGTGCATTTGGATTAGTAGTATTAAGGAAGTATTGTGATATGGCAATTCCAGGACGGGGATCAAGAGCCGCGATGGGTCACATTATCATCGGAATAATCATTCTTACAAGATCACCTCGAGGAGTTCAATTGGCGACGTTATTTGTCCTCAGGAACTTGTTACATAAAATCATCCACTCATCTCTCAAGTCCAAGTGTCTATAGACATTGAGTACGGTTGATTGTATATCACTGATAGGTTTAGACTCTTCGATTACTCCTGCAGTTTCTTGGGTTGTCTTCAAGTGTCTTCGCAGTTCATCGTCTGTAATAGCACGAGGTATCCAAAATTCTATATTGGTATACGCAAGTATAGATTCGGGGAGCCTTTCTCATCCGTAAATTCTCAGAAGCCTATGTGCCAAGACCGCGATAAAAACCTCAGAGGCCCCGATTGCTCCAGCATCAGAGTCTTCGAAAAGATTACTTTTCAGTCACGGATCTCTCGTATTCGCGTTGTGATGAACATGAGATAAGAACCGATTTTTCTGCTGCCTGACCTGATCGATATATCGAGTAAGATCAGAAAAGTTTCGACTTCTCTCTGGTATTAGCACATCTTCAACCTGAAGTGTAACGTCGACTAATTCTGACCTATATTTATCATAGAGCACTTTTCATGACATATAAAGCGCCGAATTTTCGACCTTATTCCGGTTTTTTGGAGTTCGATCATTGGTGGTTCATTTGTACTTAGAGTAAATAAGCTCATCTGCTAAGTTACAGAGGTCGTCAGCATGTTGTAGAGTTTCCTCATCAGGGCTAAGATAGGCACAGTTCACGGCAGCGATAAAGGCAAACTGTATGGTTCAGAGTTTCGCTGATGCTTGATAGGCTATTCGATACCACTTAAGAGCATTATCGTAATCTCAAAGGTTTCGATAGGTGGTTGCAAGATTCGAAAAAAGCATCGGTATTGCTTGTCGAAGTTTCTTGACGAGGTCATCATGAAGCCCATTGGCCAAATCTTGACCATCAACAGAGGAGAAAATATCGTCGACAATATTTGCGAGTTGTACAACTTTGTTTAAGTCAGTAACTCGTTCTCAGCTATTTATACATGCAGATAGTTGGGTTCCAAGAAGATAAATCTGGTCATACTGGGAAACTAGAAATCATATTTTACTTTGTTTCACTTCAGTTCCAGGTACTGCAGATGTGTCTACTCATCATCAAAAAACTTCCTCCCCTTCAGTATCTACCTCGTCTTGAAATCTCGTAAGAAGACTCGTAACATCGAGTAATTTTGTTAATTGAGCATGCGCCATTCATGGATCTTCTAGTAAAAGTCAAGAGGCAATAGTTTCTACTTCTTTATAACATGTTGGAGATAGATCTTCGAATTGATAAGGA
>JAYUDN010000033.1:0-8512 GCA_043739785.1 Candidatus Altimarinota bacterium
AGTTTCCAGTGATGGTGATTCCAGCTCCGGCTGAGTAAGCTCCGTTTCCAGAGAACTGAGCATAGGTGAGCGCGGTAGACCCGAGGGTGATGACTCCAGCATTCGAGAGTACCCATCAAGTAGTACGAAGGGTGCTACCGGTAGAAACATATACGGCCATAGCTTCAAGTTCAGATGAAATATCTGCATCAGTAGAACGAGACCACGCTCCGGCAGAAGCTATATACATACCATTGTTGGTAGCAGTAGTTTGGTTCTTGACGAGAACTCTATCTCCGGCAATAGTAGTATATCCATCAATGGTTTGAAGGCCAGTAAGAGCGATGTTTGAAGTAGTAGCGACTCGAGCTGCATTTTTCCAAGAGAGTCCGGTAATCGCATTATCAATACCTGAAGTCACAAAAGCCGTTGTTGCGAGTTGCGTCGTATTGGTTCCTGCAGTAGCCGTAGGAGCCGTTGGTATTCCAGTAAGAGCTGGGGAAGCAAGAGGTGCCTTCTCAGAATCAAGTTCATTGAGAGCGGTTTGTACATTGGTTGAGGCGATGTTACCGGCTGGAGTATTGGTGATCTGAGTAGCTGTGTAATCTCCAGAGGTCGCAACAACAGCACCGGTACGTCCGAAGACAGAAGTGACTGGGAAGGAACCTGAGAGGTAGCTTGCTGCTGTTTGCCAAGTAGGAATACCAGACAAAGAGGCAAGAATCTGTCCTGAAGCTCCTGCTGGAAGTCGAGCGAGGTTTCCTCAGGCAGATCGATAGAAGATATCTCCGGCAGCATCTGAACCGAGGTCAATGCGAGTCGAGCCATTCACGTAAAGTTTCGCAGGAGAAGAAGTAGAACCGATAGAGACATTACCGCTATTTTCGTAAATAGTGGTATCGACGAGGTCTCCCCCGTTCCACTTTGTAATATAGTTGGTCGTAAGGCCACTTCCAGTAATTCACTGAGCCTTCGTCGTACAAACCCATCTATTATTGGAACCATCCCATCCGAGTATTTGACCATCAGTACAAGCACTACCAGCTGGACGGTAATCGATATATCCTCAAGTGAAGATGAGATTTCCAGATGCAGTAATGCGAAGTCTTTCTATATTGTTTGTACGAAAACTCAAGGCCTGAGCATCAGCCGTTCCGATAAAATTTCCAGATGCCGTAGTACCGGTATTTCCATTTATAGACCAAAATGATCCGGAAAGAGCTGTGGCCAAGCTTCACCATGAAGCGAGACCAGTAGCATCACTCGTAAGTACTTTTCCAATTCATGGAGTTCCACCGGTAATTTTTATCTGTCAAGCCACTTCGAGTTTCGCTCCGGGAGAAGCCGTACCGATACCCACATCACCCGAGGTAGTAACTACCATTTTTTGAGTACTATTGGTGTAAATGCGAAGGTCCTGAGCATTAAGGGATCCGATAAAGTCGGTAGCACCGATAACATTTCCAGAAAGCATCCAGACAGTTCCAGAACTCGCAAATGCTCCAGAGAGAGTCGCAACAGGATCAAGCCAAGTTGCCACTCCGCTTGCATCAGAAGTCAAGATTTTTCCTTCTGCTTCTGAACCATTAATGATTTGAAGTGTTCCTCCTGAAATGGTAAGTTTTTGGCCAGGAGAAGTCGTTCCAAGTCCCAGGTTTCACGATGTATTGAGGACCATTCGCTCGATATCATTGGTTCGAAAACGGAGATCTTGAGCATTGGTCGTTCCAAGGAAGCTGTTCAGGGTAATCGCATTTCCAGAAAGAGACCAATTACTTCCAGAAAGACTAAATGATCCAGAAAGTGTGGCAACTGGATCTTGCCAGCTCGCGAGTCATGTCGCATCAGAAACGAGAACTTTTCCATTTGATGGTGATCCTCCAGTAATCTTTATCTGTCATGCTATTTGGAGTTTCGATCCAGGGGAAGAAGTACCGATACCAATGTTTCCACCTGATTCATACAGTACTGAGTTGACGAGGTCCTGTCCTCCCCATTTCGCTATATAGTTGGTCACGAGACCGCTCCCAGTAATACCCTGAGCTCGAGTCGTACAAACCCATGCTCCGATAGAGTTATTCCATCCGAGGACTTGACCATCGAGACAGGCAACACTATTTGGATAGTATTTGAGATAACCTCAGGTAAGAAGCATATCACCTACGAGCGTGAACCGAGATGAAGGACTACTTGTACCAAGTCAGAGGTTTCCAGAAGCATCGAGAACCATACGTTGGGTATTATTGGTTCGGAATCGAATATCTTCTGCATTGGTAGTCCCGAAAAAATCTACTGATGAGACGTTGGAACCATCAAGTCTCCAAAACGAACCAGAAAGAGCGACTCAGGCAATAGGCGCATAACTATTCCAAGTTGCCAGACCAGAAGGATCTGAGACGAGTACTTTCCCAGCTCATGGTGATCCTCATGTAATTTTTATTTGACCAGCCACTTCCAGTTTTGCTGTCGGATACGAAGTACCAATACCAACATCAGCATATCCATCTCCGAGGATAACCGTATTCGACTGAGCTACGGTGGCATTCGCACCAACTGCGGTAGCGTTATCTATATTCCCATTTAAGTAATTCGTATTATTTCCGAGGAAAGTATTATTCGACCCGATAAGACTCGATGTCAGATTGTATCAAGCAGAAGAACCGAGAGCTACGTTATAATTTCAGGAAGTATTTCTATAGAGGGAACTATTACCGATAGCTGTATTTTCCATTCCGACGGTATTTGAGTAGAGAGACTGAACTCCTTGCGCCGTATTGTACGGACCAGAGATATTGTTGTAAAGTGAAGCGTACCCATTCGCCGTATTGTAGTAACCGATAGTATTCGATTGGAGTGAGCTGTGTCAGATGGCGGTATTTCCATTGGCATCGCTATTGGAAGAAAGGGCATATCATCCGAGGGCCGTATTGTAGTTTCCTCACGAGTTTGAGGCTAAACTTATGGCACCGATTGCCGTATTTTCATTTCCTGATATATTCGATAAGAGTGCCTGATATCCGAGTGAAGAGTTATATCATCCATTCTGATTCGTTCGAAGACCATAGGCTCAGACTGCCGTATTATTATTTCCGGTAGTATTATTTCTAAGCGATAATTGACCGAGAGCAGTATTGTTATTCCCAGAGGTATTCGAGAAAAGTGCAGTATCACCTACGATAGTATTTCCAGTCCCACTACCATTTCATTTTCAGATGGTCATACCCTGTACGTAAATCTGACCATTCACATCTATCATAGCTCAAGGTGTTTTTTCCTCGGGGAATCATATTCCTAGGTACCCAGAATTCGTGAGGACCATTTTTTGGCTATTATTGACTCGAAATCTCAAACTCTGTGAATTGGTCGTTCCGATAAAATCATTGGCTGAAATACTATTCCCTGAAAGTGACCAAAACGAATTGGCAAAAGTTGTATTAGCATCTCACCAAGTGGCGAGTCCATCAGCATCAGAAGTCAGTATTTTCCCATTTCACGGTGATCCTCCGGTAATTTTTATCTGTCCTGCCACCTCAAGTTTCGCTCCTGGAGTCGATGTTCCGATTCCAAGGTTTCCAGAAGTATCAAGCACCATTTGCTGAGTATTATTCGTTTTAAAAACGAGGTTTTGACTATTCGTCGTTCCAAGAAAATCACCAGTCCCCGCAACAACACCATCGAGTCTCCAGAAGGCTCCCGAGTAGGCATAGAGAGCATTGGGTGCAGTAAATCACCAACTCGCCTTCCCGGTCGAATCAGAAATGAGGATTTTCCCTAAACCAGGGGTTCATCCAGATATCTTAATCGTCCCTACTACATCGAGAGTTGCCTGTGGATTGGTGGTTCCGATTCCTATATTATTTCCTGCCTCAAAGAGTCGCGAATTCTCAAGTCCATCTCCTCCCGTTCCAAACTTGGTAATATAACTCTCCGTTCAACCAACGACTCATGAAGCACTCACCGTAATACCGCTGAGTACAGAGGTACAAATCGGAGTCATATATCCATCGCTGGATCCAGAAAATCAAACCACAAAACTATTCGTTCCACAAGGATTATCTACCGCATTACGAAAGTACTGGGAAAACAATCACCCTGCAACCTCTCAAACTGGAACCGATGAGGGAAAATTGACTGCTCATACCAGCGATGCCTGGAGAGAGAGAAGGAGAATGAGGAGAATGGAGAGAGCTCGCATAGAGGGGAAGATAAGAAGAGATATGTAGGGGATTTATTATTTGACCGTATAGAGGTCGAGTCATGGAGGGGGGTCTATGAGTATTCTTGAGTCATACTCGATGATAAATGAATAGTCATCAAGAAGTGGAATTTTCGTATACGCCCGATGGATGAGATTATAGGCATTGGCGGTAGGGCTTTGTCATTCCAGGGGGACGAAGTTTCTAAAGTAGTTAAAATCATACCTCTTGGCGACAGTAGCATTACAAGTCTCTACTAATACTGGACAGACAGGAGTAGAATTTGCTGCTCCTCAAATCGTATTTCGAGAAATCACACTTCCATGAACATAGAGTTGATTGATGGGAATCTTAAGAAGTGATTGTTCTATATAATAAATAGGCACTCATAAATTTTTTCTTCCCGAAAAAATAGATCCTTCCGCAACTAGAGAACTCTGGATAATATCTGGAGAATTTGAGCTGAGATCGCCTCGAACATAGATGTTTCCTCACGATCATGATGAATTTTTGAGAGCAATAATAGCACGAGGAAACAAATCGTTACCGAGAATACTTCATTCGATAACGACATCACCTCCTTCGACGATGTAGGTACGCGTATCATTTTGATTCCATCACTCTGAGTTTGCCGTCCAATCTCCTGAAATAATAAGATCCTGGTTTTTAAGAATTCTATAATCCAAGCTTCTATTAATATCTGTAAAATCATAACCTCGAGTCATTTCTACATAACGCTTTCGTATATCTCGAAGAAGGTTCGAAAAAGACACAGAATCAAAAGAATCACTGATGCTATTGTAGGCTGTATTCATAGCCTTTACCCCGGCGATATTTCATACGACATACGACTTTCACTGAAATCCTCGTGCTACCGTCGTAAGTTTTATGCCATCAAATGGAATCCACCCAATATCCGAAGAATATCCAAATCCGAGAAAATTCAGAGTATCAGGGTTGTACTGTAAAGAAGAGATACTCGCTATACTAGAATCATCTCCGAGATGAATCCATCCGATATTTTCAGACCAAGCATATCCATGCGCATCACAGAGGAGTCCTCATGAGAGAACATCGGCAGGACAATCTATGTACGGGAGGGTAACGGCAGGATCCGCATGATCAAATGTAATCCATCCAGCATTAGATGACCAAAAAGATCCGTGCAGATAAAAATCTTCATCGATATAGGGATTAAGATCAGGATCCGAAGTAATAGTAAACCATATGGAGCCAGCATTCCCACGATTATTCCATGGGCTCGGACCAGCAAGCATTCCAGAGAGTGAGAAAGTGTTTCCAGTAGCGACTACTGTATTCATATAAAACGAAAAAAATCCTAACGAACAGAGCGCGGATACAAGAAACAATAACCAAAAGCGGGGGAAGAGGGAGACAAATCACTTCATGAGAGTGAAAAATATAAGTGGAATATTATGAATCAGAAGCCATAAGTAAAGAAGGAAGGAGAATTTCCATTAGACAAAAATAGAATACTTATTCCGAATACATAATTTGAACATTGAGAGGTATATTTTTTTTTCTTACCAAGTATTTATACATAATATATTTTAATATGTAATAGTTCGTCATTGATAAATTTTTGTAAAAAATACTTGTATTTTTTATAGGGGGTAAATCTTTAGAAAACTGCAAAGAAATTATATTTACTAAGAAGCCAGATTCCTTTTTATTCCTAAGAAATTTTCTATTTTTTTAAGGAGATTGCTTTATTTCCGTTAATGAAGACTGCTCCCTGATGCACTTTCATCCGTATCACTATGAGGCTTTCCAAGTCTGAATACAAAATTATCTTCTATAAATCTTCCCTTGAGGCTCGAAAGACATCGTATCGTATTGTTATGCCAGTTCTCATTACTCGAGGCATATATCGGACCATCGCTGTTCCCCCATCGCGAGAGTTCATTAATCTGAGTATATTTTCCGAGAAATTTATTATTAAAAGTTCTGGCCATCCAGTATATCCCTTCCTTCGGGCTCGCGAAGGTATAAGTAGAACCATTATCTGTATTTCCGATATTTCAAACATTATATGCCGTTTTGAGGTGATACCCGAGAGAACTTTCAGAAAGTCCGATACACATAAGAAAACTCGGATCTATTCCTCCAGCGAGAGCCTCGTCAAACCAGAGCCTCCAATCTCGAAAAGATGGTGCTGCATAGGTAGAAAGAAGGTATTTTTGTCGCTCAATTTCTGTATTTCCCTTGATAGTAAACGTATCCTGTATTTGCCTTCTGGTATCACTTGAATCGGTATCTGCTACGACATCAGAGATGAATTTCTGAAGGTACCGGGTCGCAAGGTTTTCTGGATTGAGATCTTTGAGCGTCAGGTATCGAAGGGGATCGACTGCCTCCTGATCGTCATTTTTCCATACTTCAAAGTGAAGGTGTGCGCCTGTAGTCATAGGACCTGCTCATGGAGTTCCAGGACTTCCACCGCTTTTTCAGATACTATCCCCAACTCGAACGTATTGGAAGAGTTCGACTCAGATTTCAGAGAGGTGACCATATACCGTAATGAGATTGTCCGGATGTCGAATCACGATATAGGAGTATCCTCATGGGGTTGGAGGAAGAATATAGCTTACATACCCATCCTGTGCCGCATGCACATCTGACCCTTGTGGTGTAGCAATATCGATAGCATCATGGTGGCTATGGAAGAGGGCGTAATACTCGGGGTCTCGAAAATAGGTCGTAATTCGAGGATTTTCTACCGGCCACTCGAGAAGATTCGTACCCGTGAGGCTTTCTGATCGAATCTCTTTTTCACGCTGAAAATAAAGTTCGATTTTTTCACATTTTTCAGAAGATCACGAGATTGCATCCGAACAATTCTCAGCTTTTTTGGCATCAGAAATGGCATCGTTATAGTCATCTTGTGCATGAAGCCAGCTCAATTGGAGTGACTGCTTGGCTCGTTCTTGGGATTCGATATACGTAGTGAAGAGAGCTTCTTGCCCCTTTGTCACTTCAAGGAGTTTTTCTCGTTCTTGCTTTTGAGAAGCGAGCATGGCATTATTGTACTCAAGTTTCTTCTGGAGATCGATCAACTCCCCTATCTGGTCATCAGTATTGAGTTTGAGGATTTGGAGCTTTCGATTGAGAGCTCTATATTCTTCGATATAGTTTTGACCGACTTCGGTAATCATCCCCTTATAAAAAATATCTGAGAGGATATCATCGATATTCCCATCATTGAGGATGAGCAACTTGAGAGTATCTACACTATTGTTTTCATCGTAGATAGTTCCTCACTTCGTATAGATATAGGCAAGATACTTGAGAATCACTTGCTTATTTTTATTGATCTCCTTTTTAATCCCTATGGATTGAACATTATACCCTTGGATTTGTTCGCGTTTCTCTTGGATAGAAAGGAGGGTGCCTGAAATCGAGTCATTAGTTTCTGCTATTTTTTTATCAAAAATAGCAATCGTTTCCTCGAGGGTAGAGCGACGCTCGGAAAGAGCATCCTTCTTTTCACCATAGTTTCATTGGATTGACTCCACTTTTGAAATCAGACTCTGGATTCCATGCATTTTATACTCCTTCTCGAAGACATTTTCGATGATGCCTTCTGAAACTGGTTGCGTACGAAAAAGAATCGCCTCATGCTTCTCTTTGAAAGTATCGAGTATATCACCGGCTACTTCACCACTAATCCCATATGTCATCGGGATCACGAAGAGGAAGAGGATTCATCAGACGATGGTATGTGTATTTCGAAGGAGAAAATTCATACCTCCATGCTAGCATATTTTTCCTATGAAAGCAAAGAGCAGAGCCGAGAATGAACAAATAAAACCTATACTTATATAGTATTTTATTTATAATATTTTACCAGGATCGCATGTGTCCTTTGTGAGCTCTGGAAAAAATATCCACTCAACTATCAAAAAAGTGTTTGGTACAATACTGATTAGGGTTTTTACGGATTCAGGCTTTCAAAAAAACGTTCCTTTACTCTCATCCATTTCGAAGACTGACGACAAAGAAGCTTCTCATCACTGGATTCTAGAAGGAATTGTTTTATTCCTTCCTCGAGAAATATCGTATTTTGACTCCCCTTCACAAAAACTATCTTCTTTTCTTCTGGAGAGCTATGGAGTTTATTTTGGATCGCCCTACCGGCATCACGACTCGAAAGAAAATGAAGCGGTGAAAACCGTGCGTCGAGCTCAGGTAGGAGATATCGTTTCATATTTTCTCACACCAAAACCACTTCTAGATTACTACCGAGAGGAAACGTAGTATTGATACAATGAGCGAGTTCCTGATGCATCGAAGCCGTCATTTCTCAGAGTTCCCGC
>JAYUDN010000034.1:0-24337 GCA_043739785.1 Candidatus Altimarinota bacterium
ATATGATATCGATACGCCATCCACGACCAGCAACAATACACTCAACATCGGAAATCTCCTCTTCGGGACGAGTATCGATGGTACGAATACGACCCTTTCGAGTGGAAATATCGGTATCGGTATCGCTTCTCCAACTCTCGCAAAACTCCAGGTTGTAGGAAGTATATTCGGATATTCAGATAATATCTTCTTAGCGATCGATGATCAGACATCACCGAGAATGTGATTTACGAAAAAAGCAGGTTATAGCGGTATGTTTGCTCACTCGAATAATACTTCGTTTAGTATCGGTATGACGAATGCAACAACGATCGATCCTGCAGGTTACTCGAGTATCACACAACAGCTCGTTGTAGATACGGGTGGAAATGTCGGTATCAATACAACCAGCCCTTCCGAGAAGCTCCACGTAGTTGGTAATGTCCTTGCGACATCGTACCTCTATATCTCGGATCGACGTCTCAAGAAGGATATCGAGAGTATCACGGGAAGCGGAGCTGAGGATGTCCTCGAACGCCTCCAGGGAGTACGGTTCAAGTGGAAATCAGATGATAGAAGTGATATCGGGTTCATCGCGCAGGATGTCGAAAAGGTCCTCCCAGAACTCGTCCATACCGGCAATGACGGTATGAAATCCGTCCAGTATGGAAATATCATACCACTCCTTGTGGAAGGATACAAATCAGAAAAAGCTCGGGCGGATAGTCTCCAATCTCGACTCGATAGCCTCGAATCTCGTATCGAATCCCTCGAAAAAAACAAATAACAATAGCTGCACCCTCCCGTATACAGGGATCTAGATTCTCTTTCTGGATTCCCGTTTTCACGGGAATGACACAGAAAAAGGGATTCCTCCACTCTACTCCGGTCGGAATGACACACCGGCTGTCATCCTCGCGTATGCGGGGATCCAGTTCCTAACGTTTACTAGATTCCAGTTTTCACGGGAATGACACAGGAAAGGAATCCTAAACTCAGTTAAACCATTACCCCCGATCTACCTTTGGAATGGGGATCGAAAATCTCTATACTCAACTGGAAACCCTAAACTGCAAACCAGCTTACCAGCAAACCTGCAACGCTAAACCATAAGTACTAAATTTTCTACCGTCTCTATCTTTCCCTCGTCTCTACCAATCTTATGATACAGCCACCCTCCATATCCAGAAGCCTCTCTCCGAGAAGAAAATTTTTCTATACCTTTTTCTTCATCACCTCGCTTATTATTTTTGTTTTCCGATCGGACATAGCAAGCGCTATCAATACAGTGGCGAGTGGTTATAATATCACTTACGGTTCAGAAGTAGTTGTTGATGTAACATCTATCTGAGGGGATTGTCGTGGTCTTAGTATTCCAATTGGGTACAACAGATTTATCCCTACGAAGACCCTGAGAGAGTGGACTCGGTTTCAGAATGCTGCCCCATCCCTCAATATAGCCAATCCATGCTGTAGTGGGTTTACCGGAACGAATATTACAAAAAAAGCATGAGGAACAGATAATGATATTGCGAACTCCGTGACTACAGACAATACGTGAAATATTATTATTGCTGGATATTTTGGATGAACGGGGACTGATTTATTTGGGACTAGTCTTACACAGTCTTGACTTTACGATATTTTTGTTTCTAAACTCGATACCTCGGGAGTCCTTCTTTGGTCAAAAAAAGCATGAGGTTCTTCGACAGATTCAGCTACATCTGTCGTAACAGATACCTCTGGTAATATCATCGTGACTTGATCTTTTGGATGAACTTCTACTGATATGTTCGGTAGTTCTTTGAGTGCCTCCTGAACCACAGATACGTTTCTTGTAAAATTGAATGCTTCTGGATCTCTGGTATGGCTAAAAAATGGTGGGGGAAATGGATCGAGTAGTATTACTTCTGCTAATGGGGTAGCTGTTGACCGTTTCTGAAATATTTATGTTGTGGGAACCTATGATACGGACAGTATCGCACTCTTTGGAACGACTCTCTGAAACTCATGAGGAACGGATATCTACGTAGCAAAACTGGATAGTTCTGGGAATACTTCCTGGGTGAGAAAAGCTGGAAGTACTTCGGCTGATAGCTGAAACGGGATTGTCGTTGATAATTCCGGAAATGTCATAGTAACTGGTACCTATGGAGGTAGTGCTTCGGCTGATGTCTTCGGGACAACTCTCGCTAACTCTGGATCTATCGATACTTTTGTAGCCAAACTCGATGGCTCAGGAAGTCTTCTTTGGGTCAAAAAAGCATGAGGAACTGGGAATGATATTGGTAATTCCGTAGCTATCGATACTTCAAGTAATATTTTTATAACCGGATACTTTGCTGGAACCAGCACTGATATCTATGGAACAGCTCTCACAGCTACCGGACGTTTTGATATCTTTGTGTCAAAACTCGATCCTTCGGGGAATCCACTCTGGTCGAAGCGAGCTGGAGGATATGATAATGGCATCAAGGGTTCTCGATACGATGTAGGGTATTCAGCCAGTACAGACCCATCTGGAAATGTATATGTAACTGGGTATTTCGGATGAACGAGTGCTGATGTATTTGGTTCTACTTTTACGAGTTCATGAGGTTCTGATGTTGTCCTTGCCAAACTCGATGGATCTGGGAATACTCTCTGGGTGAAAAAAGGTGGTTGAACGAGTGATGATATAGGCTATGGAGCTACCACCGATCCATCTGGAAATATTATGGTTGGAGGATCTTTTATTTCACCTACGATGGACCTTTTCGGTACCACCCTTACCAACCCAGGATGATCAGTACCTACTGATATCTTCCTTGCTAAACTCTCTCCGAGTGGGAATAATATGTTAACATGTCAGTAGTTGGATTGATGAATCGACCGAGATTCAACTTTGTATCATTCCTTTTCCGAGGACTCGGGAAAGGAATTTTTTTGATTTCACGAGTACCATTCTTCACATGAAAATGGATCACTTCAATTCAGTTGGAATGACAAACTACAAATCTAGAGCTGTAGTACTCTAATTTTCATTCAATTCTGCCCTTGATGTTATTTCGATAAGAATGACAAAAAAAGACTCCACCACTTTATTTCAGTTCGCTTCACTCCGGTCAGAATGAATAACTGGCTGTCATCCTCGCGCATGCGGGGGTATCCATTTTCTAGTCTTTTCTGGATTCCCGTTTTCACGGTAATGACACATGGGAATGGAATGCAACATAGAGCGAAACCACCCTTGGATGGGGGTCTTTTTTACCCGTTCTACCTTTCTACTCTTCTACCATCTCTATAGTTCTTTCGTCTCTACAGTTCCATCGTCTTTCGTCTCTATCGTTCTTCTACCCAAGCGCTTTATATTTGGCTTCGAGCTTAGTGAGTTGTTCCTTCGATGACTTTTGTTTCTCCATCTCAGCGCGTACGACTTTTTCTGGAGCGTTGCTCACGAAGTTATTGTTCATGAGTTTTTCTCCGAGCGTTCTCAGATAGCTTTTCTTGTCTTGGATTTCAGCAAGGAGACGCGCTTTTTCCTCTTCGATCTTTCCTTCGTCGATAGCAGCATCTACATAGACATCGATTCCCCGCACAATCGCGAAGGCAAACCTTGAGCTCTCGACTGGTTTTTCTCTCAGGGTGATCATACTCGTACGAGTAAGGCCAGAGAGGAGGGTGATATTCTCCTCGACAATAGTCCCGATACTACCGAGAAGATACACCTCACGGAATTCTCACGGGCTGACCTTGGCTTCGGACCGAAGATTGCGGATGGTTCTTACGAGATCAAAGAGGATGACCATCTCTGACTCGATCGCTTCATCTCGTTTCCAGACATTCTCAGGCCATGGACTCATCATGAGAAATTCAGTGATTTTCTCTCGATCCGTTACTTGCTGATAGAGGGCTTCGGTGATAAACGGGATATAGGGATGGGCGAGCTTCAGAAGCGTCAAGAGGACATAGGAGATCACTTCTTTTCCGAGTTGACTTCGGTCTTTTTCAAGCTTGTAGGCCTCGATGACGAAGTCCGCAAATTCATCTCGGATAAAGGTCATGAGTTCTCCTCCAGTGACTGAGAAGCTATACTTCTCCATCCCTTCGGTCGAACGGTCGATAAGACCAGAAAGTCGTGAGAGAATCCATCGCTCATAGGGAAGGAGATTTTTCTTATTCTTCGATATGAGTTTCATAAGCTCGGTATCGGTCGTGGTAATCGACCCAACATTCATCGAGACAAATCGAGCGATATTCCAGAGTTTATTGAGAAAGAGTGAGTACTCTTCGACACTCTGGATAGAGAAATTCATATTATTTCCTGGAGTATTTCCGATGGTGAGTCCGAGTCTCAGGGCGTCTGCTGAGTACTCTTCGATGACGGTGAGTGGATCGATAATATCTCCAGAACTTTTACTCATTTTTTGTCATTTTTCATTGAGCACGAGTCCGTGGAGGTAGATCGTCGTAAATGGGGTCTGCCCTGTGAACTCATAGCCCATAAGGAGCATACGGATCACCCAGAAGAAAAGTATATCGTGTCCGGTCTCGAGGACATTCGCTGGGTAGTATTTCTTGAAAAATGCACCAGGATCATCGATCTTCCAGTCGAGTACCGAGAATGGCCAGAGGGCACTACTGAACCAGGTGTCGAGCACATCCTCATCCCTCCTCAGATCGCCCTCTGAAACACTCGTTCTTCGAGCTTTTCGTTCTGTTCCTCATTCATCGTACTGTCCATGTACGATTCATTCCTGTACTCACTCAGCACTCGAATTCCTTCGTGTTTGAGAGGTCGATGAAGCTATATTTTCATTGTAGTTTCGTATGATTTGAGCGATATCTCGTCATACTCCTATGAGTTCTCCAGTTTCTTTATGAAAGTAAGCAGGTATCTGATGCCCCCACCAGAGTTGGCGAGAGATGCACCAATCTCTGAGGTTATAGATCCAGTCTTCGAAGGTCTTCTCAAATCGGGAAGGGATAACATCGAATTCGTTATTCTTATAGCCCGTGATGACTTTTTCTGCCATTTTCGAAGCGCGGACAAACCACTGCGTCGAGATCACCGATTCGATCCGACACTTCCCACGACTACAAAAACCTACCGTATGGGTATAGGGTTCGACTTTGACGAGGTTTCCCTTCGCCCTGAGGAGCTCTACGATGTTATCTCTTGCCTCTCCAGATCCGTACTGTCCCGCAAAAATCCCCGCCTCTTCAGTCATATATCCCTTCTTATCGAGGACTCGGTAATCCGTGCGAATCCCGTGTCGTTTTGCCGTTTCGAAATCAGCACCATCGTGCGCGGGGGTGATTTTTACCACTCCAGTCCCGAACTCCATATCGACCATCTCATCTCCGATGATCGGGATTTCCTTGTTGACGATCGGGAGGATGACCGATTTGCCTATCATTTTCTTATACCGCTTATCTTTCGGGTGGACGGCAACGGCGAGATCTGCGAGCAACGTCTCTGGTCGCGTGGTTGCGACGATGAGTTCATTGTCCGTACCGGATACGAAGTAATTGATATAGTACATTTTTTCTTCAATCTCTCTGTGTTCGACCTCGATATCTGAGATGACGGAGTCGAGGGCAGGGGAGTAGTTGACCATATACTCTCCACGGTATATGAGTCACTTGTTATAGAGATCAACGAATATATCCTCTACGAGTGCATTCGACTTTTCATCGAAGGTATATCGCTCTTTTGACCAGTCGACCGAGGCCCCCATCTTCCCGACCTGTCACTGAATATGTCATCCATATTCAGTGACCCACTCTTTACAGGCTTCGATAAATGCTTCTCGCCCGATCTCCTTACGAGGGGTTCCGAGCTTCAGTAGTTTCTCTTCAACTCGTGCTTGTGTCGATATCCCAGCATGATCCGTTCCAGGAAGCCAGAGAGTACTATCACCCTTCATGCGATGGTAACGTGTCATGATATCCTCAAGCGCCAGCATTAGAGCGTGTCCTATGTGGAGTTTTCCGGTAACATTGGGCGGAGGAATCGGTATATAAAAAGTTTTTCCAGTTTTACTTGGTTCTACCGGTTCGAAACAATGGGATTTTTTCCATTCGTCGTAGAGCTTGTTTTCGAAATCTTTCGGGGAGTATGCCTTCGGGAAGTCCATAGGGAAGAGAGTTTAGGGTTTAGGGTTGCTGGTGAGCTGGTTAGTTGTTAAGAGTTGAGGGTTATGTAACGATAGAAGAGTAGAAACGGTGGAAGAGTTTTTGAATCCCCCTTCCAAGGGGGGGTAGGGGGGTAAAGCAAAGTTGAGAGGTGGTGAAATGTGAAATGGAAGTAGCATTAGTACGCCCATTGTGGGGGAATCACTTTTACTGTGTCATTCCCGTGAAAACGGGAATCCAGAGAAAAAAACTGGATCCCCGCATACGCGAGGATGATACAGCAGGGGAGACAACTCACAAGGACTCGGGAGGAATACTAATTTTTCTGAACCTAATGATTAAATTCTGAAAAGAAAGAATCTGAAACTCAATTTTACGGGTATAAATATATCTCTTATTGGCTATAAGTCCAGTAAATTATCACTTTTTGTGAAAAATTTTTACAAGTGAGAATTTACTATTTTTCCATTTAAGATTTTCCCCTTTGTCCTCCTCACCAGCAATCGCGAATCAGCAATCATACTATCTTCCAAACGCCCGAGCAATCACCACCCCAATCGTCCTAAACAGGATGATGATATCGAGGCCGATAGAATAGTGTTCGATATAGTATGTATCGAGGGCTACTTCATCTTCGAAGTTATTTTGTTCCCTTCCGTGTGTTTGTGCCATACCAGTAATCCCAGGCTTGATGGTTAGCACCTGATATTGGTACTCCTCATATCCCGCTACTTCGCGTGGCTGATGTGGACGAGGTCAGACGAGTGACATATTGCCGATCAGTACATTGAAGAGCTGGGGGAGTTCATCGAGAGAGAGCTTTTCGATAATCTTTCCTACTCGAGTCTTACGAGGATCATTTCCTATTTTGTAGACAGGTCATTTTCTCGTGTTGTTATCCCCCTTGAGATGTTCCTCATATTTGAGTGCCGTATCTTCTTTTTCGCTGACTCCATAGCCATCTTTGACAGAGTATTTCCAGTACATATATCGGAATTTGTAGAGAAAAAAATCCTTCCCACCCATCCCAACTCGACGGTTTTTGTATATGACGGGTCCTGAGGGATCCTCCAGTTTGATAAAAAGTCCGATAAGGAGGAGGAGGGGAGAAAGAATGATAAGACCCAGTAAGGAGACGATAGCGTCAATAGCTCGCTTTATGACTCGTTCAAAGGGCTCTATGGTGACTGAGGAGGCTTCCATGACAGAGGTTCCTCATATCGTGGTTTCTCGCTGAGGAATATGAGCTGTTCGTCACTCGATCTTCGGGTAAGCAAAACGTACTCCATATATCTTACAGAGTTCTATGGAAGAAATGGTAGATGGGGTATTTCGCTTCTCACCGAGATAAAAAAGGACATCTATGTTTCGGTCGCGTATAAGATCCGCTATTTTTTCTCTATTTCCCTCTTCTCACATGACTCCGTAGTGTGTAAACCACGAGTCCTTGTATGGTATATTCTCGGTATTTCCTACGATGAGGATCCGCTGCTTCGGTAAGAGCCCATATTTTGAAAGCGCGATATAGAAGATATGGACGAAGATACGTAGAAGTACAGATCCTAGAGTCGAAAAGATGTAAGCGAAAAAGATGATGAGTCGAGGTATCTCTGTTTTAAAAATAAATCCTGATCCGAGGTAGACGATACCGATAAAAAATATAAACCAGCTAAAGGCTTGTCGTAGCGTTATAAAAATCTCTTCTGAGAGGGGAGTGTCAGGCGTTTTCTGATAGAGCCCCTTGAGCGAAAAGAGAAAGAGCCAGAGGAGAGCCCCAAGGAGCGCGAAGATTATGAGTTCATTTTCTGGAATCGTCTGTATAGGAAGCTGGATACTCGGTATCAAATCAGTTCTCGCACGAACCAATCCCGCAAGAAGAAATGCTCCAAGAATAATCAAGAAATCAAATGGGATTTTTATAAGCGAGTAGAGAATCCGTGATCGATACATGAGGGGAAGGTAGGGGATTGATAGGAAAGGTAGAAATGAGGGAAAGGTAGAAACGTAAAAACAATGTAAATACGTTCTTCATCAGCCATCGAATACTGGGGTATATTTTAGAAACTTTTCCATTTTTTACAAATACAATTTCCTTCTTCTCTTATCGAATTCTTCTCACTTTTTTCACTTATGAATAATCTCCTTGAAAATAATAGAATACTGATTAGGATAAGATGGTTCGCATTCCGGCTGAAACCATACGCACTATGCTACTCCCTATTGTCTATTTCTTTTTATTCTTCATTCTTCTCTATACGGGAGGTTACTTTTACTTCCGAACCCAGGTTCAGAAGCATGAACAGTACCTGATATCACTCTATATCGAAAAAATAGGAAAAATCCCGGCAATTATCGAGACTATGCGCCCCTATGTGGCCAATGAGAAAGTATTTGACTCACTGATTCGTCTTCATCGGGATTCGATTATAGCCACGAATAACAGTATCTATGATATCCTTGGGAGTAACCTCTTGGTCCAGCGTGAATTCGAGTTTCTGATGAAACTCTCAGTACAAATTCCCGAAATCCAAAAGAAGGAATATTTTCTCTACATGCGGGACTTCTTCCTGAAGTGAGAACGAAACATGAGAAAGTACTTCACATCCGTAAATCAGTCGATTCATCAGTATAACCGCTTTATCGATATAAAAAATCTCACCATTATCGGATACCTCTTCCCAGGAGATAGCATACGGGAAATATAGATTTTTCTCCTCATTTTCCGAATACCATCTCCCCTTAAACCCCCATATTCTCACATAGTTTACTAGTAGTAAAATTACTCTCACTCCTAATAATTACTTTTTAGAATAAACTAATTTAATATCAATTATATGACTATATTCGAACTCCATATTTTCTTGATTACCATAGCTCCGACATGGTATGGACTGATGTATGCTATAGGGTTCATCCTTGGCTACCAGATAGTGAAATATAATAAAAAATTTAGTGAGTTTGAAATCGATAGCCTTCTTTTTTATGTATTTCTTGGGGTAGTACTTGGTGGAAGGTTTTGATATGTGATTTTCTATAATCTCCCGTATTTTCTCAGCCACCCGATGGAGGTATTTATGCCATGGAAATGAGGGATGAGTTTTCATGGGGGAGTAATCTGAGTCATACTCGCCATAGTATATTTTTCTTCAAAATATAAAAAATCATTATTTCTCGTTGGTGATGAAGTTACGAGTATATTGCCGATCGGACTCGGCGCAGGAAGGATCGGGAATTTTATCAATGGAGAGCTCATCGGTTTTCCGGGATATAGTGGTCCATTCGCAATGGTCAAAAATGGAGTTTCTCATTTTCCTACCCCCCTCCTCGAGTCGACGCTTGAAGGACTCTGTCTAGGATTACTTCTCTGGTATACCTACACGCATAGGAAATTTAGCGGTCAAGTCAGTGCAGTATTTCTTCTATGATATGGTGTTTTTCGTCTTCTAGCTGAGTTTACGAGGCTTCCAGATGCTCAAATAGGATATCTCTTCTGAACCCACTGGATTACTCTAGGAATGATCCTTACATTCCCTATGATACTTGGCGGAGTATGGGTATGGGTTTTATGAAAAAATAGTATACTGAAGTCATGAAGAGCGGTATAGCAGAAAAAAATTGGTATCTGAAGAGTTATTCATAGAAGTATTTCTGAATCCTCAGGGGCTTTCCAACTACAACCTACCCAGCTACCTCTCAATTATAGCACTCCTCACAATACACTCGCTCTAGCCTTGCAGGTGAGTAAGTAGTAATCATCTTCCTTCCAGTCTTTCCTGTTCTTGGATTTGTGAGAAAGGGTACTTCCTCTATGTGCCCTGATTTCTGTGCACTCTGCACTTTCCTGTTGTTCTCTTCACAGCTTTCACAATCACATACTCTTTCAAAGAGTTTCCTCGGATTCCTCAGCTTCATCCGATCCATGTGTCGTACATCCGGATGTCTTCTCGGGATCGGGAGATTATGCTTTCTATAGAATTCTAACTCCTGTTTTATGATTCTGAATGGTTTCCCACTTACTTCGCACTCGATCACCCAGTTGAGAATATCATCGGGAATCTTTGTAATATGGTCTGGAAGTTTACTCGCAGGAATAACCTTCTCTACCTTGGGAAATGGAGCTTCATAGTCTGACCAGTTGAATATCTCCCCCTTGAGAAAGGGGGTGAGGGGGATTTCTGACCCTAAAACCTCCACCCCTAACCCCTCAAGAGGGGAATTCCCGAGGACTTCTTCCCTTTTCATCGGAAAGTATTCCTGAGCTACCGTTTCATTGTATCCAAAGGGTGAGAGTGAAGCTGGGAAGAATTCTCCCCATGCTCCATCACGCATCATCTTCTCTATAATCCTTGGTACTAATACTTCATATTCTTCTATGGTGTATTGACGATTTAGGATGCAATAAGACTTTCCCTTGAGTCATACGGAGAGAAAACAGTTTTTCGTTCCATTTACACAATCATAACAATAGAGAAGATCTGACACTTGCGAGAGGCAGAATGCAGAAAAACGTAGATGAGATGCGTTATCGCCTACTTTATGACATTCGTAACACATTTCGGCAGGAGCTCACCAATCATATACATCATAACAATCTTTGGAATCAAACATCCACCCGACATATTTGCAATCCTTCGAATTTGTCACATCAAATGATGAAAATACATTGGCGCAATATGCAAGATTATTGCCAGAACAGTTTTCTGTAGCAAAATTTCTATTTTCTCTCTGTGGGAATGTGTCTCCGAGACGATCATACTCATGTTTGAGTTTTTCCATCAGGTTCACATCTGCAAGCACATTTTCATATTGTACTTTCGATACTTTTTTATTGAGAATGCAGAATTCTTGATCCGTTAGATCGAGTGAGAAAAGACAATGCTTGCAGTTAGTGAGATTCATCCCAGTATGACATTCTGTACAGTCGTGAGCATTCTGCAGGGAAGTACAGTGGTAACAATTCGAACAATCCGTCAACATATAGGATTCTTGGATCCCCTTCGAGTTATTTGTATCGACGGTATTTGTAGAATCCCAGACTCCACTACAGTAGTAGCAATTTTCATTATTCGCTCAGAGAAATATAAGATAGCAATCCTTATTCCACCCTGCATAGTTGGTATAGTCGCTATTTTCTTGTTTTTCGACACTAAGCGCCAGTTTTGGTACCTCCTTCAGTAGCTCTCCAAACTGCTCCATCGCACTTCTTGAAAAATCAAACTCCCTTTCGTACTTCATCGGATCCCACGCATCACTCCACCAGTAGTCCCCGTGATAGACGATATAGGGTTTATCCGGAGAATATATAGATATGGTTTCTTTCCCGGTCGCATCACACTTCCGCTTGTACAGTTTTCTCTCATTTCGAAATGCTAGTCGACGCTGTTGACGACAATCAGGACAGAGAGTGGGGGGAGGGATAAGGTATTTCTGTACCCCCCTTTCAAGGGGGGATCAAGGGGGGTAATGTTTACTTTCTTCTGAGACCTCCACCCGGCCTCCTAAGGTCGGCACCCCTCAAGAGGGGAAAGAAGGTGAGATTTTCTCATAAAACCCCATATCTTTATCCGTGATCGAAAAAATACTCGAGCATTGTTTGCAGGTTCTATTTTCTGCGAGATGTTCGCCGGGAGGGATGGGGTACATATACTATAAATTATCAATAAATGTTTCCATATCTCGATAGTATTTTTTCCGATTCCTTTCCAGAGTATCGACATAGATTGATAGTGGTGACTCGCTCGTAGTTACATGAGCTGCAATCCAAGAAAGGTAGGAACAGTACTGGATAAGGTAAATATAGAGTTGTTTTTTTGAATCATTATACCCATGTAGATTGAGAAACTGAGAGTACTCAGTGTAGTCGAATCTCTCTCGGTCCCTAAAAGTATTCCAAAAGATCCCACCGACGTAGTATTCAGCCATATCTATATAGCGATCCGCGATGATGAATCCTTCGACATCGATGACCCATGCTCGGTCTTTTTTTATAGAAACGAGAATATTATCTGCCCGGAAGTCATTGTGACAGATACAAAACTCATCTCATATTTCTTCTCATAAGAGAGACACTTTACTCACTATTTTTTCAAGAATACCTCGAAGCTCAGTATCTCGGATAACCCTGACTCGATCAGTTATTTTCCTTTCGAAATCTACCCTTAAAGTTTGTTTTTCTAAAAATGGAAAAAGGGAAGTATCTATATGTTGAAGACTTCTGAGGGTATGAATTACAGTATCTTGATCCGATTCGAAGCTTTCCGGGGGTACCCCATCAAGCCTCTCCATTATGAGAAACTGAATATCTGCATCCTTATGAAAGTGGTATGGTTTTGCTGAAATTCAGAGATTCCCGAGATTTGTAAGAATCTGATATTCCTTTTCGAGTTTTCAGCCGAACAGTGCTTCTTCAGGAACCTTGAGTATATTGGTCCGAAGAAAGTAGTGTTTTCATGAAACATCCAGGAAATAATTCAAGTTGGTCCTTCCAGTGGATACTTCGCTCAAGGTGAAGTCATTCGTCTGAAGGTATTCCTGAAGGGCTCTATCGAGTAACGTAATTTTTTCTTCCAGTGAAATCATAGGTTTTTATAAAATCCCTCATATTATGAAGGATTTTATATTTTTTGCAAAAATCTTTTAGAGAATCGGTTCGGAGAAGTCACTGAGTTTCTGGATGACATCTCATTGCTCTTTCTCGACTTTTTTCATCGTCTCGAGCTTCGTACGATTGTAGAGCTTTCGGGAAGAATCTCGTATTTTCTGGAGTTTCTCTTTCTGTACTCATTCGTCGACGACATCGAAGGTTTTGAGAGAAAACGTATCAGTTGGTATCCCATTCACGAGGAGCTTGATATAGGCTTCTCGAGCCGGAAGATTCCCAAGGTCATAGTCGGAAACCTGGGGAGCGAGGTAACTCTCGATCTTCGGAGCATCATCCATCGAGACACGAAAACTGACGAACGTACCGACATTTCCGAAAACTGCATTCTGGAGATGACCGGGGATCTGGTTGAGAAACTGATGAGCGATATGGAGTGAGAGTCCGTACTTGCGGGCTTCTGAGAGGATTTCTGAGAAAGTATCGGTGGCAAAATTCTGAAACTCATCAATATAGAGGTAGAAGGGGGTGCGATCCTTCTGGGGAATATCAGCTCGTGTCATCGCGGCCTGATAGAGTTTCGTCACGATCATCGCCCCGAGAAACCCCATGATTTCCTCTTGAAGTTTTCCCTTTGGGAGATTGACGATAAGTATCTTCTTTTCATCCATAATACGTCGAAAGTCGATCTTATTCTCACTGCCGGAGAAGATATTTTTGATCATATCGATCGAGAGGATTTGTCCTACCTTATTGAGAATCGGCATGATAGCTTCACTATTGAACTGTTGATTCCATCCGGCAAATTCATTGGCCCAGAAATTCCTCACAACATCATCTTCGACGACTTCGATGAGGCGATAGCGGAAGTCCTTGTCTGTGAGACATCGGATAATGTCGAAAACGGTAGAACCCGGGAGATCATAGAGAGCAAGGACGATCATACGAAGGACATGCTCCAGTTTCGGATTCCAATTGGTCCCGAAAAATTTCTTGAATATATCAATAAATCCCTTCGCTCCGATTTGTTTCGATTCTCCCTTTTTGAGTGAGAGGGGATTGAAGGCAAAAGGAAACTCTGTATCGGTCGGATCGAAGAGGACGACATCTTTGATTCTATTTTCTGGTATGGCCGCCATTACTTCATCGACGAGATCCCCGTGAGGATCGATTACGGCGAATCCATTTCCATTTCGAGCATCTTCGTTCATGAGGTGGGCGAGGAATTTCGACTTTCACACTCCTGTTTTTCCGATGACATAGAGGTGTCGTACTCGGTCAGGAGGGAGGATACCGACGGGGTTTCTGACTCATCGGTAGTTCGATATTCCGAGAGGCGTGATATTCTGGGTATCTCCAAGCATCGGAATCGGGACATCGTTCGGAGCCGGAAGGCGCTTCGAGTTGATTCTGAGGAGTTTCGGTTCGGTCTTCGGATCTGTCGGGAAGTGAAGCAGGGCTCCTACTTCTTCTGGTGTGAGGATAATTGAAGGATACGAGTGCGATAAAAGATCCTGGAAGACCCCACCAGGAGGGATGGTATTCGAGGAGAATACAAAGTGATTGTAGGGAAAGTGTTTGTAGCGATCGAAGTATTTCCCGAGGAGCTTCGAAAACGAGTAGCGCTTCGTTGCGCTCTGTTCGAAGAGAGTAATCCCTACTTCGAATACCTCATGGTGCATCTTGTGCTCGAAGTATTCATGAGATTTATGCTTCCAGTCTTTTTCTATTTTCGGATTCCAGAGGTATTTATAGAACTGGAGGATCTTTTTCATACGTACCAGTGCAAACTTGATATGTGCCCCGATAAAGAATCCTCGCTCAGAAGTGTGTCTTGGGCGGAGCGCAAAGTCGAGGTACACCGTATCCTCAGGGTTCACCTGATCAAAGAGGCGAAAAATACCACTCATACTTTCCTCCTCCTTGTGCATGAGAAATGGATAAAATCCCTTATTTGCCAGAGTGATACGGTGCTTAAGAGTAGGAAGACTCGGAGAAAATATCGGAGAAACCACCGGCATGATCTCGTATCCAGGAAACCTTGTATAGATCTCGTTCGAAATATACTCGAGGGATTCTTCATCGGCCGAGACTATATAGGAAATCTGTCGATGCACCAGGACGACTCCGAGATGTAGGGTATGATGGAGCGAATTCGCGATGACGTCAAGAAACGCCACAAAGTCATCTCTCGTGCTCGTCGTCGAGTGGAATGGGATAATATGGAGTGAGGAAGGAGCGTGTTTCATAATTTCTTCTCTTGATTATAGCAGAATCCAAGGAAAAGTACAAATCTAGTAGATAAAATCTCTACCTGATCACCTCCTTCAGATAGCACGCTTCGCAATATACCCTCTCTGGTTTCTCTGGTGCATAGGTCGTAATCATGCCCTTTCCGCAACAGTCACATACTCGTTCATAGAGCTTCCTCGGATTCCTGAGTTTCACCCGATCCATATGTCGAATATCCGGATGTCTTCTCGGGATAGGAATATTATGTTTACGATAGAACTCTAACTCTTGTTTAATAATCCTGAATGGTTTCCCTGAGACTTCACACTCTATCGCCCAGTTGAGGATATCGTCAGGAATTGATTCAATCGATTCTGGAAGTTTACTCGCGGGAATTATCTTCTCTACTTTCGGAAATGGAGCTTCATAATCACTCCAGTTGAAGTGTTGTGTCTTTGCTTCTTCTTTCTCAAGAGGAAAGTATTCCTGTGCTACGGTTTCATTATATCCAAATGGAGAAATTGAGCTTGGAAAAAACTCTCCCCATTCTCCATCCGCCATCATCTTCTCGATAATCTGAGGAACGAGTGCTTCGTACTCTTCTTTCGTATATTGCTTGTTGAGGATACAGTATGACTGGTTGCGGAGTCAGATGCAGAGAAAACAATTCTTAGACCACGATACGTGATCGCAATAAGTGAGATTTTCTCACCATGCTCAGAATCAGAAGCATACTTTATGCATTCGCAAGGCCGCATTGACCTCATAACAAAGCTCTGCTCATTCTCACACGCTTTCTACATCGTAGCAGTTCTTTAGATTTACTGAATTGGAAGCATATTTTATATCCTCACTTTCTTGCACAGAATAGCAATCAGTAGCATTTTTTACATTGAGAAACCCATATCCAGTGGAGTTTTCGAATCGTACCGAAAGGTGGTATGGATACACTTTGGTTTTTCTATACTCTTGAGTCCAGGATTGTACCTTCTCTCGTTGTTTCTCTCATGAAAGCGCGTAAAAAGCTTGTACCTTCTCTTCGTATGCTTCTTGAGTGCATTGAATATTTTCGAAAATATATGATTTATTGTAAATCGTATAGGAAAGAAAGCAGTGATGTGCATTTTCTAGGTCTTCTACATAACGACAGTCATGAGACCAGTTGCATCCCCATCCATGCCACACATTATTGCAATTCCCGCAATCGAGGAGGTTATAACAATTCTCACAATACTTTGAGTCACTCATATCTGCTGAGTTTTGTACAAATTCAAGATTACTTCAGAAAAGGACAGCATCGGACTGGGTGGCATCAAAAACTAAGTATGAATCTTTTAGATAACTCGAGTAATTTGTATATTCGCTGTTTTCACATGAGGCATTGAGAAGGGAAGGTCTTGGCACCTCGCTCATGAGTTCCCCAAACTGCTCAAATGCCGACCGAGAGAAATCAAACTCCCTTCCATACTTCATCGGATCCCACTTATCACTCCACCAATAGTCTTGGTGATAGATGGTATAGGGTTTATCTGGTGAGTAGATGGAGATTATCTCTTTTCCTGTGGCATCACACTTTCTCTTGTACAGTTTCCTCTCATTGCGAAATGCCAGACGACGTTGCTTTCTGCAGTCAGGACAAAGCTTCGGAGGAGGGATGAGGTATTTCTTATCTCTAATAACTGGAGACACTTTCTCATAAAACTCCATATCTTTATCAGTGATTGGGAAAATAGAACCACATTTCTTACAGTTTCTATTCTCTACGAGATGTTCTCGTGGGGGTATTGGGTACAAGAAGAGTTAAAAGTGAATAATCAATAATGATGAATGTAGATTCAGAAAACTCATATGAAATCTAGAATATTATCCAAAATTTCTGAGTTTTTTCAATACAAAATTTCAAATAACTTTTACATATTCTTGCCGGCTCGAAAATGATAAACTCTGAAGTTTCTGAGGGAAAATAAACTCGAACTTTTCTCAATACCCTATCTTCCCCTTTTTCTCCTGGCGAATTTTTCCTTGATACGACGAGCTTCATCTCGACCGAGCTTTTCCTCGAGGACGATATCCATCTCCCCCGTATCATCAAAGAGGGACATATCGAGATCGATTCCGCGCTCTTTTTTGTACTGGTAGTCTTCATAGTTTCCGTACGAAACAGTAAGTTCACCTTTATCGATGGACCAGATTTTACTCGCGATTTTATTGATAAAATATCGATCATGAGAGATAAAAAGCACAGTTCATTCATAGTTACGGATGGCGAGTTCCAGAGCTTCTCTGGTATCATAGTCGAGATGGTTGGTTGGTTCATCGAGGATGAGCCAGTTCGATGACTTTTGTCCAAGCATCGCAAAAAGGATTTTCGATCGCTCTCCACCGGAAAGTTTCATCATAGGAGTATCGAGATCTGAGTAAGCGAAACCATAGTGCCCGATAATACTTGCTATACGTTCTCTGGTATACGGAAGTCCATGGTGATGAAAGTTTTCAAAAATATTTTTCTCCAGAAGGAGTTCTTCATGGAGTTGCGAGTAGTAGAGCCACTCGATTCATTTGCCATATTTGAGAGTCCCTTCGAGCACTGGTAGCTTCTTGAGAATCGTCTTAAGAAAGGTACTTTTTCCCGCACCATTTTCTCCGATAATACCGACTCGTTCGCCTCGATGGAGCTCCACTTCTCGGATATAAAAGAGGGGTTCCGTCCTTCCGATAAAGAGATCTTCACAGGTGATGATAGATTCTCCAGGATCATCGCCATACTCGAAGAAGAACTTCATGATAGAGACTCATGTTGGCTTCTGGATGACTTCTATTTTTTCCAGTTGGCGCTCTCGACTCTTTGCAAAACCGGCACGAGATCAGGCTCGGAATCGGTTGATGAGGGCTTTCTCACTCTCCATCATCGTTCACTGCGCTTCATATTTCTTGAGAGAAATCTCATATATTTTTTTCTTTTCCTCGACACTTTCCGAGTAGTTTCCATGATAGGTGGTGATTCCAGATGGTCCGAGCATCTCGATCGTCGTCGTACAGGTTTCATCGAGAAAAGCGCGATCATGCGAAATGATAATGTATCCTCCCTTCCAGGTCGTCATGAGGTATTTTTCGAGCCATTCGACACTTGCGAGGTCGATAAAATTGGTGGGTTCATCGAGGAGGAGGAAGTCTGGTCGAGAGAGGAGTATTCTCGCGAGGGCGATCTTCGTACGTTCTCCACCGGAGACTTCGGAGAGTCGCTTTTCGAGAAGGGGAAAGATGCCAATACCCCGAGCGACCCGTTCGATCTCGTTCTCATAGGTGTATCCTCCGAGGAGCTTGAATCGTTCAAGTGCTTCCGTATAGGCTTCGAACTCACCGGTTTCACTCATTCGAAGTTCTTCTTGCTCGATTATTTTTTCGGTCGTTCGGATTTCTATAAACGCATCCCGGAGGTCTTCTCGTACCGTTTTGGTCTCATCCATAAAGTGGATCTGCTCGAGGTATCCGAGAGAAATCCCTCCTACATTCTCGATGGATCCTGTATACTCAGCGATTTCACCTGAGACGATTTTGAGAAAGGTCGTTTTTCCCGCTCCATTGCCTCCGACGAGCGCGATTCGTTCATTCGTGTTGACGATCATTTGGATTTTCCCGAGGATAGTTTCTCCATGGATTTCATAAGATTGGATGTCTATATTGAGGTGGTTCATAAAGAGATAAGGAGATAGATTATAGCTTATAGTAGGTAGATTGTGGTAGACTGAAAAGGCAAAGTCTATGGACGGTAGAAAGGGAGAAGGGTAAAGACGGTAGAGACGAGGGAAAGATAGGGAGCTGGTATGCTGGATGGCTGGTTAGCAGTTTAGAGTTGGCAGTTTAGGGTTGCTGGTGAGCTGGTTAGCTGGTTTGAGTTCTTCATTCCCCTCTTGAGGGGTGTCCCGAGTTACTAGGGACGGGGTGGATGGTTCCCTGGATGCTGGTTAGTAGTTTAGGGATGTCATTCCGACCGGAGCGGAGGAATCCCTTTTTCTTTGAGAATAATTGCTTCAGAGCCAAAGGGATAACTCTCCCAAGTCCTCGGGATCGGTATGACAGCAAGAGAGAGCTAGAAACGATGGAACGGTTTCGTACCGACTAGTATGAAGTGAAATGGGATGAGGCAGAAGATTCACTTTACTCAGCATACTACAGTAGCTAGTGCCAGTATACAGAACTTCAACTATTTTACGAGCCTAATCATCGAGATTTTGAAGAAATCTTTGTTTTCTCAGCACATTGTGGTATTCTTGTGTGAATAATATTGAGTGTTTACTATGCAAAAATATCAACCATTTTCCCTCGCTCTCGGTGGCGGAGCCGCGAGAGAACTCGCTCACATCGGTGTCATTCGACGACTTGAGGAGCTTGGAGTTCAGCCTGAATCCGTATCAGGAACGAGCATGGGTGCGGTCATTGCTACTTTTTATGCCCTGGGTTTTTCGAGCACTCGGATGACCGAAATAGCAAAAAGTATCAAGATACTGAAGCTCGTCGATCTCGACTTTATCCATGGATTTGTAAAATGAGAAAAAATAATTGCCTTCCTCGAAGAATGTATCGGAAATAGTAGATTCGAAGATGCCAAAATCCCGCTGACGATGATTGCGACGGATATCGATACTGGGGAGAAGATTATCTTCCGTGAGGGAAAACTCATCGATGCGCTCCGGGCAACCATCAGTATTCCTGGTATATTTTCTCCTCATCGTTACGACACTATGAATCTCGTAGACGGAGGATTGACCGAGAACCTGCCGATTAGCGTGCTTCCAGAAATTGCGATTATTGCCGTTTCGGTCCAGATCAAGCTCGAGAAGAAGAAAAAAAGTGAAGACTTTTTCTCGAAGCTTTTCGCTTCTTCGATGATCGTGAACGGTTATAGTATCCTTCGAAATACTATTGCGATTTCTCTCGCACAAAATGAACAATACTCCCTTGCTTCAAGGAAAAATATACTCCTCGTCAAGCCAGGTCGGAATGAGATCGATTACTATGACTTTACTCAAGTTGAAGCCCTTGTCGAATCGGGTTACGAAGCCGCGGCTTCTATCCCGGAGTTTCTTTCCCGAAGTTAGGGTTGCATTTTCTCGGAAATATATACTATATAACAGTATAGTGTTCTGGGAAATTTCAAGCAAAGAGGATTCATAATCCCTCTCATGCTTTGTCTGGAATCCTCTCGCGTCAGCGGTAGGACTCGACTTTGTACTATTTTTCTTTTGAAAGTTTATGAAATTTCTTATACTTGGTATTTACCTTTTTGTGATTATCGGACTGTCTGCCTATCTGGCAGTTGTCCTCGTTCACTTGAAGTGATTCATGCAGTATAGTCGCTACCTTCGTCCCGTGACACGATTTTATCTCGTGCTCATCCTTTGTATTACCATTTTCTGAGCGTACCATATCCTCAAGGGGGATTCTACCCCACGACCCAATTTTAATACCATAAAAACCCAATACTAATGCAAGTCGGTATCGTCGGACTCCCGAATGTCGGGAAGTCAACCCTGTTCAATGCGCTTACGAAATCGTATGCAGCCGAAGCAGCCAATTTCCCATTTTGTACGATCGAGCCCAATACGGGGATCGTAAATGTGAACGATGACCGACTCGAGCAAATCCGAGTCGTCGTCAATGGAGCCAAAATCATCCCCGCGCATGTCGAATTCGTCGATATTGCTGGGCTGGTCGAAGGAGCTTCAAAATGAGAATGACTCGGGAATAAATTCCTCTCTCATATCCGCAATGTCGATGCGGTCCTTCAGGTCGTACGCCACTTCGATGATACCAATGTACACCACGTCAATGGTTCGGTCAATCCGAAGCGGGATATCGAAGTCATCAATGCTGAGCTTATTATCGCGGATCTCGAGACCCTCGATAAGCGAATCGCGGACAATATGAAAAAAGTACGATCCGGAGACAAAGAAGCAAAAGCCAATGAAGCCGTATTCACTCGACTCAAAACCCACCTCGAAAGTGGTAATATCGCTTCTCTCATGGAGATGACCGACGAAGAGAAACTCTCGATTGCCGACCTCCATCTCCTTACTGCGAAGCCATTTATCTACGCGGTCAATGTCGATGAAGGCAAGGTCAATACTCCAGAATCTACTCTGAGGGAAATCACTGGGATTACCGATACAAAAATCCCCGTCCTTCCAGTTTCGGCGAAGATCGAGATGGATATGCTCGAGTTCTCGGAAGAGGAGAAGAAGATTTTTCTCGCGGATATGGGGATTGATTTCAATCCGATGGATGTGATTATCAAAACCTGCTATGACCTTCTCGGTCTCCAGTACTACTTCACGGCTGGGGAGATCGAAGTCCGAGCCTGGACCATCCACAAAGGATGGACCGCACCAGAAGCCGCCGGAGTGATCCATACGGACTTTCAGAAGAAATTCATCAAAGCGGATACCGTGAACTGGAAGGATCTTGTCGAATGAGGCGGGTGGAGCGGCGCGAGAGAAAAGGGAAAGGTTCGTATGGAAGGGAAGGAATATATCGTCCAGGATGGGGATGTGATGCTTTTTAAATTCGGGGCATAGGTGAAAAATATATTTTAACTCAAAAACTTTGAATATATATGCACTCTAAATTTACTTTAATTGCTATTCTATTTTTTCCATTATCACTCTATGCATGGACATCCAATTCAACCAATAAGCAGATTATTAAAGAATTCTCAGAATATACACAACCAGAGTCTTCAGCAAAATATGACAATAAAAGTGGGGGTTTAATTTTTTTGGAATCGAAAATAGTACAAGGTAATATGTCTGCGGTATATACTCGAGATGAAAAAAATCTGACTGATAAGATAACTTTAAAGCTTTGAAATAAAATTAAAACCATACTCGGTCCATGGTCAAGAATTATAAAAAAGGATAGAGGTGATGCGATCAAGCTAAAAACTAGTAATGATTGGATGACTGGATACAAGTGATTTTACGATTATGAACTACTCAAGCTATCACCTTCCGGATACTATCTAGAGATGATTGTCGGAAGATATGAATGATGGTCGTGGATAATGCTTGATACAAGAACTTGAAAAACAGTCCTTGAGTGAAATATTGTAAAAAGCATGTGGTCAGCTGATAGGAAAAGGTTTATTTTTCAGACGTGTGTTCCTGAGGAAATGACTACACCTTCGAGTTGCAAAACTCAGCTAAAAACATTCATTACAAAAGAAGGAGAGTTCCCTAAGCATATCCAGATTCAGTAATCCTCTCGTATTGTTTTTACCTCAAAATTATCGAAGTGAAAAAACCACAACTCTATTTTTAATAGACGGATAAGATGTAAATAAGAGGAGCACTACAATTCCACTATATACCATTTCCCATCACGTTTCACACTGGTTATCACGGTATCGTCATACCCGAATGAAACCTCGAGTCCGACATCCTCCCATTTTACATCGATGAGTTTGCCATTTTTGATGATACTGTAGGTATCCGAGGCGATATCGTATCGATAGAAGATATATTTCTTCGGATTGGTGGCATCAGCGAAGAAGTAGTCCTTTGAAATTTTCGTATTGTCGTACCCCGTATTTTCCACCAATACTTCCGTATTCCTATAGATCGACCAGATATTATTCTTGAGCCCGGCGAAGTAGATCGATCCTCCATCGGCTCCGATACCGGGATTCATATACCCTGAGAGCCCACAGATATTTCCTTTGTATCGAGTGAAGAGGCACCATTTGCTCTCACCAACGGGGCGAGCAAAGTAGGCATATGATCCACCATTTTTCTCGAGAAAAATATCCCGAACTTCTTCGAAATTACGCGGTAAGAATTCTCCGTTGATATTGATTTTTAGCGTGTTTCCCACTTTCTCTGTAAAGATGAAATATGAACCATTCGAGTGGTAGGAGTCTTTCGAGTTGGAAGTCAGATTAGAAATAAGAGCCGTATTATTTTTATATATGACGTATTTTTCTCATATTTTTGCGAGGATCATGACGTCATATCCATTTTTCGAAAGGGTCATGTTCTCGATGCGACCAGAAAATGTGAAAACCGGTTCGCCGTTTTTCCATACGGTACTCGTACCCATTTCGAAGGTACTCCAGGCGAGTGTGTCACCTGATGGGGTAGATTCGAAATCAACTATATCACCACTTCACTCGAGATTACGGCTTCCGTTTTCTCATGAGAGTTGCCATCCAGAAGCGCTTTTCGTAAGTACTGAGTTTTCAGCGTAGAGGGCTCGTGAGATCGGGTATTCTTGCTTCCCAGAGACAAGAAAGAGCCTATCGCTCTTTTTCGCAATGGCGATATTTTCACCATAATTTATGTATACAGGGTGGATAGTATCGTAGGAAGCGAGTGAAAAATCACCACTCGAGTGTTCGAGGACCTTTCCACTCTGACTCTCGATGACAAAACTCAGAATATCAGACTTTCGGTCATATTTGAGATATTCCGGTGCAGATTTGTACGCGGGGGAAAGACTCAATCCACTTTCCGTCACGATACCGCCACTTCCATAATACATACTGAGTACTGATGTTTCACTCTTGTGGGATTCTCCGTAGAGTGATATAAAAATGATGATCCCACTCAGTCCGAGGAGGATGAGCGATCCGATAACGGCAATAATATGATCAAATATACTTCCCTTATCTCTCTCTAGAGAACGGAACGACTCTCTTCCCTGGAGGAAAAATCCGAGAACCCCCACCCCGAGAAACATCCATCCCCATCCGAGGCCTGTCGCCAATCCTCCACTACGGATATCGCTCATATTTCCGAGCGCGTACTCTACCGCAATCCATCCGATAAGTATAGTGACAACCGCTGATACGAAGTGATAGAGTTTCCATCGGCGCTCCATCGCGAGGTAGAACATCATCGCGAGGGCAAATAGGATAATCACACTGAGTTCTCGAGCATTGGTCATCGGGAGCGGGATTGGGCGATTATCGATGAGTATAGTAGGAGCGATTACCCCAGTAAATATACTCATAACGGAAAGGAGGGCGATATGGACTCGTTCGAAACGCATAGAATGGGTGAATAGAAAGTATAAAATTCTTCTTGTCCACTATATAATACCTATTTATGGTGAAATGCAAACAAAAGAGGTCATTATATTTGACAAAATAATATTAATGTGATTTAATATATATGTCTACTCCATAACACGCTGGACTTCACCCAACATCCTCATCTTGACAGAAGCAACCGCAGCAATGTATATGCCCCTGTCCGATGAACCCACAAATACCAATAGGCTTAGGAAACTATGATACACTAGATTCCCAAAGTTCGCACTATGCAAATCGTACCTCCAAAAAGGAAGTACCATAAACCATAAATATAAATAAGTGAGCTGGTCATACCTCCCAAAACAGACCAAAGTGTAGTAGAC
>JAYUDN010000035.1:0-3037 GCA_043739785.1 Candidatus Altimarinota bacterium
GTGGAAGGTGGAAGGTGGAAGGTGGAAGGTGGAAGGTGGAAGGTGGAAGGTGGAAGGTGGAAGGTGGAAGGTGGAAGGTGGAAGGTGGAAGGTGATAAATTCTAAGCAACTCTGAAACGATAGCAAGTTATTTTTTGATTAGATTCAATGGCTGTCATCACGAGGCACTCGAGGGATCCCTTTGGTTCAAGTACAAATATTGTATGTTAGAATAGGATTCCTCCATTTCATTCCGTTTCACTTCATTTCAGTCGGAATGATAGTACGGACTCTATATTTCTAATCATATCTACTCTTATATCTCTCGTCTACCAGCTCCTACCAATACCTGACTTTTCTACTATTCTACCATTTCTACCCTTCAACCGTTTCTGTCATTCCGGGCTTGACCCGGAATCTCCCTATTTTTGTTTACTGGATTCCCATATTCACGGGAATGACAAAACTAACCCTCCACCTCCCAGTATAACGGCATACCAGCTCAACCGCCAAACTTTTTCCCATTACTTCTACCCTTCCAGTTTTCCATCGTCTCAACCATTTCTACTCTTCTACCTTTCTACTCTTCTGCCCTTCCAACCTCTCTATCGTTTCTACCACTTCTCCCATTTGCAAAAAAAGAATATTTCTGCTATACTCGTACTATGCCAGAAATGAAAGTACAAACATCAGTGAACGATCCCCTCAGTACCATGAGTAGTGAAGAGGAAAAGGAGATTGTCCTCTGAACGATAAAGGACGAAGAGGACCTCCACAGTGTCATCCTCTCGACGAAGCATAAGAGCGGGCATATTTCCCATGAGGAAGACTTTATCAAGCTTGCAGCTGCTATCCATGAGAGTCTTCTCCGTCAAGATAGTGAAGGAGCTCTCGCACTCATGACTCGAGGGGCTCTTGCGATCGGCTCCTCTGATATCCACTATGATACGGGGGAAAAAGATATCGCCGTCCGCCTTCGTATCGATGGAGAACTCTCGGTGGTTATGACCCTTGAGCCTCGTGAATACAAGCTCATGCTCGAACGACTCAAGTACAAGTCAGATCTCAAGCTCAATATCACGGATATCCCTCAGGATGGAAAGTATCGAATCACGGGGGACAAATGAAATATCGATGTACGTATCTCGACCCTCCCCGTGAAGTATGGGGAAAATGCGGTCTGCCGAATCCTTGACTCGACCAAGTCTATCCCAGGTCTCATCGAGCTCGGATTTATCTGGACGTCGAAGCGTCAGCTCGATCAGAGTGTGAAGAAAAAAAATGGAACCATCCTTGTCACGGGGCCAACCGGAAGCGGTAAGACAACAACCCTCTATTCCCTCCTCCAGACGCTCAATACTCCAGAGAAAAAAATCATCACCCTCGAAGATCCCGTCGAATACGAAATCCCGGGCATCGTCCAGAGTGAGGTCAATGAACTCAAAAACTATACCTACGCGACCGGACTCAAGGCCCTCCTGCGTCAGGATCCAGACATCATCATGATCGGGGAAATCCGAGATCTCGAGTCGGGAACGATCGCGATGCAGGCGGCGATGACGGGTCACCTCGTCCTCTCGACCCTCCATACGAAGAGCTCGAGTGAGACCATCGAACGACTCATGAATATGGGAATTCCGAACTATATCCTCGCGTCTGGTATCGATATCATCATCGCGCAACGCCTCGTCAGGAAGCTCTGCCCTCACTGTATGACAGAGTATGAGGCTGACTCAGGTGAAATGGATATCATCAAATATATGCTCAAAGATATCGGTCTCGCGGGCTTCGTCACTCGCAAGGAACGCCACAAGCTCTTCAGAGCCAATGGCTGTCTCGAGTGTGGAATGACCGGCTACAAAGGACGCATCGGTATCTACGAAGTCCTCTCTTTTTCCGAAGATATCCGCAGGATGGTACGAGACGGTGCGAGTCCAAATGACATCCTCGAAGCCTCTCGCAAGAACGGCCTCATACTCATGCGTGAAGATGGGATTATGAAGGCAATGCGTGGAAAAACCACACTGGAGGAGTTATTTAAGGTGATAGAGTAAATATGAGTTTAAATAGAGGAACTGAGGTTACAAAAAGACCTAAAGATACTCATCCATGATTTTATAGGGAAAATACTCAAGCTATAACTAAAAAAGTTAACGCTCTTGTATCAACTTCATTAAGACCAAGTGTTAAAGAATGGAGAAGTGTATATTATCCATGCTTAACTAGACCAATTCATGATGTTCTTACAAGATATTTTGATATTAAAAACTTAAAATTAGTAACTCGAAAAGAACAAGAAGATGTATACATCGTACTGAGTTATATGATGAAGAGGGCTATAAACTGACTCAGGCAGTTTCGTGACGAATCAAATACATCCACGTCCATATGAAAGGAATTAAGTGATAGAAGGTTCCTTTCAAATATTGGATGATTTCTTCCAATCCATGATGCGATACATTGCGTATGTAGATACATGAAAGATCCTGAAAATCAAGCAAAAGATCCGCAGAGATATGTCCCAGCAATATTTAGAGTAGAGTATACTTGATGAAATGAGACAAGAGAAACAGTAGAAGAAGAAATTTTAGCATGAATTTGGGTTCCGTGAACATATAGGGAAACCATTTTGTCATATAAACAATATCTAGAGACTGGGGGAAATATACCCTTCTGGCAACACTGTATAGATGTTTCATACGCTAGAGATTTAAGTAAAAAAACAACCAGATTATTCTAGTATACTAGATGATCTAAAGAGAGAACCTCATCCGAAATTTATAGAAATGTTTGATTACCTCTGGAATCATCACGATAACCCCAGAGTATTGTTCGATCTTTTTTATAGAGAAATGAAACCTTTAATCGAGCAACTCAAGAGAAGAAAAGAGTACAGAGGGTCTGAATGGCGAACATAATCAATTCACTTTCAACTTTTATCTTTTCGTTTTTATCTTATATCTAAAGGCTCTAGACCAGAAGAGAGAAATACCTATACTCTCTTCTTATGATTCCATACAGCAAAATATCAGTCTATGAGCTTAAAAAGATAATAAAG
>JAYUDN010000036.1:0-8035 GCA_043739785.1 Candidatus Altimarinota bacterium
TCTTGTTTCAGATTCGGGATTTTTTTCGATAGAGGTTTTTCGTCTCCATAGAGCCAGTATATGAGGTAAGGAATTACCGTCAACTGGGGAAGACCCTATTTTAATACGTATGCCAGGATACACCGGACCGTTGAACATAGTAGAACAAAATATTGTCTTGAAAAAGGCATTTTGGAAATTTTGAGTTTTCGGACTAGGAATGTGCGTAATATTTTTTATTTGAGGAATTTTTGTTAATCTTATCGAATTTTTTTTAGGATCAATTCCTGTTCTCACTTATTATTCTGATTTTGTTTTTAAGGAGGGGGGCTCATTACTTTGAATAGGCAGCTTGTTCTTCATAGTTTGTTTTATGATTTTGTTTTATCTTCAGATTATCTGAGATAGATATATTTATAGATTTCAGAAGCAAGTGGACAATTTTTCAGCATTAAAATACAGTTCACCTAGTATTTCTACTATACTTGATCAGACAAACACGATAAAAAATATGTTTTCCAGGTATGTCTTTTTGAAAAATATATTAGAAATATGTATTACTGAAGAAAACTTTCTTCAGCTTTCTGATTTTTTCAAAAATCAATTAGACTATATGGTATCTTCTTTACTCAGTCTAAAATCAGAGCTCAGTTCCATCCTTTTTGAAGAACAAAAATCCCTAGAATCAACAAAAGGTGAAGTCGAGAAAAATATCCAATGAACCACTGAATTGAACCAAGTTTCAGAACTCCAAAAGGCTCGACTGGATCGACAGATTGAGCAATTCGAGGAGTTACGGAGAGTGCTCATAAAACTATAAACTATAAATAAAGTGAATAATATTTACTACTCACAACTCGTCTCGGTTCTTTATGAGCTCAATGCAGATGCACAAAGGAAAGAAAAATGACTTTACTTTTTTTTATGAATAGGAGGATTTTTTCTCATCTCTCTTTTTGTATACCTCGCCTTAATCTTTATAAAAGTACTAAACCAAAGTGGTAGTATCGTACTCCAAAATACAGTTTTTATCTTTATATCTTTTGTTGTTCCTATTTGCCTTATCTGGCTCGTGCTTTATAGGATAAACTTTCAAAGAAGAAGGTTAGAAAAGTTTCTCTGAGAAGCAGTCACTCTTTTTATGATGTATCAAGAAGAGTTGAATGATATACAAAATATTACTCAGATTTTGGTGAGTGTAGAAAAAATTCACTCTACACTTCAAGAAATACTTATATTATCAGGCAAACTTACAAAAAAATATCCAAAAGTAATAGTAATGATACATACGTTTACTCAAGATATTGGAAATACTGTTCTTAAAACTTTACTAAATCTTTGATTTGATCTCCAGATTCGACTTACAGAACAACAAAAAAATCTAGAGTGAGCAAAGTCCGAGATCGAAGCAAATATTCAATGAACCACTGAGCTGAACCAAGTTTCTGAACTTCAGAAAGCTCGTCTCGATCGACAGATTGAGCAATTTGAGGAGTTACGGCGAGTGCTCGTGAAGGTGTAGATTTTGGAAACTTCAACCGTCGAAACCAATAAATACAATATTTACTTTAACTCCCTATTTATCAACACTACAATGCATAAAGCCGATAGTTATCTACCATATTTTATACCCGCATTTATTTTATGTATTGCAGCCATATCTCATAATGAAATCGGAGGGGTTCCAATTCAATTTTTATATGTAGGTTGTTTTATTTCTATCTTATTCTGAATATTGCTTGTGATAAGAAAAAAGAGAGCGTTTCAGATAATCGAGCTCCTTATCAGAAATAAGTGCTTCACAGTAGCTACTATCATTGATAGAGATATATACTATTATGGCGGAAATGAAAGCGATTACATAAGGTATATTTATACATGTGAAGATAGCTTGTCGAAAAAAATTTGGAAAAGCCAATACGCTGATGAGGAATATCCTATTTGAGCAAAAGTGAAAGTCTACCATAACGCGAATATACAAAAAAAATATACTGGGTTGATTTTAGTAGTTTGGAAATGATCAAAGAAAATAAGCAAAACAATGAATGAAAAAATACTACACCAGGGAGGTCATTATCATCTTACTACACTACTTACTCGACTATAAATGTAATCATCTGGATATTTTGCCCAACATGAATCATGTATCTTCTCGATCAGAGTGAACTTGCTATTGTTTATTGAGGATTTTTGACGATAGTCTGACTCGTATGGCATGCGAGTCATTGGTGACAGACAGAATCTATGGTTATGGAAATCGAGAAATCACTGAAAGTACTCAATACAGAAATACTAACCAATATTTCTGAGATACTGGAGAGATCTCTTCAGATACAAAATACATTAGAAAAACTCTATACCATACAAAAATCAGGATTTACGAGGATTATTCATTTCTTTTATCGAGAGAGAGACGTGAATGCACTCCTGCTGAGGTATGTGAAAAGCTGTTATAAGGCTCATATGTCAGCAAAAGCCGAACTCCAGACACAAATACTTCAAGAGACATTAGGCATATCTTGAGCGAAAGAATCTCTTCATGAAATCTCTTGAGCGCCGAGTTACGATGCTGTTATAGAGCTTCAGAAAACCCGCCTCGATCGACAGATTGAACAATTCGAGGAGTTGCAAAGAGTACTTACGAAGAAGTAAAAAAATAAATACCGTGATTTGATCACGGTATTTTGTTGTAAATTTTCCTATAAGACTATCGTCCAGGAGCTGGAGCTGGAGCTGGAGCTGGAGCAGGAGCAACAGAAGATTTTGTATTACTTTTTGCAGCACCTGAAGCTTCCATCATTACTGGTGCAGGAGCTGGAGCAGGAGCAGGAGCAGGAGCAGGAGCTGGTGCTGTTCCTGTAGCAGAACCTTCCATAACAGGAGCAGGAGCTGGTGCAGGAGCTGGTGCAGGAGCAACCCCAGAATCTATAGTTGGCATTGGAGGGGTTGTCTCTACAGGCATAGGAGAACCAGTATCAGCTACTGGAGTTGGCATTGGAGTCACTGGACTCGGAGTAACAGGAGTCGTAGAACTACATGAAGCAAGTATGGTCAGAGCCGCTACCACGGTGATAAGAAGACGCATAAGAAAAATATTATAAAAGTAAATGCTTCTTTACTATAGGAAAAGACGAAATAAAATCAAAAGTTTTTTAGAAAACATAAAAATAAAAAGACCAGAAGCGAGTTCTTGTCTTTTTAAAAATCGAGTGGTGGGCCCACCTGGGATTGAACCAGGGACCAATCGGTTATGAGCCGACTGCTCTAACCACTGAGCTATAGGCCCGAAATAGATTTTTAGACTATTAGTTTTTTAGATTTTTAGACTATGAAAATCTAATAATCCAACACTCCAATATTCTAACTAATGGCGGTGGATGAGGGATTCGATCGCTCCTACGGCCGCGACCCGCCTCTCTTCGTCTTCGAAGTGACTCAGGTCACTTCTCGGGACTCAGATTCTCATCCCACACAAACTTAACTGAAATCTAACATGGCGGTGGATGAGGGATTCGAACCCTCGCGGCACCTTGCGGCACCCTACAGGTTTAGCAAACCCGCCTCTTCAGCCACTTGAGTAACCCACCAAGAAAAGATAACAGTAGACATTTGACAGTACACGGGATGATGTCCATTTTGTATTGTGCACTATAATCTGTGCATTTTGTCCGCTTTGCAGACGAACGCGATTATAGAAAAAAGAGGGGAAAATGCAAATTTAGAAGAACCTATTTTGCTTTTTTAGAAATTCTCTATATAGTGGGCCCACTATTTTATATTCTATACTTTATGAAAACCGCTCTACAAGCCCGTTCTGGGACGGTTCTCCGGGTCGATGGAGAACTTTTTATCGTCGTCAAACATGAGATGAAACGAGGAGGTCGATGAGCAACCAACGTCGCCATGAGACTCAAAAATCTCATACAGGGGAATACTTCGGATCGAGTAATGGATAGTGAAGAAAAGCTCGAAGATGTCACCCTGGATCGTTCAAAGGCAGAGTTTCTCTATGAAGCTGGGGGCACTTATGCATTTATGAATCAAGATTCCTACGAAACGGTTGAGCTCTCTGAGGAAGATATCGGAGATATGCGGTACTATCTTACTGAAGGTCTAATGGTGGATTTGCAGAGTTTTGAGGGAAGGTTTATCGGGATCACCCTCCCACTCAAGGTTACGCTTCTTGTCACTGAGGCAGAACCGGCTGTGAAGGGAAATACTGCTGATGGGAAAACGGATAAACTCGTCACTCTTGAGACAGGTCTTGAGATTCGAGTTCCTGGTTTTGTCGAAGAAGGAGAAAAAATCAATCTCAATACAGAAACTGGAGAATATCTCGAACGTGCCAAATAAGAATTTCTTCTCTTTATATAAAAAAATCCTCAAATGAATTGAGGATTTTTTTTGTTCATAAGTAGAAAGCTATCTTGCTATAACATAGAAACCAGTATTACTTGATCACATTTTATTAGCAGAAACGTATTTCAAAAAAGTTGATCCAGTAAAGTTTGAAATAATAGCACCAGTAAGATTAACATTTCCTTCTATCTCCATGAGGGCCGCAAGAGCAAAAGATGTACCCGTCCCAGTAAGGTTTGAGCCAGTAGTATACGCATAGTAGCCACTCGCCGTCAATCCTCCAGAACATGGCGGAGTTGTTACATCACTTGGGTCTTTTGGTAGGTTTGCCATATAGGTAGAAAATCAGTTAAGATTCGTACAAAGTGGTGCAGAAGCGAGAGGACTCGGATAGGTATTTTTGTCAGTAAAGTAAGTAGTAATCGCAAGAGATAATTGTCATAAAGCCGCAATTCGAGCGGTATCACGGGATCGAGCCATATAGCCAGTCATCATTGGGAAGAGAGCCGCAGCAAGGATTCCGATAATAGCAATAACTATCATGAGCTCGACGAGCGTAAACCCTCGAATACTTTGTTTCATAAGTCTTTTATTAAAAATAATAGCTTGATTCTAGGGATTTTTTTCCAAAAGGAAAGATTTTATCGAGAGAGTCACCGATTTTATATTTACAATAATGAAAATTCATCAATAAGTTTTTTATTATTGTTATTTGCATCACTCACATTGTCTTTTGACATTTCCCATTTTTTTCATAGTATCTTCATCGTGTGAGTCCTTCCGGACTCTCTTTTGAGATTTTTCAGCCCTTCTTGCTTATGAGAGAAGTTCTGAGATAAGCTCGTATCTATTAGCCAAATTTCTCGATGTCCCCAGCTACTACTTCCACACAAGACGATTACTATGCACAGGTTGTTTCATCAGATACCACTCAGGATGCTGGTGATAAAAAACCACTCAAACTGAAGATAAAGAAAAAAGTGGATATTGAAGAATGAACCCAAATTACAGAAATAACTCCTGAGGTCAAATCAACCGCCCGACTTCTCGAACGAGAGCATGCTGGGGATGGACTCATGCGTACCGCTCTGTGAAAAAATGGATGAGAATGAGAAAAAAAAGAAGAAACAAAAAAGCCGAGTATTTCCTTCAAAAAAATAGATTCCGGAGTCAAGGTTCTCGAAAACCGTCCCGTTATGAAACTTCCTGATGAGGTGCCTCGAAGACCGAACCAATCACGTTTCAATAATCCGCTCCACCGACCACAACCTACTTCGAATCCGAACCAATCGAGTGTATCTTCTTCCACTAGAGCCCCAGCGAAAGAGTGACGAATTCGAGATGATGTCAAACCGATGTTTCAGAGGACGATAGCCTTCGCGACCCCGACAAAGGATGGAACCGCGAAGAAATCAAAGAAAGATAGAAATACCAAAGACTATACTGCAGATGGAGGGAAAAAATGAGTGAAAACTATCTGAGGCTCCACGGATGATGGATCATTTCGTCGATGACACAAGATATCGAAAAAACAACAAAAATCTATCGATGATATCAAACAGATTCTTGTCGATCGAACCGGACAAGAAGTAGCAATTCCAGATTTTATCTCCGTGAAGGAATTCTCAGATAAGATAGGAGTCGCAATCCCGAAGATCCTAGCAGAAATGATGAAGAATGGTATGCTCGTATCTCTGAATGCTCAAGTTGACTACGATACGTGTTTTCTTATTGGAGAGAGTTTCGGTATCACGATCACAAAGGAAATCTCTGAAGATGTTTCTGTAGCTGACCTTCTCGATGGGAATATCGAGGATCTTATCAAAGAGGATGATCCATCGGTACTCCTTCCTCGTAGTCCGATTATTTCTATTATGGGTCACGTCGATCACGGAAAAACCTCGATCCTCGATTTTATCCGAAAATCATCTGTGGTTTCGGGAGAAGCCGGAGGTATTACTCAGAAAATCGGAGCCTATCAAGTCGAAAAAAATGGCAAAAAGATTACGTTCCTCGATACTCCAGGGCATGAAGCCTTTACGATTATGCGAGCCCGTGGAGCTAAGCTTACGGATATAGCGGTCATCGTTATCGCGGCCGATGAAGGGATGAAGCCTCAGACGATAGAGTCGATCAACCATGCAAAAGAAGCCGGAGTTCCGATGATCGTCGCCGCGAATAAGATGGATAAACCAGGAGCCAATCTTGACCTCATACGAGGGCAGATGGCAGAACATGGACTCCAACCAGAGGAATGGGGAGGAACCGTCATGCTCGTTCCCGTTTCGGCACATACTGGTCTTGGGATGGATACGCTTCTCGAGATGATTATCCTCCAGTCAGAAATGATGGAACTCAAGGCGAACCCAGATCGACTTGCGATTGCTACGGTGATCGAGGCTCATCTGGATCAGAAACTTGGGTCGGTAGCGACCATACTCATCAATACAGGAACCCTTCGAAAGTGAGAAAATATTGTCTGTGGAGGAGCCTTCTGAAAGGTCCGAACGCTCAAGGATTATAAATGAAAAAATACAGATGAGGCTGGTCCAGGAGTGCCTGTACAGATTACCGGTCTTTCAGAAGTGGTGCAGGGGGGAGATATCCTCCAGGTCGTTTCGACACCGATTATTGCGGCTATACGTGCGAAGGAATTTGTGCTCGCGAAAAATAAAAAATCAATACACGCTTTCGAAGGGGCTTCGCTCTCGATGCTGATGACTCGACTCAAATCTGGAGCACTCAAACAGCTCAAGATCGTTCTCAAAAGTGATTCCAATGGATCTCTCGAAGCGCTCAAATCCGCGCTTCAGAAACTCTCCACTCCAGAAACACAAGTCGTATTTATCCATGCGGCCGCCTGAGATATCAATGAATCTGACGTGATGATGGCTGGTACTTCCCAGGCCCTTCTTATCGCCTACAATGTTGGACTGGTAACGAGTGCGCGGCAGACGCTCAACAACTCGAAGATCGAGTTCATCGATAAAAAAGTCATCTACCATATTCTCGAGAAGGTCGAAGCAATTATCACGGGAATGATCGATGTCCGATATGACGATGTCGACCTTGGAATTGCGAAGGTAAAAGCGATATTTTTTACTGGGAAAAATAATTCGATGATGATCGTGGGGCTTGGTGTCGAATCGGGGAAGGTGGAAAATCGAGCAAAAATACGTGTGATTCGAGATGGGAAAAAAGTCGGTTCTGGAGAAATCATGAACCTCAAGAGTGGAGTCCTCGATGTCATCGAGATCGAAGCATCGAATGAGTGTGGTATCAACTATAAGTGAGATGTTCAAATACTCGAGGGCGATACGCTCGAATTCTATAAAATGGTCCAGAGAAAGTAGGAACTTTCTCCGGTATATATATAAAGTGAATAGAAATTTAAAACCTCATACAGTTTACGGTATGAGGTTTTCTTTATGCTCATATAGAGAGCATACTTTCTAGTGAATTGGGGAATGTTCACAATTCTCGAAAAGAAAGGAACTCCTCCGCTTCATTTCTCTTTGCTCTATTTCGTAGTAAGGTAATAAAGTTCCTATTATCACCACGTGAATGCCTAAATTCTCATCCCTTTTTAGTAATAAAAAAGGGTCTTCCCCAGTTGACGGTAATTCCTTACCTCATATACTGGCTCTATGGAGACGAAAAACCTCTATCGAAAAAAATCCCGAATCTGAAACAAGAA
>JAYUDN010000037.1:0-23546 GCA_043739785.1 Candidatus Altimarinota bacterium
CTGCCGGATATCTCTGGCGAGATAAGCCGATCAAGGTAGATATTCCGGAGTGACTGGAGGTGGTGAAGAGTAGTGAACTTGATCAGTTTCAGTGATTCCACCGCATAAGTCATTCTGAGCTTGCGAAGAATCCAGAAGTTGGAAATCAGAAAACTGGATCCTTCGTTCCTCAGGATGACGAAAAAACAGAATGGAATGAGGAATGGTATATCGATCCCGTTATACTTGATAAAGTGATAATAGATGAATCAGGAAACTACTACCGTATCGTGAAGATGGAGTATGATTTCTTGATGAAGTATGGACTCCCACTTCCGACGACACACTGGCTTGAGAGGATAAAGATGGCATTTCGATAACTATTCTGCATGACAACTTTCTTAGCAACCCTATTTTTCCAAACAAGAATCTAGACAAGAGAAATCATTTCGATAGACTATAAGGAGTTATTGTCCTAACCTTCCGATCCATGTATCCTATCCCACCCGGTGAACATCTGCTAGAAATGAAGGAATGCAGACAATGTTCGGTAGCATTTCCGATTACCGACAAAGACATGGAGTTCTATGAAAAAGTCTCTGCAATGTTTGGTGGGAAGAAGTATCAGATTCCTCCTCCGACACTCTGCCCTGACTGTCGACAGCAACGACGACTCACTTTTCATAACGAAAGAAAACTCTATCAAAGGAAATGTGCAGTAACGGGTCGACCAATTATTACTACATTTGCTCCAGGAACCGGTTTCATAGTCTATTCGAATGACTTTTGGTGGAGTGATGCCTGGGATGCAACGACCTATGGAAGAGAGTTCGACCGGTCGAAGGGTTGTTTCGAACAATTCTATGAACTTTTTTGTGAAATTCCAAAGCAAGCTCTTTTGGTCCAAGAGCAGGAAAATAGTGACTATGCAAACTTTGCATTTCACAACAAAAATTGCTATCTTGTTTTTGCGAGTTCCGATAGTGAAAATTGCTACTTTGGAAACCGAGTCAATCAGTCAAAATATTGTGTAGACAATTTTCTTGTCAAAAAATGTGAGAATTGCTACGAGTGCATTACAGCCTTTAACTGTTATAATTGTAACTTTTCACTGAAAATTACCAACTGTCGAGAAAGTTCTTTTCTTGAAGACTGTATAGGATGTGACTCATGCTATATGTGTGTCAATTTGAACAATCAAAAATACGCCATAAAAAATATAACTTATTCAAAGGAGGAATTCTTTCGAGAAAGAGAGAAGTACCAGAAAAAAACACTTCGAGAGCAAAAGGATGAGTATGCTCTATTTCTCCTCAGTGAACCACGAAAAAGTAAAAACCATATTAATGTTTTTCATGGAACTGGAGAAAATCTCCAGAATGCCAAAGAAGTAAAATATGTTTTTGAAGGAGATCTGCTTGAGAACGTCTCATACAGCTATTTTGTGGATGATGTGAAAGACAGTATGGATGTCAACTATGGGTACGCAAACACCGTACTCAATTTTGAATCTATGGGAACTGGGGCTAATGCTCATCGGATTTACTTCTCGATCAATGTATGGCCAGATGTTTATGATATCTACTATAGTGACAATTGTTCGGGAAGCAACCACCTCTTCCTCTGTACCTGACTCCGCAACCAGTCTTACTGCATCTTCAACAAACAATACACCAAAGAAGAATATGAAGTACTGGTTCCTCGGATTATCGAGAAGATGATGGCTGATGGAGAGTGGGGAGAGTTCTTTCCTGCAAGTCTTTCGCCATTTGGATACAATGAGACGGTTGCACAGGAGTACTTTCCTCTTGAGAAAGAGGAAGCAAAGAAACAAAACTTCAATTGGTCAGACTACGAAGCACCATTTCCTCAGGTAGAGAAGATAATTCCTGCTAATAAGCTTCCTGAAGATATTACAAAAATTCCAGACGATATATTGAACTGGGCGATCGAGTGTGAAATAAGTGGGAAACCATTCCGAATCATCAAGCAAGAGTTATATTTCTATAGAAAACACTCTCTTCCTATTCCAAAAAGACATCCTGATGTACGACACATGGATCGTATGAAGATGAGGAATCCGAGAAAACTCTTCGAGAGGAAGTGTGATTGTTGTAGGAAAGATATGATAACAACGTATTCGCCCGAAAGACCTGAGAGAGTGTATTGTGAGGAGTGCTATAATCGAGAGGTAGTTTGGTAGGATTCTTGTAGAGTTCAGGCTTGAGAGAAATGAGGAAATACGTATACTCATTCGGAAAAAATAATTCGAGTATGCTCTGATCCCTAGAATCATTCAACATGGTTATGAAGGTAAAAAAAGAACCCAATGCTTTTGAGTTGGCGCTTTTTTCCCGGACGAAAAAATATGTACGTTTTATTTCCTGGATTCCAGGTATTGAGATGATCGCGGTTGTGAATTCGCTCTCTATGTATGCAACTCACAAAGATTCAGATATTGATTTATTTATCGTCTCTAAACCCTGATACTTATGGTTTGTACGCGTTCTCGTCACTGGTATCTTCTCTCTTCTTGGGGTGTGGAGAAGGGGAGAGGATGTGGCTGGGAACTTTTGTCTCTCTTTTTTTATCACGAGTGAGGCGCTTGATCTCTCGAAAATAGCCATAAAAAACGATGTTTACCTGTATTACTGGATCTATTATCTCAAACCCATAGTTACTTACTGAAATGTCTATGAGGATTTTCTTCAGGCGAATAAGTGGGTAATTATTGATGAAACACAAAAACGCGAAAATATGCGATATAATAGGAGAATGGCTCAAAAAAGGGAATATTTTTCATGGATCTGGCAGATGTTCGATACCCTATTTCAAAAGTTATTTCTCTCAAAAACCAGAAAATCTCATCAAAATCTCGGAAATCCAAAGGGGATTATTATAGCAGATCATATGCTCAAGTTTCACCTAGAAGATCGGAGGGAAGAAATTCGGGATAGAGTCTTACAGAATATGACAGATTAGTGCCTTAAGTATTCTCGTATCGAATCATTTTCCTTGAGAGTTATCATCGTTTCCTATTTATTCCGACGAATCAGTCGTACGAGAATCAGGACCACCGCAACGACGAGCAGGATATGGATAAAGCCATTCATTGTATAGGACGTGACCAATCCAAGAACCCAGAGTATTATGAGCACGACCGCAAGATTTTCGAGCATAGCTTTTATGATTATAAATATTCAAACATTTTTTTACTTTCTTCATCCATTTGTCATGAGACTGCCACCGAGCACCATCGAAACGAGCGCGAGAATCACCGCAAATATAACTGCCGTAAAGAATCCATCGATCGAGAACCCAGAAACGAGTCTCGCCACGAGTAGCACCATCAGTACATTGATAATGAGCGACACGAGGCCGAGGGTCAGGAGATTGAGCGGGAAGGTGAGAAACTTCAGTACTGGTCCGACCGTACTATTGACGATAGCGAGCACCACCGCTACGATAATAGCCGTGAGGTATCCGTCGACGTGCGCTCCAGGAGTCAGATAGGTAGCGATGACAATCGCGAGTCCAGAGAGGAGGAGATTGATGAGAATAGCCATAAAGATGAAGGTGAAGAATACGGTCTTACAGTATACCTCCCGTCATAAAATAGTAAATAGAAAACCGAAGAAATTTTCAAGACAAACTTATTGAGAGGTCCAATTATTACCTATATGTGTGAATAATAAATAGAATATTTTCCCAATTGAAAGTACTTCCCCGATTTATTAGAGAAGTAAAAATGTCCAAAAGTTAAAAATATTATCTCACTACATTTCTTTATTTCCTAATACAAGCTCCCCAAAGGCTTATAATCATCTTTCACTTTTGAGAAAGTCAATATATTTTCCATACTCTTCCAGTTCTAGACTTCTTGATCGAGTAATATTCATTTTTCGATTCTTCATAGTATGAGCATTGCCTGTCGTTGTGTTTCAGTAAAATTTCTCAAGAAACCTGATTTCATTATTTCTATATACGAGCCATGCTCTTTGCGATTTTTTGAGTATTTCCTTTTGGGATTTTCCAATGATTGTGGAGTTCATAATATTTTTGTATTCTGTATTGAGTCTTATCTCCCAGCTTGAAGTCGCCGTTTCCATGCATACTAACCATTCCTTATTCTGAGTACATGTCGCAAACTCTGTATCTATAGTATCCATGGGAGTATCAGCAGACGTGATGAACTGTGAACTCCAGAAAATAAGGACAAGAAGTATGATTTTTTTCATATTGAAAAAGTTAAAAGGTTTAATAATTTTAAATTTCCATAGAGTAAAGTCAAATTATTTCCTATGTAAAAGCATATCGATCGCGTTTTGCATCGAACCGGTAAGGATGACATTCCCACCGTTGACGAAAAATATAGCGTCGGCATTTTTGATCGTGTTGAGTCGGTGGGCGATAATCACCTTGGTGGTGGTTTTTGGGAGTTTCGAAAGGATGGTTTCGAGGAGCTCCTCGGTGACGGTATCGATATTGGCAGTGGCTTCATCCAGGATGAGGAGTTCAGGATTCCTCAGAAAGGCTCGGATAAAGGCAATGAGTTGTTTCTGTCCGAGGCTGATCGACTCAGTACTCGTGACGATCTCGGTTTTGAGTCATTGTCCGAAGAGCTTGAGCAGGCTCGAAAGGCCATACTCTTCGAGCAGGGTGAGGAGTTCTGCCTCTGGCATCTCTTGGTACGCTCTATTTCCGTAGAGGATATTTTCCCTGAGGGTTCCGGAAAAAAGAAATGGTTCTTGGAGGATGAATCCGATTTTTTCACTCCGTTCCACATCCGTGAATGAGCGTATATCCTTCCCATCAAGAAATACGGCCCCTTCCGAAGGATCATAGAGTCGTGCCATGAGGGAAGCAATTGTCGTTTTCCCTCCACCCGTCGGACCGACGAGGGCATAGGTTTTTCCTTTCGTGAGAGAAAAATTCACCATATTTACGATTTTGACACCTTCATCATAGGAAAACGAGACATTTTGAAACTCCAGGAGCGCATTATTCTTGGAGGATAGTTTCGATGATACCACCTCTAGATTGGAAGTCATATCGAGGACTTCCCCGACTCGTTCGAGGGAGGCGAGTGCGAGCTGAAAGGATGCCCACACTGAGGCCACCTGACGAAGGGGACTATAAAAGTTATTGACATAGAACTGGAACCCGATGAGGAGTCCTATTGTCAGGCCTCCACTCGAGATGAGTGAGAGCCCATAGATGATACAGAGTATGGAGGCGATATTGGTTGCGAATGCATAAATCGGTATAAAGATAGTACTCGCGATCCCAGAAAGTAGGGATTTTTTATAATTTTTCTCATTGGAATCTTGAAACTTTTGTCGGAAGTAGTCGAGGCGATTGAAGGCTACCACCACTTTGAAATTACTGAGGCTTTCCTGGACTTCTGCCGAGAGGGATCCAAGGGACTCGAGGCTGGATTTATTTTTTCGTTTCACCCAGGGTGAGAGGACGGATGTGATAATCACGATACCGACGGCAGGGATGAGGGTTACGAGGGCGAGTTTCGGATGAAGGACCAGCATGAAGATACCCGTACCGATGATGAGAAAAAAGTTTCCTATGAATTGCATCAAGGCCTGCGAGATAAATTGATTGAGCTTATCGGTATCGCTATTGATACGGGAGATAAGGTCTCCAGATTTATTTTGGTTGAAAAAAGCAATCGGAAGCTCCTGGAGCTTATTGAACAGGGCATTTCGAATGCGAAAGAGGAGCCTTCGACCGACTCCTCCCATCACCTTGATCTGGGTATAGCTCGCGAGGGATCCCACTCAGTAGATCAGGATGAGCCATCAGGCGTTGACGAGGACCGCATGGAAGTCTTTCCCCCCGATGCCGGTATCGATCGTGTTCCCGATGAGGATCGGGGCGATCAGGTTCGAGAGTGAACTCGTAAGAATCGCGACGAGCGTTATGATGAGTTTCGTGGTTTCTCCATCTAGAAATGGGAGAAATTTCCGTAATAGGGTACGAGATCATTTCTTTCCCTGTGATGAGATAAGTTTATAATTCATAATCGTTGGTGCTTACTTGAGAAGTGTAAATTTGGACATATTCGGGCGATTCTTTCATCAGTGTCTCATGAGTTCCCTGAGCGAGGAGCTCTCACTCCATCAGGAGGATGATCTGGTCATATGTTTTGATAGCTTCGATCTTTTGTGTGACGGAAATAAGTGTGAGTTCCGGGTAGTTTGCTTGTACATTCTGGAGTATTTTTTTCTCTGTAAAAACGTCGAGTCGGGCCGTGAAGTCATCGAGAAAGAGGATCTTCGGAGTGATGGCGAGGGCACGGGCGAGCATGATACGTTGTTTTTGTCCTCCCGAGAGGCTTGTTCCACGCTCGGAAACCACCGTATCGAGTCCTGCAGGAAGCCCATCGATGAAGTCTCTCAACTCCGCGGTATCTATCGCTTTTTTGAGGGCTTCATCAGTCACGATGGTGGAGAAAGCGATATTTTCACGAATCGAGAGATTGAAGAGGACACTATCTTGAAAGACGAGACCAATCTGCTCGTAGAGAGAGGTGGTATCGTAGGTTTCGATAGGGTTTTTATCAAAGAGAATAGTTCCTGTCGTCGGGGTGATGAGTCCTGTCATGAGGTAGAGGAGCTCAGTTTTTCCAGCTGAGGTCGGTCCGAGAATGGCAGTTCGAGACTGAGCTTTGATGGTAAAAGAGATATCTTTAAGCACATTTTTCCCACCGAGAGTGAGCGTCACATCTTGTACTTCTATGTTTCCAGTGAGATCTTGCTTCAGGGTTCCAGATTTTTTCCGGACGCTTCCATCGAGAACCTCACGGATTCGTCCATAAGATGCTGTTGCTTGGGCAATAACCCCACTCATAAACCCGATTATAATGATCGGAAAAATCAGGATGACCATATACGAGTTGAAAGCGACAAAATCTCAGAGACTCATCGTACCCGAGATGACATAGTGGCCACCAAGGACCAGGATAATCAAAACTGCAAGATTCGAACTGAGCATGATAATCGGCATGAGCGTAGCAAAGAGGGAAAGAATCTGGAGTCATATTTCTTTTGCTTTTTCATTTGCCTTTAGAAATTTCTGATACTCAAATGTTTGAGAATTAAGCAGTCGAACCAGAGCCGAACCGAGGATACTTTCGTTGATGATTCGGTTCAGCCAGTCGATGGTTTCCTGGGAAGCCTTAAAAAGCTTTCGAACTTTTCCGAGGACCAGAGCAAATAGTATTCCGATAATCGGGACGATCACGAGCACAGAGAGTCCAAGCTTCCAGTTAATGAGTATGAGGAGGATACTCGATCCGATGATCAGAAAGAGTGAAGAAAGGATCGACGCTATCGCCTGAGACACAAATGTTTTGACCGAATCAACATCTGAGGTGATATTGGTCAGGAGTTTCGAAGGCGTAAGGAGCTGGACATAGTCAAAATCCTCAAGCGATATTTTCTCGATAATCCGCATCCGGAGATCCTTCCCAACCCGCTCGGAAGTATAGATTTGGAGGATATTTTGCAATGCGGAAAAGAGGAATATGAGTCAGGATATCCCTACAAATTCGAATATAAGCAAGTTGGCATTGAGTGTTCCTACCGTGTAGCTATCTATGGATTGTGAGAGGAGTTTCGGGATGAAAAGATTGAGTCCGTTCGAAAGGATCGTAAAACCGAGCAGTCCGAATATCAGCCAAAAATATGGCTTCAAAAGTGAGAGGAGTCCATTTTTTTTGGTATCCGGAGAAGGAGATTTTCAGAGAGGAGAAGATTTTTTCATTATTTTGAGAGAAGAATGGAAAGTATGAGAACCAATGAATGGAATTGAAAATTTATAGAAATAGGTGAATGTTCGTAACCAATCCTTTCGAATTATATCTCTTGAATACTCGTGATAATATCACGGAGCACCCGTTCCTCTATTGTTCGGTGATCGAGGATTTGGAACTTCCCGACGAAGTGGAGTCTTGATTTTTTGGAAACTTCCGATGCGACGAGCTCGATATTCACATTCCCGAATTTTTCGTCATCGTGATGGTAGCGGAAGATGCAATTAATCATTTTTTCGAGTCACTCCGAACGGTCTGTCACTCGTACTTTGACATAGTTTCTTCCCGATTCTACATAGGTATCCTCGTATGACGCTCTCAGTTCTTTTTCGAGGAAGGCTTCTAGCCCATGGATGGTATTTTGGACTTCTGTTTTAAAATCTCCCTGGAACATGACGGTGGATCCAGATTTTTTGGTGGGCTGGTTTCTTCTGAGGGTACTGGAAAGCATGATAAAAATGATAAAATTCACCCGAAGTATACCGATATTCTCGAAAAACCACAGAAAAATACTCGACAAAGGTATTTTTCATAGGGAATTTGTGGCATTGTATCCAGACTTTAGAGCAATGATAGTGTTATTGCATTCGAATTCGGAATACTCTTATATTTTCTTGGACTGGAGGAGCTCGATAATCTTATCAAGTTTATCGATTTCTATGCTATTGAGCTTGCGCTGGAGGGCTTCGATTTCCTCTTTGGCTTCGATATTGGTACGATAATCTGCTTCTGCATTGGCACGATCTCGATCGCTCTGACGGTTTTGCGCCATCATAATAATCGGTGCTGCATAGGCCGCTTGCGTCGAGAAGAGCAGGTTGAGGAGGATAAATGGATAGGTATCCCAGTGATAGAACCACCCAATCCCATTAAGTGACATCCAGAGTATGACGATAATCGTCTGGATGATGATAAATCTCCAGGATCCCATACCATTGGCCACGTTGTCAGAAAGCTTTTGTCCGAAATCGAGAGTTACTGCATGCTCTTTGTGCCAGTTTTGTTTTGTTTTCATACAAGAAATTACAGTATCTTCAGTATAGGAATTGAACATTAAAAAGCAATCCGTCATAGGACAGGAAGGTATTGATGTTTGAATTTCAAGTCTTCAATAAATGGGACAAAAAAATGAGCTGTGTAGGATAGCTCTCTTTTTTACAAATATGAGTATTCGAAAGTTTTGATTGTTTGGAGATCTGTACACCCACCGATATTCGAACTCTCATCGAAAATTATGATCGGGCAGCTGAAAAATATGGGAATACTTTTTAGTCTTTAACTATTGATTGGAATATAGGTTTACCATGAAAGTAACCAATTTATACACTTGATCTATTTAGAGACTAAAATAATACTGTTACCGTATTCCAGAATATGAATCGAAAACTGTTATTTCAGGAGGGCTCTTATTTTTCTTGTCTTGGTTTTATCTATGCTCTTGAATATATTTCGATTATCCTTTCTATCTGATGAGGTACGCTTCTACGCTATATTTCTCAGAGTATTTACTGTTATTAATCACCCTACCTATGACAGCAGGTTCAACCAAGACCCCGATAGTAGAAGGTCTCGTATTATGAGCACAGGTAATTGCTACTTGAGCCGCTCTCTATGCTTTATATACTGCTAAAGGAAATAATCCCAAAGCTAAAGAATGGACTATGAAGATGGAGCAGGAAATTGTGGAGAAGATTGATAAGGTCAAAGATATGACTGAACCCGTTCTTGCCAAAATTATAGATGAAGTGAAGGAAAAATATGAACGCATGAAGGATATCGATAAAGATGAGCTCAAAAAAACGGTAGACACACTTCGTAGTCATTGGTCTTCAGTTATTAAGGCAAAATAAGGAGTCTATATATAATAAAAACTCTCTTCTTCAAGAGAGTTTTTTATGAATATTTTCTGGAGACACCACCCGGAGTCGAACCGGGCTACAAGGCTTTGCAGGCCTCTGCATAACCGATCTGCCATGGCGTCTTATGCTGGGGCATTATAGAGAAATACGCTAAAATGCAAAACAAAATATGCAATTCAGCTGGCTTCTTGACGGTCGATTTTTCCTTACTTACAAGCAAATGACTTGAGGAGTTCTTTATAGGCGTCGGGGCTTTTATCGAGGGTGATGGAAAAGTGAAGGAGGTAGACTTTTTTCCCACAGACCTTGGCCGTTTCGACAAATTTCATACGAGGAGTCGTCTGGTTATACTTCGCTTCGAAGACGTAGACTCGAGATTCATCATCGTCTGCAAAGAGAAGAGCCTCATCTTGTAGCTTCGTATACTCGAGATAGTTGCGACTCGTTTGGAGCTGATTGACTTCGCTATATTTCTTCGAAGTGATAAGCCCCGTAAGGTCATCCTCCATGATCACGAGATTATTGAAAAATCCCTTGGTACTCTCGGGTGCGGTATAGGCAAGAGCCACTTGCCCCGTCTTCGGAGTCGGAAGGTCCGACGCTTTGGTTTCGATCCAGTTCGTGGGGAGGTTGATGCTGATAGTTCACTTGCTAACGGGAGTCAGCCCGGCTGCACTCGGAGTTTCTGCGGTGGTTCCCGGGAGGCTACAACTCGAGAGAGAGGCTACCAGTATGAGAAAAATAGAAAGAAAACGCATAGATTAGGGAAGTGAAGAGAGGTTTAAGTGGACGATTTCTAGGTGAATCAAAAGGATACCAATCCAGAGAATAAGGAGGAGACTTCCGACGATATATTTGAGGAATACTCACTTTCCGAGGAGCACGACGAAAAAATAATCTCAGAGGCTGTAGATGAGCCAAAAGGCCGAGCCAACAAAGAGGGGGAAGAGGTACCAGAGGAAGGCGCTCCAGGCAATCAGACTGATCGGTCAAAAGGTGAATCACCCTATAGAGAAGAGAAAGCCCGTAAAGTAGAGAAACGCAAAAATGGCGAAAAAATTTTTTGCCATAATGAGTCGGATATCACTATATTCCGATGCTGACCGATGAATCCGTTCATAGATAACCTTGATTTTCTGCATTCTTTCCTATAATAAGCCGTATTATTATAGCAAAAAATGCCACTCACACAAGCTCAAATCAAACATCTTGAAAAGCTAACCGCTCTCGGGACTTCTGAGAAACCGCTTTCGATCGACTCTATTGTCACCTCCTTTGATAGCCTTACGTCCGTCGATACGAGTTCGATCACGAACGCAACACGCAGTGGGAAGCCAGTGATGAGCCTTCGAGAGGATATTGCTACCAGCCCAGATACTCTTCGTGGGGATACCCTCCTTCGTGCTTCGAAGCAGCGAGTAGTAGGTCGACAGATTGCCCTCTCGGGGATTATGCATACCGATGAGTAGCCTGATTCATACCCATATTGAGTGAGGCTCCGAAGTGCCACTCCAGGTATTTTCCTTCGGTCCGATGACGGCTATTGTATGAGACAATGGTTCCTGAAAAACCCAAGCGCTCGAAGCGATCCACCTCGGGGCTCTCTGAGAGATTTTTTACCGGTCTGATATTTCCAAACCTCTTTTTTCGATCACGCTGCAGTATGAGGAAAATCACCTCGAATATTCCTACCGATTTTACCGTGAGGGATCCCGAAAGGAGTACTACGTCCAGTGAAAAAAAGTAACCAGGGCCAAGTATATGGAACACCTTCCATTTCGGACGGTGTTGTTTTCCCCATTCGATATGAATCTGCTCTACTTTGCTCCGAGTCACCGACGCGAAAGTATTGATAGCATCTTGAAGCGGTCATTCGCTCAGTTCACGACGGTAAAACGAGAATATGATGAGGTACTCAGACAGAGAAATGCTCTCCTTAAACAGATTCGAGATGGTTTGCAGCCTCAGAAAAACCTCGACTTTTGGGATACCAAACTCGCGTCTATCGGAGCGCAGTACCTCGAGTATCGGTTTCGATGGACGGATTATATCGAACATCATACTGAGGAGATCCGGATGGCCCTTCCGAATCATGAACTCCACTTTCATTACATGACGAAATCATCCCGATCAGATACGGAAACGTCCCTCAGAAATGTGATCCAGGAACATCGCGAACGAGACATCATAGTATGACATACCACTGTCGGTCCACACTTGGATGATTTTGGCTTCACGATCAACTATGAAGGGAATACATATGATGCGGCTGATTTTCTCTCTCGTGGGGAAAATAAAGTCCTCCTCCTTACCCTCAAACACCTCGAGATTTCATTTCTCGAATCGGTCACGAGAAAATCTATGCTCCTGCTCTTTGATGACCTCTTTGCCGAGCTCGATGAAGCCCATATAGGACAGATGCTCGAGAGATTTTCCACCTATCAACTCATCTTTACGACTCAGAAGCTCCCAGATTTCCTCAAGAAAAATACAGATTTTACTTGCATAAACCTGAGTCTTCTGTAATATTGCTTCAACTATTTTTCTCTATGTACTCTTTTCCTCGTTTTGTACGTCTGACATCGCTTCTCGTAGCTCTCGTTTCTGTCACGACGAGTTTTGCTGCGGATGCACCGATTCCAGCCGCTCAACCAGCTCCAGCAAAGGTTGCAGGAAGTCCTTTCAAATTCGAAATCGTAGCGCCAACGACTGCCTATACCAATGAATCTATCGATGTGACCGTACGAGTCGTCGATAAAGATGGCACAGTAGTTCCGACCTACCATGGGACGATTCTCTTTAACTCTAGTGACCTCAAGGCGGAACTTCCCTACCAATCTCTTGGGTATCAGTTTCGTCCAGAAGATCGCGGAGAAAAGATTTTTTCGAAGGGGGTAAGTTTTAAAAATACTGGTTCATTTAACCTCGAAGTCAATGATATCAATGATGATATCTGAGGATCCGTCAAGATAAAAGTGGATGCTCGAGATACTCCTCTCGTCACTCCAGCAGGTTCTGGTTCTGAGGTCACTATCCTGACTCCCGAGGATGGATCTACCCAGGCAGGAAAGGACATCACAATTACTGGAAAGACCAAAAAAAATTCAAAGATTGGTATATTTCTGAATGGAAAAGATTCGTGAAATGTGATTTCAGATACTGATGGGTCATTTATCAAGACCGCCAGTAATCTTACAGATAAGGAGTATATCCTGCAGGTAAAGCTTTATGACTCGGCGAATGCGGTTGTCGCCAGTTCGAAAGAAGTAAAATTTAGCTTTGCAAATCAGCTTCCATCGTTTGCGGGAATTTCTCTCACCGAAGGAACCACCGTCGAAGCGGGAACAGGACTCCATATTTTGGTGGATGCGGATCCAGGACTGTCTTCGGTCAAAGTTACACTCGATAGCGTTACCCTTTCTCTCACCGAGTGACAGCCTGGGAAATACAGTACTACCACGACCGCTCCAGTGAAAGCAGGGACCTATCCGATCGATGTGAGCCTTACGAATAACCTCGTACAGACACTCGAGAAACCAAAGGCACTCTCACTTACGGTGACCGATAAACCCGTCATACTTCCCAAGTTTCAAAATGTAAAAGCAGAAAATAGTGGTACGGGAGGGAAGGTTCGATTTACCTTTTCCTTCGATACGACTCCATCAGGACTCGTGAGTTTCAAAATCCTCTATGGAGAAACTCCGACTACGCTTACTCAAGAAATCAAAACACTTGCCGCTGATAGCATCAAAAAATCAGATGGCACCTATACCTGGTACATCCCGAATCTTTCCAAAAAGAAATGGTACTTCAAGATTCTCGCTCTCGACGGTACTGATACAGCTATCGAAGGCGTGAGTTCTGATGTGATCGATGTCATGGTAGACTCGAATGCTACCTGTACGATCGGAAATATTACCGGACTTACGACGACGACTGAAAGCTCGAAGAGCACATTGAAGTGGGATAGTCTCACGGGTGCGATGAGTTACAATATCTACAAGAAAAATGCCGACGCTACGATGACACTTATCCAAAATACGAAGGACTCGAGCTATGTTATCTATCTTTCCTCAGGATCGATAGCTTACTCTGACTTCGGAGTCAAAGCCCTCTGTGCTGATGGAAAAACAGAATCTCCCGACGCAACTTTGGCGAGTAAGGTCCAGACCGGACCTGCGCTTCTCCTCTTTCTCGCGATTATTTCAGGACTTATCGCCCTCTTTATCACTCGCAGAGATTACTTTATGATGGGAAGATAGTATGCAAGGTATTCCAGTTATATTCAGTCCCCTCCGTCATTTTGACCCTGAACTGGTTTCAGGGGGAAGAATCCAGATAATTGATCCTATCTTCGTCAATAAAATTACACTGAAATTACTCTAAAATAGAGCTTCTTCTTAGGATAGAACCTATGTCCCAAACCAAACGTCAGATCGGTGATGCGGGGGAGGTGATCGCGATACGCTACCTCCAAGAAAAGGGGTATGATGTCATCGCGACGAATTATTCAGTGCATGGAGGGGAAATAGATGTCGTCGCTTCTCATGAGTGATATACTATATTTGTGGAAGTGCGAAAGCGAAAAAATGATCATTTCGCTCATCCGCTTGATACCTTTACCCGTACAAAGCGACAGTCTCTGAAACGGGCGATTATGATGTATATCAATCATCAAAAAATCGACTTTGAGCGTATCAGAGTTGATTTTATCGCGATCATGGATTGAGAAGAGGGAAGTGTTGGCCACCGCATCTGGCATGTCAGGGGAGTGGAATTGTAGGAATAACTAGTTACTTCATTGATGGCAAATTTTTTTATAAAAACTTCTAAGCAACTTTTTTATACTGTTCGTCATTCTGTGCTAAACCAAAAGTAGTATGTTATTCATGACTTGTTGAGGTGCTCGTGCCTCACGAGACCTTTCATCGTATCTGATCCAGGACACTACTTACACCCATCCCCCCTTCCCCGTATCTTACTCCATTTTTCCACCTCTGATAATCCCCCTCGGCATTTTGCTCAGAAAGTTTATAGTCAAAAACACTATATGGGTCAATCCCCATATCCTTCAAATCCTTGTAGTAGCTATACTCGGGACCATTGATGAGTCGATCCCTATCGGATAAATCTTTTACTTCTCAGGCACTCGTCATCTTGGAAAGGTAGACAATAATCTCCGCTCTATGAGCAAGGTATTGTTTCTTCTGAAGGTCTTCATCCCCGAGAAACATATTCGTATCACGCAGTCCCTTCCCTTCTTTCATATAGTCAACTACATAGTTCCATATTTTTTCCTTATGTTCGTCATTCATAGGTTTTCCCCCTCGATTGGTTGTTTCGAAGCGGATTTTATTGAGCATCGAGTCGAGGCTCTTGAGTCCAGTGTCTTTATTTGTCCTCATGATCATATTTTGATATCCGTGTTCCTCATACCAATCCTTTCCGAAATCAGTACCAGGTATTCCACCATCCTTCAGTAGCATATCGTGGGCTCAAGAGAGAGTATCCTTATATTTCTTTGTTGCTTCGTTTTCTGACGATACCTTGGTAAGCCATCCATTCGTATTCTGGAGCATATCATGGAGCCCTTTTGACTGGTACTTCTGCCAGAAATTCATCATCGCTTCAGCAGGCTTATCTTTGCTATCACGCTTCTCTCCTGTATAATCAAATCTCGAACATATGCTATCAAATTCATCAAGAGTCCCTACATCTACTTTTCTCTGTTTTTCGAGTTCTTTGAGGGCAATTCGTACCGTTTCCCTATACGTATTATTATCGTCTTCCTTTCGGAGAAAGGCATACGCATGGAACGAGAACCCATTCTCTGCATAGTTTTTTAGCTTTTGTATCGCCTGAGAGGATGCATACTTTGTAAACCCTCAAACTGCCCAGACAAATGGAAAGGCTTGAAATTGAGGACTTTTTACCTTTGCTGCAACCTGTTCCATAGCCCCAACCCCCTTATAGAGTTCATGGGTATCGAGGTATCCTATAGCCTTATTGAGTTGTCCTTGGGAGTTCACCATTTTTGTCTGATCCATTCCTTTTTTGTGGGCATTATCGAATCCTTCGAATTTCCACATCTTCTCGAATCCACCTGGACCTCCTATAGCTTTGACAACACTCGCAGCATAGGGGAAATCTTCAGGATTTCCATCAATCGTCTTGAAGAGGGCATGAAGGAGTTGCTCCTCAGTAGGTTCTCATTCACTTCCCGCTTCCTGTCTGGCTTTATCGTATGCCTTGAGCCTCCAAAATACATGAGCCTTTTTTCCATCTCGGGCGGGCATCCGTGTACTTCGGATAAAGGCATCGAGAAATGAGTAGGCTCCATCAATCCTTGTTTCGAGACCTTTTCGTGTAACAACTGATTGGTAGTGTCTATTGTCTTCGGCATACAAGTGACCATAGCTACTTACCATAAATCCTATCGCTGCCATGACTTCTTCTGGTCGAGCATCCTTATTATGAGCGATATGGATACACTTATCTCGTTGTTTTGGTCCTGGGAGATTCTTGATTTTCTTCTGATATTTTTCGACGATTTCCTTACTCCCATCGACGATATCGGCATAGAGTTGGGCCTCTATCGAGTCAGGAAGGTGGAGAAACTTTGAGGTTGAGAGGGCAAACTTCGCGGCATCGAGCTTCGATCCCTTCTCGAGTGTATGTTCGATACTGTGGGTAATCATCTCGAACCCCTTCCAGATACTCGAGAAATTCTGCATCTTTCCGAGTCGACTCCAGAAGTCTCAGTGTATATGAGAGTGCTCATGAGTATGGTCCCCATGTGCATCAGTTCATGAGTATTCTAAATAGTCTCACTCAGACTTCGTTATTTTATTGTCTTTGAGGTACTCCAGGAAGGCCTGGTAGGTCATCTTCTGTGGTTCTTCGTAATATTTTTTGAGGGTTGCTTGATTTCCATGTTTCCCAGCGAACTCTTGAATCTCCTCTTTCGTGGAAGATTCTTTCCCGTTCGAAAAGTAGACAAGTCCACCAGAAATATCTCCGATTCGTACATGGCCTTCTTTCCCATAGAGGGTTACGAGCGTTTCCTTTTTCTTATGGCCATGACCATCCTCTTTTTCATAGATAAGTTTTCCCCCATCGAGTTTTGCTTCAGCAGGGATTCCATACTCAGTGAGTCATCTGAGGAAGTCATCATCTGATCCCATCTTTCCGATTCTCTTGAAACTTCGAGTTCCTTTGAGTACTTTAAACACTCCACTTATCGGGAGATTTTTATCGATATGACCGACCGAGTTCATGAGGTCTATCGAGTCTCCGTGGATCTTCTCGACCTTCCATATTTCGTCATCCGTTTTTCCATCTTCTTCGGTTCCTGGAGCGATAAAAAAAGTACCAGGCTCGAATCCATGTATGGAATTAGCCGAATCAATACCGTTGATCTTATCTTTGATATTGGCTCACGTAGCTTCAGTTCCTTCAAGCTCACTGGCATCATAAAGTTTTCCATCTTTTCCGGCTTCACTTGATTCATTGGTTAGTTTCGCCTGAAACTCTTCTCTAGAAAGCACACGAGTACTTCCTCCTTTCGAAAGGAGATCATAAAAATGATCATACGAGAGCTCACTTCGCTCTGAACCAGTAATGGTTCCATTTTGTACGGGAAGTCACTCGATTCGGACTCCAGCCTCAGCTCCATTGTATACATCAAGAGGAAGACCGTCATCACCCGTTATTGCTGAGAGTCTCAGGTACTTCGCATTTTCTCCTTCACCGAAGACCATCACGGAACCATTTTTCAGGTTTGAGATATTTTCGATAGAGCACTTCGATCGATCCTGAGTTCGGACATTTCGCTCGACGTAGCGGAGAAACTCGGTATGGATATCCCAGTCGGTTTTTCCTTGTTTTTCTAGTTCTTCTTTTATTTTTTCCATCACTCCTCACGTCGGGATATTCACCTCTTTTTTATTGACCGTGAGATCTGCGGTAATTTCTTCTGAGAGCTGTTTGATAACTTTTGGTTCAAATATCTTATCGAGGTGGGCATCGTCGAGCTCGTCGATGCGCACGGTAAGTTCTTTTTTGGATTTGAGATTACTTTTAAAAAACCTTTTTTGGTCGGGAGTGAGCTTCTCATAGAGTTCTCAGAAATTGGTCCGAGCGAATCATTCGAGGTATTGGTCGGAGATGACCCCATTTTCTATAGCATATCCGATTGATATGGTAGCTCCGATGGCACTGAGTACTTCTTTTTTTCTTTTGGCAGAGGTACCTTTATAGATATCGAGGAGGTAGGCAATCTTCTCTTTACTTGGTGGTACTCCAAATCGTTCATACTCTCGATGTATTTTCTTCACGAGCGCCTCATTGGTAGCATTTCCGACTGTGCCGATATCCGCGAATATCTTCTCAAAGTTTCGTTCGATACCATCATCATGAAAGTCGGGAAACGTCCCATGAACTAATTGTTTCATCCTCGGTGCATGGAGGAAGGTGTTGTAGAGGACAGTTTCATCTATTCCGGCAATCGCATCATCGAATTTCCCCTGCCAGTCAGGGATTTTTACAATTCCTGGGAATCGTGATAGCGCTCGATCTGTGAGTTTCTTCCGGTTGATAACGAGATCCTGACACGACTTGAGCATGCTCTCGCGAATCAGCGCTTCATTTTTGATCTTGGTGATGTCCTCGTCGCTTATGCCAGACCAGTCCTCATCACTAAATCCCCTCAGATCGTCGATATTTCATCTGATATTATTGACGACCGAGTCGTTTTTAGCAATAAAGGCATCATATTTTCTCGGATCGACAGGAGCCCCGAGTTCTCGTTCGATGGCCACTTTGAGAAGTCCAGTAGCATTGATGCTTCTCTCTTTTTTTGGAGGCATGGCTTCGGGTGATTCCGGAGTTCAGGTGTTGGGTCAGCCATTTGACATATGTGAGGTTTATTTGTTTGTATTATAGCTATTTTCTCTCAAAAGACAAATAAAAATATGCTCCACGATTTGTGAGGTCAGTGTATAATCATTACTCTATCTTTCTGATCGTAGTGAACTTCCCAATCAATTCATCCTGAACTTATTACAGTGCTCAAATGCCGAAGTATTCATCGTATTCAGGTGAGGATATCGTATTTAACTACTTTTTCCTTGTTCCCTCTATTTTCTCGATACGTTTTTTCAGGAATGTATAGAGCTCATCTCCGAGTCATTCCCGAGCGAGGGCATAGTCGATCGTCGCCTTCAGAAATCCGAACTTATCTCCCGTATCGTAGCGCTCTCACTCCATCTCGAGACCATAGATATCTCGGTCATGTACCATGCGAGAAAAGGCATCTGCGAGGCGTATTTCTCCATCTTTACTGGTTCCCTCATCTTCTCGTTCGAGATAATCAAATACCTCAGGAGTGATGATATACTTTCCGATAACACCAAGTCGAGAAATCGTCTCAGTGGGTTGTGGTTTTTCGAGAAATTGCTTCATCTTGTGGAGTCGACCACTTGAGGACTCTGGTTCGAAAATACCGTACGAAGAGACACGTTTGTCGGCTATTTTCTCGAGGGCGATGATAGGGCATCGTTTCTTCTCATAGGCTTCGACGAGCTGTGCTGCCCCGGAGCGTTCCCCACGGATAAGGTCATCTCCGAAGAGGACGAGGCAGGGTTCATTCCCCACGAGGGCTCGAGCTCTCAGAAGCGCATCGCCATCACCACGAGGGACCGGTTGACGAACATACGCAATTCGTGCCAGATTTGATATTTTTTCGACTTCTTCGAGTTCTTTGATTTTTCCTTTTTCGACGAGGGTTTTCTCAAGTTCAAATGACATATCGAAGTGATCTTCGATAGATCGTTTTCCTCGACCAGTGACGATGATAATATCGGTAATTCCAGCCGAAACCGCCTCTTCAACGAGGTACTGGATGACGGGTTTATCGACGATCGGAAGCATCTCTTTTGGTTGGGCCTTGGTCGCTGGGAGGAACCTCGTCCCAAAGCCTGCGGCAGGGATTATACATTTGGTGATGCTATGCTTCATACATTATTGGATAGTGGGAGCCGAAGAGGTTTTTCCTCATGAAGTCGTATTGTAGGATCGTTTTCGTTGCTCGACACTTCGGACGCACATATCTTTCTGGATTTCTCATTTTATGCTATCACAGAGCTTCGGGTCGACCGTCGCCATGAGACTGAGTACCTGCATTTTACAGTCACTTTCGGCGGTAAATGCTTGAGTGTCAGTATTTTTTGTCGATCCCGTTCCCGTGATATCTTCACAGATTTTTATATCCTTGCCATCGCTCGCGAGCAGCGTCAAGATTTCTGATCGACATGCGACTTTTCCTTCATCGAGGGTATCACAGAGCTTTATGTCTTTTGTTTCTCGAGCATTGAGGATGGTGATCGATTGCTTACAGGCATTTTTTACTTCGGTATCGATGAGTTCATTGCATATACCTACATCCTTGCTTCATCGTGCCATGAGCATCACAGAACTCGAAATACAGGAGTTCACAGATTGGTCCATACATCGTACGAATTCCTGATTGGATCGTACCTTTCTTGAAATAGTACCAAGTGCCTTATCATAAACATTTGTATACACTTTTTTTGGCGTGTGAGGAAGGAGTAAGCTTTCTGGTTCTTGACTGCTGGTACAACTTACGAGTGTAAGGAGCCCGAGAAATAATACGATATACCTCATATAAATAAAAGAATATATCTTATTATACCAAATATTTTTCAGAGCGAAATGAATTTCAAATTCTTGCTTGCGATTTTTCTATTTTCATCGTATATACATCGCATCTCAGAAGCTAAAAAACCGGTATTTTTTCTCTATAGCGTACTCATAGAGTTCCATTACTTTTTTTCTTGTGAGCAGACTGGAGACCAACATGAGAAGGCTTGACTTCGGAAGATGAAAATTTGTGATAAGATCTTCGATGATCTGGAAATGGAACCCTTCATAGATGTAGATTCGAGTGGAAAAGTGGATTCTATTGTTGGTTCGGGTATATTCCGTGACAAATTCCTTGCCGAGGGTTGTTCTCGAATTCCAAAAGTCTTGCGTATCCTGAGAAAAAGAGGATTGGATTTCCGGGCTGAGGATAATCCAGAGGTAGGGAAGACTTTCGAGACTACGACACACGGTAGTGCCCACGGCAAGGATATATTTCTCTTGTATGCGAAGAGTCGCGATAGTCGAAAATAACGAGAGTGGAACTTCGACCAACTCCTCATGAATCTGAAATTCTCGAATATCCTCAGTTTTGACCCCCTGGAAGGTCCCGAGTCCAACATGGAGGGTGATCATTTCTTTCGAATGGGGGAGCTTTTCGAGGAGTTCCTTCGTAAAGTGAAGTGACGCGGTGGGTGCAGCTACGGATCCGAGTTCTTTTGCATAAATACTCTGATAGTCTTTTTCTTTTTCTTTCGAGTAGGATATATACGGAGGAAGGGGAAGGGAACCGTGTGATTCGAAAAACTCGAGAATTCCTCCTCCGTGGAGACGCAGGACTCGACCTGCCTCCGTCGTACCCATGACTTCCATGGTTCTTCCGTAAACCGAGAACGTAGTTCCATCTTGAAAAATTTTTCCAGGACGAACGAGCGCTTCAAATATTTCCTCACTCTCGAGAGAAAGAAAAAATATTTCTATATTGGTTACCTCCTTTTTTGTTCCTTTCACATTGGTTACAACTACTCTCGGTAATGCGAGTCGAGCCCGCAGGACGCGAGAGTTATTGAAGAAAAGTACCCGGTTCTCTGGAATCAGGGTATCGAGGTCGAAGCAGGTAGATTCTCGTATGATGTTTCCTGAATACCGATCGACTGCAAGGAGTCGAGAATCATGGTGTGGTTGTACCGAATTTTGTGCTATGAGTTCTGGCGGAAGCTCGTAGTCATAGAGAGAAAGTTCGTAGGAAGAATGCATGGGGCGAAGTATAAAAAAAAGTGAGGAGAGTGCAATATAAAATAAAAATAACCCTTCCATTTTGGGATGGATATGACAGATTGTTCCCACCTTGTATTGTCTAGACACTTCTCCAAAGGCTTCCGATTTGCATGATTTCTCTATCGGAAATTAAAATCTATTGTATTTTTTGATTGACTATCTCATAGTTGATTCTTCCAACCTTTTCTATAGAATCATCGACATGAACTTCCGATACTTTCTACTTTTTCTCATTCCTCTTTTTCTTTCAAGTTGTACCAGTCCAGTCCAGGTTACCCTCTTGAAACCAACCAAAACCAAAAATAACCTCGTTCTCGAAAAAGAAAAAAAGGTGGCTTTTGCGAAGAAACGTCGCTTCTATATCGACGAGATTCGAAAAGCAGACTATCTCGCCCTTCGAAACCAGTCGACTGAAGCCCTGAATAATTACCTGATACTCCTCGAAAAGCTCGGAAAGGACAGTACCCTTGAACGGAAAATCGCAGATATATATTTCGAGAATAAAAACTGGGGAGAGGCGTATATTTATTTTCAAGACCTGAACTATGCCGAACTCCCGAGCGAGGAACAAGATAAATACATAGCATCACTTCTTTTTGATGAGTCTCAAAAGGATGCCCGTACCCATATCGAAAGTATGCTGACTGATAGCGGAAAACTCGAATATTATAAGGCGATCGATACCTGCCACACCGGAATTCACAACTGTATTATCACGATCATGGCGAGTACGAGTAGTGGAAAAGAAATCTCAAGCCTTCGGGGTATCACTACCAACTATTTGAAGATCACGCCCGATTTTTTCTATCGAAATATGCTTGTTGCTGCAAAGCTTTTTGAACAAGGGATGTTTCGCGCTTCGATGGTACTCTCTCAGGAAATACTCCTCAAGCGGCCAGACTATAAAGAGGCGATGAAGCTTCTCTGATTTTCTTATAAGGGACTCGGGAAGTATGAGAAGGCTCGAGATATGCTCACGAACTACCTTGAATCTTTTCCTAAAGATACGGACACGATCATAGCGCTTGGGGAAGTCTATTTCACCCTGGGAGACTATACCCTTTCGAACCTCTACCTCAACAATGCCATCCTCACCGATACGAATGATAAGATTTCCCTCGAACGACGTCTCGCGTATAACTATATTATGATGGATGACTTTGACGGCGCCCTGAAAGTGCTCGCGCATATCCTCCAGAGAAAGGAAGCTCTTGAAGATGACTTTGTCATTGGAGCCTCATTGGCATGAGTGATGAATGAGTGGATTCGAGCCTATGCGTGGACTTCGGAGGGACTCCGACTTTTCCCAGACTCATCCTCTATACATACCGAGCGATGACGGGAACTTCGAAACCTCGGGAAGTACAGTGAAGCGGTTACGGAGATTGATACTGCCCTGACTCTCGCTCCAGAAAATACCAAGGCCCAGGCTGAAAAAGCCATCCTCCTCTACTATATGGCAGATTTTGCTACCGCCAAACAAGCCCTCGAAACGATACGGGCGAAGGTTACTGATACCTCTATCCAGACCGAACTTGATGAATATATTGCTCTGACGAAACTCTAGGTTTACTATGAGGGTAAGGTCTAATTTACCGCAATCTTATTTTGAGCCATTTGGAAAATGGGGTAAGATTAATCATGAGCAATAGTGAATATCTGGAACAGATAGTCCTTAATTAAGGTGAATCAGACTCACGATTGATCCTTCTAGTCCTGAACTTTTTCATACTGGATCCTTCCTTCGTCAGGATGACAGAATCAAGATATGAGAATAAAACCACGATTCATATCTGATTTGGCTATTTTATGAATGTAAAATAGTGTTTCTTTTACTTTTCGATACAATCCAATTATCAATTATCAATTATCAATTATCAATTATCAATTATCAATTATCAATTATCAATTATCAATTATCAATTATCAATTATCAATTATCA
>JAYUDN010000038.1:0-23375 GCA_043739785.1 Candidatus Altimarinota bacterium
CAATTTAGATATAATTGTCGTATAAAGTGAAAAGATATCTACAAAGAAATACTAAAATTACTCAGAAAAACTAACCCGTAACTGGGGAAGACCCTAAAAAAAACTCATCCAGTAAGAATGAGTTTGTAAAGTATCACATGGCGGAGAGACAGGGATTCGAACCCTGGGTACCTTGCGGCACGACAGTTTTCAAGACTGTTGCATTCAACCACTCTGCCATCTCTCCGAAGAGTGTGGCGTGAGTATATAGGGAGAGTATCTTTTGTCAAAATTATTTTCCTATTCTTTCTATCGAGCTATTACGAAATAAGAGTTTGCTCACGGAGCGACATCTCATTTTTTACTTGAGACATAGTAGATGTACTTCGCTCCTGTGAAAAAGTTCGATGGGAATGCTCCTACCCACCCAGGTTCTGACTCGAGCCTTGCCTGAAGAGCATAGGCAAAAGTACTAGCTGCAGTAAAACCTGTTGCATAGGCATACTGTCCCGGTATCGTACATATAGATGTTCTTCTCGTGATTGTAGGATCAGCAGGAACGGCACTCATATACTCACTGAGCTCTCATGTATTGACACAACCTCATCCAACCGTATCAGGGTATATACCGCGGTCAGTAAAATAATTCGATAAAGATACTGAAATCTGTCCAATATTGGTTATTCTCGCGGTATCACGACTTCGACTAAAGTATCCAGAAATCAATGGAAATAGGGCACCAGCAAGAATACCGATGATCGCTATAACGATCATAAGCTCTAGGAGAGTGAAACCATGATTTGACTTCATTTGTTGTAGAGAAGGCACCAAAGAGGATGCTATAAATTATATTTCCTAGTATATAGGAAAATATCATAAATCCAAAAAAAACTCTCATCAAAGTGAGAGTTTTTTATTGTAGAGTACAAATTATCGAGCGATAATATATCCACTTGAACCTCCTCACTTTGTTGAGGAGACAAAGTAGTTGAAATCTCAGGCATTAAATGTAACTGGTATAGATCCAGATGCTGAGTTATTACTCGGTCCATTCTCTAGATTAGCAAGTACCGCAAACACTGCTCCTTGAGAAGAATTTACTCCAGAACCAACGTTGTATCCACCAGAAGTACAGAGACCATTCTGACGACCTCCAGTAGGATCTTTTGGTATAGATGACATGTAAGTAGTGAGCTCTTGAGGAGTACATCCAGTTCCAGACTGTGGATAAAGATTGTTATCAGTATAATATGTACTTAGAGCCGTAGCAATCTGGCTAACATGAGATACACGAGCGGTATCACGAGATCGAGCCATGTAACCGGTCATCATAGGGAAGAGGGCTGCCGCTAGAATACCGATGATCGCTATAACGATCATAAGTTCTACTAGGGTAAAACCACGAGCATTCATTTTCATAGAGAAAAAAGATTAAGAAGTAAATGCTTGGCAATTATACACGTTTTCCTTTCTAACAAAGCAAAAATATAGAGACTTATTTATTCTCTTGTGTATAATACAGGATTAGTGAAGGAATAGGAAGTTCTAAAAAGTGTAAACATAATATTTTATATAAAAGTCCAGAACTTTATGAACCATCCTTCTCTATATATCGCTTGCAGAAGCGATAAAATCGTGAAGTCTCCACTTTTTTTAAGAGGAAAACCTACTATATAGTGTGTTTAGTGCTTCATTTCCTTCACAAGATACTCATCATCGAGGGCATATCAGTGTTTTTCATAGTAACTTCGTACGCCTACTCACGCGATTACCGCTATTTTTGTAATTATGCCATGAGGTTTTTCCATTTCATCACTCAAAGTATTTCATTTCTTATCGACAAGGTTCATGTTCAAATACGAAGTTTGTACGATCTTTTCTGCTTCTTCCAGGAGTCTTTTTCCGAACCCCATATGCTGACCTCATCCATTCGAAGGTGCCCCGATAGCTAGTTGGTCTCCGAAGACATGAAGTTCTCGGATGATAGCGGCATTTTCCAGTACTTCGATATAGTGCTTCTCTCCAGTAAAGTACTGTGATGGAATGCGGAGCCTCAGAAGAGCAAAGATCGTTCGATCCTCAGGATCTATATACTGGACGAAGTATTCGAATCATCCACTGGCTTCGTATGAGGAGATTTCAAGAATGGCATTGTGAGGATTATTTCCCTTCGCTCGCACCTCTCTCCCAGAGATATCGTGCCGTTTGTGTCCTTTCGAAAACATCCGTGCCTCCGTAAGTTGTCGGAGGTTGGCAAGCTTTGAACCCGCGAGGATTTCGCTCGCGGGAATATCACGATACATCCGATTGAGCCGTACATATTCGGGGAGGGTGGACTGGAGCTCTGCCATCAGATCGATCAATACCGGATCCGTGTAGGGGATAAATCCTCCATTTCTCCAAACGGTTTCGAGTTCAGAGTGAGGAGTTACGACCATCGGGTAGATCTTGATCTCATCAGGACGAAAATCGGCATTGTCCCAAATAGTTTGCATACTTTCTATATCTCACTCTGGAGTTGATCCGAGAAGACCTGGCATCATATGGGCGACGACCTTCATCCCCGCATCTTTGAGGAGTCGAGTCGCTTTGATAGATTCTTTATTTCCATGCCCTCGTTTATTGAGCTCATTGATAGCATCGTCCGTTGTCTGGTACCCGATCTCGACTCGAGTGACCCCATAGCGCCTGAGGCGTATGATTTCTTCTTCGGTAATCCAGTCAGGACGAGTCTCGATAGCGATGCCGATGACTCGACTACCAGCAGTTTCGTTTCTTTTTTTAGCCTCTTCGAGGCTCCGAGAAGGGTTCGGTATGTAACCGACGTCCATCTTGAAAGCGTGGAAGGATGAGTTTTCAGTTTTGAGTTTTCAGTTTTGAGTTTTCAGTTGTTGATACGTTGATTTTGATGAATCTCATGTTATTTCTTCCTTGCCATTGAGGAGGTAGGGGCGGAGTTCGGCATACATGGTATGGGCATCGTAGACATCACGGATAAATTGCTCTTGGTATTCAAGGGGATAGACACTCCAAGTGCCCCCGATAATGCGGACATCGCACTTAGATATAGCGTTCCCGGTCATCTCGAGGCTTCTCAGACGATTCTGGATCTGACGCACGGCATCGAAATCATTCATTTCGGCACGCTGTACGGCGGGTTCATTGGTAATATAGCTTTTCGGCAATCCTTCATAGGTTGGGCAGAAGACACACTTGCCTGGGCACCCCCAGAATTTTGTTAGGAGGGAGATGACAGAAACCCCGGAGAGGGAACGCACCGCCCGTTTACGGATGATCTTCCAAACTCGTCCATTTTCCTTGTAGATTCAGAGCTTCATACCCCGTCGGTACTCCTCGATGAGGTCGATGGAAGTGATACTTCCAGGATCTCCGAGTTCGGAAAGGATAGCATTCTTGACCTTATGAAAGTCCTCCTTGGTTTTTATAGATTCATCTTCCAGAAGTTGTATGATGAGGCGTTCGATAATCCGTTGTTTCATGGGGAACTGAGAAGGTAAGGAGTTGGTTGTATTTCCTGGGTATTATCATCAGAAAAGCAATCATATGAATATTCGAGAAAATTCGCAACAATATAATTTTCCCATTCTAGATATGACTTACTATAGATTCATGGTAGGAATATTTTCACTGAAGCAGAGTGATCCTATAAAAGGTATCCTCCCTCTAAAATGGAGATGTACCGATCAATTCGAGGTTCGTAAAGAAAGCTTCGAGTTGTTTCATAGCGGCATCATTTCCTCCTTCATAGTACATCGTGTAAGTGAGTTCATAGTATTCTTTCTTCGTCCCCGTGGTGAGGACATAGGGATAGGAGAAGACGAAGATACTCGTAGAACTCGTTCCGTCTACGAATCGAGCCGTTCCGAGGATCATATTTTTATTATTTTTCGAAGTTACAATTCGGAAATTGGTATCGCGGTAGTCCTTTCCGGTGTATTTTTTTTCGTAGATAGTGCGAAATGCCTCCATCGAGTAGTCACTTGGCTTGAGCGAGGAGTCACTCGGAGAACTATCGAAGATACTTGTCCCTCCGAGAAAATACGCATCGATGGTTCCCTTCTTTTTTTGTTTGAGATCTCCGAGTGTTTCTCAGCTATTTGATACGCTTCCGAAGTATCCGATGGAGATAGCGGTATCTCCTCACTGCGCCGGGACTTCTTTTACCGAAATACCACTCGGAAGGGCTTCCGTACGAAAGAGCTGAGTGTTGAATCCACTACTTTGGATAAAGGACTTCTTGAGTTTGATACCAGAAGTGATAAAGGCAATAGCCTGGTCGATGAGGTTCTTGTTCTTATTCACATCGATACCATAGAGGGTAGCGGCACAGGTATTGTGAGAGTCATAGATATTGACGAGGTCGCTGTTTTCCGAAGAGACAAGGGATTCGAGGGTGTTGACGGTAAAACGATTATTTTCTCCCCGGTAGGACTTGATGGTTTTATACTTCTTGAGGTCCTCCTCGGATGATCGGTTATCGAGTTCTTCGAGACCGAGCTTTCCCCCGAATCGAAAGCATCCGAACGCTACATAGCTTTCACTGAGATTATTGAAACTCATGAGGTAGAGAAATGAGTTCACTCCCTCGAGTTTTCCAGCAAACTTGAGTCCGTATTTTTTGAGAGACGTCGTTTTGATATTGGCATCATTGATCGAATCCTGGCTTCGCTCTCCGAGCTCGGAGCTCTTGATAAATGCTTTAAAATCACGTGGAATGGAGAGCGTGATTTTGGTATAACCCTTGGTTTTTTTCGCTAGGAAATCTCGAATGGTCGTAATCGGAATCATATATCCGATGACGGCATTATCTGACTCCACTCGAGAGGGAATACCGATGAGTTCACCATTTTTATTGAACGCTCCACCCCCAGAGTTTCCATGATCGACCGCGCCATCGATCTTATAGTAGGGATCTTCATACCCGGCAATATTTCCTTCCGTACGAGAGATATTTTCTCCACCAATGCCCGGATATCCATAGACGATGACACTGGAACCGATATCTATGGTACTATCCTTGAAGAGTTTTACTCCCGTGAGATCACTTGGTTCTTGGTATTTGAGAATAGCAAGATCACTCTCTTCATCGTAGGCGACGAGCTCTCCGGTCGTAAAACAGACCGGTTTTTTGTGGAAATCGATCGTACGACAAACTTCATAGAATCCACTCGGAGTATTCTGATTTTTATCAAAAACGACATGGGCATTGGTCAGGAGGAGGCCATTTCCAAGCGCTACCGCACTTCCGAGAGAAGAGAGACTGTACGTATTATTCGTCGTATTATGTTCGTAGGTCCGTACCTTCAGTATAGAACGGTAGGTTTGGACCTCATCCAGCGCGAGCGCTGGGATAGAAGTACTCAGAAGGAGGAGAAGAGTGAAGGTGGAAAGGATTTTTTTCATAGAGAATAGAGTTACTGGGATTGCATTTTTTCACGAAATGATCTTGGTTTCTTTACTTGATAACACACAAAACGTACTCAAATGTACCAAGTATTTTCGAATAATTACTCCAAAATACGTAGCTTGAGTATATCCAAAATGACCTGTTTTGCAATAATTTCAACCCCAATGATATTTTTGACTTTCCCCCTCATTTTTATATACTACCCTCGTTCGAAAGGCGAGATGTGACCATTTCTCTCTCTGCTTTTTCTGAGTTTCTATCATGCGGGGGTAACATAAAAGAGTGAGTGTACTAAGGCTTCAACCCTTGGGTGTGACGGTTCGAACCCGTTTCCCCGCTCCATTCATAAAAAACAAAGGTATATTGGTAGTATAGTATGTTGGTATTTTGGAAAGTTTAATAAGCTCTTCCAGCTACTAATAAAACAATAACCAAATAAACCAATAAACTATATGGCTAACAGTCACGGACTCTCATCTCGACTCGTCAAAAAACAAGCCGCAGCACGGAAGCTTTCAAAGTGAAAAAAAAAGAATAACCTCGTCTACACGGGGAATGAAAACAAACAGTCACGATTTAATCTCTCGTATAAGAAACGGATGCGCTATATGCAAAATAAGGAGGCCTTTCCAAAGAAGAAACTTCCGACCAAAGATATTGATAGCCTTATACAGATGGGCATCATCGATGAGCGTGGATTTTTCAAGAAGGGGAAGAAGAAAAACTATATCACAAAAAGTATGGCCGATCTCAAGGGATTCGATTTCTACGGGATGCCGAGGAATGGGTAAATCTTTATGGGTAGAAAGATACAAGAGTTTAAGAGTAGAAATGTAGAAAGGGAACCAGGGAAAAATCAAAAGTCTTGCAAATCAGAAAAATTCTATAGAATGCCCACGTTACTAGAGATCAAAGTCCAATTTTCGCAAATAACTATTTCGCAGCCATAGCTCAGTTGGATTAGAGCGCCTCCCTGCGAAGGAGGAGGTCGCAAGTTCGAGCCTTGCTGGTTGCACCATAGACACTAGAATCTTGCTCTTCAGTTCCACTTCGTGGCTCTGGAGAGCTTTTTTTAGGTTCGTACCCTTGTGTATTTTTGGCTATCTTCGATTGGTCGAACCTTAGCTTGATATTCAGATTCAGTTGCGACGCAACGGTTGTAACCTCTACTGATTCAACGAGAAGGTCCACAAGTAGCCTCTTCTGTTCGAAGGTGAGATTCTCTAGATTCGTCTGAAAACCATCCTGAAATTTCTCCAGAGCTATTTTTGTGGCTTCCGCTTTGATAATGAGGTCCATTTTTTCATCTAATACTTCGTTGCGTTTTTGTATAGATTCTCCCTGTTGTTTCGTTGCTAATACGAGCTTATCTTTCTTTTCTTCAGTCATTTTCCCATCATAATAATCCATCTCGATTTCATTCTCTTTTCGCTCAAGTCTATCTATCTCTCTCTGGTTCATTTCCCTTTCCTTGAGAAATATATCGTATTCGTGGTTTTCCACTGATTGCTTCTGGAATACTGCGAATAACTCTCCAGGACGATTGATCATCTGATAGATAGTATCCCATACGAGTTTCTCAATAGGCTCTCATGGAATTTCCATATTCTTATATGTTTTCCCTTCGAATATGAAGTGTTTTCGACGATAACTCACTCTCTTATCTTTCTGTCTGAGTACTCATACGAATTTTCTTCATGTCTCCATATCCACGATCTTACGAGAGAGAAGATACTCATTGTTACCTCAGCCTCGTTTTGCATCACTCTCAAGCGTAGAGAGTCGATTCTGAACAAGTTCGTATGTTATATCTGATATGAGTCGAGGGGTTGGTATTTCAATCTGTTCTACATTACCATTATCATCCTTTGAGTTATATATCGCTCGTCCTGTATATACGGGATTTTCGAGTATAAATCGAATAGTTGAACCATACCATTTTGTGTACTTATCCTTCTTGAGATTAGCGTCATTCTTTTGGACCTTTCCATCATTGAGAATTTTCGAAATTTGTTCTAAGCTCGTCCCAGATAAGAACTCATCAAAAATTCTCTTTACCCACCCAGCCTCTTTTTCTACAATCTCAAGAGATCTATTTTTCTTTTTTTCTTGATCCTCTTTCTTATATCAATAAGGCGTTCCACTGAGTACATAGTTCCCAAGTCGAGCTGAAGCCATTTTTCCCTCTTTGGTTCGTGTCTTGATAGTTTCCCTCTCGAATTCAGCCAATGCACCGAATATTTGGAAGGTGAGTTTTCCGATTGGTCAGGTGAAGTCTATATTTTCCTTGAGTGAGAAGAAGCTCACTTTATTCTGTTGGAGAATCTCGAAAGTAGAGAGAAGGTGTGAGAGGTTACGAGAGAGTCTATCTATCTTCCATACTGCTATCATATCGAATTTACCATCTTTGGCATCCAGCATCATTCTCTTGAATTCAGGACGATTGAGATCAGCTCCCGTGCATCCGAGATCATAATACTCATTCTTTTTATCGTGAGTCCATCCAGATACCTTTCCACGATAGGTTATCATATCTTGGAGTCCTTGTATCTGCATATCCGTACCATATCCGTCTTTTTTCTGTTCCTCTGTGGATACACGGATATAGAATGCTACACGAATATTCTGATTATTGTCTTGATACATAATTGCCGAAATTATTAGTCTGTATCAGTATATGTGATTCACGAATAACTGCAATTATTTATTATATTTGAATGGTTATTGAAGATAAGAAAAAGAAAACCCCGTGAGGGGATTATCTTCCAAATACTATTCTCAGAATCTGTCTATCAAGCTCGTTATCTCGATCCTTGTCTGATTCAGAAAAAGTGAGAGCAATCTTGATAGCCTTTGTTCTCTTTCCCTGTGGAGGGATTGAGTATTCTGTGAGGTTCTTTGAATTCCTTCTTTCGTGAACTGCCATAATATGCGAGTTCATCAGGATCGTCTCGGTATTTCACGCTCGCTGTCCTGATATTTGTAGAAGTCCTCTCTATATGGGAGAAGTAAGATGATTATATCTATTCTTCTGATTCTTCAAATCTTTTCCTTCGTTCCGTCAGTGTTTCCCCCTCATACATCCAATATAGAGCTCATTGTGGTTTTCTAGCATATCATAAAATGATTCTTGCTGATTCTGAGAGACTTGTTTCTCTTCATTGAAATTCAATCCAACGATTATTGATTACTCTTGCTACCAAGTTAGAATCACGAGTAAATGTTATCTCAGATCAAACTGGTATTTTTACCATATCAAAATTAAATACTGCTGATCTCTCTCTTGCTTGATCAAGTGCAATTTGATCTTCTTTGAATTCCACTATATCCTCTCATATAGTAACCTCTTGTATGGAAGCAAGTTTCAACGCAGCTACTATCCTTTCTGGATCAATTACAAAAAATTCTCTTCTTGGGTTTGCTCTATTATCTCAAAAGGCATCATGCAATTGTTTTTCAACAAAATGACAGTCATTCACAATACAAGCATAGAAACAAGTAAATGGGAGAGGAATACTCGTAGAACGACTCAATTCTGCAATCCGTTGTTCTAGACTTGTAGTAGTTTTTCCTATCTTCACATAGCCAGGCATTGCCTCATTTGTGAGAATATAGATAATTTGATTAGACATAATAAAGTTTATTGAAAGAGTTCTCTTAATGCACTTTTTGTATTTGATTGGGGAATCATCTGGAAATTATATCCAGTGAATTTTCGCACCCCATCTTTCATTTTTTCTTCCGCCATTCTCTGAAATACAAGTTGCTTATACTTTGTATCGAGATTTTCAGCGAGTTGATCTCATTTACTCTCTATGATATAGACGAGTTCTAACTTGCCTGTATGGTCCTTTTTTGCGATTATAAAATCAGGATATATTTTATTCTTTCTCCACGCTTGTATCTTATAGGCACTTTCTTCTACTTTGTTTCTCATCCACCATAGAACCTTTTCTTTTGTTTTGAGTTCTTCTATAATCTCTTTTTCGAGATTATTCATAGTAACATAATCTACCGCCAGATGGAGACATTTTGGATCAGCTTTGAGTGGGAGTACAGTTTCACCATCTTCATCATATTTTGCTGGAGCTGAGTATATTTCAGGGATTGTATAGCCTCATTCTTTCGTAATTGCGAGAAATATAGTTCCATCAGAGACAAGCTTATTAAACACGATTTCTTCGTTCTTATAGCATTCTGTTCTAATAAATTTTGATATTTCATGAGCAATATATCCAAAGTCACTTTCTATAATATTTCTCTCTATTGTATGGGAAAGACTTCATATAATTTTTTGAACCAAAGTATATGATACAAAAGGGTTTCCTATATATTCTGATATTATTTGAGAGGTGATATATTCATCTCATCACTCGACATGTTCTTTTTCATATTCTGTACCTTCTCAGGCATATTCTCCTCAGAGAAAATATTGGAGATCAGTACCTTGCATTTTTTGTTTTCCGACAGTTTTTGTAAGCACTTCCAAAAGTGGAGCGAGGTCTATATTATCCCAGTCTATTCGAGGAAGAATATCTGATCTATATGACAATGCACGAATCCCGTGAGTATCCTCTATATGCCAAATTGGAAGTGAAAGAGATTCTGGATATTCTTCGATAAATTGAGATTGTATAGAGAAATCTCTATACATGAGTCATTTTCCACTTGGTCCTGAGCTTCCTTTGACTGTATCGATTATGTCTTCAAGCCCATCACTTTCCAGAGATTTTTTGATTCCCTTGAGAAGTTCCTCGCTATCTGAGTGATTGAAATATGCATAGCACTGATCGAGTTCTGATATACCTGTACGCTTTGTATATGGTTGTCTCAAAACACGCCCTATAAGCTGAGTGAGGGCAGTGGTACTACTAGAGGTAGGAATAACTCATAAAACATAAGCAAAGGGGCAATCCCAGCCTTCCATAAGTGCCTGTTTGGTGATAATATATCGTATATCTGAATCTTGAGACATGAGGACCTCATCTTTGAGCTCATCGATATATGATGATTTTATAGCTATCTGATTGCTTGGTATACCTATCTCCACAAGATATTCCTTTACATCGTCAGCGTGGACATGGAGTCCATCTCTCTTATCCTTTCCAGTTCTATCAGCTTGGAGGAGTGCTATAGGTCTGATATAGTCACCTTTTTGCTCTTTTAGGCCGAGTGCTTTCTTTTCAAGTTCTTCTCTCTTTTCCCGTACATCATGTATGAGTTCCCTCCAGTTATCATTTGACTCTGGACGGACATTGATAGGGAGCTTTATCATCTCATCTCTATAGAGGTCCATTCACTTGATAGTGACGAGGATATTCATGCCAGCTTTTGGCGTGGCAGAGAGCCCTATCATACATCGGGGATTGAGAGAATCGAGAACTCTTTTCTGAGCATCGGTATAGACTTTATGAAACTCATCCACGATAAAAAGCGGATTGCATACTCGTATGATATTTCCGAGACTTGTCTTTATTTGTTTGACTCAGAGGAGATCTTGCTCGAAGCAATCGAGCATAGGGAATTTTTCCACAAGAGCATCTATTTTATCTTTCTCATGCTCCATAGGGAAGAAATCCATAAAATTCCCAGAATCTCGAAAGACTCTCAGATTTTCTTTTGTTTCTTGATTGGCTGATTGTATCATCACCATAAGCACGACGAGGTTTTCTTGAGTATCTTGCCATCGAATTGCATCGGTTTTTTCGAGTATAAGGGTTCTATCACCACTTATCTGATCGAGCATCTGTCTATAAGGATTTGTCTTATCTTTGAGCTTTTCTATTGTCTGAAGGTATATAGAATCCGTATGAGTTACCCATACAATGAGTCCTGTTCTCTTTTCGAGAAATTGGTTTTGATAGAGTTCTATCGTTTTGATACCAAGTAGTGTCTTTCCTCCGCCTGTAGGCACTTTGATACAAAGACGAGGATATATCACTCATGCACTTTCTGGAATATCAGAAAAATCCCTATATTCTGGAGTTTTTGTATATATCTCTTTCACTGGAGGAATAAGGGAAGCAATCATAGAATCGAGTCCTGCCATCTTCAATTTCTGGAGTTTATCATTGTACGAAAAAGACTCATCTTTCCATTTCTGGAAAAATGTCTCAAGTGTGAGAACCACTTTTTGTTGAGAGCTTTTTAGTAACATAATTATTTTCTTTGAAAGAGGTTATATGGTACTTGTACGAAAGAGATATGATTATCATCGAGGACCTCTTTATCGAGGAAGCACGCTGGAGCATATACTATTTTCTTTCCCTCTGTAGATTTTACGCTTTCGAGCCAATCACGAGTGATAGCGAGATTGCGGAGTTCCTCTATAGTGTCTGCATATATGAGATATACACCTGTATTTCGGTCCTCAGTACATATTTCCCATGTAGCATCTGGATCAGCAATATCGTCTATTGGCTTGCCTGTAGCGAGAAAGTGGACATATTTTGCGAAGCTTTCCCAACTTGGAAGTGATTCTCATTCGAGGATTTTTCGTCACTCAATAGATGGACCAAGATTATAGTAGGTAAAACCGACGGCGAGAGCATATTTTTCTACTACCTTTTTTATACGATCACGCGTTATTTCGTGAATAAAATCGTATCAAGCTGATTTTGCCTGTGCCTTTTCTGTAAGAGTTTCTGGAAGTTGTACGAGGATAAATTTTCGATTTCCACCATCTTCTTGATTTAACTCCATAATAGCTTGTGCAGTTGTTCCAGATCCAGCAAAAGAATCAAGAAATATTCCATTCTCAGAGTTTGGAATGAATCCAAAGAAATACTTGAGCATATGCTTTGATTTCGGATTATCAAAGACTTTTACTCCACCAAACAATTCTGTAAGTTCGTTTGTGCTTCAGCGACCGTCCTCATAATAAAGACTTCGGAAACGATCAGAAATATTATCCAATCTTATTTTTGGCTTGATTAAAGTTGTCTCGTCTTTTCAAAACATTATGTCCTTATTCTTTAGCATATCAATCATAGTTGCCTCTGAAAATCTATATCAATTCGGTGGTAACGAACACACTTCTCCAGTTAGTGGATGAATAACATCATATGTATACCCTCAAAGCCGAGTATTTGAGATATCTCAATCATGAAATACTCATTTTTCATCAACATTATCATAATGAGTTACTCTTTTTAGAGCATTTTCATTTTCTCGTATCCATTTTCTGAGTAACTTTTGAATTTTTTCAATATCATCTCCAAATTCTTCTTTTAGTTCTGCATATTTTGCATTTATCATCATTCATCAATGACTCATATTCTTCCAGTAAGTCTGAGAGCTCTTATTTTTTGAATATATCAAAACATATTCATGTTCCATTACAATCTGGGTAGGATTATTATCTGTGGCAGTTTGTACAACTACAGTACCTAGAAAATCACCCTCTCTAAAAATATCATCACATAGAGATCTGAGATTATTTACCTCATTTTCATCTATCGAGATAAATATCACTCCATCTTCAGCAAGAAGCTCTCTCAAAAGTTTGAGACGAGGAGTCATCATACAGAGCCACTTATCGTGACGAGTCATATCCTCTTTATCTATAACTTTTCCGAGCCATTCTTTTATAATGGGACTACTTACATTATCATTATATGCCCAGCCCTCTTTTCCTGTATTGTACGGGGGGTCAATATATATACATTTTACTTGCCCTTGATATTTCGGGAGGAGAGCCTTCAGAGCGAGGAGATTATCTCATTCTATGAGGAGATTTTCACTCGCATTTTCACCATCGAGAGAATTTGATTCTACTTTTTCAAGAGTGTGATATGGTACTGAGAGGTGGTGATTCCAGACAGCGGATTTTCCTTTAAAATTAAGTGATGCCATAATAAAATGATATGTAAATACTAGATATAAATCTTCCAGAAAGCTTATATCCGCTTCCATTTCCCCTTACTATCGTATCAGATAATTTTCGTCTATTTCTGCCAGAGATTGTATTCAGAAAGCCATTTTCTCCAAATATAAATTTATGGCTTTGGTCCAGATTAGTCCACTTTTATCTTTTCGGTCACTACATATTTATTCACATTTCCTTCATATGTTGAGGCTTCGATATGAGAATGCTTGTATGTACTCAAAATATCTACAAACCGTGTATCATCTCCGTTTATATGTCTTTCCCCGTCGATTCGCTCTACTTGTCCATCAGGTCATTTGAGTAGAGTGACTTTCTTATATTCAGTATTGGCGATAGCATCCTTGATTTTGTCATATTCTTCTATTTCTATCCTTTTTCCTGTTTTGCTCTCATAGTATACATCATACATATCTCGCTTATCCTTTATCGGAAGTATTTTCCCTTTGAGGATTTCATATCCATCATATGCGAGATATTCGCTATAGTATTTTTGTGTCTCGATACCACTCTCGATAGATCAGAATCGTATAGGATTGAGAAAAGTTTCTATAATAGAAAATAGAAGCTTATGTCACTCTTCATATATCGAGGTAGCAAGTACCCGAAAGAGGTCATCCACCATTCGCCATTTTGTGGCAGGATAGGTGATAAGGTATTCAGGAACTCAACATTCTTTGAGGACCTTGATAATACTATCAGCATTTCCAGAGTCTCATATTCATCGTGCCATTCGTTCGAGAGTAGTCGGATTTATGATAGATTTTTGACTCTTTCATAGGAGTTTTCTTTTATATTCAAAGAGTCTGAGGGTATCTATAAAGGAGATAATTGTATCATACTTACTATATCGATATTCCTCTTCGTAGTAGAATTTTCTCTCTTTCCATTGTACTTCGAGTATCTTATCATCCCTGAGAATACATAGAATTTCGTCAGGTGGGAGAAACTCTCCAGTTTTCTTTGCTTCTTCTATAGCATCAGAATCAAAAATAATCTTCTTGTCACGATCATACTTATATCGAAGAGACTTGAGGATATAATCAATCGTTTGTATAAGTGCGATGCTTTCAGTACCAAGGTTTTCTTCCATATATTCGAGATAATAGCCGAAATAATTAGCCTGGAGTATATGGATTTTCTTATTTTTTACGAGTTTTTCAACGAGAGAATAGATTTTCTATACTCATAATTTCTTCGTGACTTGGATTATTGTAGGATAACTTGAGAAATCTTTTCATCTTTTTGGTTTCTTTTCCGTTTCTATACGGATATTTCATAGTTCTCTGGAGAACGATTGCTTTTGTTGCGTTCATGCCCATCAGGAATGAGAGCCTTCTTCCGAATCTACTTTCATTCTGGCTTTCATAGGCAAGATTAAGTGTTTTGCGACTTGCGAATGCTCCATTACTCTGGAGATAGAGAATAGAACATCGTAGAGGAGTCTCTTTGCAAGGATCGAGAAACCACCATCTCCGTCATCCAAAGTGACAAGGCGTAGAGATTATTGATATTTTATAATCTATCTCTTTCTTTTCTTGAGTATTGCGATTTGTTTGTGTGAAAAATACTCTAATATGCCCAGTTCCTCTTTCATCATCTTTTGATATTGAAAAGGATATATCTCCATTTGGATTTCCATTTATTGTCCAACTGAGTCATCACGAGCTATAGGATAATCAATCCCTGAGATATCCGTGTTTTTTGAAGAATGATATAGTCATCTTTTTATAGTCATCAGTTGTATCTCGCTTGTTATAATAGTATCGTCACATAGTGTAAATTGATTATATAGTCTATACCTTAACAAACCTTAGCATTCTATAAAGTAACCCCGTGTATCTCTTTAGTATGAACAGAGTCTTTTTTTATCCCTTCGAGATATTCCTGCATTCAATTACTCTCGGTATGAGATTGGAATGTTTTTCCACTTTCTTCGAGTCTTCTCACTTCATCCCTACAGAGAGGGACGAATTGAGTCATCCACCTATTTCAATACTGCCTCTTCCTCATCTTATGATATATCGATATTGACAAGTAACCTTTCGTGGATAACCTACCATCTTGATTTTTAGAAAATCTCTTCAGAAATGAAGGGATTTTTTATTCAAGATTTTTGAAAAATCCCTTCATTTCCATACAATACCCATATTCTTATTTCTTTACCTTCCCCTCTATGACTCACAAAAATACTCTATCAGAAGTCGAACGCCTTGAACTTCTCCAGATACTCAAGACACGTTTCGAGAAACATATGAACCGACATCTCGGTCTTGAGTGGTTGAAGATAGAAGCAAAACTGGAATCACATCCAGAAAAACTCTGGTCGCTCTCAGAGATGGAACGAACCGGTGGTGAACCTGATGTTGTGCATTTGGGAGGGAAGACGGATGAAATCATCTTCGTCGACTGCTCGCCAGAGAGCCCGATAGGAAGGAGGAGTTTCTGCTATGACCGGGAGGCACTCGATTCGAGAAAAGAAAATAAACCCAAAAATACCGTCATCGATATGGCACATGATATAGGTATTGAGATACTCACTGAAGAACAGTATCGAGAACTACAAAATCTCGGGAATTTCGATATGAAGACATCGAGTTGGGTGTTTGCTCCAGTTGAGATGAGAAAGCTTGGTGGGGTGCTCTTCTGCGATCGTCGATATGAGAGAGTATTTGCCTACCACAATGGTGCAGAGTCGTATTATGCTGCGAGAGGGTTTCGTGGATTGCTTAGAGTCTAATCTTTGAAGAGAGAGGAAATAAAAGAGCACGTGCTTCCTCGTCTCGTAATAAGAAGGAATAGAATTAAATATTATTTTCTACGATGTATTATCATATAGGATCAAGTATCTCATTTCATCGCCCTGCGATAGTCGCTTTGTACAAGACTACTTGTACTTATATATGAGATATGATAGATGGTCAAGTGTATACGCTTTGTTATTTGCCCGTAATTTCTATACTCGATATATTACTTCCAATTACTGAAATATGAATCCCTCAAAAACACTTTCTCCCTTCAGTAAAAAGGTTGAATGATTTGCGCTCGATGCTACCCGATGGATTGGTTCTCCGATGTCCCTCGTGGTCCATACCTGTCTTTTTATCGGAGCATTTTTGCTCATATTTTTTGGCGTTTCACTTGATCAGATCTTGCTCACCGTCACGACTATCGTCTCTTTCGAAGCGATATACCTCTCTATCTTTATCCAGATGACCGTGAACCATCAATCCCTGGCACTCCATGAAGTCCGTGAAGATCTTTGAGAGATCCAAGAAGACGTGGAGGAAATCCAAGAAAATGTCGAAGAGATCCAGGAGGATGTCGAAGAGATCAATAACGATGCAGAAGAGCCTCCCATGAAAGATAAATAAAACACTCCTATATAATTTCACTGATAAGTTCGAATGTGAATCCAATCAAAAATATCCCCTCAAATGAGGGGATATTTTATATCTGAGATGATTAATATTTCTTTGTCTCTCCCATTTTATTGTCCGGCGTTACTTCAGTCGACGGACTTTTCATTCCTGGGTTTTTATTCGTACCTGGGTCTTTCGTCGTATCTTCTCCTCGCTGTGTTTTTCCAGTTATTTTTTCCCATTCACTGGCCTCGTTGGCGTGACCTGATTTTTGAGATGTTTGGTTTTGAGCGCTCATAGTTGTAAAGTTAAAAATAAATAAATTATATAAAAAGTAAAGTCTTCAGAGTCACAGAATCATATTTCGCTAGGGTGGAACACGATTCATGTGATATCGTAGGGTTTCTATCCAACGCCAGAGGATGAAATTATGGGTCACTAAAATAGTATTCATAGAGAGGGATAAGGATATATTCTTGAATCATTTTTACTCAAAGTATATGAATCACATCTAAAAACGAATCCCCACTGAGAGGTATAGAACTACGCAAGTAAAAAATAGAATATTGATAGTGTAGATAAACGGTATGCTTGACCGTAAGTTCAAGCGCGGAGAGAAGCGAACTCTTCTCTTATATCTGGATAGTATTATTTCTGAACCATTTTGCTCTAGAATCAATGGAATTTTGTGGGGTATAACGAGCATAAGTGAGGGGGATTATGGTTTATTTTTTGCAACGGAACACGAAGTGAATATAGAACGAGTATAGGGAAGATTTTCCCAAAAAAAATGACAAAAAGAAGACAAATAGAAACACAATATGGGACTAGATTTTAAAGTTGCTATGTCATCGGAATGGGGTATAATTTTATATGAATCCATTAAATTTTTATGAATGCAAAAATTTAATCCAGTCGTATGAGAACAGATGGTACACGATCATGAGAGTATGAACTCCAGGGCTTTGCAAGTATCAAACCCAGGGGTTTATAAAGACTTTTTCAATACCCACAATATCATACTGAGTGGAGACTCAGTCCTTACGTGGTGACCTGATATCTCCCATGGAGTGAGCGTACTTCGTATGAAACAAAAACTCCCGATGAAGACGTATTGTTGAGTAAACTTCAATACTTCTGGGATGGTCACTTTCCGTTCAATTTTTGTATACGATATAGTGCATCGTACCTTCAAACAAGAGCGATTTCTCACTTCTTTTAAGTACAATGTCGACAAAATGAGTGTCTTTCTTCAGGACTTCCTACGTGGACAGAACTTTTCTGGATGAGTAGAAATCGACTTTTTAACCGAGACTCCTCCCGGGTGTGGATTTGCTTTTTCTGCTTCGGTTTCAGTTCTCCTCTCCATCCTTGTCTACACTATTACCCAGAAGATTGATATCTGAACTCTCAAGAACTTCGAGCTCAATGAGGATCATCCTTTTTTCGAGGAGCTCTACTTGTTCAGTCTTGAGCTTTCCAATGTCATTTCACAGTGAAACAGTATCTGATGAGGAAGTAACTACGCCATGATGATTGCGAACCATCCATTGCCGATAGTGTATTTATCGCAAATCAACAATCAGAATGTCTCAAATGATACTCGTCTAGAAAATACTACCCCTTGAGTGCTTTCAGCGGTCGATACGACCCTTTATAAAGATACACTCCTTCATTTTTTATGAATGGAGAGTCTTCTTGGATGAGAACTTCCACTGGATTATGGTATTCTCTATACCGGTCTCGAATACCGATTCGACACTATAGAATCTACTCGTGAGCTCGAAAAAAGAAGAGAACGATGACTAGACTCCCTAGTCAATACTATTCTCGCATCCCTTCCTATTGAGAGGGAGCTCAGAAACAGTATTGCAAAGTTGCTTGACTTTGAGAAGGAAGATACTATCTACAAGATCATAGATATCCTCAATCTCAAGATTCTCAACGGATTTCACAGCATTCTGAAAGAGCCTATGAATGTGGATCTGATGACTGCATTTATAGAAATGGTTCAAAATGTAGGACTTTCGAGCTTTTCCTACCAAAAGCCCAATGAACTTTTTTTTGCACTTCAACACTCTTTTTATCAACTGAAGCAATATGAAGATGAGTGTATCGGTATCATGCCTTTTAATTCTTGAGCGATTGGCGGAAGCCTCTTGTTTGTGATGAGAAAAGGAAAAAGTAGAGCTACTCTCCAAAAAGTCCTTACTTCCCTGAGAAAAGAGTGACATACTATCCTCCTTCACCACGCCTCATGGAGAGATGGAACTTCTTCTGATGGAGTGCGTATCGAACAATATGTTGATGAGAAAATATATTCTCAGTACACCAAGCTTTGAGATGTACACTTTGCAGATTCACATGGAAAGTCCTACTGCGGATCGTACGATACGATTCTGAAAGATCAGACTGATGGGATACTCCTCGATACGATCGGGGGGAGGATCTATATAAAAGGGATAAAACTGACCTCGAAAGATATCCACTCCCAGAATACGACGATCGATATGCTCAAGCTCCTCCTCGAAAATATGGGTAAAGAGGTTTCGAATTCGAAACTTCCGGTTTCGTCCTATGCTCAGAATAAAAATGAGATCCTCGGGAAGGTAGTCCTACCGATTCGAAAGATCTCGAAAGAATACTTCGATACCGAACTCTCTCTTACCTGTTCGGGCGGTATCACCGAATACTATCTTCGATTGGAAAGAAACGATACCATCCCAGTTGGTATTATCAAAACCCTCACCAACTTATAACTCATTTATTCGATAGCTTCGACCTCTCGTACGATAGCCACCATGGTGGATTCGAAGAGATTCCTATAGAAAAAAATTTCCCGATTGCCTATTTTTGACAAAAACCTTCGAATCCCTCATAAGTACTTTCATACTATTCGAATAACCTGTATATACGTATTATCTCCTTCTTTTCATCTGAGTTTCGAAAGTATTTCAGCGATTTTCGAGTGGGTGATGGGATAGATAACTACCCCCTTCGTTTTTTCGGCAAAGCTGAGTATCAGAGTAAGTCCATGGACGGCATCACCTGTTTTGAGATCATGCCACCTTTTCTCTATGCCATCTGTTTCATTTTCCGTGTTTTCGAGTGTGACCCTTTCTCCAAATATCGCCGGAACTCTATACCTACTAGAATCAGGTGATAGAGTATCAATATAGTTTTTCATAATGTTTGAGTAAAGAATAAGGTTGTATAACCGAGGTGAGCATACCGAGGATGGAAAAATGGGAAATGGACAAAAACAAGACAACACATGAACCTTATAGTAAGAACATATATACCGCAATATCAATTCCAGCAAAGAATGAGGATTATTTATCCATCAATTTCCCGATGAACCTGCTCTCTCTCCACGCATCACCTCTCAGTCAACCTGTCTCTTCAATAGAAAGGGATTATACAGAATGACTATCTTACTATGAGGATTTTATAAAGCTTTCGAAGAAAACGAGGAAGACCATAACAGACAGACAAAACATAGAGGCCAATCAAGCGGTCGCGATAAGACACCTGAAAAACTCACTTGCCAGTGTCGGCACTTGTCGGGAACAACTCATAAAGATTGATGTGCTCATCCTTCTTATCCAGCTTGCCAGTACTGGCGAAGAAAAAAAGGATTATTTTTACCAAGCAGTAGAGATCGCTGAGAGATACTTTTGACCTCACTTTCTCGATACCGCTCCAGGCAGTCAGCTTTTGGATATCTTTGTGACAGATATCTCGAAGGGTGTTTTGAGAAGTACCGATGAAACTGTCGGTCCTGCGGTTTTGACCATTGCACCGTTTGTAATTTCGCGAGAACTTGAAAGAAGAAAACGAGAACGAATGGTGAGAGCTCTCGAACTCTCGAGCGATACAAGTAGAGATAGGAAAGCCGAGAAAACCCTATCTGAACTCGAGTTACTCCTTGGTCCGGTACGCATCCTCATATTACAAAAAGATGGCGTCCCGCTCCTAGCCCACCGACTAGATGACAGAGCTATTCAAGAACTTCATAAACTCTGAAATCACTCCTGACTATTGGACATCGATATATATGGAAGACGCCTTACCTATAGCTATACTATTGATTTGGGGAGTACGGAGGCCGCGAATCAAATCAACTCAGAGATATTAGATCGTGTAATATCACAATTACTCAAGCAGTATATTCAGAAAAGCGAACGTGACCATATTTCTGCAATCGATGACTATATGGCTTTTCCCGAACATAACGAAAAAGCCATACAACTCAGGCAAAACCGTGACTATCGTGAGTTTTACCAAGCCGCTTTTCGTAGCTTCCCTGATGTGGGCACCCTTTCTTCTGAAGAGATCGAAGAACGTGTCGACATTTGTGCACGGGCAATCGATATCTGCCAATGAATTCCCCTCGGTTCTACCTATCGACAAGAGAGCGGTATTGCGAATCTAGAGACCGTCATATTGAATCCAGAGATACTTTTCCCATATATTGATCAAGTGCTTTCCGGAAGGATACAGATAGGCGTCTTAGAAATGGTGACTTCACTTCTGCGTACCCGTCATGAAACGATGAGCGGCATGGGGTATCCTGTTGGCTTGAGTAAAGAGCAAATCCCCATTGAGTCAAGAATCTACTCTGTAATACGTGCGCATGAAGTGATTCAGCGACAACAAACAGCAACTGTGACTTTAGTTGATTGGGCCAAACTACGGCTTTTGGACCTGAATATGGCAAAACTATTTGAAGCATCTCAGGGTAAAGGTGAGTACCCTATTTCTCAAGAGTATTCTCTTCCAGGTGAGGTTGCTCATACAGCTGCCTCTTATCGATATCCTCTCTATGAACCATATGTGAAACTCTGGGGACGTCTTATCAACACGACAAGAGAGATAGAGGATGCCTATGATGCTATACGACATAGTGAGTGAGATGTAGATCTTGGGAATCGTATGTATCTGAAGATAAATATGCTACAAAATGAAGTACTCGAACTGGCCGATATGTGTAATGTTTTTTTTATTACCCGCCATGGGGAAGTCCGCAGTGATACGGTAGTCGGAGTTCCTGGTACGAAGGATGAGATGCTTACACAGGATTGAGTACTGAGTTCGATCTGAAAATGAAAGGCTTTTCGCTCACTTCGTTTGACTATAAGTAGTAGTCCTTCTTCTCGGACGGTCCAAACCTCAACGCTCATCTGTCAACAGGTACAAAACTGTACGGAAGCTTGTCTCTCCTGTTCCAAAGTGTCTCTTCGAGACGAACTCAGAAATCCTCCAAAGAATAATAGATGGTACCCATCGGTACTCTTCATTTTGGGAGCGGTGTTTGGCGGGAGAACCCCAGAAAAAAACGGCATTTCTTCGTACCATTATTTCATCATGAGAAGGTATGCACTTGATGGTCACTCACCGCGAACCAGCTAATGTGATAATGACTTGTCTCGAAAACCTTTTTAACACGGAGTACATTTACTGACAAAAACATCCATTTTGAAATGACGTTATCATAGAACTGCTTTTTCGTTGAACGAAGCTGATTCAGTGAGAAGCACTCAAAACTCGAGGTCTTTTCTTCCGTCTGTCTACATGGGAGAAAGACCTTGCCCTTATCAATCGACTCGCAGAAGCGTATTTTGGTGAGACTTTTTATAGTGTCGCTCATCGGAAAGTAGATTTTAAAAATCTTCATAATCGCTTTCTTGATTTCTTACACCTCCATATGCAAAAATCTCCAGAGCGTACGCACTCTTTTATCACGCAACTTTGAGTTGAGGCGGCAAACCCCCACTTTCTTACGATTCTTGCTGCCGTGTGATTGATAGTATAAGTGAGATTTCTGATGAAAATGAGGACTTTCACACATCATATAAGAGAATATTTTGAGGGAACATTGAACACATTTTGTGTTACTTACGGATTATTGGCGTTTTTTGATATTCTTTTAAGACTATTTTTATATAAAATTATCGCTCTACAGAGCCAAAAGAAAACAAAAGAAGAAAAAAGTGAAAAATACTTTTGACTTAGGAGGTCTTTTCCATATAAATCTTCGCACGTGCAACTCGCACTTGAACCTTAACATCTCACTTACAAGAAGATGAAAATCGTATATTTCCAAATATACACATCTTGTAATCGTACTTAAAACAATATTAAAAAGTCCTATTCTTTCGAGGATAGGCAGCTACGTTCCAAAGAGTTTGATCATAGCTCAGGATGAACGCTAGCGGTGCGCCTAACACATGCAAGTCGAGCGGAAATAGAGGGCTTGCTCTCTATTTTAGCGGCAAACGGGTGCGTAACACGTTGATATCTCCCCCCGAGTGAGGAATAACTATTCGAAAGAATAGCTAATACCGCATAACACCTACGGGTAAAAGCAGCAATGCGCTTGGGGAAGAGTCTGCGGCCTATCAGCTAGTTGGCGGGGTAATAGCCCACCAAGGCAATGACGGGTAGCTGGTCTGAGAGGACGACCAGCCACAATGGAACTGAGACACGGTCCATACTCCTACGGGAGGCAGCAGTGAGGAATCTTCCACAATGGGCGAAAGCCTGATGGAGCGACACCGCGTGAAGGATGAAGCCTTTGTTGGTGTAAACTTCTTTTCTCTGGGAAGATAATGACGGTACCAGAGGAATAAGGGGCGGCAAACTTCGTGCCAGCAGCCGCGGTAATACGAAGGCCCCAAGCGTTATCCGGAATTACTGGGCGTAAAGCGTCTGTAGGTGG
>JAYUDN010000039.1:0-59624 GCA_043739785.1 Candidatus Altimarinota bacterium
TCACAATTTAGATATAATTGTCGTATAAAGTGAAAAGATATCTACAAAGAAATACTAAAATTACTCAGAAAAACTAACCCGTAACTGGGGAAGACCCTACTTTTTTATAATCGGAAATTTTCCACTTACTTTCATCTCTTAATTGTCATGTTTTCTCTCAACTTTGGTAAATTGGAGTGAATATATTTTCTCTTAATATAGCCTTAAAATTTGCTTCTATCTCAATACAAGCTCTCATAATTAGCTCATGAATACGAAAGGAATATGTGTTTATATTAATATCAGAAGGTTCGATATACTCAAAAATTTTCTGTACATCTTCTTGTATTAAAAGAAATCATCGAATGTAGTGTTCAGGATTTTGAGAGTATTCCCGATCGATTATATATGCTCAACTACTATATCAGTGATTTGGTTCACTTTTCGTGACAGGTCGATATGTTCTATGGAATGGTTTTTTGAAAGTCATAATTACAAAGTTTCTTCTCGATTATACCGTATTCCCCATTTTTTCAAGCGGATAAAAAACCACAAAATGAGAGTAGGTTTGTGGTTTGATGGATTTAAGAAGATTATTGCATGTTTTTCAGACACTCCTCGAGCCGATTGAGGTTCTCTTCATTCGCAGGAGTGATGATCGGCCGGAGGTTTTCTAGGATTTCCGGTGAGTCAAAAGTCATTTTCCAGACAATCTTCGTACTCTCTCCTTGGTCTTCGAAATCGGCTCTAAGGAAGAAGTGTGGAGCGACGATATGTTCGAGTAGGATATGATCCTCAGTCACTTCGTGCCATTTACTCTGATTCGGATACCTCGTGCCATCAGGACTGACCATCGTGAAGATCCAGTCTCCATCAGGCACGATATTGCAAACTTCGAATTCATTCGAAAATCCTGCTGGTCCCCACCATGTCGCGAGGATCTCTGGAGTCTTCCATGCTTGGGAGACTTTGGATCGAGGGAAGGGGAGGATACGCGGCGTAGTACAAGTGGAGTTCATAGAACTGATATTATAGAATGGGTATTAAAGTGGAAAGTGTTCTTCCAAGAGTGTATTTCCTGAGGTATCATAATAGTTACATGTTCCAGTTTCCAGGTCGAGTGTCCATTTTTCGACGCCATTCTCGGCACAATCGTGACAAAATTTCATATAATCGCTTCCTCCATTTTGATGTATTTTCAGTCTTTCGAGGAATTTTTCTTTGTTTGAAATTTTTGCAATCTCGAGATTTTCGTACTTTGCAGGCGAAGTAAGCGTTTCATGATTGCCGAAATATTCTGCATGACCATCAGAGACAAATGTATCGTATCCAGTCACTCAGAGTGCATGGATTTCTTGAGCGTAGGCGGGGAAGTCGGCTCAGGATTTTACTTTCGAGTGAGCTTCATGGATTTGAGAAAGGGTGAACATAGAGATTGGGTTATTTTTTCTTCCATCGCTCGAGTTTCGGCACGGCAGCGATGGCGATTTTTCTATGGGCTTCTGGGAGTCACATCTTTTTCGTTGCTTCACTCACGATAGCTATCATTTCTTCGAGGGTACAGTCTTTCCCGATGAATTCACCATCTTTATAACAGAGTGAACAATACTTCGTACTGTGTGTACCGTCTTTCTCCGTTCATCATCCGAGCGGGTCTTGATCGAGTGGCATACCACATGATTGGCAGTGTTTTTTCATAATATGAATTAAGAATTCCTTTATATTATATTTTTTCAAGAGAAATCAACTGAGAAAAGAGAGATAGTATCTTCCTATTGAGTCTGTAGAAAGTATATTCCTTGTTCTTTTTCCTCGAAAATCCTAGAGATGTGAAGTATTCTCCCTAAAGTGTCTTTTGAGTAATTCATATCGTTCCTTTGTTCTGGCTCTCAATCATCCCATGGATTCCAGTAATGCTTCTCTCGAAATCTCATCATCAGGAGTGATTTCACTCTCTTTACTGAACTGTTCTCGAGTCAGATCTATTTCTGTCCCATCAGCGACTCGATTCCAGTAGTGATCATAGTGTTCACTATAGACGATAACTCATCAGAGAATGTCTTGAACCAGAAGAGCAGTAACCGCACATTGGCCAATGGCCGGGTTTGTTTCTGACCACCGATCCTGATCTTCAGGATAGCAAGTCTCTCGTGACCAAGACTTTCGAATGGCTTCGATGTGATTATCTGATAGTTTCATCCTAGAAATTTGTAAGAAATTCTCGAATTTCTTCGAAAGGTCTCTCTTCTCTCTGGAATCTTTCGTACTCTTTTTCATCGAGCTCTGCTGAAGTCTTATCTGAGAAGTATGGGATGAAAATCTGATCCCATCCGAATCCATTTATTCACCGAGGAGTTAGCGGTATACTCCCATTGATTGATCACTCGAAAAATTCGAGAAGTGTTCCATTGTAGTATCCGAATACAGACCTTGCTATCGCTTTGCGGTTTGTTCCAGAGATCATCTGGCAGAGTTTCTCAAGTCAGAGTTCCTGTTCGAAAAACTTGATAAATGGCCCAGGAAGCCTTCATAATGCTGTGAATTCGAGTGAAACATCTTCGACAAGTACGGGTTTTCAGATTTTCTCGTAGGCTTGCTTTACTTTATGCTCGACTATCTTTCTGAGATCAAGTGATTGGATCTCTTCAAGTTCAACTTTCTGGTGAAGGATCGGAAATCCGAGAAACTGGGTGAGATAATCGGCTTTTTTCTGGTTTCCAGTGATGAAAGTGACGGATGACATTCGATAGATTGTATTGTTTTCCCGGATAAATCAATACAATGAGGTGTATTTTATCATCATTTTCACTCGTATGATCCGACTTCAACATATCGCAAAAACATATACATCTCGAGGAGAAACGGTCGTGCTCTTTACGAATCTCGACTGGCAGGTCGAGACGGGAAGCTTTGTCTCCCTGATGGGGGCGAGTGGGGCAGGGAAGTCGACACTCCTCTCTCTCATAGCCGGGATTCTTCCTCCGGATAGTGGAACCATTCATCTTGGGGAAACCGATATTACGCAGTTCGGGACCGACGAGATGATCGAGTACCGAGGCCAGCATATTGCCTTTATCTTTCAGTCGTTCGAACTCATCCCGAATCTCACCGTCACGGAAAATATCGATCTGGTTCTCGATATTTCGCATGCGAAGCGGAGGTATCAGACGAGTGAAATCCTCCAAAAAGTCGGAATCGGTGATAAATGAAATCGCTATCCGACCGAACTCTCATGAGGAGAACAGCAACGAGTCGCGATCGCTCGGGCCTTTGTCGCCGATGTTCCCTTTCTTCTTGCCGATGAGCCGACAGGAAATCTCGATGAGGGAAATGCGGTAAAGATTATGGATCTGATCGATACGCTCCACCGGGAAACGAAGAATACCATCATCATGATTACCCACGATCCGAGTATCGCCGGAAGGGCAGATATTATTTACCGACTTCACGGAGGGAAGATTTCTACCTGGAAATAATCAAAAATCCTAATTCTCCCGATTCATTTCCTTTATACCAAGAAAAATTTATTTCACTGTACCTCTTAGAAATTCCTGTATGTTCAAACTGTTCCAACTCCTCTTCATTCGTAATTTCTCATCCGTTTTTACCCTTTTTCTTGTCCTCATACTCGCGAGTACCGGATTTCTTGTGATGCGAGAACTCACAGAAAATATCGAACTTCTCGTGGCGAAAGAGACCGCACCCCTCTTCGGTGCTGATATCATCATCGGATCACCTGGATACCAGTCGACTCCGATTATAGACCGAGTTCGACCGATTCTTTCCGATGCTTCGTATGTATGGGCGGAACGCAAAACATTTTCGACGACGCTCTTCGATCAAGTAGGGAAGACAGGACTTATCAAAGTAATCGCTTTTGCGGGAACATATCCTCAAAAATGAATACTTGAGACCGACGCTATTGGTTCGCCTTCATGAGAACGAATCGCTATCACGCCCGAGACACTCACGAGATTTGCTCTCTCCGGAGTGATCCGTATGGATGAGCGTAGTATCCAACCCACTGATACCATTCGAAAATCGAGTGATCTTGGACTGAGCCTCGGGAGTGAAAATCACTTGATCATCCTTCCAGAAAGCGTTCTCTCGGGTTCGATGCTTCTCTCATCGGGATCACGCCTGAGTCAAGACCTCCTTCTCACCTTTCAGACGTGAACTGATATTCTGAAGATGGCGACCCTTCTCAAGGCATCACTCCCCACTGGAGATTTCCGAATCCGTACTTATCAAGATTCCTCCGAGCGGACCATGGGGACGGTTTCAGAACTTTCCAAATATACCCTCCTTATCCTCGTGGTGGCGGCTATTTTCTCAGGGATTATCCTCCGATCGGCGCATGACCGCCTCTTTCAGGACTTTGCACATACGCTCCAGGTGGTTGAGATTCTTGGATTTTCGAGAAAACGACAGCTTGGTATATTCCTCCTCCTGTATGTTCTCTTGATAAGCCTTTCTATCGTGATCTCGCTTGCACTCTCTTTCATTTCGTTATTGTTTATTGCGAAGCTTCCTGGAGCCCAGGACTTTATATTCCTGGCTTCTCCAGTTTTCTTCACACTGCAGGTATTTCTGATCCTGGTGGGGGTAGGTTTTATCCCGGCATGGTCCGAAAAGATGAATATAGTGCACCGTATTTCTCGATGATTTCCTAATATCCTAGCTACAAAGTTCCTTCCGAAGATCCAGTCATTCGCCCTTCCATTTGTCGGGATCTGGGCGATCGTGGCTCTGATTTTTGAAGATATCCTCTGGAGTCTTATGGTTGTCCTTCTTAGCTCCGCGGCAATAGTTGTTATCGGAGTTATACTCCAGTATCTATTTCGATTTTTTCTTCTCAGGAGTGAGCGATTACGATCACAGTATTTCCCCTTCTATGATGGGATTCGTACCCTCGTCCGACCCCTTTCTCCGGCGATTCCGATCAGTATTTCTCTGATTGGGATGGTTCTCTTTTTCACGGTTTTTACGCTCTTTTCCCTCGCCTTTCGAGACAAGCTCAGTATCGATACAAAAACGACGACCAATATCTATGCCATCAATATCCTGGACCAAGATATTGATATCATCCGGAAAACTTTTCCTGAAGCGAAAGCTTATAGTATCCTCCAGGCTCGGATTTCGCAAGTGAATCATCAAGATCTCGCTTCGTTTCTTCATACGCCGAGTCCGAGTCGTGAGTTTTCGAGGGAGTTCAATGTCACACTTGAGTCCCTTCCAGAGGTGCCGATTCTCTCCTGAAAAAAAACACTTGCGAAGGGGGAAGTCTCAGTCGATGCGGCTTTTGCCAAAAGTCTCGGTGTGAGCCTTGGAGATAAGATAGAATTCAGTATTTCTGGACGAAACTTCACTCTACAGATTGCGAACCTCCGGAAGGCCATTCGGGATGGACTGAGTCCATTTTTCTATTTTTCCTTTGAGAAAGATTCCTTTGCCTCGGCCCCGAAGACCTATTTTCTTGCGGCGAGCGTGCCCGATATTGAAGCGTTCAAAAAAAAGGTACTCACGATTACGGGTCCACATGTGACCTTTATAGATGTTGGGAGTATCCTTGAACTTGCAAAAAGTATCGCTTCGAAAATCCTCTCGGTCGTTTCCCTCTTCTTTCTCGTGATGAGCGTATTTATTGTTTTAGCTGTAGTGGCACTTTTTGGCCGCATGCAGTATATCGAAAAGCTCAAGAGAAGACTCTATCATCTTTTCGGAATGCAACATGTGAGTATTCGTCATACGTTCCTCGCCACTCGATGAGTAATCATCGGAACCTCCTTGGTCCTCGCCTTTATGGGTGCGATGATCGTATTCTATCGTATCGTGCTTATGAGTACGGTACTGAGTTGGAATGGCATACATATTCTAATCGTATGAGCCGTTGCTTCGGTAGTCGCCCTTGGATTTCTCTCCGTATCTTGGGTTCGATCTCAGTTCAAATAAAAACTCCACCTTCTGACCAAGGTGGAATTTTATTAAAGCTTATTTTTAGTGCCATTATTGGTCCGAAGTACTCGATCGATTTGGACTCATCATCATTCCAGAGTTGGTAGGTTTCATCTGCTTTGACCCTTTCATCATTGGAGGCTTCTTGTCATCCATTGGTTTTTTCTCAGGCATGGCAGGGACGACAATTCCCTTCGACTCGAGGAAGTTCTTGATAAGGGTATTGAGCTCCTTTCGATCCGCATCTGAGAGCCCTTCAATGAGGGATCCGAGTCCTCCAGCTGGTGGTTTCATATGTTCACCGCTTCCCATCATTTCTTCACGATCCTGTGGCATTATCCCACCAGATCCTTCCATACGTGGTGGGCGTGACATCATAGATCCAGATCCTTCTCCTCGTGGAGGTCGCGACATCATCCCACCAGATCCTTCTGTTCTCGGTGGACGAGTCATCCCACTTCCATCCATCATCGGAGGTCGAACTTTGTTATCATTTTTTCCTCCCCTCATCATACGAGAATCACCGCTCATTGGGTCATTTCCCATAGATTCGCGATCTACCATCTGAATGCGGTATTGTGGAACTTGATTTTGCCCAGCCATCATACCATTCGGACCTGTACCTTCAGCAGCAAATACGGACATAGGCAGGATACTTGCAGTTGCAAGGAGTACCAAGAGTTTTTTCATATGAAAAAATAAAAATATAAAAATTTCCTCGAAAGGGAAACGCGGTTTAGTATATCAGGAAGATACTATTCTCCAAAAATTATACAGAGTATTTATATTCCTTTTTTCCATATTTAGTGAAAAGGATATTTCTTCTTCTGTACCCCTAGAAGTATATCCCACCTACTTTGAAAAAATAGCACAATGTTTTGCATTTTACGGTTTTTCCATATGATGACTTCACATTCAGAGTGAGTACCAGGGATTAGGCCCGTTATGAGTACTCCGGCAGCCAACTATAAGTGATGCAAGGTCAGACTGGATATCCATTCAGTACTTCTCCTTCTTTCATTGGAAAATCGGTGCCACTTCCTACCCCTTTTCAGGGGAGAGATGTAATACGATTTTTTGTACAAAACAAATTATTCCCTCTTCTGAAAACGGAGAGGGATTTTCTATTCTGTATACTCTTTTCATACTTTTTATGACTAAAAAGTAGCAAAAAGTCCTTCTTTTTGTTTCCTCATTTTGGAATTTTATAGAAATCGTCGATGACAAATTCACAAAATTCGGAAAAGTAAAGAAGCAAATAGGAAACAAGGGAGTCAATCGCTCTCAAATTTTACTTTTTACTTTCTACTATATTATGTCAGAATATTTATTCACATCGGAGTCCGTCTCAGAAGGCCATCCCGACAAGGTCGCAGATCAAATTTCCGATTCTATACTGGACGCCATTCTCACCGAGGATCCTCATGCACGAGTCGCCGCGGAAACCCTCGTTAATACCGGTCTCTGTGTCCTTGCCGGAGAGATTACTACCACCGCGAATATCGACTATATCGGCATAGCTCGTAAGACCATTACCGATATCAGATACAACTCTTCAGATCTCTGTTATGATGGAAATACGCTCGCGGTAATGGTTTGCTACGACAAGCAATCTCCCGATATCGCCGCCTGAGTGGATGAAGGGAAGGGGATTGACCTCGATCAATGAGCTGGCGATCAGGGACTGATGTTTGGGTATGCCTGTCGCGAGACCGAGACGCTGATGCCAGCACCCATCTACTATGCCCATAGAATTATGGAACGTCAAGCATTCATTCGAAAAAATGGAACGCTTCCCTGGCTGCGTCCGGATGCTAAATCTCAGGTGACCTTTCGATACGTCGATGGAAAACCGGTCGATATTGATACGGTGGTCGTCTCGACCCAACATCACCCCGATGTTTCCTATGAGACCATTAGAGACGGGGTGATCGAGACGATTATCAAGCCAATACTTCCTGAGTCGATGATTACGAGTGCGACGAAGTATCTCGTCAATCCGACCGGTCGATTCGTCATCGGAGGTCCGATGGGGGACTGTGGACTCACGGGTCGTAAGATTATAGTTGACACCTACGGTTGAGCTGCCCCTCATGGTGGCTGAGCTTTTTCTGGAAAAGATCCTTCGAAAGTAGACCGAAGTGCAGCCTATGCCCTCCGGTATGTCGCAAAAAATATCGTCGCGGCTGGACTTGCTGATCGATGTCTCGTACAGGTCGCCTATGCCATCGGAGTTGCAAAGCCCGTTTCCCTTATGGTTGATACCTTCTGAACGGGAAAAGTTCCAAATGAAAAAATCATCGATATCATCCGCGAACACTTTGATCTTCGTCCAAAAGGAATTGTCGCTATGCTCGACCTCCTCAAACCTCGATACCTAAAGTCTGCAGCCTATGGCCACTTCGGACGGGAAGATGCGCTCTTTACCTGGGAAAAGACTGATAAAGCAGTGGAATTGAAAAAGTATCTTGGATAGTAAAATCGCCTAGGAATTCCTCTCAATTTGAGAGGTTTTTTTATCCGAGCTTGGCTCCATTCGGAACCTGTCGTTCCGGGATTGCAAGTATGACGCTCCCATCCTCCCTATAGAATCCGGTACAAAGGAATTCACTGATAAATGGTCCGATTTGTTTCGGTGGGAAGTTCACGACTCAGACTATCTGCTTTCTGATGAGTTCGACTTTCGAGTAGTGCGTCGTGATCTGGGCGCTCGACTGTTTCACTCAGATTTCAGCTCCGAAATCGACCCAGATCTTATAGGCCGCTTTGCGTGCTTCAGGGAAATCTTCGACACGGATAATGGTACCGACACAGAGTTCTACCGATTCGAAGTCTTGCCAGGAGATGGGATTCATAGCAGGAAGTATAGAGAAAAATGAAATGTTCGCAATATTGCACACTCTATAAAATAGAGAAAAATATATTTGACAAATATTAATTAGAGATTATAGTAACCAATAAATTTACCTATTACTATTATTTATGAGTGCATATTACATAGAATATGATCCTAGCGTGAGATTAGAGAAAGGGATATGAGGACGTCGTCTTGGTGTAATAGAAATATCTGAAGCTGTCGGAACCAGCAAAGCTGGACCTGCCTTCCAAACGGTATATAATAATGGTAAGCTCGTTGAATCCGTATTTGATTATAGAAAATCACATTTTTCAGTAGATGAAAATAGCACAGTTTTTCGTTGACATACGCTTGACCAGAATTTTGAACTTTTAAGACAAATGTGTAGTCTTTGAAATCCCAAGACAGAACATGTGTCATCCCTTATTACTTGATTTTCTCTTACTGATGAATATGAGAAAGAGCATAGTATTGAAGACATCACCAAGTCAACGTATAAGTCTACTTTTAAAGTAGCATTACTACTTTATTGGCTTGCAGAGTGATCTGATAGTTTCAAGATGGATGACTCAAGAAGACAATTTCTCTGGGATTTCTTCGGTCATGAAATATGTGATGCAGCTAGGAAAATACCAGGATCTGAATTTACACTTATTCGATATCTTCTCAACGAGTGATGAAGTAAAGTAACAATAATTCGACCATGAGATCCAAAACAAAATAATGATGAAAAATCCACCAACTAAGGTGGATTTTTTTATTCAGTAACTATTTCCTTTATCACCACACTTACGCTCTCTTTCCCATTCCACTCATTTCGATCTAGTTCGACAAGGAGAGAGACGATATTACCGGGTTGGAGGAGGCTTGTATAGTCAGGAACATCCACCCCGCCTCCTTTTGTCGGCACCCCTCAAGAGGGGAATTCTGAAGCCGTCCCTCCAGAAGAAAGTTTAGAAGCCGCCACCCCGTCCAGAGTTGCACCGGGTATCCCTCAAGAGGGGAATCCTATTCTTCATTCTTCATTCTTCATTCTTCATTCTTCATTCTTCATTCTTCATTCTTCATTCGATTTTCCCCATCCCCATGCGACGAGTTTCACTTTTGGATTACTAGCGAGTCGAATCTGGAGGTGTTTTCCCTCTTTTCCGAGGGGTGCGCATTCGAGGATCGTCTCATCCTCTATGAGGAAGAGTGGTTTCCGGTTCCCTATACCAAAGGGTCGAAACCGGTCGATGATGTCTATATTTTCGAGGGTAAAATCTGTATCTGGATGGAGGATACACTCGACTTCCATCGTTTTTTTTGGAAGATTTTCGATATCGTGGATTTCGGAAAATTTCTGATACATCATTGTTTTGAGTTCCTCAATCTTCGAGGTTTCTATCGTAAATCCTGCGGCCTGGCGATGTCCTCCGAATCGGACAAAATATTCCTTGCATGACTCGAGTAGTTCGATGATACTACACCACTCAGGAGACCGACAGGAAGCGATGGAGAGGGAAGAGTTTAGAGTTTTCAGTTTAGAGTTTTCAGTTTCTTCAACTGTTACCTCATCTCCTTTGCGTGAAGTAAGAGGATGATCTGTTCCATTTTTCAGGACGATGGAGGGTTTTCCGTACATTTCAGTGAGTTTTCCAGCGACGAGTCCGATAATCCCATGCTCGAGATCCTCTGCATCGTAGAAGAGGATTGGTTTCGAAGTATCCACATTCTGGAGAGCTTTTTCGAGGTGGTGTTCGGTCGTTCCTTTTCGAGTTTCATTGAGGTGTTCGAGCTCTTCGAAGAGTCCATCTGTTTTTCACTCTCCCGCGAGGAGCCACTGGAGCGCCGTGATGGGGGTGTCCATACGACCGGCAGCGTTGATGCGAGGACCGATCTGGAACCCGATAATATTAGCATCGTTCTCGATGATTTTCTCACGTCATTGTAGAAATTTCCTGAGTCATTGAGATTTTGACTGACTCATCTGTCTGAGGCCGAGTGTCGTAATCACCCGATTTTCTCAGATGATTGGCATACAGTCAGCGACGGTCCCGAGGGAGGCGAAATCAATATATTCTTTTAGTATTTTGTGTACTTTTATATTTTTATCATCCTCGCTGAGTGAGGATCTCTCTGGAATAGATTCTCCCTCGGAGAATGACAAAAGGGGATTATCAATCAGTCGAATTGCGAGTCCATGGAGGAGTTTGAACGCGACTCCCGCACCGGCGAGGTCTCGAAATGGATATACTGAGTCTTTCCGTTTCGGATTGAGGAGAGCTACCACTTCCTCCGGGATGACTTCTGGTACAGCGTGATGATCTGTGACGATCACATCAATCCCGAGAGATTTTGCATGCTTGATGGGTCCGATATCGCGGGTTCCACAGTCGACGGTGATGACGAGTTTCACATTTTTGGAGGCAAGTTCATCAAAAAAGTAATCCTTGAGGCCATATCCGTCATGCACCCGATGGGGCAATCGATACGAGACGAGACAACCGATTTCCGTCAAATACCGTACCAGTATGGCAGTACTAGAAACTCCATCGACGTCGTAGTCTCCGAAGATGACGATTCGTTCCATTCTTTCCCGTGCTTCGAGGATTCTCGATACCGCCTTATCCATATCTGGCATAAGGAACGGATCATGAAGATCTTCAAATGTACTCTGAAAAAATGTGGCACCAGAAATATGTCTATTGTTTTTGAGTACTTCAAAGAGAGAGTCCTTTGACCCTTTATACATTAAGTGCAATATATGTCACGTCGTAGTTTGCATATTGTTTTTGTTTTCAGTTGTATCCTCATTATACTTTCAATGTTTAAATATAAAAACCTTTTTATGAAAAATATACTTGTTCTCCTTTGTATTTCGAGTTTTCTTCTCGTTTCGTGCGGGAGTGATCCTGAGGTAGTCGTTTCTGGTCCGAAATGAAAGGCTCCCGCTACAGCAGCGAAAGCTCCGATAAACGATAGTGGTCCAGCAAATCAAGGGTCTGCTGGTCTTGGTGGTGGAGGTGGTGGAGGTTGAGGTGGATCGAAGTCATCATGAGGAAAAAAGGTAGTTAACTATAAAGCTCATAACAGAATAGACGACTGTTATACTTCGATCAATTCCAAGGTCTATGATCTTACAAGTATAATTCCAAAGTTTCCAGATCTCAACGATCAACTTCTCAGCATGTGTGGCGAAGAGACAACGACATTCTATACAACAAAACTCACTTCGAACACAGAACTCGTCAGTGCTATCGAATCCTCAGAAGTTCAATAATTTTCCACTGTTATGACGCTTCTTGAAGTTTTTTTTGTCATCTCAGGAGCGATAATCCTCGTGCTTGGACTTGATATTGCTAAAAGACAAAAATTCAATGCCCTTCACTTTATAGTCTTTATAGCTATATGACTCTGACTTCTGGTCCTGAGCTTTTATCCGAGACTTCTCGATATATTTTGACGGATTATTGGAATACAACGATGAGCCGATGCACTCGTGTATGCAGGTATTATTTTTCTGACATATTTTTCCCTCTTGTTACTCCAAAAAGTTGAATCACAAAGAGAACAAATCACCCGACTCATTCGAGAAATTGCCCTCCTCCGACAAGAATATGAACAAAATATCAAAAAATAATATCGTCTTTCTCGTACGCAGTTATAACGAAGCTACCCGTATCGTTTCTGTGATTCAAGGCATCAAGGATGCTTGATTTAGTGAGGTATTGATTATTGATGATGGATCGAGCGATGGGACGCGGCAAGTCATAAAAAATACCTTTGGAACCGAGTGTGTGTATCTGAGACACTTCGTCAACCGTGGTGGATGAGCCGCTATGGAAACGGGTCTCGAACACATTCGTCGGCATGCTTCTGAAAAAAACTGGGAGTATGTGGTCACCTTCGATGCAGACGATCAACACAGTATCGCAGATATGTGAAAATTTCTCGAAAAATTCGAACAAAATCCAACACTGGATATTGTATTCGGATCACGATTCATCACGAAGACGGATTCCAATGTTCCATGGACACGTTCTCTGGTTCTCTGGTGAGGGAAGATATTTACCTCAATTATTTCCGGGATTCATCTTACCGATGCTCATAATGGCTACAGAATGTTTCGGGTAAAGATACTTTCCCATGTTCACCTTACGATGGATGGGATGGAGTATGCCAGTGAATTTCTGGACCAAGTACAATCGAATCACTTCAAATTCGCTGAGGTTCCAGTCAATATCCGCTATGATGCCTATACGCTTGCCAAATGACAGCGATTTGGTGGGCCATTTCGAGTGGCGACGAAGATGATCTGGCGTAAATTTTTCAGATAGTACGTATGCACAAAAAAACTATACTCATAACGGGTGGAGCCTGATATATCGGGTCTCATGCTGTGATCGCCTTTGAACAAGCTGGCTATGAAACAGTGAGCATCGACAACTTTACGAACAGCTCTCCAGATGTTCTTCTTGGGATTGAGGAAATTCTCGGTTATGCCCCTCGTTTTTATGAGTGTGATATCACGAACCAGAAAGAACTCGAGGATATTATAAGTAAACATACATTTGATGGTGTGATTCATTTTGCCTGACTCAAATCGGTAGGAGAAAGCTGTCAAGAAGTTGCTCAGTATCATACCAATAACATCGGAGGTTCGATGATTCTTTTTGGAGTTATGCAATCATACGGAGTACGAAATATAGTATTTTCTTCTTCAGCGACCGTCTACTCTTCAGAAAATATTTCGCCTATTTCTGAAAGTATGCCCCTTCGAACGACGAATCCGTATGGGACAACCAAGCTCGTGATCGAAAAACTCCTTGAGGATTACTCAATACAAAAAGAGTGGTCGGTGATGAATCTTCGCTATTTTAATCCAATCTGAGCCCACCCTTCGGGAATTATCGGAGAATCGCCACAGTGAATTCCAAATAACCTTTTACCTTACGTGCTCGATGTGGCCCTCTGAAAGAGAGAGAGTGTTTCTGTCTTTGGAAATGATTATCCCACTCCCGATGGGACAGGAGTTCGGGACTATATCGACGTTAATGACCTTATCGATGCGCATGTCATCTCATATAAAGCATTGTCTAAAGGTTTTCATTGTTATAATGTCGGTACAGGAAGTGGATTTTCGGTTCTTGAACTTATCAAAAAAGTAGAACAGATTTCTAGAAAAAGGGTCCATTATATCTTTTCATCACGCCGTATTGGGGATCTCGCGTCGGTATTTGCTGATGTTTCTAAGATCAAAAACGAACTCTGATGGGTGGCTCGAAGAACCTTCACACAATCTATCGAATCTGCTTGGAATTTTATTGGAAGAAGATTTGAATAAAGTACATTTTTTTATACAATCCATTCAATTATATATTAATAATATGAAAAAAGCACTTATTACTGGTATTACTGGTCAAGATTGAGCCTATCTTGCTGAATTTCTTCTAGGGAAAGGATATGAGGTACACTGAGTTCGTCGAAGGGCTTCGAGTATTAATACTCAAAGAGTAGAACATTTGTATCAAGATCCGCATGTGAAAGGTCGACATTTTATCATGCAATACGGAGATATGACTGATTCGAGTAATCTGATAAAATTGGTTGCTGATATACAGCCTGATGAAATATATAACCTTGCAGCTCAGTCGCATGTGAAGGTGAGTTTTGAGATGCCAGAGTATACAGCTGATACTGATGCGCTGGGAACATTAAGACTTCTTGAGGCGATTCGAGTAAATGGACTCGATAAAAAGACTCGATTTTATCAGGCATCAACTTCTGAAATGTTTGGCGGTGTTGGATTCAATATGCCAGAAACTGGATATACAGAAACATCAACATTCTACCCTCGAAGCCCCTATGGAGTAGCCAAGATGTATGCTTACTGGATTACTATCAATTACAGAGAAAGTTACGGAATGTTTGCCTGCAATGGGCTTCTTTTTAATCATGAGTCACCACAAAGAGGGGAAACGTTTGTTACTCGCAAAATTACTCGTACTGTAGCACGTATTTCCCTTGGTCTTGAAAATACTCTTTATATTGGAAATCTTGATGCGAAACGTGACTGGTGACATGCTAAAGACTACGTACGTGGTATGTGGTTAATGCTACAGCAAGATACTCCAGAAGATTTCGTACTCGCTACCTGAGAAACCTATAGTGTTCGCCAATTTATCGAGTGGGGATTTCGAGAGGTAGGCATCGAGATAGAGTGGAGATGACAATGAGTGAATGAAAAAGGATATAACACTAAGTCTTGAAGTTGTATCGTGGAAGTCGACCCTCGATATTTCCGCCCTGCAGAAGTAGATCTCCTCCTTTGAAATCCTACGAAGGCAGAAAAACAACTCTGATGGAAGCGTGAGTATACTATTTCAGAAATGGTAGCTGAAATGGTAAAATCAGATATTGAACTCTTTCGGAAAGAGGAAATCCTCAAAAAGCATGGATATGAAATACTTGCACAATATGAATAAAAACTCAAAAATCTACATCGCGTGACATCGTGGACTTGTTGGTTCTGCTCTTTGTCGTAATTTCGAGAGTCAAGGTTTTACTAATCTCGTCTATCAGTCGCATCAAGAACTTGATCTTTCTGAGAGTCAGGCGGTACTTGATTTCTTTCAGATGGAACAGCCAGAGTATGTTATTCTTGCAGCCGCGAAGGTCGGAGGGATTGTGGCGAATAATACCTATCCTGCAGACTTTCTTCTTGAAAATCTAAAAATCCAAAATAATGTCATTGAATCGGCGTATAAGCACTGAGTCAAGAAACTCCTCTTTCTTGGTTCAAGTTGCATCTATCCGAAACTCGCACCTCAACCACTTCGGGAAGATTCACTCCTAACGGGCTTACTAGAAACTACGAATGAGCCATATGCTATCGCTAAAATCGCAGGCATAAAACTCTGCCAGAGTTTTAATCGTCAATATGGAACTGAGTTTATCGCTTGTATGCCGACGAACTTGTATGGCCCGTTTGATAACTTTGACCTCGAGAATTCGCATGTAATGCCGGCTATGATTCGGAAATTTCACGAGGCTAAGAGTCAAAATTTACCAAATGTAACCCTCTGGGGTGATGGTTCTCCATTTCGAGAATTTTTGTACTCAGATGATATGGCTCGATGATGTATACATCTGATGCAAAACTTTTCACCTACAAAGGAACAGAATGAAAAATGAGATATATTTTTCAATCTCGGTACTGGGAAGGATATTCCTATCAAGGAACTTGCACTTCTTGTAAAAAAAATTACTAAGTTCGAGTGAGATATTATCTGGGATACCTCTCGTCCAAATGGTACTCCTCGCAAGCTTCTCGATGTAGACCGAATCGAGTCTCTATGATGGAAGCACGAGATAGATCTAGAAGAAGGTATCCAGATGGCGTATGAATGGTTTTTGGAAAATCGCACGTAACTTAAGTATATTGACATATATTAAAATAAGCATATTATTAGTGTTTATATGAATTTTTTCGTTGGTGATATATCCTAAGAACAAGAAGAATCCTTAAAAAATATTAGAGATTTAGTTTTTTTCCGTGCATTTTATACAAAAGAAATACAGCAGAGTGACCTCTGCGTTTCCGAATGTTCAAAGCATTTATGCTTCGTTCTGAGCAATTATTACTCGACGTTGTAGTAGTGGATGATGGTTCCGATGAAGACTATCTGGAAGAATTACGTCAATTTTCGCATCTAATTATCATTTCATGAAGTAATAATACAGATATGCGAGATATTCGAGATAATAGAATGAGTGCATCGAGAAGATTTGCTGCTCGAGAGGCACTAACAAGGTTTCCAGATAAAAAATATTTTTTGTATAGCGTACCGGAAAAGTCAGATCTTATAGAAGAAAAGAAACTTTCTCATATTGTTACTCAGATGAAAGTATGACGATGAGTTGCTGCAGTAATCGGAAGGAATTCATTGACCGATCTCCCACCGTTTCAGCAATTGACCGAAGCGAGAGGGAATTATCGATTATCGCAACTTCTTGCTTGAGATAGATCACTGATGAAAACGAGTCTAGGAAAAGAACTGCCTATCTATGATTTTTTCTTTTGAGTTTGAGTTTTTAGTAGATCGGGGCTCGAAAAATACTATTTTTCGTACCTTTGAAATAAATGGTCGGAAGACTCGATTCCACTCATGCAAGCCATCCGAGCACAGGAAAAAGTCAGTCAAATCTTGATTGACTTTCAGTACCCGTCTGAACAAATGCAATTTGAGAAGCAATGAGTTCCAAAAACCTATGAAAGAAAGAGAGCGTCTCAATTCCGCTCTATTGTGACCCAGGCACGAAGGGTTATTCGCTAAGGCTCATATTCAGTTTAGAGTGATTTTTTAGAACTTGTTTTTTCTAAAAAGTTGCTATACTCTTTCTAATTCTTTTTAGCTATAATGACTCCGAACACGCGCATACTTATTACGGGCGCGAGTTGATATATATGATGATTTCTCATTCAGGTACTGAAAGAAAAGGGAATGAAACATATATATTGTCTCACCTCCCATTCAACTGCGGATCTTCAGGATAAAGAATGAGGAGTTTCATGGGTGTACTGTGACCTTACAGAGAGAAATATGGTTTTTGATGTTATTGCCACCATTGCCCCTGAATATATTTTTCACCTTGCAGCATTGGGCGCAAAAAACTCAGTAGCTTCAAATTCCATAGAGGCATTTTTTTCTGTAAATGCATTCGGCATGCAAAACCTTATAGATGCTTCGATATCTACTGGTATCTGTAAAGGATTTATAAATGTTACTACCGCTTATATATATGGTCCTCATGAGTATCCTATGAATGAACAGAGCGCACTACTTCCTCAATGAAACTATGCTATTTCTAAAATAACTGGTGATCTCTATCTTCAAGAAAAAATTACTAAAAATAAATTCCCCTGAATAAGTTATAGACTCTTTCCTGTCTATGGCCCGAATGATTCAGATCGTATCATACCGCTTATTATTGAGGCTTTCTTGACTTGAAAAGAGATTATATTATTCGATATACACAGAAAAAGAGATTTTGTCTATATAGATACTGTTATTTGAGCGTTATTAGGATTTGATAAAATGCAAAGAATCCATATAAATTCAATCAATATTTGATCCGGCGAGAGTATTACTGTTTATGAGTTGGTTCATAAGATAGCAATGATACTCTGAAAGCCAGTTCCTCAAAATATCATATTTAGAGAAAGTCCGATACCAAACCTACACTGGGAGTGTGACAATACACTTTTTAAGAAACACTTTCCTTCAGCGATATTATTGGACGATGGGCTGAAGCGAATTCTTCAAAATTAATTTTTTTATGCACTATCAAGATATAGTAGACTTTTATAAAGGAAAAAAGATACTCATTACTGGAACTACTTGATTTAAGTGATCATGGCTCGCTTTGTGGCTTCACAACATTTGAGCTCAGGTTATTGGATTTTGATTACCACCGTCAACCACTCCAAATCTGTTTCATATTTTAAAACTTGATGAGAAGATTATACAGGTTTACGGGGATATAAATATATCAGATGAGTTGAATGCGGTTTGTGAAAAATATAAACCTGAGATTATATTTCACCTTGCAGCTCAACCACTAGTAAAGGAGTGATACAAAAGACCAGTATACACATTTATGACGAATGCGATATGAACGGTACATGTTCTTGAGCTAATTCGCCAACACGAATATATCAAGGGATGAGTAATGATAACCACTGATAAGGTATATGAAAACCTCGAATGGATCTATCCATATCGTGAAACTGACCGTCTTGCCTGACATGATCCATATAGTGCAAGTAAAGCCATGGCAGAACTTGCCATACGCTCCTATCAACAGTGATTTTTTCCAAATCATGAAAAAAAAGTGGTTGCTGTCCGTGCATGAAACGTTTTTGGGGGTGGGGATTGGTCCGAGGACAGGCTGATTCCGAATATTATTCGATCTCTCCAAAATAACTCTACGCTCTATATTAACCCGAAGGCAGTGCGTCCTTGGCAACATGTTTTAGAACCACTCTATGGCTATATGCTTGTAGGCATGAGGATGTTTGAAGACAACAGTTTTATAGGTGCCTACAATTTTGGACCAGATTTCTCTGATAATTTGACAGTACAAGAGATTGCTGAGATTTCACATGAGATTCATAAAGAGTTGCAATATGAGGAATATCCAGAGAATATTTCAGGTGTACATGAGGCTAGATTACTCTTACTCGATAATACGAAATCCAAAACTATACTGCACTGGTATCCGAAACACTCAGTCAAAGAATGACTAAAGATCACGTATGACTGGTATAGTGCCTATTCGGAATGAAAGGATATGGATGCATTTACTGTAAAGCAAATCAATGATTTTATCCAAAAACAATAAAGCTATGTGAAAGAATTTAAGTATTATTACTTCTTGTTATAGGTGAGAAAAATATCTCACGAAATTTTTTGAGAGCGTCTCAGGGCAGACTATTTTTTCAGAAATTGAAATTGTTTTGGTCGCAAATGATCCTACCCCTTCTGAAAAAAAAATTATCAAAGATTTTGAGGAAAAATATCCGGAGAATATTGTGTATATAGAAGTTCAGCGCGAACCTATTTCTGTCTCCATGAATCGCGCTATTCGTTTTTCCAACTGAACGTATATTTTCAATTGGGATATTGACGATTTGCGGACGGAAAACTCCATAGAAATCCAATTCGATGTGTTGAAATCTGATGATACTATTTGTTTAACTTATGGTGATTTTATTATTACTAAAGAATTCTGATCATATACTGGAACAAAAGTGGAAAGTCCAGAATTTGAAAAATATAAGTTCATGACTGGTATGCATTGCGGTCCTTTTCGAGCTTGGAAGAAAAGTGTTCATGAAAAAATAGGATATTTTGATGAGCAGCTTCGTTCTGGAGCTGATTTTGATTTAATGGTGCGAATTGCTACATTTTTTGAACTCAAGAAAACGCAATGACTTCTCGGATATTATCTAAATGCCAATACTTGACTGAGTACTGGTGGCCAAAAATCTTTTTTTTCACTGCAAGCAAAAGAATTACGCGTTATCAATGAACGATACAATATTCTCTCAAAGATTGATTTTTTTGTACCTACTTCTGGTTATAGAATTTCTGAGATTCAGTCCTGAGATGCATTTATAGAAGTTAACAAATATGGTTTTTCGCCAAAAAGAAAAGCAACTCTATCTGAAAAATATGCTTCAACTTGATTTACCATTCAATATGGTTTTCTTCGAATCTTGAAGTATTTATATTTAACTATTAATTGAAAATAATATTATGCGAATACTCGTAACTGGGAGTGCTGGTTTTGTATGAAGAGAGCTCGTAAAAAAGCTCCAGAATAGTGGACATTTTGTGATCTGAATTGATATCAATCCAGAGAATCAATCTGATATATTTATTCAGCATGATTTAACGACTCCTTTGAATCAGAAAATCGACTTTAATCTTTGTATACACCTTGCTAGCTCAGTTTGAGGCATTCTTTTTAATACTGAGAAGGCAGATATTATAAGATATAATAATATTATTAATAAATATACTTTAGCGATTCTTCAGAAAAATAGTTGTGATCGGATGATATTTTTCTCGAGCATTAACGTCTTTGAATGAAAAAATGAGTTTCCTCACGAGAAACTTGCCTGACTGGATCAAAAGAGTGCGTATGCTCTTTCCAAGGCTATGTCAGAAATGTTTTTTATTTCGTGGATTTCCAACCTTACTATTATTCGACCTACGAATATTTTCGGACAAAGCCAAATGAAAAGTCATTCAAAATTTGGTGAATCTCATGTAATCCCAGATTTACTTACAAAGATTGAACAAGCTAAAAATGAAATAGAGGTTTTTGGTGATGGCACACAGATTCGTAATTTTCTACATGTTGATGATATTAATGAATTTCTCATAAAAATTCTAGATCTTCATGGTCAATATTTTTTCAATCTACGTTCAGAAATACTAGTTTCAATAAATGAATTGGCTTTTGAATTAATTAAATTTACAGGAAAAAATCTTTCTATTAAATTTCTTCCCGAATTTATGAAATATGAACAAATGCGAATACAAAATTTTGACATCAAATCCATACAACAATTTGGCTTTGTTTCAAATATAAATATGCTATCTGAGGGGCTCAAAAAATAGTTTTTATTTCTTTTCTTTTTTTATATGTTTCAATACCCAATTAATTCTGAAAAAGATATCGAAGATCTTATCGAAGAAATTAAGACAAAAATTCCTGACTTTACTTTTTCTAAAGAAAATCTTATTAAATTCAAAGAATGAAATAGTGAAGATATAGAATTTCTTTCGTATCTCAATGGAGTTGGGGGAAGTTATGTGAAATTCCTTTCTATCCTTATGAGGAAACTTCAGCCACAGTTGACCGTTGAATTATGAAATCGAGAATGAGTATCAACTCTTTGAATGGCTGAAAGTGCTATTTCCTTTGGCTGAAAGTTCATTACGGTAGATATTGTTCATGATCTTCGCTACTTCCCTGATAGTCTGAATGATGAGAAAAAAAATATTTTTACTATTTTTGGAGATGTATTCGACCTCAATACCTACAAAGAAATACCTCTCGACATCGATCTTCTTTTTTCCGACACTATTCACTATAATGACCAGATTCGAGATGAATTCGAAATTTATCAATACCTTCTTTCTGATATAGCATTGGTAGCTATTGATGATATACATGTAAATGATAAATGAATATTTTTTGACCAAATTGACTATCCAAAATGGGATTTGACTCAATTATGTCATCATTCTGGGTGGTGATTGTTCCTTTTTCAACGAAGAGAGCCACTCACAAGAGAGCAAAGAGTTGAGAAGGCTCTTCGAGCTTCTATATCTGTATATCAGAGAAGGTATCAGCACTTTGTTGACATGCAAGAATTTACTACTCAAAATAGTATTTCATTTAGAGCTATGAAATCCCTAAGAAAGACCACATTATACCGATTGCTCCTTCCATCATATGTTCATATTTATAAAGTACTTACATGAAAAAAATAGTCCTTATGCCCGTCAAAAATGAAGATTGGATATTAGAGTATACCCTTTCTTGTGCTTCCAAATGGGCAGACTATATAATAATTGCAGATCAAAATAGTACAGATGGAACAGTAGAAATATGTAAAAAATTTGAAAAAGTGGTTTATATAAATAACCCACTTAAAGAATTAAATATGTCTCATACTCGCCAACTTTTACTTGACAAAGCAAGAGAATACTGAAATGAAAATTTACTCTTTTGTCTTGACGCTGATGAGATTCTTTCAATGAATATAATTAATGATGATTATTTTCACTTGAGGCTCAATCAATTGAACCTGTGACAATCTGTAGAACTTGAATGGCTGAACATATGGGGCGATGTTGATTCCGTACGCAAAGACGGTATTTGGTGAGGGGTATATAAGCACTTTATTTTTCGAGATGATTGAAAATGAAAATTCTGAGATAAAGCAACTTCTGAACCAAGAATGCCAGAAATATATATGAATGATTCCATAAAAATTGAATCAATAAAAAATCTCCACTACCAATTCGTCGATAGAGAAAGGATGCTGGCAAAACAGAGACGATATCGGGTGTATGATTACATAAACTCGCCAGTTCAAAACTTCTGGAAGGCTTTCAAGATTAACCTTATGTATTACTCAACAAAAGAAATCTCTCCTGAGGTTTGTGTAAAAATTGATGAACATTGGATATCAAATGAACTTCATTCTAAGATCCGCTTGAATTCAAAGAAGTATTGGTATAATGACGACGTATTATTACAAATATTGAAATATGAACCCGGATTTTTTCGGTGGTTAGATATATGGGATTTCGATTGGTTGAGATATTCTCAATGAAGAGTTACTGATGGCAGGACTATTACTCAGAAATGATATCATAAAATCCAAATCCTCCTCTACTATCTCAATAAACTAGTTCCACAATTGATAAAAAATAAACTTTAGCATTTATGAATATCTTTATAAAAATTTTCCACATACTTTTGCTATTTCTTTCCAAGATTTCAGGTAAAAAATTAATTTATGCATCGTTTGAAAGCCTAAAACAACATGATACCATGGCAGTGTATGATCCAATTGGATTTTGGTATGTTGGAAATTTGTATAATACATCAGATATTGTATACGGTATTGCAAATCAATCAGTCATAAAAAATGAATGAGAATTTGTTAAAAATATTTTTGATCAGATCTATAAAGATGGTCAGAGAGTTTTTTATGATATCGGAGCCAATACTGGTTATTTCTGAATTCTTGCACTTAGTCTTCCGGGGAAAAATGTAGTAACTCATTTTTTTGAACCACTTTCTGAACATACAGATTGTATAAAAAAAAGCATTTACCTGAATCGATTTGATAATAACGCCTTTATTCATCAAATTGGATTGAGTAATGAAAATACAACAAAAACATTTTATATAGCGTGATCTGGATCAAGTTTGTTATCTGGATTTACCGGAACAGGGGTAACTGGAACATGTACTATAGAGGTAAAAAAACTCTCAGATTATCAGAAAATAAAGAATATGAATCTACCTGATTTTGTAAAAATCGATGTCGAGTGAAATGAATATGATGTTATCATTGGCGGTTTAGAAGTATTCGAAGAATCTAAACCAGTTTTATATGTTGAGATCGCGAAAGATTTAAAAAATATTGGTCGAGATTTTATAAATCCTCACTTTGCAGAAATTTTTTCATCGATTGAGTCTATAGGGTATCAGTCTTTTCGAGTCAGTGATGACTATAAGCGAGTTTCCCCATTTGTTATCGGACAAGAAGATTCTGGGGTACATATGTTTCTCTTCTTGCATCCTGATACCCACTCAAATCTTATAGAAAAGTATGCCAATAAATAGACAAGCATTCCAAAAGTATATTCCGAAAAGAATTTTACCACTTGCCAGATATATATATTGCATTTTTCAGGAGTATCGGACTACTGTACTTACGCGTAAGACATATTCTGAAAATCGGGTAATGAATCCAAAAACACGAGTGCTTATATATTGAGTTTCTGGATTTGCTATGGGGTGAACTGAAAAAAATCTTCAAATGATAGCAAAACACCTAGATCGAGAAAAGTACGATATTTTTTTTATGTATGGAGTTAAACCCAGAAAACTAGGAAACTATAACTCAGATATGATACAAAAAAGGAGACTCTATCTTGGGGAAGAAGGAATAACGTATATACCTTTTGATTATGATGAACTTTCTCTAAATCACCCGTATGTTATACGAAATATGAACCCGCATATTGTAGATACTATAGCCTATTACAGTATAGATCTGGTTATTACTGCATGAGCTGGAAATGCAGAATTCCCACTGACTTCCATTTCTTGTCCGATTATTTTTCTCAATATATTCGGTATTCCGAATACCATTAAAAATATTACTTACCATATATGTATATCAAAAACTATCGCTCGAGAAATCTCTGATGTAGTCCCTGCTCGTAAGATAAAAGCACTCTATATTCCAACAGAATGACCTATTGGCATTACAGATGATGATAGGATTCAGTTTCGAAGAAAATTATGAATTTGAGAAAATGCAGTTGTATTTGGACGTATTGGTCGTGCTGATGATTCTATTTATGATCCTATAGGAATTTTAGCATTTGAAATAGTGGTACAAAAATATCCCAATGTACACTATGTAATAGTCTCTCCAAGTGATATGCTCTGTAGGTACGTAAAAGAAAGAAAGATCCCTAATATCCACCTTTTGGAGCCTGTTTATGATGAGAAGCAAGTTTGGATATTCCATAAAGGTATTGATGTCCTAGCTCACTTTCGATATGATGGGGAGACTTTCGGACTCAATATTGCTGAATCTATGATATGTTGAAATCCGATTATTACACATAGATCTAAAGTTTGGAATGCTCATCTCGAATACCTCACACCTGAAAACGCATTTATTGCTGATATTGGTAATGTTGAACAGTATGCCGGAGCTTTAGAATTTTTTGCAAAGGATCTGACCGGCGCAGCCCGTAAACAGATGTGAATCTCTGCCAAACAAACAGCTGAAGAATTATTTCATATTGATTCGTATATAGAAAAGATTGATCAACTCATCAGCGATACTCTTCATCTTTAATATGTTCACTATTCTTACAAAACCTATTTCTTGAAAATACTACTACCTATATCTTTTTAAACGAATTATAAAATACATTCTCTTTTCTCGAACGTATGGACCAAACAGTGTAGTGGAGAGTCTTTTACAGTGACTCAAAGAGCTCAGTGTGACTGACTATAATATAAATCCTTCAGTGCAAAATATTTCTGAAACGGTGTATGTACCAGTTGGAAAAGAGACCCTCCTCGCTGCGATTTCATTGAAACGAGCATGAAAAATCAAAAGAATCATTGCTTGACCGAATATTACTATACCAGAATCTGTGGATGATATCTTCTTCGATCCCCTTATCGACTTTATCATCGTTCCATCTGTGTGGGTAAAAAACTATTTTCTTTCACTCTGCTGACCGACTGAAAAACGTATCATTGTAGCTCCGGCTGGCGTCGAAACATATGCTCCGAGCAAAAGATCGGGACCTATCATTATTTATAAAAAAGAATGTCCAACCTCTTTGTTCCATAGAGTGGAAAGGTATCTAAATGAAATAAACTTAGACTATGTGACTATCGAATATGGAAGATTCCAAAAATCAGATTATCTGAATCTTCTTGATACTGCTCGAGGAGTGATTTACCTTCAAACTTCAGAATCTCAGTGACTTGCCCTCCATGAGGCTTGGATGAAAAATGTACCGACTCTAGTCTGGAATAGAGGATATTGGGAATATAAAAAATCAAAATGGTTTGACCCAATGATTAGTGCTCCGTATCTCACGGAGGTATGTGGAATGTTTTTCGAAGAAAAGAATTTTTTGGAGATTTTTCCTTTGTTTATGAATCAATTATGAGTATATTCTCCCCGAGAATACTCGAAAAAATATTTTACAAATTCTGTTACTACCAGACAACTTCTCTCCTCCTTTATCTAAATTTATGCTTCGATCCTGCCCCCTCTGTGGATCATCCGATAGTACGCTTATATTTCATGATCACAATAGACGTGAAGGATACACTGAGCTCGAATGAGATTATGTGCTCTGTACAGTTTGTCAGATGAAGTACCTCACAAATATCCCATCCTTTGAAGAAATGTGAGGGAAGTACGAAGATATCTATGTGAATCCTGATATAGGTAAGCTCAGTAAACAACTCACGAAAAACCGAGAAGCCAATGGAAAACGAATCCTTGATATCGGCTGCAACCATGGGATTCAACTTATTCCGTACTATAATGCAGGATGGGAAATATTCGGAATTGATCTCAATGAGAAGGCGATACAAGATGTCAAAAAATACCTTCCTACCGAAAATTTTTCTATTTCCACCATCGAGGATTCTCTCTTTGATGATGGATTTTTTCAGAAAATACAAACCTTTCACGTCCTCGAGCACGTCTATGAAGTTGAGAGTTTTTTGAATAAATGTCGTGCCCTCCTGGCTCTAGGAGGGGAGATTGAAATTCGAGTCCCGAATGGTGGAAGCCTCGAAATGAAACTCTTCGGAAAGTATGCTTCTCAGAGTTGGGTGCCTTTTCATATCAATCTTTTTACTCCCGATACCCTTCGAAAGATGCTCGAAAGGACAGGATTCCGAGAAATTACCGTCCGTACCAATCCAATTCCCTGGTGGTGGATCCTCTCCATTCGTCAGTGGATGGGGACGATCAATGAGCGAAGGGGAGTGACTAATTTCTCACAAAATATTTTCCATAAAGGTTTCCAAGTCCTCTTCTATCCGTTCCTCTGGATGGTCTCCCTTTTCGGATATGGAGAAGAGTTGCAGATATTTGCTAAGAAATAATCATGCCTACCATCAAACTCCAGTGATGACTCGGAAATCAGATGTTTGAATATGCCCTGGCGTATGCGCTTTCGAAAGAAAAATGAGAACCCATCATCCTTGATCCGAGCGTTCTCGAGAATCGATTTTTCTGGGCGAACTGGACGTTCCGTCACTTTGAACTCGAAGTCTTCGGAATCCAGAAAGAATACCGGTCTCCATCTCACTTTGTATCACGATATGTTCATCCTGAACTCATAGGAATCTGGAATCACTTCAAGTATGGGAAACGTTATACAAAGGAAACATGAGGACTGTTCATTTCTGTTTTTCCAGATAATGCCTACCTCGATGGATGGTTCAATTCCTATCAATATTTTGAAAAATATAAGGACAATATCCAAGAAATATTTACTGTGAGAACGCCTTTTATCAAACTCAATCAAGGATTCACCAATCTCATAGAGGAAGCCTGAAACCGTTCGATTTCACTCCACGTTCGACGCGGAGACTATGTCAATCTTTCATGAGCGAACCGATGGCACGGAGTGTGTTCTATCGAATACTACAAAACGGCTATCGCATCTATGATGGAGAAAATAGAGAATCCGGTATTTTTTATTTTTTCGGATGATATCGCCTGGTGTCGGGAAAATATAGTATTTCCAGAGGGTATTCAGGTATACTTCATCGATCACAATCGAAATGCTGGTCATGAAGATATGAGACTCATGTATACGTGTTCACATCATATCATTGCGAATAGCACATTCTCTTGGTGGTGAGCGTATCTCGGGCGAAATACTCAGAAGATGATTATAGCACCGAAGAAATGGCTTCAAAATGATACGTATAATACTAAAAACCTTATCCCACCATCATGGATACTCCTCTAGTTTCCGTCATTCTCGCCACCTACAACGGATCTGATTACCTATCTCAAGCGATCGAATCCGTACTCGATCAGAGCCTCGAGAACTTCGAACTCTTTATCGTCGATGATGCTTCTACTGATGTGAAGGTGTGAGAAATTATTGAGAAGTACAAGCACCAAGATTCGAGAATTCGAAGCTTTCGTAATGAGATCAATAAAGAGCGCTCTTGGTCGAAAAATTTCGGTGTACAGATGACCTCTGGAAAATATGTGGCTTTTCTCGATGATGATGACCTCTGGGAAACAACAAAACTTTCGAAACAACTCGAAACTATAGAAACCTCTCTTGGTATTGGTATCGTCGGAACCTTTGCCAAGTTTATCGATGAAGTATGAAAGTCACTCTGAGAGACCAACCACCTTAAAACAAGTCCGGTTGACATCAAAAATAATATCCTCTTCACAAATCAATTTATCCACTCGTCGGTCCTCATCCGAAGGGAAGTATTTGATAATGCGGGAAAATTTCCAGTTGATATGAATCTTTGTGAAGACTATGACCTCTGGTTTCGCGTGCTTCGTATTTCCGAAGGGATCAATATCCCGGAATTGCTCGTGAAGTATCGTGTGAGGAGCGCGAGTACGACCGCGAAAAATATCTATCGGATGAAGTGGTATTCACTCCTTCTTACGTGGAAATACCGCAGTGAATTCCCTCGTTTTTGACTAGCGATACTTGTTCGACTGACCCTCTTTCCCTTCAATACCGTCTTTCTTCTCTCGATTTGGAAGAAACTATTTTCGAAATAATTTTGTATACTCTTTTTTCATTTGTTCGAGAGAAAATTGAGAAGTGACATGAATTCCATCTCGAGTATTCCCAAGCCCTTCTTGAAGCACTTTTATGAGTGCATTGGTATTGTCAGCAGGAAAGAGATGAACACCAGTGATTTCACTCGTTCCTCCGACATCTGAGGCGAGCGTATAGCAACCCATGCCAAGTGCTTCGATGACGGTTGTCGGGAGCCCCTCCTGGAGACTTGGGTTGACGAATATATCGACACGGGGATAGAACTCGTTTATAATCCAATCGTGTGGTTTCGCTCCGAGAAAATGTACTCGTCCATCGAGACCCAGGTTTAAGACTTGTGTTTCGAGATGTGCTCTTTCTTCACCGTCTCCGACGATTTCGAGTTCCCATTTCGTCTCCTTCATCTTTCCGAGAGCGTCGATGAGCCCAGATAAATTTTTAAGGCCCGTGAGTCGTCCGACAAACCCGATTTTTGGTATAGTATTCTTGATTCGATCGACTTTTGGAAAATCAAATCCACGATAGATGACTGAGATATTACGAGTACGTCCAAAGGTTTCACTCACCCACTTTTTCCCGGCCTCGCTTACCGTGATGACCTGAGAAGCATGGCGGATGATATATTTTCCGATAGTGAGGTCGACCATTTTTGCGATGAAGGCGACGAATGGATTCTTGTGTACGAGGAATCCGGTCCCATGCTCGATATGGATATAGGGGATTCCCCTTATCGAAGCGAGAATGTAGGCAAGCCAACTCGTCGGAGCGAACCGAATGTGAGAGATAATATACGATGTATTTTCTCTCGTTATTCACTGAAATGCTTTCCAGAATCCTCGTCTCCAAAAGGTGGGCAGAGGACAGTGGGGAACGGGTTCGAGGATGGGGAAATCTGTTCCTCCAGCAAAAGTAGTCATTTCACCTGGAAAAATCTCTTGAAGCACACGAGCATACTGCTCTACCCCTCCTGGGTGGTCGAAAGCGTAGGGTGAGATTTGGATTATTTGTTTCATAGGTTTTCAGTATAGGCGAGGATATGCTTTTGGAAACTTTCTTTGGAAAATGTAGCCGCGTGGTCTTGGATGACTTCTCGATTAAACGTCATTTTTTCGAATTTTTCTATCGCCGTATTGAGTCCTTCCGGAGTCTGAAGTGTGAAAAATACTCCTGTTTTTCCATCAAGAATCGTCTCCAGTGCTCCTCACTTTCCGTAGGCAATGACCGGAGTTCCGAGTGCCATGGCTTCAATCGGGGTGAGCCCGAAGTCTTCTTCAGGAGGAAAGAGAAAGGCCTGAGTATTGGCCATGAGTATACTCTTCTCTTCATCCGAAACCCGGTATCTCCACTCGATATTGGGTTTTGATTTTGCCTTCAGTTCCCGAAAGAGGGGAGTGTCCGTCGAGGTACAGAGGATAAGTCGCTTTCCACTCGTATTAAATGCATCGACGAGGAGGTCGAATTTCTTGTAGGGGATACACCGACCAACCGAAAGATAGTAGGGTTCAAGTTTTCAAGTTTTCAAGTTTTCAAGTTCGGGTTTTTCTGAACTTGTAACTTGTAACTTTGAGCTTGTAACGGTCGAGCTGAGCTCGACCCCTGGATAAATGACTTCACTTTCTCTCTGATAATACCTCTTGATTCGTTCCTGAGTATTCCTCGAGTTGGCGATGAAGAAATCAACTCTTTGCGCGGCTTCATAGTCGACTCGTTGCATCCATCACTTCACGAGTCGAAATATACCCTTAACCAGCGGATTGAACCACCCGAATTCCATCATGTCCTCATATTCCTTCGCATGACTCCAATAGTACCGGGTCGGAGTGTGGCAATAGACGATGACCTTTGGTCATTCAGTTTTTGAGTTTCACAGTTTCACAGTTTTTGAGTTTCACAGTTTCACAGTTTTTGTGTATTTTTGCTGTTTTTCTCCAGTTATACTCTCATACTCTCATACTCTCATACTCTTCCTCCACCTCTCCATCGCAACTTGTTTGGATTCCGCACTACTCGAACAGATTATGATATCATAGTCTGAGAGATCGAAACTTCGAAATGCCCAGGGTCTGAGTATCCCCGCGAGCTTATGTCGACGATTTAGAAACGGTATCTTCTGTATCCAGCTCGTATAGACTCGTCGTCACCCCAGCATCGGATGGTCCATAAAACATACACTCGTATAGATATCCGCCTCAGGAAAGAATTCCAAGAGGTGTGAAATCACGAGCTCGGCTCACCCGAAGTCAATGAGCCAGTCACAAACGATGGCGATGCGGTTAGATTGAAGATTCATTACTTGAGGCTATTTATTTCTATCGAAGTATTTGAATTTATCATAAAATTTATAAGACAAAGAATACAAAGTAGAGCCAGTACTCCAATCCATACGTAAAATCCGATTTGCAATGTCCCCAGTGTTGTTATCGAATCGATCATATTGATAGATTTTCATTGTACGAATATAGTTTGAAGTCAAGATCATAAAGAAAGCAAGGAAAAAATAAAAGCTTTTCCATATTTTCATTTCAATAATCTATCCGTAGCCAGCAAGCTTAGCGGGAATGAGAGCCATAGTAATACTCCGCTAAATATGAGGAACCATCACATAAGAAAAATAACAACCCCAATGGTTGCATCAGGGGTAGTGGATTCTAGCATCCAGGGTAAGAATAGATTTACAATCAAGACCGCTTTAAATAAGTATATCGATACCTTATTGATTTGTTTCATATTCATAGCTTTATAAAATTTAAGAATTCCTATTTAGATCAAAGTTTGATATGAACTCACTGTAGCCTCTTAGAGAGTTTATATAGAAAATTAATGAGATACCTTGGGAACACTGGCGGAGAGGTTATTCCCGAGTCCTAAAAAATCCATATAGGGTGAGTATATGGATTTTAAGGAAAAAGTGAAAATCCACTTTGTAGTTATTTCTTCCAAATTCTCGACATATCCGATACAAATTGATTATATTTTTTTTCGAAAGCCGCATTCTTACTCGGAGTATTAAACCAAGATTTGAGCGTTTCGTTGTAGTTATTGGTAAAGTAACTATTTGAGTGAATCTTTGCTTTATCTATTAAATTCTCATGATCGTATATTCAATCAATACCGTATAATAGGTATTTATAGCTGTCAGCGACATCGCTTGCAAATCCAGTATCCAGATTTATCTCATAGAGGATTCATTTTTTATAGAAAGTATAAGTTAACGAATAACTTATTAATCCATTCCCAGACATTACTAGTGAGAGTATACCATTCCGCATGGGTTTATGGGCAATATATGACATGAATGCACAACAAGTAGGTAAAAATGGGCTAATGGTATCGGAGTATTTTTCATAGATTCTCACCGCTTTTTTCGTGTCTTTTACCTTGAGAGCATTGATGAAGTCGAGAAAATTTTGTTTCTTCCATCATTTTTCCTTTGACAGTTGTTGTATAGAATTTTTTGGCAATCCTGGTTCACTATTTTCCCAGTCAGATTGCTTTCTTTTTATATCTTGATCTAATTTCGAGATATCATAATAAGGAACTGAATGATAGTAGTCGTTTACATAACCAGTTCCTATCTTATTCTGTATTTCTAGGAGATCTCCAGAAAGAGTTGATGCATAGATATTTCCGCTTGCGAAAAAGAAACAAATCGAAAGGATGATATAGAAGTATTTCATTGTGAGAGTAGCGTTAGTTTTTTTAAGTAAAATTTTCTATTACTTCCTGCAAAGTATTATTTGTTTCGAGAGGGATTTGATTTCTCGAGACTTTTTTCTATGTTCTGGAGTTTTTCGAAGTATATCTTTCCTTTGCCTGTTTGGTGGGTTTCCAAGTCGAAGGTATATGATTCCAACTTCTCTCCACGGTAGATGAGGAGGTTCTGATTCGCATAATCAGGAGGAAGGGGAGTCTGGAGGATTCAGGTAAACATCCCTGGTTCGAATTGACTCACAAGATCACTCCAATCGTTCGTATCTATAGTTCCAGTCAATATTTGTGTCGGAAATAACTCTGGAGTACAACTTATTCTGGAATATATGACTTCATTAGTTCCTATACTGATGGACTCACTGCAGTACGGCTGATTACATCAAGACCCAAGACCAGGATTGCATGACCAGTATATGCGAGTTACAATGGACTGATTTCAGGAAACTCCACTTTGAACAAAAGGAACTGGATGTGGGATGATACTTCCATTTTCTCGTGAAACCATATTACATGAGGAGAGAACGAAGACGAAGAGCGAGAGAATAGCGTATCTCATAGGAAAGATTATAGAGAGATTCTATTGTTTTCTAGAGATTATTCAATATTCTTTTCCTATGAAACAGGAAGAAAAACAGAAACCATCCATCCCCCGCTTCGCGGACGCCTCAAGAGGGGAATCAGAGCAAAATTATTCAGAGCAAAATCCTCAGTCTCCTCCTATGTCGTCGACAGCTCCTTTGCAAAGGAGTCCTAGTAAGATTGCAATTCTTCATGATGCCTTTCTCTATCGTGGCGGAGGGGAGCGACTCGTGACCCTCATGGCGAAGATCCTCGGTGCGGATCTGGTGGCTGGATTTTTCTCGGAGGGGAGTTTCGATCCTCGAGCACTGGGATTTGAGGGCCAGATGATTCCTCTCGGGAAGCCCGTATTTATGAAAGGGATCAGACATGAAATATTGAAATACCGATTTCGCTTTCGGACCAAGTTTCTGAGCGAGTATGATACGGTGATTTTTTCGGGAAATTGTCTCGATGCCGTAGAAAACCTGGCACCAAAAACCAGAAAAATATACTATTGCCACACCCCACCACGCTATATTTTCGACCTTCGAGAAGATTACCTTGCGAAGATTCCTATATTTCTGAGGTGAATCGCCAATTTTTTCCTCGATCGCCAAGCGGATCGGTACCGATACCTTCTTGGGCATATGGACCTGATAATTACCAATTCAATTAATGTTCAGAATCGACTGAAGGACTATACTGGGTTTCACTCCCAGATTATCTATCCTCCGACGGATACGAGTCGCTTCGCTCCAAGGAGTATGACAGTATGACAGTATGAGAGTATGCCAGAGAAATCTTCATCCGAGAATTCTGAAACTCTGAAACTCTGAAACTCTGAAACTCTAAAACTTGAAAACTATTTCCTCTCCTTTGCCCGACTTTCCCCACCGAAGCGAGTCGATATGATCGTCGATGCCTTTCTCGAGATGCCAGAGAAAAACCTCATCCTCACCTATGGGAAAAACGATCCGATGAAGGATGCTATATTTGCGAAGATTCGCGGTAGAAAAAATATCCTCGCTCTCGAGTCTCCCGATGATAACGAACTCATCGATCTCATCCAATGAGCAATAGCAACGATCTATATCCCAGTCGATGAGGATTTCGGTATGTCACCCGTCGAATCGATGGCGTGTGGTACGCCTGTAATTGGTGTGAATGAAGGATGACTTCGAGAGACGATAGTGGACGGGAAAACAGGCTTTCTTATAGATTTTAGTCCTGAGAACCTGAAAAAATCTATTCAAAACATGACGCTAGAAATAGCTCAGTCACTTCATCAGGAGTGTATTTTACATGTCAATCATTTTTCACTTCAGACTTTTGAATGCAAATTACTACAATACCTAAAATAGAAAATCCGACACACTTCCTATTTTTTCTCTTGAATAAATAGAGAATTTTCATATTTTGGAGCTAATGAATCCTCTTTCTATTGTGTGAACTATGACAAGATTTTGTTTTTTCTCATCTGTCGGCTGACAAGTTTCTATTGGAGATTTACCAATTATGGGAGCTCAAGTGACTCGTGGTTACAAATCGTCATGGTTTCATACGAAAGAAGTACAGGAAACTGTTTATACGGATTCAGAAGGAAAATTTGCTTTTTGATCAGCATTTGCTCCGATGAGTTTCTGATCATTTGTTGCCTCCATCTTACCACATGAACCAGTAATTCATCAGTACATCATCGTAGCGTATCAGTGAGTAAAATATGATGTATGGATCTATACAAAATGAGATTATTCAGAAAATACTGAATCGCCGTGATGATATTTTTACCTTCGGTGTGATCTTCTGTCTAAAGCTGAAAATAAAGAAAAATTTTATGGTATCGGGATTCTTTAATTATATTTATTATGACCACTCTTGCTATCACCTCCATGTACGCGAATCCGCTTCATCCTGGACATATCGAATGTCTCGAGCTTTCGAAAACAGAAGCTGGAGCTGATGAGCTCTGGGTTATCGTGAACAATGATCACCAGGCCGAACTCAAGCGTGGAATCAAAAGTTTTCAGGATGAGAATTTTCGAATGTCCGTCGTAAAATCTCTCAAACCAGTGGATCGAGTATTTCTATCGATAGATAAAGAACCTTCCGTCGTAGAAAGTTTACGGTTGCTTATAAAAGAAGCGAAAGAAAGTGGAAAGTATGATGAGATTATCTTTACCAAATGAGGAGATCGATTTGCCTCTGAGATTCCTGAAGCGGTCCTCCTTCGTGCGGAGGGTGTCCGTATCGTCGATGGACTCGGAGCGAAAACACACAACTCTTCAGATCTCGTGAATAAGCTCAAAAATAAAGCCGATGAAAAAGAGCTTGAACAGAAAATAGCTGACCTTCCTACTTCCCTTACTGAAGGCCACTATCTCGAAGTTGGGAATCGACCATGGGGTGTGTATTATGTGCTCGAAGATAGCCCACTTTTCAAGGTCAAGAAAATTATCGTCCACCCCCATATGCGGCTTTCTCTCCAGTCTCACAAGCATCGAAGTGAGCACTGGACCGTTGTCTCCGGGGAAGCAACCATTGATATCCGTGCGGTCGGACTCGAAGTAGAACCCAGTATTCGTAAGGTCTATATCAATGAATCCTGCTATATTCCCGCTCACTTCCTCCATAGACTCTCGAATGAGGGAACTGAGCCACTCGTCGTAATCGAGGTCCAGTGTGGAAGTTATACAGGAGAAGATGATATCAAAAGGTATGAGGATGATTTTGGTCGTAAGTAGTGTATGCATTTCCTCTCCCTCGACATCTACAATGGAAAATATCTCGATTTTATCGAACTCATAAAAAATCCTGCTAGAAAAACCCTTGTATTTACTCCGAATCCAGAGATGCTTCTTCGTGCTTCGAAGAATAAAGAATTTCTTGATATTCTCAATCAAGCTACCTATCTTACTCCTGATGCGAATGGGCTCTATGTTGGACAAATGATGATGGAAGGATCTTGATTTTTTAAAGCCTGATGGCATACACTTTTCTCTAGAAAAACTCTTGAAGAAGAATATGGCGAACTTATCAAAGGGAGCGACATGACAAGAGACCTTATAAAGTACGCCCTCGTATCCAAGAAGTCTATCCTGATGATCGATAACTATCGCATCCAAACTCCGAAAAATGCCTTCGAAGTACGAAAACAGGAAATACAATCAGAGCTTCCAGAACTCTTTGCATCTCGATTCCCAGATTTACAAATAAACATCCATTTCGATGGAGAAACTCCACCGGAAGCGATTGCAAGCATTATCCAAGAGGAAAATATCTCATATGTCTTTTCTTGTATCGGTATGAAGACGCAGGAACAACGACTCATCGAGGTATTCGCACATCTTCCTGACAATACTCCGGTTGTATGACTCGGAGTTGGTTCATCTTTTGACTATCTCCTCGGTCTCCAGAAACGCGCCCCTCTACTCGTCCAGAAGCTTGGACTCGAGTGGCTCTATCGTCTCATCCTCGAACCGCGCAAGCGCTGGAAACGGATATGGGATGCAGTAGTAGAATTTCCGAGGATGGTAAAGAAATGAAGATAATTTTGTATTTTTATCAAATTAATGATATTATTAAGGAAATCACCTTTTGATATTATTATGGCATCCATCCAAACTCCTGAAGATCACGAATCAGATTTTTCCTCAATGCATGCTACCTTGAGTGTAGTTTTAATAAAATTATTTGAAAATGATTCTCGTTTGTTTCAAATGGCAAAACCGACAGAAGTATTTCATAATATGTGATGAGAAGAACAGGTATCTCTACTACAATCAATGCAAGATGTGATACGATTCTACTGAATATCACTCGCAACCAACCCTCATCCAGCTCCACAAACCTTATCAGCAATCGTTTCTGAAAGACTTAGCCAAATTACCGGGCAAAAGTAACGATTTCTACTCATTCGCCCCCTTCATGAAGAGGATATTTTCGAGGGAGAATTTTTTCCCAGCGATAAGCACATCCGGAGACTCGATATCATCTTCCCCGACGAAGAATCCAGTATGCCCTCACTCGGCAATCTCACTCGTAATCATGAGCTTGATCTTACGGATCACCCCGAGGCGTTCCATGACGTCGTAGACACGATTGATCCCATCGACATAGCGGATATCGGTCATTCTCACGATTTCCTCGATACGATCACCCGTCACTTCGAAGGTTTTGTCATCGACACGCTTGATTCGACATCGTTTCGGATCTTTTTCTCGCTTGAGATCGTAGATTTTTACTTTTCTTTCCTCCTTATCGGCTTCGAGGAGCATCCCTTCGTCATCTTCTTCGACTTCTCTTGGGAGTGGGATTTCCGGGATGATCTCGAGGAGGAGGTCCTTGAGTTCGTCCGTACGGATATAGGCACCAGCCGAAATCGTCAGCGCGACTTTTTTCTTGGTTTGTTTTTCGAAGGCCTTGACCATTTCTTCGAGCATTTCCGCATCGATAATATCCGCTTTCGAAAAGACGATCATTTCTCGTTTATCCGCAAGCGTTCCTCTTGAGTTTGTTTTTTCTACTGAATTTTCCAATGTGACAGTAGTTTCTGTATCTGGGTGGATTCCTTCTTCCTTAGGGTTTTCTTTTCATTCACTCTCATCCAAATTTCATCCCTCATCCTTCATCCCACTTTTTCTCCCCCACTGTTCCAGTTCGTGACGGATGATGTGATAGTTCTTGATAATTTCCTCCTCGCCGACGCTCGCATCGATGAGGTGGACTATGACACTGGTCCGTTCGATATGTTTGAGGAATTCGATCCCGAGGCCCTTTCCTTCGCTGGCACCCTCGATGAGTCCAGGAGCATCTTCGATGACGATAGATCGACCCTTGTACTCCATCACTCCGAGATTCGGGATGATGGTCGTAAATGGATAGGGAGCGATCTTGGGTTTTACATTCGTGATGGACTGTATCGTGGTTGATTTCCCAGCATTTGGTAAACCGACGAGACCGACATCGGCGACGAGCTTCAGTTCGAATCTTACCTCTCGTTCGTCTCCGATATCCCCGAGTTCGGCAAAGTTAGGAGCCTGTCGAGTGGATCCCTTGAAGTGAGCATTTCCGAATCCTCATCGTCCTCATTTACAAAGGACAAACTCTTCCCCTGGTTTCGTGAGGTCACAGATGAGTGTACCATCCTCAGCATCAGTGACGAGGGTCCCGACTGGTACTTCGAGGATCGTATCTTCTCCCTTGGCTCCCGTCATTTCCTGAGTTCCTCACTTTCCACCCCATTCGGCCTTGATGAGTTTCAGGTGTCGGTACTTCACGAGGGTATTCTCATGCGTCGTCGTCCTGAGGATTACATTTCCTCATTTTCCTCCATTTCCTCAGAAAGGCCCACCCTTCGGGATGTATTTTTCCTTTCTCCAAGAGATGATTCCGTCTCATCCACGTCAGGCTCGGCAGGTGACGACTACTTCATCGATAAACATAGATTGAGTTGAAGGTTAAAAGTAAAAAGTTTCAAGATAATTCTCGAGAAACACTTCCTCTAAAAGGCTAGAACTATATAAAAAAATAGACGAAAAGCAAAAACAAACTTGCAATATAAAATATTTCTATAAAATCTGTTTATTATTTATATTTCAGTATAAGTTCTGATATCTAATTTCTAAATCACTCGTATTATGTCTAAAGGAAAAACTACATATCAAGTCGGAAAGTCTGAAAGCGGTCTCGGATGGTACGTCTACCCAGTTCAGAAGCGTAATCTTCCTCAGGGAGAAAAGCTCACTCTTATGAAGTATGACAAAAAACTTCGCAAGCACGTCAAGCACACCTTCAAGGATGTAAAGTAGGCATTCATTGTTAAACAAGCTATTATATAGTTATTTTCAAAAAATCCCCACAAATAATGGGGATTTTTGATAACTTAGCACTGATAACTTTCCACTTGATAACTATATGTACTGTATCATCTCTGGATGAGAGAGAAGCTCGCTCACATACGATTTCATCGCTGGATTCTTTTTCGCATCGAGTTCCTTGTAGTAGGACTCGAGAAAGGCAAGTCGTGCATCCATAAAGGCTCTTTCTGAATGCGAGAGGATGGTCTGAGTAATTGCTTCATATCGAGCGTTGTACTGGAGGAGTTTCGCTATGATTTTGCGGCTCATTTCATCATCGGGTATGCTCCCGTGAATCTTCGCAAGGGTAGGTGATGTTATTTTTGCTCGAGCCATAGAGAGATAGATATGAATTTGAGAAGTTATTTTTAGTCTACCACATTTTTATGGGAAAACAAAAATCTCACCTTTTTTGACTTGTCTTTTTCTCATTTGTAGATTTTTCCTCGATTGATACCTGGGTAATCTATACAGAGAATGAAAATATACAAAAAATAGGAATTCTGACGTGTTGAAGTTCAGGGGACTAAAAAAATTGTGTATTAGAGAAGAGTATATACAATAACTCTGTTTATTATTTTAACTTTTTCTGTATGAAAAAATTATTGGTACTGATTCTTTGAAGTACGGTAACATTCTTCACTATTTTGGCCGTGTATGCTGCCGTGTATAACCCTGTTATTTATAGGACAATCGTGAAAGCAAACGGTCTATGACAAGCATCGATATCTCTTTCTTGGACTGGGGCACCCGAATCACCAGCTTGATTTATAGTCTATAAAACACAAACTGGCATTTATCTCACTTGAGTGGTGGAATGGAGAGAAGAACTCGTTGGTTCTGGATATAGTGAAAGACAAAACATTACAACTTTTCTTGATAAAAATGGTAAATGTGACTTCAATACAGAGTTATATTATACATATGAGGTTGATGTTTATGATAATTTTGGATGAACCGGATCATCTCTTCCGTTTCTGGTAACTATTCCAAAATGTCCAAAGATAATAATGCCCCATATATCTCCTCCTCTGCGATAATTCCTTTCTCAGGTATATCATTCCTAGAGTATTTTGACTCATTTACAAAAGTACCTCTCTCATTGGGAGGTTTTTGTATATGGAACTTTCCAATTGAAATCATCCATCATTTTCTCGGGAATAATCTTTCTTACTGACGATCCTCAAACAAGGACGCCTAAAATAATCTCTTGCTTTTATTCTTACTTTCCCTATAATCCCGCTCGCGTAATTTGCGCAATTTATATCCTTCTTCCACCACGTGTGTAAGATACTAACCCACAGGATCCTATGAGAAAATATGAACTCATGATGATAGTCAATCCAGCACTTCCTGCTGATGAAACTACCACTTTTCTTGCTCAAGTCGAAAAAGATCTCGAAGAAACGACTGCAAAAATCGTTTCTGTTGATGATATGGGAGTGAAAGATCTTGCCTACAAGATCAACTCTTCCCTCACTGGTCACTATGTACTCTACACCCTCGAAACCACTGATGGAGTATCTTTTTTCGATGTTACCAATTCCTTCAATATCCGTAAAGATATCTGGAGATTTATGTTTACTCGTCTCGAAGATTAATCCTTAACCCTTATCTCTTATGAGAACGGTCAATAAAGTTATCCTTATCGGAAACGTTACCAAAGATCCTTTCGTAAAAACCACTACTGGTGATAAGAAAGTTGCTGTATTCACCATTGCTACCAATCGTTACTATAAGACTCCAACCGGAGAGATGAACAGCGAAGCCGAATACACCAACTGTGTGACGTGGGGGCCTCTCGCTGAGAAGACTGAGCAGTTCCTCACAAAGGGAAAGCTCGTCTATATCGAAGGACATCTTAAGACCCGTATGATCGATAAAGAAGATGGCACAAAGCTCCATAAGACGGAAGTCGTCGTGGATCAGCTTATCTTCCTCTCGAAACGAGAAGAAGGAGATACTACCCGTAGTAATAATCCTACAGAACTCGAAATTGATGATTTCTCGGATATTGAGAAATTCTAGTATTTGAAATTCTTCCTGTTCAATGGATTCCCTTTTTTACGGGAATGACAAAATTATAACTACCATCCGAAATATTATTGAGGATCAAATTCACTCTTTTAAAACCTTACCTTTCTGCTATGACTGCAAAAAAACCATGCCCCATCGAGGCTCTTGGACTCAAGTCCATCGACTACAAGGATACTACTTTTCTTAAGCAGTACCTCACGAAGTTCAACCGTATCATCCCAAGGTACTATAGTGGAGTTTCTCTTTCAAATCAGAAAAAACTTGCTCAAGCTATCAAACGGGCACGATATATGGCACTCCTTCCATATGTACTTGATGTCAAACAAAAAGCACCCGTTTCTACTATCCTTGCGAAAGCAACACCGGTAGTGACACTCGATGAGTCTGGGACTACACTGTAAGTCTATACATCCAGGGTTCATTGCATAGTTCTTTTTATAAAATCTTTCCTTCAACGGAGAGATTTTTTCGTATTTTCTCTTTTTATTTTTGACTTTTTATTTCGGATATGCTATTATAGGTGAGTCTTCTTGATATTTCCTAACTTTTTTTATATGAATTCTCTCAAGAAATTCGGTTATTCTATCCTTGGTACTGCGACTGCTATCGAACAATCTTTCGCGGCAGGTAATCCTTTCAATGATGCTACGGTTGATCCAGCAAAACTCTGAATCCAGACCAATGGTGCTTCTGGTATCATGGCTACCATTGCAAAATTTCTCGGATTTATCACGCTTATCGCCGTTCTATTCGTTATCTATGCTGGTTTTCAGCTCATGACGGCAGGAGGGGATGAAGAGAAAATGAAGAAAGCAAAGACGATTATTATCCAAGTTGTTGTTGGTATTATCATCATGTGGCTTGCGTATTCACTCGTAAACTGGGTGATGACGGCATTTGCTTAATCACAGTCATATCAAAATCCTCAGAGCAATTTGGGGATTTTTTATTGTCTTTTTCCCGATTTTCTCTATAGTGGATGAGACTTATTTCGTGAAAGAAGAGAAATGATTGGTCTTGAACTTTTCATTTTTTTCCTTTTACTTCTCACCTACCTTATGCCCTACGATCATATATCACTCGAACAGAAATGGCAGAAATTCTGGGAAGAAGATCATACTTTCCAGACAAAAAATCCGCCATTTGATACTCAAAAACCAAAGAAATACATCCTCGATATGTTCCCCTATCCTTCTGGAGCTGGGCTCCATGTCGGGCATCCGAAGGGGTATACAGCGACGGATATCGTCTCGCGCTATTATCATGCAAAAGGTTTTAATGTCCTCCATCCGATGGGATGGGATGCTTTTGGTCTTCCTGCTGAGAACTACGCGATCAAGACCGGGACACACCCGAAGGTGACCACAGAAGCGAATATCGCGACATTTATGTGACAAATGAAAGCCCTCTGATTTTCTTATGACTGGGATCGTACCGTTGATACGACTGATCCAGAGTACTATAGGTGGACACAGTGGATATTCTTGAAGCTTTTTGAACGAGGACTCGCCTATGAGCAGAATCTCCCGATCAACTACTGTCCGAGCTGTAAGACGGGACTCGCGAACGAAGAAGTCCTCTCGGATAATACCTGCGACCGCTGTGGGACGAAGGTCGAACGACGTCCGATTCGCCAGTGGGTACTGAAAATAACTGAATATGCCGATCGACTCATCGAAGATCTTGAGTGACTCGACTGGCCAGAAGGGATCAAGGAGATGCAACGTAACTGGATCGGGAAGAGCGAGGGGTGTGAGTTTCGGATGATGAAGTCGGTAACTCCCCCTTGAGAAAGAGGGAAGGGGGGATTTAGTTCCAAACCCACAGCTCTCATCCTTCATGGATGGGAATGAAAAGTGGAGAGTAATTGGTTCCAATCTATCAAGATATCACTCGAACAGATTGGCTATGATGTGATCGTACCAGATCTTCCGAACTCAGCGATACCAAATCTTACAGAACAACTGGATTATTTAATACAGTTTTCTTCGAAGTTGGATCAAAACTCAATTGTTATCTGACACTCCCTCGGTGGACAGCTTGCTGCAAAGTTTATTGAAACGCTTGATATGAAGGTAAAAGCACTGATTCTGGTTGCACCGACCTATCCTGGAGTGCCTGAAAACATGGGAATCCAAAAGCGAGAAAATACGACAGATGGAGAAACCGCCTTTACAAAATATACTTCTCATACTCTTGATTTTGAAACCATTAGTCAGCATACCAGTGAGGTATTTCTCCATGTTTCGAAAGATGATCCATATATTGAATTTGATGCGGTACAAAAATACTATAAAAGCTTTTCCAATATCCAGATCCACGAATACGAAAATAAGGGACATTTTAATAGTTCTGACGGAGTTATATATTTTCCAGAAATACTTGAGGATATTACGGAATCAATCAGTGTTTATACGACTCGTGTGGATACGGTGTACAGTATGGCATTTGCCGTCGTCGCCCCCGATCATCCAGATGTAGAGGATTTTATCACCACTGAACAATCCAAAGCGTGTCAGCAGTATATCGAAGAGACAAAGTGAAAATCTGATCAGGATCGTACCAATGATGGGAAAGAAAAGACAGGAGTATGGACTGGTTCCTACGTCGTGAATCCATATAGTGGCGAGTCGGTCCCACTCTGGATTGCAGATTTTGTCCTTGGTTCGTATGGAACGGGTGCTGTTTTCGGAGATGCGCATGATGATCGAGACTTCGAATTTGCGAAAAAATACAATATCCCACTTACAATTTCTATCCTTCCTGATACAGATAATACTGAACAAATAGATAGAGTTCTCGCATTCGAGAAATGTTTTACTGATGATGGTGTCCTTGTAAATTCCTGAAAGTATGATGGACTTACTTCTCGGGAAGCTCGTAGAGTCCTCTCAGAAAAGGCAGAAGCGGAAGGATTTGGCCATAAGAAAGTCAATTATAAGCTCCGCGACTGGCTCTTTTCTCGACAGCGATACTGGGGTGAGCCGATTCCACTGATTCATATTTCGGAGCAGGATTTCGAGAGTCTCCCGAGGATTCAGGATACTTCTGAAGCAACCGATCCGAATTTGGCCTATATACTGGATAAGAAGTGAACGGATAAGCGGTGCAAGAACTGTACGTGTGGAGATGTCGGATGTACGAAGCTCATCATTGGTGGGAAGTCTTTCTCGAAGGTCTATGACGGGATCGAAGGAGAGAAGATTGTCTGTGATTATTCACTTCCACTCCTGCTTCCTGAAGTCGAACGGTATGAGCCAGCAGGGGATGGGCAGTCGCCACTCGCGACGGTGCCGAGTTTTGTGAACGTAGAGCTTGCGAGCAACCTCAACGGGAAACGTGAAACCAATACGATGCCTCAGTGGTGAGGAAGCTGTTGGTACTATTTGCGCTACATGGATAACAAAAATAGGGAAGCGCTTGCCGGGAAAGAAGCACTCAACTATTGGCAAAATGTCGATGAATATGTCGGTGGAGCGGAGCATGCAGTACTCCACCTCCTCTATGCACGATTTTGGCACAAGGTGCTCTATGATATCGGTGTCGTGCCGACGCTCGAGCCATTCCAGAAGCTGACCAATGTCGGGATGATCCTCGCCTACGCCTATGAGCGAGATGATGGTGGACTCGTGGCGGTCGATCTCGTCGAGGAACGAGAAGGGAAATTTTTCGAAAAAGAGACAGGGAAAGAAGTGAAGCAAGTTGTCGCGAAGATGAGTAAATCTCTCAAGAATGTTATAAATCCCAATGATATCGTCCGCGAATATGGTGCTGATACACTCAGGCTCTATGAGATGAGTATGAGTGGATTCACAGATACGGCTCCATGGAATCCTGATGCGATCATCGGGGTACGTCGATTCTTGGATAAAGTCTATGCCGCTTTCACTGTACGAGTAGAACTTGTCATGGAAGCCGGGAAGCTCACTGCTCGCCCCCTCAATGGACAGGCCTCGTATCGAACAAAAGACGATATGAGGTCCATGAAGCTCCTGCATAAAACTATCAAAAAGATCGGGGAAGATATCGTGGAGTATAAGTTCAATACGGCGATCTCATCACTTATGATACTGATCAACGAGTGAATCCCTGTGGATCCAGAGTTCTCGCTCGAGTGGCAAGAAAAATTCCTGATACTTCTTCATCCATTTGCCCCTCATATGGCGGAGGAATTATGGGAAACAGTAAACGGTACAGAGTACACACAAAAGAATATTTCAAAAAATAATTCCAATGTGTCCACTATGAGCCGTGCACCGTCAACTGAGCAAAGTGTATACTTTGCGGCTTGGCCCGAGTATGACGACTTCATGCTCATCGATGATGAGGTGACGATTGCAGTTCAGGTCAATGGGAAACTTCGTGGTACGCTGACCTGTCTCAATGGCGTGATGCAGGAAGAGGTATCATCGCTCGCTATGGAAAATCCTGATATTGCGAAATGGATCGAAGGGAAGACCCTCGTGAAGGAAATATTTATCCCGAATAAGATGCTCTCTATTGTCGTTAAGGATTAGTTTCTCTGACTATAAATCCGAGTAAATACTCGGATTTTTTTGACTTAAAGTATTATTTATGTACTTTAAATTTATTATTCTATTAACTAACCTACTATTATGTCAAAAATTAATAGACAAGAAGATATATGAGAATGATCGAATCAATCAGTAGTGGAAACTATTAAGTCTGATAGGAATTCAGTGAGGCGTATTCAGTTTGATGTTAACTTAAGTCTTTCTATGCTATTGAATTGACTTATCGAATCTATGGAAGCTACTTCATATGCAGAAGTAATTCGTAAAGGTATCCCCGTTTTAGAGTATATTCATTCATTAGATGAAGTCTGAGGAACCTTGTACACCTTATCTCCTGAGTTTGAAAGGTATAAAATCTATCCAGTCAAAAACTCCGCTATAAATACATATGAAATAGATGAAAAAAAACGTATACAACTTGATTGTAATCCTAGAACTCTTGATCGATTAAAAAAATTATGTGTGTATTTTAATCTAAATCAAAGTGAGCTTTTGAGAGAAATAATACGAATTCTTCATCAGTTGAAGACAGGTATTGGTGGAAAAGTATACAAAGATACTGCTTGAGAGAGTATATCAGTCGTATTTCCTCTCTTATAAATTCTTGATACCAGTAAATCTAATCATTATTCACCAATCCATAATATTCCTTATCCAATAGCTAAAAGATGAGGGATTTATAAAATATATTTGACTTCTTCTTCTTCTTCTTCTTCTTCTTCTTCTGCAATATGTTAGAATCTGCACGGAAAGAGCCGTGTAGATCCCTCTCTTATGAGGGTACCTGAAACCAAGAGGGTAACAAAAATTCCCTTGAGGAGGAGTTGACATGCAATTGCTGCTGCTGCAACGGGCATCACTGCCCCACTGGGTCCCCTGGTTCGCTTCCGGCGTTCCCGAGCGCCGGAATCTGGTGGTTCGTGCTGGGGGATTGGGTGAAAAGCCCAAGCCTCCTAGCCTCATGACCGGCCACAAGCCGACCATCGAGGTTGTCACCACCATCGAGATGTTCGTGCCTTTGTGGCGAATGGCATGGATTCCGGACACTTTCCTTCGTCCAGGTCCCGCCAATCGTCGTCGAACCCACCGCCCTCTGTCCCTTCAGAACAAGAAGCAGGGGCAGCGACGGAAGGGATGGAACTACAACGGACGGGATGCGCTGATGTCCCGTGCGCAAAAGCGCACCTGCTCCACCAAGGCGTACCGACGTGCTCGTCTTGTGGCTCGCCGCTCTTTGCGAGTGGCGAATGTCGGCAATCCCGGCGCCCTCAAGCGAGAACGTCGCTGACCTGAGAGAGGGGCTCCGGCTCCTCTCTCAGTAAAATATCAAAATAAATTACGGGAAGGAATTTGTAAGAAACGATGTAAACACTTCGGCTTCCTGAGCTCGAGTTGTTACATGGTTCCTTCGATCTCCTCCTGGCACAGACCTCTGTGCTTCGGGCCCTTCGGGGCCCTTTTTTATGTATTCTGATTTTTTTGTGTCATCCTCGCTCACGAGGATCCTTCGGGAAGAGACAGATTCTCCTGACGGAGAATGACAAAAGGAATTCTTTTTGTATCATCTTCGACTTTTTGTGTCATGCTCGGAGAGCATCTCTCAGGAAGGGGGACAGATTCTCCTGACTGAGAATGACACAAAAGACCGAGAATGACATAAAAAAGTAAGGGATTTTTATTACAGGGAATCCGCATTGGATTATTTTATCCATCCATTCACGATATCCTCGAGGATTTTCCCGAGTTTCATCGGATCATGACGGACATAGTCATCATCATTGACGATATCTCGCTCGATAATCTTGTAAGACTTCCCGAGGAAGAGGTTCGGATTTTTGATTTTGAGCGGTTTTTTATTCTCTTCGGTTTTATATTTGGTGACGATTTCCTCGGAGATGTGACCATTGTTCACGATGACATAGTCGAGTTTCCCTGGGTCGATATACTTTTCGATCGTATCGATGAAGTCGATGACCTCCATATTGGTCGTCTCACCGCGTTTCGTCATCGCGTTGCATACATAGATGAGCTGTGCAGGAGTCGCATGGAGTACTTCTCGCATCCCGACGGAGAGGAGGTTCGGGACAATACTCGTATAGAGATCTCCAGGACCGATGATGACATAGTCGGCATTCATGATAGCCTCTCGAGCACGAGGATTGAGGGTTCCAGGATTTCCGTCGAGCCAGGCATCGACGATGTTCTGATCCAGGTTGTGCGCTCGTTCGAAGACATTTTTATCCGAGACATCGATATTTTTCTCACCGATGACGACCGCTCCATCTTCGAATCGTACGGCGAGATTCACATCCTCGAGTGTGACGGGGATGACTCGCCCCTTCACGTCGAACATCTCACACATCGCATCGACTGCTTTCTCGAAGTCACCTCCACAGATATCTACGAGCGCGGTGAGGAGGACATTCCCTATCTTATTGCCTCCGATGACACCCTCTTCGTCGAACTTGTATTCGAAGAGTTTGCGTACCATTTCGGTATTTTTAGCAAGAGCAGCGATCGCACGACGCATATCTCCCGGAGGAAGGATCCCATATTTATCTCGGATTGAACCAGTCGTTCCTCCATTGTCCGCCACGGAGATAATCGCAGAAATATTGAAGTCGAGATTGCGTTTGAGTCCGTAAAGAACATTGAAGGTTCCAGCGCCTCCACCGATAGCAGTGATATTGATAGTCATATTTTGGTTGGTTAGTATGTTAGTTTTTTGGTTGTATTACGTTCAACCAATAAACTCTTTTCTTTACTTCTTAGTCTACTGATAACAACCCAATTTCCGCTTGCAAAATATGTATAAAACGTTAGGATTATAGCGTTTTTATTATTTAATCAAATTTTCTATGACTCCATGATTTATCGTGTGATTGCTCATCGCCGTTGCCATCCTGATCCCGATGTTTATACGGAAAATCAACCAGGGTGAGGTTGGACTTCGAGAGTTTCTCGGGAAGTATACGGATACCGTTTCACCAGGGATTTTTTTCCTCTTTCCTGGGATTCAGACGATTCGGAAGATCGATGTTCGAGAACAAGTGGTCACGGTTCCAGAACAGCAGATTATTACGAAGGATAACGTCGGAATGGCGGTCGATGGAGTCATCTACGTCCAGATTATGGATCCGCAACAAGCGACGTACAATATAAACAATGTCTTTATGGCAGTCGTTAATCTCGCTCAGACCAATCTCCGAAGCGTGCTCGGGACGATGTCACTCGATGAAACCCTTTCGAATCGTGAGACGATCAATGGCAAACTCCTCGAATCCCTCGACCGGGAAACGGGAAAATGGGGAATCAAGGTGCTCCGTGTCGAGATCAAGCGTCTCGATCCACCAGAAGATATCCAAAATGCCATGAGTAAGCAGATGAAAGCAGAACGCGAGAAACGAGCCGTGATCCTCGAAGCTGAAGCCTACAAACAGTCACTTATCACCAAGTCAGAAGGAGACAAACAATCCCAGATCCTCCAGTCTGAGTGAGCGAAAGAATCTCAACTCCTTCGCGCCCAGTGAGAAGCCAGTGCGATGGTTGCCGTAGCAGAAGCAAAAGCGAAGGCTCTCGAGCTTGAAGCCAATGCAGCGGTTTCATTTTTTAAGTGAGCCGCCGTCACGAAGGAACAACTGAAGGTCATCGAGTCAGCTCTTGGTCAGAATACGAAGTATATCCTCGACTCGGACATCCTCGCGGGGGTTTCGAAAATATTCGGAAGTTCGAAGTAAAATGTTAGTGTACAGCGAACAGTACAGAGTGCACACAAAGGTATAATTTACGCTTATGGCATCCTACTTTCAAAACCTAGAAGTTTGGAAAAAGTCCTTCACTCTTGCGAAGAACATGTATCTATTTACGAAAGACTTTCCGAAGGAGGAACAATTTTCACTTACAGACCAGATGCGAAGAGCCTCTGTCTCCGTCGTTTCGAACATCGCAGAATGAAGTGGAATGGGAACTAATCAAGAATACATAAGATTCCTTCATATAGCAAAGGGTTCGGCGATGGAGCTCGAAACTCAGCTCCTTCTGGCACGCGAGCTCTGATATCTTGACTCAGAAAAATTTGAAATACAACAGTCTATCCTCGATGAAATATTAAAAATGATAAATTCACTTATAAAAAAGCTAGAGTCATAAAACTCAAAATTTCCACTGTGTGCACTGTGCACTATAACCTTAATCTCTTTTCTTATGTCCCTCCTCTATACTTGGATTGCCTTTACTATCGGTTTTCTCATCATCGAGATGTTGACCGCGACGTTTTACGGGCTTTCCCTCGCTCTCTCATGAGCCATCGTCGCCTTCTACGTCTATTTTACTGATTCGGTGAATATGGATATTACGCAGGGGATAATCTTTGCTGTCGCGAGTCTGGTCTTTGCTTTTATCCTTCCGAAATACCTCAAATCTACGATTCCTGATACTTCCCAGTGAGCGGATACCTATATAGGACAGGTTCGAACGGTGAAGAAAGTAGGTGGGGATTTCAAAATTTCCCTTGATGGAGTTGATTACCTCGTCGAATCTGATGCAGAGATCAGCGCGTGAGAAAAGGTGAAGATCGTAGGACATCAGTGAGTATCGATGCGAGTAGAAAGGGCAGAAACAAAATAAATATTCATCACTATGGAAATATTACACATCATAACGTGAGGAACCATCGATTCGTACTATGACGTGACGAAGGATACGGTCGTACCCTCGCTTCACTCAGCTATTCCTGCTTATATAGAGAGTATGAAGCCCTATCTCGGGTATGAAACAGTCGAACTTTGTATGAAGGATTCCAGAAGCATCACCCAAGAAGATCGGCACAAAATGAAAGAATTGATAGAATCGTCGCCACAAAAGTATATTCTCATCACGCATGGTACCTATACGATGCCTGATACGGCAAGATATCTTGAAGAAAAGCTCGGGAAGTTCGATAAAGTGATCATACTTACCGGATCGATGATTCCGCTTCAGTGATTTAGCCCTTCGGATGCAGGATTTAACCTCGGATTCGCGATAGCTTGTTTCCTTTCCGCTCCTCCGGGTGTCTATGTCGCCATGAACGCAAGACTTTTTTCTCCAGAAGAAGTAGTGAAGACACTGGAAGAGGGGAGGTTCTCGAGTATTTCTGATACTTAAACTTCTATGAAAAAAATCGATCAGAGGAAGATCCAGATCCTCAAATACATCATCGAAGAGTATATAAAAACGGGGGAGATTACCGGATCCAAGTCACTTCTGACGAAGTATGATCTCCAGGTATCCAGTGCGACCGTACGCAATGATATGATGAGCCTCGAGAAGATGGGGCTTATTTTTCAGCCGTACAATAGTGCCTGAAGACTTCCGACCAATCGTGGTCTTCGGGTTTTTGTCGACTACCTGATGGAGGCCCTTCCAGCAGTATTTCTTGAAGCCGAGGAACAGTATGTCCGCAAACTTGAAAACAACCGCATCGATGATATTCTCTACACTCTCGTCTCACGTTTGACAAAAATTACTGGCGAGATTACCTTCGCTTCTATTCCTTCACTCGGCGCCTCTTATTATGTGGGTCTTTCGAATTACCTGGATCGCAATCGATGAGTGATAGGGGATGAGATGTACCAGGTGATCAAATTCCTCGAAAACAAGCACCAGTTTCTCGATGTCCTCGCGGGACTCGATATCACCACTCGGGTCAGTGTCTTTATCGGGGAAGAGAGTGTCCTCCCAGAGCTCGAGAGCTCGACGATCATCGCGAAGAAGATAGAAATCAATGGTTATGAAGGCTACCTCGGTATCCTCGGCTCGACGAAGATGGACTATGCGTTCAATATTACGGCACTGAGGCAGGTGTTATAACTCATTCGCTATGTTTGATTTTTTAACTCCAAAGATAAGAAGAGAAGTACTTCAGTACTTTCATGAAAACAAAGGGTTCATACCCTTTACATCGAGTGAATTTATAGAGTTTTTAAGACAAAATGGCGTTAAGAATCCTATCGAACTTATCAATGTCGATAATTTTTATCAATTCCTAGAAGGTGAGAGGCTAGAAATTGAAGCCTATATCAGGGATACATTACAAATTATTTTTCAGTATGAAAAGTATCCAGAGAAAAATTGGAATTATTTAGGAGAATTTTTTAATCCCTGCGTACTCAACAAAAAAGAAAAAATTGCCCTGCTTCATGAATGGGGAATGAGAAACCCTATAAGTTGGCTCGGTAAAAATAAGTTTATGTATGGATATTTTTATGCAAATACAAAAGTCGAAAACTGGCAGAGAAAGAAAGATTTTTTCGAGAAAATATGAGTGAATAATCCAGTTGAGTTTCTTCTGAGCAACTGGACTATAGTTACCGATGCATCTGTTGAAAGTATGCAGAAGAATTATGATATGTTGGTGAGTATATTTGGAAGTGAAAAGACGCTCTTATTAATCTATAAAACTTCAAATTTTATTACGAACTCTCTGAAAGATTCGCTTCCTCGATATGAAAGAATTCGTACAGCTTACTTCGTTGCTCCAAATGCAACTTTTGATACCCTATATAAGCGCCCTGAAATAATCATGAAACATATTGTTCCTTTCGAGGATTTTGATCAAATATGCAAGGAAATAGATGATTTCAAGAGCTAAGGGTTTTCACTCGTTCTTTTTCTTGCTTTCCTGTCACTTTTTCGTACACTAACTTGGCTTTACTGGCGTATTTTCTGGTTTAGCATTTATTCTTTTACAAAATACTTTCTATGGAAAGGCAAGCAAAAAAAGCGATTATGGAGAAATTCGCTACCCATAAGGGTGATACTGGTTCTCCGGAAGTTCAGGTCGCTATTCTCACGGATCGCATCGAACACCTCAAGAAGCACCTCGAAGAGCACAAGCAAGATAACCACTCTCGTCGTGGTATCGTGATGATGGTAGCGAAACGTCGCAAGCTCCTCGATTATCTCAAACGAAAAGAACTTGCTCGATATGAATCACTTATCGCGAAGCTCGATCTTCGAAAGTAATTTATTCACTTTCATCCTCTCAAAAAATCAATATAATCCTTCAGTAATGGGGGATTTTATATACCTATAAGTTCCTTTCACAGCTCAATTACTCAAAACTTACCAAGTATGAATCCACTCATCGCTTTTGATCCTCGAAAGTACAAATCACACCTCTTGATTGTCATTTGTGTCGCCGTATATCTTGCTTCACAGATATTTCCAATACTTTGATCGTTTGGGATGAATCGTGAGGCTTTCTTTACTGGGAACTTCATCGTCCTTGTCCTTCAGATACTCTTCTATCAGTTCCTCCACGGAAGTATCCTTCATATTGCTTTCAATAGCTTTTTCCTCTACCAAGTGTGACCCGAGCTTGAATCCCGAATCCGAGGGAATCGATTCTGGATATTTTTCTGACTCAATACACTCTTTGTAGCTTTTGCTCTCATATTTCTGACGAGTCCTTGGGTTACGACGATCGGAATCAGTGGATTCTGTATGGCGATGCTCTCCTACCTCTGGATAGATCTTCACACCCTGAAACATCCTATGGCGAATGAGATAGGTTTGATGCTCATCGTCAACGTACTACTTGGATTTACCTGAAGTATCTCTCTTGTTGGGCATGCTGCGGGTGCCATATTTGGACTTATCTGGTGGTACTTTCGGAAGAAGTGGTAGAAATGATAGAAACGAGGAATGGTAGAATTTGTAGAGAAGGTAGTTATTGGTTGGTAGTAGATAGATTGTAGAAGAAAGCAGGTAGATTGGTAGCAGACAGCTGGTTAAAACCCGCTCTTGAAAGGGGGGATGAGAGGTAATTCTCGATTCCTTTCCACTGTGTCATTCCCGTGAAAACGGGAATCCAGAAAAGAAACTGGATCCCCGCATGCGCGAGGATGACACGAGAAAATCAAAGGGATCCCTCGAGCGCTTCGTGATGACAGCCGGTTTGTCATTCCGACCGGAGTGGAGAAGTATTTTTTAGTATAGTCTATTCTTAAATAAAAAAATTTCCTTAAATACCTCGCCTCTACTGGATTCCCGTTTTCACTGGAATGAAAAGAGAAAAAATCCTTTTTCAATCGTACAAGCCTTTATCGATTCTTATTAGACGTCATGTTTACAATCGCTCTCCTCCTCATACTTCTCTATTTCGTACTCAAGATGCGGCATTTTGCACCGTGGGTTCCGACTCGTTCGCGAGATCTGGATCGGATATATAGGATTGCAAACCTTACTCAGAGTGATATTTGTTATGACCTCGGAAGCGGGGATGGCAGGGTAGCTTTCCTCCTTGCTCTAAGTGGGGGGAGGGTTATCGGTATTGAGTTTTTCCCAATACTCTACGCTCTGGCTCAGTCTCGCCGATTATTCATGAGTGAACCTCGACCTAGTTTCCTCCTTCAGGATATCTTCCATACCGATTTTTCCGATGCGACGTGTATCTTCGTCTTCGGCCTTCCAGATACGCTCCGATGAGGGATCGTCGATAAATTCCAAAAAACCCTCAAGCCCGGAACTCGAGTGATTTCCTATGCCTTCCAGATTACCGGATTAGAGCTTATTAGTGAGGATAGAGGAGAGGACGGGAAAGAGCTTCCGGTACGGGTGTATCGAGTTAGATAGAAACATCAGAAGCCATCTCGCCTAAGAGGATTTTCTGCACCTCCTTATGAGTTATATATGCAGAGATTATAGTTTGGAGTACGATTCATTGTCCAATAAGAGAAAGAAAGGGAAATCGAACAATAAATTCCTTATAGTCGGAAGTAATCATTCAGAGGATAACCGCAGTTTTCTCTAGAGTCTTTTCTGGAGAAACTCCAAGAGCATCATCCATAAGTTGTCTGCGAAGAATTTTAAGATGTGGGTTATCAGCGGAGATAGTGAGCATATTGAAGGAGAAAATCAGTAACTACTTGTTTTTTCTTTATCACAAATGGACGTAGAAAACCTGTGTTAGCCCAGGCATTTTGTCTCTATCTTTATAAAATCTCGCTTTTTGTATAGCTTGTGCTTTATCGATTTCATGACCAATCCTTCCCTCAGGAGTATGACCATCCTGATAATCAAGCCAGAAATTCGTGAGATATGGATTATGTTATAATAATACCTTGTTTTTTAACTTACTTGATATTTTTATAAATAGTGCAGTCTGTCAACCTCCATTTATCTGAAAGAATAAAATAATATATTCTTTACAGAGATTTCTATGGTCTTCATCTTCCAGACTATTGATGTACTCGAAGACTTCTCTCAGCACAATTTCTAGCATGCTTTCAAAAGGGATTCCATCATTCATCCCGAGCATATCGAGTAAGCCCGATAATTGACATTTTTTTTCGTTTAGTGTTTTTCGGAGTTCATTATATTTTTCAGATAAAACTCAGGCATCATTCATCATTTGTACAACCAATTCTTGAGTTCTTCTTTTTGCAAGTTCTGCATGGGCTTTCATATATTCATTACCTCCTGCGAATCAAAGAAGTGGAGAGTATCCATTTGGCGTCTGAAAACTATCGAGAATGAGACGTTTATTTATATCTGCCGGTCTTTTCTCACTCTACCAGTGGTGTGCAATTGCTATTTCTTCAGAAGTCCAAGGCATTCCTAGATTTTGCATCGTATTTTTCCAACGAGCTGATTCATTGTGATTGAAAATGTCATACGTCTCGGGCGTAGTCGGATTCATATTTATGAGATTACATAGATATGTATAATATTTATAAATTTATATCTGTCAACTCAATAATTCCTCCTCAAACATTCGTATTCCCTCGAGGGTCTTCGGATACTTCGAAACATCCGGAAAGTCAAGGGATTGGATTTTCGACATGGCGGCAATGATAAGCTTCTTGGTTCGGTCGACCTCACCCGGTTGGATGTACTCGACGACTCGATGGAATCGGTTTTCATCTCGGTTTTTCTCGACGAAGAAGAGCTCGTACTGCTTCTTCGAAAACATCCGCCAGCGAGGCGAGAGTTCGAAGAGGATCGCGTAGAACGAGAGCTGGAGACGGTATTTCCACTGCTTAATTTTCTCATACTCGGCTCATTTTCCATCGAAAGTATCGAATCCACTTCCCGTCTTGTAGTCCGTGATAATGAGAGAGTCATCAGGAAGCTTCTCGATACGATCGATTTTTCCGGTAAGTTGGATGGCTGGTTTATTAGTTTGTTGGTTTATTAGTTTATTAGTTTGTTGGTTCTCTAGTAATTCAGATGAAGAATCATCGACTTCAGAATTGTTACTTTCATTTAGGGATGATTGAGTTCATTCCACCGGAAGAAATATCCCACCATAAGCAGTACGGAAATCATACTCGAGAAAGAGTTCACCATAAGATTGACCCGTGATTTCTACATAGAGGGATTCAAGATTTGCTTTTCCTCGTTCGAGGTAGTCAGATTCGGTCTTCGTATCGAATCCTTCCTTTTTGAGATACTCTTCGAAAGAAACAAATAGAATTTCCTTCATATAGGATTTTCTCGCACTATAATCAAGGAAGAAATCTTCGAGGGCTTTGTGCATGGCGGAACCATAGGAAGCTGCAATATTTTTGGCTTGGGGGAATCTGAGAAGGGTATTCGCGACAAAGTACTCTGGACCCGCATCAGCAACATTGAGAAAGTTCTGTAGCGCCGTAGCGTTCATGACAAATTGTTTTTCGATACGATCTCGAAGAAATGCATTCTCTTCACCGAGATAGGGAAGAGCGAAGAGCTCTTTTTTTTCTGTTTCGAGCGTCTCGGTGAGACTCGAGAGAGGAACCGTTGTCATCTCTTCCCAGTCTTCACTTTCGACTTCGATGCAAGCAAGGGGTTCGAGCGATTTCTCAGACATACTCTCTTCCGAATAACTCATAGTGAGCGAGTCCTTGGCACGAGTGAGTCCAGTGTAAATCAGCCGCTCGATATCCTCATCGAGGTCTTTTTCTGCTTCGAGTGGGAGATTTTTCGGGAGCGAAGATCCGCTGAATCGACCCATCCGATACTCACTTTTCGTAATACATGGCACATAGACAGATTGCCACTCAAGTCCTTTTGCTTTGTAGACCGTGATAAGATTGACTGCATTTTTTTCATCCCCGATGATATGAGATACTTCGATATCGAGATCATATTTTTCTATGAGGTTGAGGAGTTCTATAGCATCGGTGAGTGAGAGAAAATTACGACCATTTTTATAGCTTCGTACCCCTTCGATGAAAGCACGCATATTGGCCAAGTGCCGAGCATATCTCATATTTCATCATTTATAATTTGATAATTGTCCGAAAAAGTAACTATAGAACGGAGAAATATAATTCATTCGTCCCCCAGAAAACATATCAATCTGAAGGGGATTCGTTTTTCACTCCTCATCGTAGTCGTCCGGAATCGAGAGAGCATTGGCACCAGTAATGGTATCGATGAGATCTTCCAGGCGAGATAGACGAGAGAGTTGCGAAAGTTCTTTCAGATAATTAGCAGTATCTCTGAGTGAGGCTTCTTCATGGTGTGATAGTGTTTCTATCCATGATCGGGTGGTTTCTTTACGGGCATGGTAGATACTTTTCGAGATATTCCAGAGGGTAAGTCGGTTGATGGCGAAACACGGATGCGAAAGAACCGTCACAAGACGTTCCGCATCTTCATCTCTATAGGGTCCATCTAGAGAGGAAAGGAGTTTGAGTAGGTGAGTAAGGAGGATGATTTCCTCACTTTCGAATATGGACTCATCCTTCGAGAGATTGACACTGATGCCCTTACTGAGGAGTCACTTTCCGATGAGTTCGAGTGTTTTATTTTTTTTGGTAATAATGGCAATTTTTTCAGCCGGTACTCATGAAGCGATAGTTCAAACTACATCCTCAGTTAACCAAGAAATTTCTTCGAGCTCATTTTTGAATTTTTTCTTCCTGACAGACCCTCAAGCTTCTCGAACCGCCTCAAAGATTTTTACTGATCATTCGAATATATTTCCAATATTGTTCAATTCTGATTTGATAACTGCTCTAGAATGATGAATTATTTCAGCTTTGGATCGATAGTTCTGCTCCAGGATGATGAGTTTCGTATCCTGATAGTTCGAATGAAAGTCTCGAATATTTTTGGTATTGGCTCACTGGAACTTATAGATGGATTGATCATCATCACCGACAGCAAAGATATTCGGGTTTTCTGTATTGACGGAAAGCATCCCATTGATCAGTCGCATCTGGGCTTCATTGGTATCCTGGAATTCATCGATCATGATAAACTGATAGGTTTCTGCAAGACTCATTCGAACCACCTCATTGCCTTCGATGAGCGAAATCGCTTCCAGGATCATATCTGAAAAATCGATAAGCCCACGTTCTTTGAGAATAGTCTGGTAGGATTCGAAAATATCAGCAAGTGCGAGTTGTTTCTCTGTTTTAGATGTTTCTTTCAGTATACGTATTCACTGGTAATTTTTTTCAGTCCAAGCATCTCGCCATGCATTCATAAACTTATTCGAATCATCTCACTCGTACAGTGCCCAGGCTTCATCAAGACTCCGTGAGGTGAGCGTTTCCAATCGTTCGTAGGTTCCGATATTTCTCTCTCAAATACTCAATAATTGAACCTTATCTGTAAATAATCTGAATAACTCTCTCTTTTGTAACTTGTCTTCTTTCTTTTGTCAGAGGGCGTCAATCGCAGGCCAAAACTCTATAATAATGGGGTTTATCTGTTCGATAGCTCTTCTGTTGAGTTCTAGAATGACACGATAGTAGCTTGGAGTAATCCCTCATCGCTTGAGATTATCGATATTTCATCGTACTTCTTTGATCGTGTCGCTCGCACGAAACCCTGGTTTATAGGGGCTATCCCATGGAAGTTTCTCAAGGAGTCAGTCGAGGATTCTCGAAGATTCTATGGTATCAACTGGTTTCGCATCATTGTATTCTTTGGAGAGGTATCGAAAACGATTGAGTACTTCACTCCCAAAGCTATGGAAGGTATGTATCGCTACTCTATACGCCTCTTGACCGATCATTTTTGCGAGACGATCTCTCATATTTTTCGCTGCATTCTCGGTAAACGTGAGACAGAGTATATTCGAGGGAAGATAGTCGGTGGTACGAAGGATATTGGCAATTCGAGCTGAGAGGAGTTGCGTCTTCCCACTTCCGGGCCCAGCAATCACGAGTACTGGTCAGTAGATGGTATCGACCGCCTCCCGTTGTTTGGGATTGAGGCTTGAGTATATGGTTTGAAATGGAAGCATAGAAATAATTTCGTCTATTTATACTCTTTTTTTTGGAAATTAAAATTTTTTCTTTCCTGCTTTAAATCATCTCTATTACCATATTTTATAGAAAATGCAAATATATATTTGACAAATACTTTATTATTCCTAATATCCATTTATTATTCCTATAATATCACTCTATGAAAAAGATTATTCTTTCTTGTATTCTCCTCCTTAGTTCCATTCTCATGGTGGCGAACGCAGCAGGGGCACCAGCTCAAATTGTTTCTGAAAACAAGACGACAACCCTAACGAAAGATAGTAATCTTGTGCTTCACCTTACCTTTCATACTGCAGAGAATGTTACTCCCGAGGTTGTTACTCAACCAAAAGTAGCAGAAGTTTCGGATGAGGTCTATACAAAAGCATTCGCTTCGATAGAGAAGAATATAAGTAAAAAACGTATATTTGTGAAAAAATTTGATCGTCACAATGGACCTGCTCTAGACCTCAAGGGCACTGACATCGTAAACTATCGAAAGACAGAGCTCAAGAATGCAGGTATCCGATACGTGCAACCAGTTCTTAGTGTTCGTCTTCGTGCACAGGCCTCCAAGATGAGCTCCACTCTCGAATATCTTCTCAGAAATGAAGCGGTGCAACTTACGAATACAGGAAATCTGGCCCATGGGTGGACTCAAGCAAAAACTCTGAATAGGTGAAAGACTGGTTTTATCTGAACCAAATACCTCCGAGAACCAAACGTGACGGACCTCGTGCGAATCAAGAAAGCAGATCAGGCGTACTGGTCAGATATAGGACATGCTCAGGTGGCTTCAAAGGTAAATGTTCGAGTAGAGCCTTGGTATGGTTCCCGAATCCTTGCGGTTTTTGATAAACAAACTTCACTCTATATCCTCGATGAAATCAATGGCTGGATGGAAGTGCTTACGGATTCAGGAGTACATGGATATATCAAATCAAACTACGTCGTAACTACTAAGATTCAAAAGGAAGATTGGTTGAAAGGGGTTCGATAAATGTGCAAAAAATATAAAAAATCTCAGGGTTACCTGAGATTTTTTATGTCTTTATTTGTTTATACGGTAGAGAAAGTATTGCTTTGTGATGCAAAATACATAAGATATAATTCTAATTTGAGTTACACTCATTTCATAATACGGTTCGCAATATCGAGAGAAATATAGTGCCGACAGCAAGATAAATAGAAGGCTCTAGACCAGAAGAAATATTAAAAAGTAATTATTTCTGGTAAAACTTATAAAGAAGTATAAGAAGTTCTTTTTCTAATTCAATTGTTTC
>JAYUDN010000040.1:0-1071 GCA_043739785.1 Candidatus Altimarinota bacterium
CACCCCAAAAGTCACAACGTATATTCAAACGCCACCCTGGCGTCTTTTTCTTTCCCTAAATTTCAGTAGCAACTCAGTCGGAGAAGCAAACTTCAGTACCCGCATCCATCTATTGTTAAGCGTTGTTTCAACTTTTTTAACAAAGGAAGGTGTATAGAAAGAAATATCACTACCTTTAGGTATATATCTCCGTATCTCTTTGTTCGTCCGCTCAATCGTTCCTTTTTCCCATGAATGATAGGGGTGGCAAAAATATATCTTCACCTTGAGTATCTTTTCTAGCCTACGGTGATGCTGAAACAGGAGGTCGTTATCAGTGGTCAGTGTCTTTATTTCGGGAAAACGTTTCTTTACTTTTACGAAGGCTCGTTCCATGTTTTTAATAGTAGGAATAAGAATCTGTTCGATGAATAAAACCCTGATCTTCCTATCGGCAACCGTGAGTAAGATGCCTTGACCTTGTTTCCCTGAAAGAATGAAGTCCGCTTCAACGTCCCCCACTCGCTGTCTCTTCTCGGCTATTTGAGGCCTAGTATCAATGAATTTCCGGCCATCGAGGGTTCCGGTCGTCCGTCGTTTGTTTCGGGGTTTCTTGGTTGGAAATAACTTTTTTCGCAGTGACTCAATCTGTCTCCCGTACACACTCTTGAGGTATGTTTTAATCCCTTCTTTTGAAACATACCCGGTATCTTTCTCCTGATATTTGAGTCTTCCAGCAATAGACTCAGGAGACCGACCTTCTTTGAGACCTCGGTCGACGAACACGCGAAGCGTAGCATTTTCAATTACTTTCATACCTTGGTACTTGGCGTTCTTTCGCTTCAGGTATGCTTGGTGTTGTGCATAGAGCGGGTCATACTGACCATTTTTCTTCTGGTGTCTCGCGATTTCCTCTGAGAGGGTTGAGACAGATCGATCCATCATGTCTGCAATCATACGGAGGGAATATCCTTTGTCTTTAAAGTGAGCTAATGCTAATCTGTCTTCTTTGGTGAGGTGATGATGTTGATTGGAGTTGTTTTTTTCATGTATGTATTCTAGCAGAGTGTTCGGATTCAAAGCTGCTTTCAG
>JAYUDN010000041.1:0-1061 GCA_043739785.1 Candidatus Altimarinota bacterium
GGAGAAGAAAGGATACGAAGGGTTAGCTGAATCGAGAGGCTTGAAAGCATCAGGCAGACCAAAAACAAAAGGAGTAACCGATACCGACAGGATCAAGCGACTTGAACTTCAAGTAAGATACCTCAGAGCTGAAAACGATTTTTTAATCAAACTCCGGGCCAAAAGAGCGGAGTCAAACTCAAGCCAAAACAAAAATACAAGGTCATCAAAGAACTAAATGGTGATGTTGGTGTTCTTTGTGAATTAGCAGATGTATCCCGAAGTGGATACTACAAATGGTTACCCACAGCCGACTTACCCGAAAAGGACTACGACGACTATCTTCTAGTAAAGGCAGCGTTCGACAAAGGTAAAGGCAAATTCGGCTGGAGAAGCGTTAAAATGGAGCTACCAGCCATGAATCACAAGAAGATACAGCGAATCATGAGGAAATATGGATTGGTCAGTAAAGTGAGGAAGAGAAATCCATACAAAGATATCATGAAGAAAACAATGGAGCACAGAACGTTTGAGAACAAATTACAGAGAGAATTCAATCAGATGATTCCGTTCAAAGTATTTTGTACTGACATCACCTACATTCGTTTCCTCGGCCGCTTCGTATATCTCTCGGTGATCAAAGATATTGCAAGTGGTGAGGTGGTCGCATGGAATCTCTCATTGTATCTTGAGATGACCCTAGTCACCGAAACAATCAAAAATATGAAGCTGGATTCATACGAAAATATCATGATCCATTCAGATCAAGGATTCCACTACACCAATCCTGTGTATATTGGGATCGTGAAGGAGTTGAGGATGATCCAATCGATGTCTGGTAAAGGCAATTGCATCGACAATGCACCAATTGAATCATTCTTTGGACACCTGAAAGACGAATTGGATTACGGATCGTGTAAATCATTTGAGGAGCTACGTTTGAAAATCGAAGAGTATATGCAATACTACAACAACGAAAGGAAACAGTGGGAAAGAAAAAAGATGACTCCTGTTGATTACAGAAATCATCTTTTGGCCCAAGTAGGGGTTTAATTCACTGTCCACTAAATGGGGTACGGATC
>JAYUDN010000042.1:0-59370 GCA_043739785.1 Candidatus Altimarinota bacterium
AGTGCTTTATTATCTTTTTAAGCTCATAGACTGATATTTTGCTGTATGGAATCATAAGAAGAGAGTATAGGTATTTCTCTCTTCTGGTCTAGAGCCAAGATAAATATGATAGGATACTAATGATTTTAGTTCTTTTTTCAATACGATAGTGAAAGCATTAGAAAATCATAGGTCTTGAGAGAGTTATACATTTAAGAATCAAAGGGTTCCTCGCGCTCCTTGAAAGGCGCCTACCCCTTCTTTGCGGAAGGATATTTGAGTTTTGAAGGTGGAAAAGTTTTTATCTCAGTATAGTTCTTAATGAACTTCAGAATGAAAGGAAGAGACTAAAACAAGCGGTTAATGAATATATAGAGGCTCTATTTTTGCATAAAACGAAAGAATCGAAAGCTTTTTGCAGAGTATTATGAGGTATTTGTTGACCTGATAGAGTTTTTAAGACTTTTAGAGTTGCAAAGAGGGAAGAAATGGAAAGGTATGCTGAAAGTTATATTGGAGTGCTTGCAAAGGATACCGAAAAAAGAGATTTTGCACTTGCTGTAGAGCGGATAATTTCTAGAAAATGAGTAACTCCTCAAGAGGTATCAGAAATAAAAAAACATTTCCTATTCGCAAAAGGACTTCACTCTTGAATCTGCAAGCGAATCATGATAGAGTCTTGCATACCCTTCTTGCAATCGAACATGGAAAAAACACAAGAGACCCAGTCGAGTCTATATAAGTTCTCTCAGCTTACTACTTTTGTAGGTTTCGACTTCGAAACCTCATACTCGCACTACCTTCATGGTTGGAAAATTTTCTTTGATGGCGGCTTCCGGGACATACTGATCATATCAGAAGACCAGGATATCTGGTATATATTTTCTCAGCGGAGCGAGTATGTCATCCTTATCCCCAAGCATGACGGTAGCTTTAGGAAAGGCATTCTGGACTTTTTCGAGTCGTTCGTTTTCGTTATGGATAGGAAGTCTTCCCTTCTTTTTCTCGACCCTTGCATCTCGAGCAATGACTATAATAAGTTCAGTGCCTGATTTTGCCGCTTCGCTCAGATAGTGAAGGTGACCTTTGTGAAGAAGGTCAAAGGTGCCAAATGCCATAGCTCTAATGTGTTGCATTCTATAAAAAAAGAGAATTGGATAGTACAAGATTTTCCTTATTTTGCAAAATAAAGAGAGAAATGAATCATAACTGAAGTTGTAGAAATAGTATTTATATATACACTAACGAGTATACCTTCCTCACAAATATGAAATACTTCCTTCTCATTTTTTTTGCCTTCCTCGGACTCTCCATATCCTGGAATCCGATTCTTGCACTTTCATCACATACTTCAGGCCAAAAAAATATCCCCGGTTCCTATCAAGTGTTTCTCGAGAGTACGATGAGCGGCCAGGCTCCGATTTCGAAAGCATGAGTGGGCATCAGCAAACTCTCGCTTCTTTCTCAGTGTCGAGCCCTTGCGAAATATAAGCCGGATTTCCTCGTCCGATGTACTTGGCAAAATACGATTATCTACACATCTCGAAAAACGAATCTTCCCCTCCCTACGATACTTTCTGGAGCTTCTCTTTCGACCACCGGTTCGACCGAGTATGGACTCTACGAGCTCTATCTCAATGGCAAAATTATACTTAGCACGAAGGAATTGACCAAGGCTCAAGCTCTCAAAAATTGTGATACCGTAGTGAGTGCGAATCCCCTTTCAGAAACTTCCTGTAAGTGGAACGCTGAATCGATCGGTTGATTTATCCCAAGTACTGAAGCAGTGGAAGTGAAACTCTATGGAGTCAAGTCAAGTCTCAAACCGTATACATTTATCCTGAAAAATACTGAGAATGAAATCGGATTATTTTCTCTCCTTTCCAATTCCGACCAGCCAAAACTGAAAGGACTTTCTCTGACAAACCTCTGATCTACTTTTCTTGAGTCGATAGCTGAGAATGGGTCCGGAGCTAATATTATAGATCTCTCGACCAATACGGTTGTCGGAACTTGATCAATCGTAGGCAATACTATTACCTTTTCTGGGATGGATAACTGACTCAAAAAGGATATTCTTAAAAATTATAAACTGACGATGAAGGCATGAAGTCTTGAGAATAACCAAAGTAACTCCACGCTTCAATTTATGATGAATCCGTTGGATTTTGTGCTTATAAGCGGTACCGGAAATATCAATCCAGTAGGTTCTACCTTTCAGACGATTCCTTATAGTGTCGGTATGGTTCCTCCTACCGTAACCATTACGAATACCAATGAAAATACTTTCAAAATCCATATCGTAAACCCTGATACCAATAGTGAGATTACCCTTTCTGGAATCTCTATGGATATAAAACTTACCCTTCCAACTGGAAAAATCTATACCGCGACGGCTTGTATTCAAGATATAGGCAATCAGGATCCATGTGGTACTTCGTCTGTACCTGCCAATTATCCATTCAATAGTATCTACCTACCAGTAGTCTGACTCACCACCAATACGACCCTAGAGAAAAAAGAAGGATTTACCGAATTCGAACTCAATCTTATGAGCCAAAATATATTCCCTACCAAGTGAACTATCGAAGTAATAATCAGATCCATCACGTACTTGTATAATGGAAAACTCTATACTCAAAATTATTATTGAAATACGTGATATTCTTCAAAATTTGCAAAATAAACTCGCATAATTAGCGTAAGTATGGTATACTGTACATATGAAAAAAATCTGTTGTATTCTATTGTACATCTTTTCCCTCCATACACTTTCACTCTCGGCTACTATGCTTGTGCCGAGTCTTCAGTCTCAGATGAAACGTCAGGAAGGTATTAACATCGAGAATCGAGTACTTGCGAAGAAACAACTCAATACATCGAAACTTTCGGCTTTGAAGCTCGCTCGCCAATCGAAGGTAACTATGAGTGTTTCAAACCCACAAAATAAAACTTCTCCTCAAATAGCATCGAGAACTCTTTCAGAAATTTCTTGAAACAGTACAAAACAAAATGATACGATGTATAGCGTAGCCAATACTGTTGACTGAGTCGACATGGATAGGGTTCGTGCTACCTGGAATAGTTGGTATACGAGTGTTCGTAGTAACCTCGGACTTGGAGCCTATACGTTTGACCCGAGACTCGATACGACGGCAGCAGATTGGAATACGGCTTTTACCGCTGGACACTGACTAAATCATCACCGTAGAAGCCCTACTGATAGTTACTATAATTATTCGATAATCACCGATTGGTTTAAGAATCGAGGGGTGGTCGGGAAGCTTATATGATGAGCGACCACTACGGAGAATGTCTGATACGGGTACTATCGATGTACCAGTTCGGATTGTACAGATACACTCATTAGCTCAATTCGAAGTACCTTTGATTTCTTTATGTCGGAAAAATGAAAGGCCTACGATGCGCACTACCGAAGTATCGTGCAACCCAATTTTACGAAAATAGGGCTCGCAATCTCTTTAGTTCCTTCAGAAAACAGGTACTATATGACGATTCATTACATTACTGAGTTCGAGTAGGAAATTCACTCGAAGTATTCCCTATTCCCATTCGAGAAGTACAACGGCAATAATGCTGAGAAATATTCCAATCCCCTGGATGAGGGTAAATTTTTCCTTAAAATAAAAGAAACTTACCAGTACGATGGTAATAGTATTTGCAGTTACTAGGATCGTAGAAGCGACCGCTAGATTTTTTTCTTTCAGCGTAAACCCGAAACATACTATTCCTATACAATAAAAAATCATCCCAATCACATATGGGGAAATATGGTTCTCGATAGACCATTTTTTGAAAAAAATATCTCCGAGCGTAATAAACCCTCATCCAATAATGAGTAAGATGAGGGCGGTGTGTTTCATATTTCAAAATAAATAGCCAATATATAAGGTGAGCATTTCACTCCGTTTGCTCTTACTATCGACGAATTCCTTTACACATCGAGATTGCTTACATGCTTTGCTCGAGACTGGATAAAGTGCTTACGAGGTGGGACATCTTCTCCCATCAGCATTCGGAATACGGCATCGGCTTTTTCTGCATCTTCGATACGCACACGGTACATCTTCCGAGTGGTGGGATCCATAGTGGTTTCCCAGAGTTGCTCAGGATTCATCTCCCCGAGACCCTTATAGCGTTGGATTCCTTCTGAAGTTACCCCTTCTCGGTTCATTATCTCTACCTTCTGATCGTCATCGAAAACGTACCAAGCATTCTTCCCCTTCGAGAGCTTATAGAGAGGAGGTTGCGCGATATAGATATGACCGTTGTCGATGAGTGGACGGAAGTATCGGAAGAAAAATGTGAGTAAGAGCGTACGGATATGAGCTCCATCTACGTCCGCATCCGTCATGAGGATGATGCGATGGTATCGAAGACGAGAGTAGTCAAATGACTCACCGATCGAGGTTCCCATCGCGATGATGAGGTTCTTGATTTCCCCATTGGCAAATACTTTATCGAGACGAGCTTGCTCTGTATTGAGGATCTTTCCCTTGAGTGGCAGGATAGCCTGGAATTCTCTCGAACGTCCTTGCTTCGCGCTTCCACCCGCTGAGTCTCCCTCTACGATATAGATTTCACATTTCGATGGATCCTTACTCGAACAATCAGCTAGTTTTCCAGGAAGACCTGAACCCTCGAGCGCTCACTTACGGATAATAGTATCTCTCGCATTGCGAGCTGCAGCTCTGGCACGAGCCGCGAGGAGACATTTCTCGATAATGGCGCGAGCTGTTCGAGGGTGTTCGGCGAGGAAGTCATAGAATCCTTCACCAAAGGCGCGATCTGTCACTCCCTTCACTTCTGGATTTCCAAGTTTTGCTTTGGTTTGACCCTCGAACTGTGGCTCACTTACTTTGACGGAAACAATTGCCGTGAGTGACTCGGTGACGTCTTCATTGGTGAGATTGATATCTTTTTCTTTGAGCATTTCTTGTTCTCGTGCGTATTTGTTGATGGTACGTGTGAGTGCCATGCGAAACCCGACAATATGCGTTCCTCCTTCCGGAGTGATGACATTATTCACAAATGAAATAATACGCTCATTGTAATCATCTTTTTTATACTGGAGCGCTATTTCCACCTGGACATTATCGAGATTCTTATCCACATAGAAGACATCTTCTCCGATTGGTTCCACCGACCGATTGAGGTGATGGATATAGGACTCGATACCACCCTCGAAAAAGAATCGATACTTGCTATCGGTAAATTCATTGAGGAGGGTAAGTGTAATCCCTTTTGTCAGGTAGGCTTGCTGTCGTATACGCGTGCGGATGGTCTCGTAGTCAAAAATGACGGTCGTAAACATACTCACATCTGGCCAGAATCGTACAATCGTTCCATGTCGTTTAGTTTTCTCACCGGTTGGTGCTACCTGAGCATCTGGAACTCATCGTTGGTATGACTGGGTATAGACTTTTCCATCTTTGTGAACCCAAACTTGCATTTTGTCCGAAAGGGCATTCACGACCGAAGCTCCGACTCCATGGAGTCCACCAGAAACTTTGTATCCACTCTCTTCTCCTCCGAATTTTCCTCCGGCATGTAGCACCGTCATCACCGTTTCGAGGGCTGATTTTCCAGTTTTCGGATGGAGATCGACTGGGATTCCACGACCATCGTCTTCCACGGATACGGATCCATCGGCGTGCATCGTAATCGTGATAGACTTCGCATGTCCTGCCATCGCTTCATCGATCGAGTTATCGACGATTTCCCATACGAGGTGGTGAAGCCCACGTTCGTCGGTCGAACCGATATACATCCCCGGGCGTTTGCGTACGGGCTCGAGCCCTTCGAGGACTTGTATATTACTACTGTCGTAAGAAGTGGAAGACATAAGGATGGGTTTAAAAGTAGAATGGGTGCAGTATTTGAAAGTGCGAAGAGAAGTAAGTCCCTCTTCTGAGCGCTCCACCGATACAACGAACTCGGTGTAGTATATAGAAAAAGATGGGAAAGTAAAAACGAGTTTTGAAAAATTTTTGAGGATTCAAAAAGAGGAACTTGATACTTACCTGTCCGAGATGATGATAATTCGGAGAAAATAAAAAAAGAAGTAATATCTTCTATTAGTATTTAAAAACCAATGTAGCTCTATAATCGCATTGCCTGGATAATCTTATCACTACTTGAGAGTTCTGCGTTCGTATTTTCTTCGATATACGTAAGGAGGGTATTCTTGAGCTCGGTAGGATTCACATCTTGAGTGAGGGGGATATCGATAATCGCAGCGATTCATTTTTTCATATTGAGTCTTAGAAGTACTGCTGTCACCCCATCGTAGAGGATGGCGAAGTTCGCAATCTTCGAATATTCGTAGAAGGAATTGTGTACCTGGATCCCCTGCTCGGTGACGGTTACCTCCATGACGGGATCGATATTATTCTCTCGAAGCATATAAACTCCGGCAAAGAGAAAGACCACGATCGACATCATGTAGAGCTGCTGGGTGATACCGTAAATGACCAGGGTTAAAACTACAATCAGCGCCACCATATACCACTTCATATCCTTTTCTGTTCGAGATGAGAATCGCCAAGTGATCATGATGGAGCGTTAGTGAAAAATCAAAAGATGAGTGCGATTGAATACGATATTGATTCGAGAAAAACAATGCATTTATGAGCTATTCATCCATTGTATAGAAAATAATATTCTTTCAAGTAATTCTCTCTTCGGGTAAGAAAACATCAAGTTCACTCTTTCGATTTTAGAACTTCCTTATAAAAGGGGGACTTCTCCTTGCATTTCATTTTGATATTGATATAGTGTATACGTATTGTATTCAGCACTTGGACCTCACCAAACTTTTCGGATCGCGTTCGCGCGTGAAACTTCTCGAAAAACTTATTATCGAAGATACCGTCTCTCGTTCGAGTACGGGATTTTTTATACGTGAGCTCTGTCGAGATACCGATGAACAGATCAATGCCGTGCGTCGTGAGCTCATGAATCTAGAAAATCTCGGTATTCTCAAATCCTACGAAGAAAACAAGAAAAAATACTACTCGATGAATCGAAACTGTCTCCTCTATCTTGAAATCAAAGAAATGTTTCTCAAGTCCTATGATGTCATGGAACCGGTAAAGGCCTTCTTCAAAGGGCGTAAAAATCTCGATCTCGTGACCGTTTCTGAGAGCGTACTCGATTTTCGTATCGAAACCACCAACAATATCGTCGATATATTTATCATCGGGGATCTCGATAAAATCGAGTTCAATAATTTTCTCGAAAAGACCTTTTTCGGGAAAAAAGTAAAATATGCGATTATGTCGGTGGATGACTTTTCGAATCGACTCGAATACAACGATAAACTCGTCCTTTCCATCCTTTCTCAGAAGGGAAATATCTTCCTCCGAGATCGCCTCGAGATCGAAGAAACAATCGAAAGTAAACTCAGAGCTATGAAAATATTTTCCTAAGAAACTGGATTCTCCGTGCCTCAGATTAACACAGTGACTTACTTAGATAGAGAATAACTATGGAATGAAAAAACTCGCGAATTATCGCGAGTTTTTTATAGGGATACCCATCTAGTAGACTAGATCCATATTTTCTCAATAGAAGTTCTGAAGAACGGTAGTGAGTTCTTGGTATTTCGTCGGTCGAACGATAGTGAAACTTCCGAATTCCTGTCGGAAGGTACCAGAAATTTTGATCTTTATCTGTTCTACATATAGGGAAACATCTTCGAATGCTGCTGAAATGTCATACATCCATCGTCCACTCGTGAATTTCTGTAGCGAGAGATCAAAGACACGCTTGATTCATTGATCGACGGATCCGATGACATTATCTGCTGAGATCGTTAGATGTCCTTGGTATTCGTCGTCAAAAGCCGATAGCTTCCATACATCGCTCCCTCCCGTCATACTGACATGAAGTGGGTTGACTACGCCTCGTTCCTGAAAGTCTAGTGAGAGCTCGGGATTGGCAGAGAGTGGATTTTTTTGAATGTGAAGTTTCATAGTCCCATCCGAACTCAGGGAACTCATGGACATGACTCCATCTTGGTAATAGAGCGGAACTGGTAAGATTTCATTTTTGGATCGACTCATCTTCATACTCTCAGGAAAGGGTCCCGAATCTTGCAATGTGGTTACTACCATAGGATTCCATGAGAGGATATATCCCTCCGTCCCCTTCCCTATTGGCGTGAATACGCTTGTGCTATCAAGTGTAGAAAGGATTTTCTCGAACATTTTTCGATTTTTTTCTTGATTTTTCTGTGATTCTACGATAAGTTCTCCGTAGGTCTGCCCCATACCGAGGTCTCCAAGTGCCATATGGTAGGTAATCCCCTTCATAGTAGCTAGATTCTTGGTGATTTCTTCATTGCTAAGCGAACGTGGAAGATTCAATGTATAGTTGTTGAGTGTCACGAACAGATCATTCTCTATCAACTTTAAATTCATATCCATCATCGCAGAACCGCTTTCTGAGGAACCGTCAGGAAAGGTCACCAGCGTTCAAGAGGCTGACATTTTTATATCGAGTTCGAGACTTTTTCCACCTTGTGTCACGAGTATATTGTAGGGGTCTACGGAAAGCCCAAAGTGTCACTCTTTGGTGTCCACACTCATATTCATCGTCGTAAATAATTTCACATCAGTATCAAGCTGTTTCTCTATGCTCGACCGAATGCTAGAAATCAGTGATTTTTGGAAGGAAAGGATATCAGATTCTACTCGAGTTTTCTCATCAGATGAAACACTGAAAGAAAAAACTCCTTTCTTCACATCTTGCATAAATGATTTGGCTTCATTCTGAATCTCACTTTTGTACTTGAGAAGATCCGACGCATCAGCATTCGTAGCTCTGCGGGAGAGCGTCTTGAGAGTGTTACTGTATTCTCCAAGTATTGCCTGGATCCACTTTTTCCCAGTCGGATCACTCACAGTTTTTATGAGTTGATTCTTTTCTCGGTTGATCGTAGTACTCGTTATATTTTCTCTTGCAGAAAGAGATCCAGTGGAAATAACAACGAACAGTATGGCTGAAAGAAATATTCGCATAGAGAGAAATGTAAAATAAATACCTATAGAAAGTATAGGCAAGTATTTTATTTTGCAAGATATTATCTCGAAGGAAGTGTGTAGTACTTTTCCCAGAAATGTTTGGCTTCAGCAAGTCGATGGAGCACTTCGTCATCATCGCCGGCATGGAGCTCATGAGGAGTCACTTCGAGACTGAAGCTTCCACGATATCCAAGTTCAGAGAGTTTGATAAGGAGGCTCTCAAGTGGCATCGAACCAGATCCGATAAACATACGGCCACGTTCCTCAGTCTTATCGGTAAGATAAATATGTTTGATCGTATTTCCGAGAATAGAAAAGGTTTTCAAGAGGTCGACTCCGCTTTCCGGCTCGACGTTATTGATCGAGAGGGTGGTATTTCCGGTGATTTTTTTGATCGTTTCTGGTCGAGCATCTCCGTACTCTGAAATGACGAAGAGCCACGTCTTCGGTGGGGCATTTACGATCGAGATTGTGACATCTGGATGGTTCTTCGTCATAAGCTCGAGGTATTCCCCGAACCACTCCTTGTCTCGATCCATACGGTGAGGAGGATAGAAATTGACAAGCCTCACTTCGAGGTCTTCCGCGAGTCGGAGGATGATATCCGCTTGTTTTTTATTCATTTTCCTTTCTGGAGCAGTGATACTGAGAACCTTTACCCCACTGTACTCTGATAAGAGGCGTATATACTTCGCATCCAAAGTATCATAGTTTTCCATATCTACGACGAGATCGATCCCATCATAGCTTGACTGCTTGACGAGTGAGAAAATCTTATGGAGTCCGTAGCCAGAAAGCGATGCGGTGGAGACGAGAAGCATATAGTAGGAGTAATAATGCGCGAAATAGACTAAAATATAGTGTCAATAGTGTCAGTATACGCCTATATAGAGAAAAAGGCAAAATTTTTATCGGTAAAATTGGTATTCTAGCTCCTCAAATTTGAATTCAAACGAAAAAATAAATTTTGCTAAAAGGGATTCCTCAGCTTTGGTTGGAATGATAAACACCCGTCATTCCCGTGAAAACGGGAATCTACCATTCTTTACCCCCTTGTCCCCCTTGAAAGGGAGATTCGAATCCTTCCTATTTCCCCTTGCGCACTTCAAGGGGAATCTAAAGTTGTCATATCCCCTTCCTAATGTTTTCTCCCCTTTACTTTGCTATACTTCTCCTCTATTGTCTCCTATTTCCTCCTCATTCCTTCATACTCCCGATTCGATACTCGGCAAATCGAACCCGTCGATCCCGAAGGCATTCCTGGATCATCCGTTCATTTTTGTTGAGTTGGGATTTTCCGCTCTTGAGCTCGAGAAATACTATCTCTCTGAGGTTTCCCTCGGTAAGTCCATCGAATATGAGGTAATCAACCCCCTTTCCGAGAAAGGTCATGTCTTTCGGAGCGTATGGAAAATCAGGAAGTGCCGGTAATACCTTCTCATAGACCTCTCCGAGGAGTACCGATCGAGAGGTATTGACACTCATACGACGCTCGTCACGTAGACTTCCTCTATATCGAATCTTCGCGATAAGGAGTCAAAATACACATCCGATGAGGATTCCGACGAGTATGTAGATGAGAGAGTTTTCCATATGTAATATTATAGAAGTATTGATTACTTTCTGGCCATTTCCTAGCTTATAAGTGGGCCCAGTTTTCGTATTCCTGGATTCCCGTTTTCACGGGAATGACAAACAGAGAAAGGGATCCTCCATTTCATTCCGCTTTGCTTCATTCCGGTCGGAATGACAGGTTGGTGTCATCCTCGCGTATGCGGGGATCCAACATTTTTTTACCCCCTTGTCCCCCTTGAAATGGGGATTCGAAGTCCTTCCATCTCTTTCCCGCACATTTCCTACTCTTTTCTTTTCTACTCTTCTACACTTCTGCCGCCTTAGTCATTTCTGAATTATTCATTTTGAATTTTTCATTAATCCTATACTATCTGAGTCAACTTCATTTGCAACTTATGATATCAGTTATTATTACCGACGCTCCCCTCCTCCGCGACAGTATCGTCCAGGATCTCGGCCTCCAGAAGGATCCTATGACTACCGAAAAGATAACTATCTACCGACGACGAGAGTGGATCCTCCTGTATGCTTCTCACTCCGTCGAGCATATCAGCTATGCAGTCGAGAACTACCTTCCCGAGCATATCTTCCTCCCGGTATTTGGGAAATCACTCTCTCCAGAGCACCGTATCTGAGATGTCGTCGTACCGAATGTGTTCTTCTCCTACAATCCCGCTATCGAAACGACCCTCATCACTCGAGAAAATCGTGATGCTCTGGTAGGAACTGCGCTGTTCCTCGAAGATTATGAAAAACAAGGAGATTTCCTCCTGAAGGACTATGGATTCTCTATCGGTGGCATCCTCCTCGAATGAGTCCGGACCGATATAGAGGATGAACTCTCGACGAAGATCGGGATGGTCTATGAATCCGATGTCCTCATCCCCGGTGAAGTATCTCCTCTCGTCGAGGCGATACGTACCCTGGATCTTGATGCGACCTTTCTCATAGGAGTCACCGACGGTAAGCTAACAGATATCCCCTATGAGATGACGAAGGAACACTTCACGACCAAGAATCTCATCGAAACGATGAAGTGGATCAAGGAAGAAACTGTATAAATCTTAGGCATCCAATAAAAGCTCTATTTACAGACAAAAAAATACCCTGAAAATTCAGGGTATTTTTTTCGGGAGATTGATTAGAAACAACCTACCTGATCAAGAGATTGACGGCATTCAAGTTGCCAATCACTGCCACACAAAGGATCAGAAGTAGTATAGTAACAGGAATTTTTTGTGTCAGGAACGTAGTCGATATTCTGCCATCAGAAGTCTATCATACTCAGGTCGACAGTACAACTACTCGGGCACGCTCCGTGTCAGCTACATGTTCTCGGTGAGATAGAATTCTTTCACCAGTTAGCATATGTACTCCATCATGCCCATGGTGTTCCAGGGAGTACGCTACATGTACCACCATTTACCCGACATAATGCGGATCTATCAGCACCTATATCGACAACGGTTCCACCTTGACCCTTACACCAATCTTCACTGAAGTAAGATATACCACGTATTGGATCTGCCTCGTTTGGAACGATTGCTGCATATTGACGAACATTATTAGCAGCTGGAACAGTACCAAAATAAACTTCATAATCTATATTAAAATATCAACCATCTCATGGACTTTGGTCAGATACAGTAACGGTAACGTCGACCTTATTCGAAGCATTGAGGTTAACCTGTATCCACATATAGTTACTTCATCCTCCGTATACTTGGTAATTCTTACCATACTTGAGTGGGTAATTTGGTCAGAATAAATAGTCGATACGATTACCTCCATTATTCCAGTCGCTATCCATTCCTCCATTGATAATCACACGTACTAATTCAGGAGCTCATGGTGATGGTAGTGCATAATCTGCTACTTCTTTGTAAAAGGTCCAATCTTCATGTCTTCCACATGGATTCGCATCACACATGGTTCATGATATGCTGTAGCTTCCATCATAACACTCGGCGCGGAGCTGGACTCATCACCCTCCATTACTTCCATCATACCATCCAGCAGAGATGTTATCAAGATTGAGCGTACCACCATCCATCCATCCTCATACATCGATGAATAAGCTGTTGTTATCAGGACTCGTAGAGATATCATAAACAGTCTGTGCTGAGTTGATAGGTCTATAACCGACTCAGAAGATATAGCTCGTTCCTAAATCTGGCCAATCTGAAGCCTCCTTATCTGTCACATATACTTTTACCATACCAGAGGTACACTTCGCACCGATATTTCGTGTGAAATTAAAATTCTCCCAATATGGTGGATGATTTAAGCCTTTATAGGTTGGAAATATATCAGTGGGAGTCATATCTGCATAGGTACGACCTCCTGTACTTCCACCTCCAGTTGCTGGATTCTCCCAACTCGCTACACCAGCAGCATTTGAAGTGAGTACTTTTCCAGCTCATGGAGTTCCTCCAGCAATCTGGAGGGTTCCACTGATTTTGACATTTCCCGCGACGTCGAGTTTCTGTGTCGGAGCAGCTACACCGATACCGAGACTATTTCCAACATAGGTATTTCATCCTGTTGTCGCACTAAATGTACTTCCCGCATTTCAGACTTGGAGAGTACCATCAGTTCTGAGTATTCCTACACTTTGGTAGATATTTTTTCCTCCTATTGTTTGGATCCAATTATCATCAGCCATCGTCCATCATCCCCCGTGTGATTCACTATACCATCAGGCATTTCCAGAGGTACGAAGCCAACCACCATTCGCATATACATCACCTGCCACTTCGAGTTTATACCCAGGAGCACTCGTTCCGATTCCGATATTTCCACCTTTGTTAAATATATTTGCACTCGCGACCCAAGCTGATCCATTATGAAACAAGGTATACCCTGCAGATCCACCAGGAAGAGCGGCTCCACCTCAGGCAGGAGTCGTCCAACTCGCAACACCAGAATCATCGGAAGTCAGGACCTTTCCTAACCCAGGCGACCCACCAGTTATCTTGAGTTGTCCAGCCACTTCGAGTTTTGCACCTGGTGTCACCGTTCCGATACCGACATTTCCTGTATCTTTATTTATTACCATTGCCGTTACAGTATTATTGAGGATATTGAAGAAGTATCCTCCATATGCTGATCCATTTGAAAACCCAAAGGTATTGAACTTGAGCCAGTCAGAACTATTGGTCGCAAACTGGAGTCACTGTGGAGCATCAGAATTCGCAGTACGAAACTGAAGTGCAGATGTAGCATTGATTGTGTTCGCTGTATTCTCTATGACGAGTTTTCCATTTTTTCCATCTGGATTGGGATTCGAAAATACTATATGAAGCTTCCTATCCGCATCTGGAGTCGTGGTACCGATTCCGATCGTAGTTCCATTATTATAGAGTGTTGAGCTCGCAATCCAGTCTGTCCCATTATGATAGAGGGTATTCCCTGCTGATCCAGTAGGAAGAGCACTACCGCTACTTCCACCACCTGCATTTTGCCAAGTAGCGTTACCAACAGCATCTGAAGTGAGGACTTTTCCGATACCTGGAGTTCCTCCAGATATTTTAATTTGTCATCAAACGTTGATATTTCAGCCAAATATAGCTTGGTTCGCTATAATATCCATAAACGCTCTATTGGATCTATTGTAGAAAGAAAGTTTATTGGTTCCTGCGGTGAGGCTTCCGATTTCAAAATCACCACCTGCAGCATCTCATCCCATGTAGAGTATATCTCCATTTCCATTTCGCGCGGAAATCTCACCATTCACATCGAGTTTGGTTCCAGGTGATGCCGTTCCGATTCCGATATTTCCACCCTTTCCATAGATCCAGTTTCCGATATTGAGTTGACTATCTGCGGTAGGCGATGGAAGTTGTGCATTGTATCCTATCGCTATGTTGTATGATCCTGTTGTGAGATTACTACCAGCATCTGAGCCAATTGCTGTATTTACATTTCCTGTCGTATTACTTTCGAGTGCACTCGCACCGACAGCGGTATTTCTTGCTCCAGTCGTATTGTAAGCGAGTGCATTATCTCCATTTGCTGTATTGTAGAATCCAGTCGTATTGTACACAAGTGAACTCGTTCCAAGTGCTGTATTCCAATACCCACTTGTATTTGAATAGAGAGCTTGATATCCAATGGCAGTATTGGAAAGACCCGTCGTATTTGAATAGAGACCATAATATCCATTTACGGTATTGCTATCCACATTTCAACCACCTCGTCCTACATTTACCCCATTGAATCGGGCATCTCCCGTCACATCCAGTTTTGCGAGAGGATTATCCGTCCCGATTCCCACATTACCTGTATCATTTTGTACAAAAAATCTGGTTCCACAATGAAGATCACCACTACACATCAGTCAGTCATTGTTATCATCGGAGTACTGATATATATTGAGACCGCTGACTCCACCTAGTCCACCACTTCCTCCATAATTCTGCATATTCCAGAGGGTCCAGTTGGTTGTATTTGGATTCGTAGAAGAAATAGGATTTTTTCAAGTGAGTTGGATATTTCCTAGGAGACCTACATCACTGACAAGGTAGGTATAGAATTGACTGCCTTGAACCAAGCTATTACTTCGAATCGGTCCTGCGACATCGAGTTTGTAGGCAGGAGTTACCGTTCAGATACCGACATTTCCCGTATCTTTATTGACCACCATAGCGGTAACACTATTATTGAGAATATTGAAGAAGTATCCTCCATAGGCTGGATAATTCGAGTATCAGAAACTATTAAACTGAAGCCAGTTTCCGCTATTGGTCGCAAACTGGAGTCACTGTGGAGCATTAGAATTGGCTGTACGAAACTGAAGTGCTGAAGTGGCATTGATCGTATTGGCAGTATTTTCTATGACAAGCTTTCCGTTCTTACCATCGCTATTCGGATTCGAGAAAACAATATGAAGCTTGCGATCTGGATCTGGAGTCGAGGTACCGATTCCGATAGTTCCTGATGATGTTATCCTCATAGTTTCTGTTGGTAATTTTTCACCATTTCTTGTATTTTGAAATATAGTATTCGTTCATTTACTATCGGCATCAAAATTCTCCGCCGAAATAAAATACATACCAGCACCACCATATTTATTGGCCGAGCTACCATCTATCCCATCTCTTCCAATATAGGATGAAAGTACATCGTTCGCACGCGGGTACAGGGGTGCACTCAGGGTTCATCGTGATCTCAGACCCATGAAATATGGGTGAAGTATTCCGTTTGACGCTACATTTACATTCGCTCATGCCCAATCTGTATCACTATTGAGTGTGAGACTACCATTCATAGTTTCGATATTTCAAGCAACTGAGAGTTTTTCGTTCGGCGCAAAAGTTCCAATTCCGAGATTCCCTCATGAACTAAAAGTGAGCCAGTTTCCATTCGTTCCAAAGTATAAGTTTCCAGCAGCCAAATTCTCAAGTTGAAGATTTTCACCTGCCCATTTGAGATATCATTTGATAGCTCCAACCTGAGAGAGGGAAACAGTAGGGTTCATAGATGAGTCAAATTGAGCCACTTCACTGGCCGGACTTGATACATGGAGTTTTGTAGTTGGAAATGGAACACCGACTCCGAGATTTCATCGTACGTAGGAATTTCCAGAGGTAGGGAAAACCATAAAATTACCATAGGTACTCGTATCATCGAATACTCGGAAAATTCCATCAGTATTATCGAGGTACACAGCACTTGCCCCAAGTGGTGATTTTAAGAGAACCATCTCTCATCCTTCTTTATCTGCATTTTGTGGGGCTATATAGAGGTATCCGATACGACCTGTTCCGGTGACATCAAGAGGATAGTTAGGAGTTGCAGTTCCGATACCAACATTTCCCCCCATGTAGCTTATACCACCAGCAACCGTAGTCCACTTTCCCCATCCGTTCGCTACTAGGTAGCTTCCGATGAAGGGATCGATATCGATACAGTTGGTTTTCAGATAATCTGCGGGAGTAGTATTGAAACTCTGGATAAAAGTAGAACCCACGCAAGGAGTATTCGCTATATGTTCGAAGTAGATCGAGAAGAGTCCTCGTTTGTCTTCTCATCCTGGTCAAAAGTCTGGAACGGCTGAAGCTCACGGTATGAGCAGAGAAGAGAGTGACAGGATGGCGAGAGCCATGAGAGCGAGAGATTTCATAAAAGAAAATGAGAAAGTATTTTGAAGGGGAAAAGTATTAGTTGAGACCTGGTGGTGGATCTTTGAGCATGCGCTGGTCATAGTCGATGATGAGAGAGTAGTTATCGCTTGAATCCCCATCATCGAACACTCTTGGCGTTATGAATGCGGGATCTCCGCTACCTGGACGAAAGGCTCGGAAATAATTGAAGTCGTACTTGATAGCAGTAGTTCGGTCGCAGAGGGCGACATTGTACGGACATGAGGCGCTTGTCACGAATGCGGATCCACCGATCGTGTTACGGGAGATTAGGCTTCCCTTGATATAGAGTTGCCTATCCGGAAGTGACGTGATTTTGGCTTGTGTATCATTGAGGAGGTTCCCTGGAGCACCACTATAGATGCTTCCCTCCGCGACGATGGAGGTATATATTTTCGTAACCGTCGGACCGATATATACATTTCATCCACGTCCGAGACTGTCCTTGAGGACATAGACGATTCTTGGCTTACTAAAGCTGTCTTCTAAAATATTATTGTCTATAGAGAAATTTCCCCCTTCAACCACGATCACTTGTACCTTATTGACCCCATCATCTCAGAACTTATAGGATCCATTTCCTACGCCCGAGTTTACTGTTTCTCCATTGAGTTTGTAGTATCGCATACCGTTTACCATATTGAGTCAAGTTGGACGGTCGTTATATTTCGTCGTTGGGAGCGATCGAGTCAGGAGAGCGATATTTTTCCTTGTGTCATTGAGAAATGGAGTAAACGTGACTGAGTCAAATTTTTGACCGGGATTATAGGCCAGGATATTGAAAGCCTTTCCTCAAGCGATGTTACCGAGGACTTTGACGGCCCCGATAAAACCGGTAGTGAACCCATCACCCTTATCAAAACTCACATATCCGAGGGTATCGCTCCACGCATATCCAGTAAAGGAATTGGTAGTAGGAAGATAAGCCACTCATGAATACGCTGACTCGTTGAGACTCTGAAGGGTCATCCATCCTGCATTTTCTGACCAGACAAAACCTGAGAGTTTCCATGGTTCGAGGACATTGTTTGTATCACCAGGGGGTATCACATCGACGTTTCCAGCCCTTCCGAACTCTGCAAATCCTACCGTTTGAAGAAATATATTTCCTGTGAGAGTATTGGTGGAGCTGTCGAGATAGAGTCCACTTCCTCTTGCTACATTTTCTTGAGTCGTCGTCATAAATGTCACCTCTCATGCGTTTCCAGATGGAGAAAAAATCCCGAAAATCTGAGGAGTTCCACCCGTACCAAAGATCAGAGTGAGGGTACTCGTTCACGTGACAACTCCCCCAGCTATAATAAGAGCAAAGGCGATAACGAGTCATCCAAGAAGAGTGGAAGATCGAAGAAGTCGAAACATGAAAAGAAATTTTAAGTTACTCGTATTTTATTCTAATTCTTTATTTATTGCAAATATAATACACTTTCCTTTTGTAATCTTCTTTTGTTACTAATATTTTAGAAAAATTATATTACCAATCTTCCATAATATCATACATTTTACAAAGATATGTGTCTCACCTATCTACCCGATTTTTTTCTTGAGAATATCGGTGAATATCTTCGGATTCCCTTGCCCTTTCGAAGCCTTCATACACTGCCCGACGAAGTATCCAAAGAGATTGATTTTTCAGGATTGATACTCGGCAACTTGTGTAGATGATTCGGAAAGTACGGTATCGACGATTGATTCAAGGGCTCCCGTATCGTTCGACTGTCTAAGTCCGAGTTTCTCGACCCAGTCACTCGCCTTTCCTCCTTCAAACACGAGTTTTTCGATGACGAGTTTTGAATTCGTTGAAGAGAGTGCATCAGCATTCACCATCTTGATAACCTCACCGATTTCTTCGGCTCATCACTTCACATCTGCGAGATTCATCTTTTCATGGTGCGCTTCAAATATCGCAAAGAGAATAGTCGTGATATACGAACATGATTTCTTCGGATCTCCCGTGAAGGTCACAAGTGTTTCATAGAAGTCACTGGTGAGTCGGTCACTCGAGAGGATACGAGCATCATCTTCGATGAGTTTATACTCACTCACATACTTGAGCCTTCGATCGATTGGAAGCTCTTCGATATCTCTCTCATCTATGTATTCCTGCGTAAGGCGAAGTGGCGGGAGATCAGGATCTGGGAAATATCGATAGTCCATCGCGTCTTCTTTCGATCGAAGCGAAGTAGAAACTCACCGTTCATCGCTCCATCCTCGTGTTTCCTGATCCAGTGTCCCTCCATTTTCGTAGATCTCTATTTGGCGAATGAATTCCACATCAATCGCTCGACCGATAGAGGAAAATGAATTGATATTTTTGAGTTCTACTCGATTTCGTAGTTTCGATTCCCCCTTTTTCCGTACAGAAATATTCACATCACATCTCAGTTGTCCTTTTTCCATATCGGCATCAGAAGCTCCACACCATCGCATCAGTTTCTGGAGTTCTTCGAGGTAGGCGATGACATCCGCCTTCGATCGGAAGTCTGGTTCGGTGACGATTTCCATAAGCGGAGAACCCGCACGATTGTAATCACAGAGAGTCTTTCCTCCGACATGAACCAGTTTCCCAGCATCATTTTCGATATGAGTGTGGTGGATTCGAAAGGTCTTGACCTCGTCACCGACAAAGGTTCGTACTTCCCCGCCCATGTCTATCGGGTGGTAGAGCTGTGTTATCTGGTAGCCCATCGGAAGATCCGGATAGAAATAGCTCTTACGATCGAAGATACTCTCCTCCATAATCTCGGATCTGAGGGCGTGTCCAGCCCGAACAGCGAGGTCGACGACTCATGATGAGAGGGTCGGGAGCATCCCAGGAAAACCCATACAGATAGGACAGACATTCATATTGGGCTCGGGAGCGAGCTCGATCGCATTCTGACACGAGCAAAACATCTTGGTATTGGACTTCACTCGGACATGGGTTTCGAGCCCCATGATGAGTTCGTAAGTGTCAGTATTGGTTGTCATAGGATTTATAAATTGCGAGAAATATATTTTTGTACCTGTTTATCGAGCGTGATTACTTCATAGTGAAGGATATTGGAAATAGCGATGAGAAGACAATCCGTAAAGTCCATAGAGGTATCCATATAGAGCTGGAGAGCCTGTATAAGACTCAGTTTATCGGGATTGACTACGCCATCGAGTAGGAGCATATCTTTGAGAATGATAGCCGAGGATTTACGTTCGTATTTATAGAATCATTCGAGAACATAGAGTGACTCGGCAATTATAACATCATTGATAATAACCGTAATACTCCCTGCTTCGATTTGTTCAAAGATACTTTTACTCGCTTCAAATCAACTTTTATCCGTTCATGTGATAAATCGAATGATGATATTGGTATCAATAAGTTTTACCATGATTGTTTGCTAAGATGTATTTTACGAGCTTGCTCTCGTATTTCTTGCCATGTTTTTCCTTCCTCGAGATACGCTCGATCCTGAAGTATTCCAGCATACCGCATAATACTCGGTCCTTTGGTTTTCTGAGGAGTAAAGGTTCCTATCAGTTCTCATTTGGTACCGTTGAAAACCTGGATGGAATCCTCTGTTTCTGACAGGAGGGATATATTTTTCTGTAGTTTACTTATGGTGATAGTTTGCATAGGGGTATTTTTATCTATATATACTAACCTATAGTTTATATATCTTCGATAGAATTGCAAGTGGAATTGGAAAAATAATAATTGAAATCAGAATAGGAAAATTTGCACTCTTCAAAATATTATTATAATCGAGGAGTTTCCTCATAGTACTTACCTTTCACACTATGGACATCGGACTTCGAAAAAATGCCCTCGGAACGACGGAATCGGTAATTATGGGAATAGCGGGAACGGCACCTGCCTTCTCGATCGAAGCCACAGCTTCGACGATTATCGCGACGAGTGGGACGCTCTCACCCGCGAGCATCCTTGCTTGTGGGATTATCATGTTTGGCATTGCGTGGGCCTTCATCCACCTGAATCGTCTGGAACCCAATGCGGGTACTTCATTCGCTTGGGTGAGTCGGATTTTCGGACCCCAGGTTGGATTTTTTGCTGGGTGGGCACTTCTCGTTCTCTGTTGTATATTTATGGTGTCGGCGACGGTTCCCGCGGCCAATGCGACCCTCCTCGTACTCGCTCCCGACCTCGTCAACAATGTCGGCTGGGTAACTGGCGTTTCGGCCCTCTGGCTCACCCTCATCTCGCTCGTCATTATCAAGGGAGTCAAGCTTACCAGCTATGTCCAGGTAATCCTGACGATTATCGAGGCGATTATCCTCTTTGCGATTATAGTTCTCGGATTTATACACTTCTCAGCCGCCCCCATACACCCTTTCTCATGGAACTGGTTCTCTCCATTTGCCTTCAGTCCGAAAGAGTTCGCCTCTGGAGCGCTTATTGCGATATTTTTCTACTATGGATGGGACGTGACGATGAATCTCGCCGAAGAAACGAAGGATCCTAGCGCCACTCCTGGTCGTGCGACCTTCTACTCCATGATATTTCTGATTCTCTTCTTCCTCGCCTTTATCACCCTCATCCTCCTCGGCCTCTCAGATGCAGAAATCGAGAAATACAATACCAATGTTATCTTCGCCCTAGCGGAGAAACTCCTAGGTAAAGAGTGGGGATACATCGCCATCATCGCGGTGCTCCTCTCGACGGTCGGTACGATTGAAACACAGATTATCCAGTTTACCAGGACGATGTTCGCGAAAGGACGTGCGTGAGCCCTCCATAGTCGGTACTCTCGACTTCACCCCGTCTGGCAGACTCCATATATCTCGGTGCTCTTCATCTGGGGAGCGGGGATGATCCTCCTCTTCGCCTCTTCCTACCTCCCAAGTGTGAATACGATCCTCCAGAGTTCTATATCGGCTATCGGCTACCAGATCTGTTTCTATCTCGGCCTCACGGGGCTCGCTTGTGCGTGGCACTTTCGAGAAACTCTCCTCACGAACTTCATGGGTTCACTTACTCGCGTCATCTGGCCGACTCTCTCCGCCCTCTTTCTTTTTTTCATCCTCGTCTACTCAGCTCTCGATGCCGATCGACTGACAAATATTGTCTGACTCGGGGGGATTGCAATAGGGATAATTCCTCTCCTTACGAGAAAAGAAGAAAATATAATAAAATAAATTTGACTCTTAAATATATAAATGTATAGTAATTTGAATTTATTTTTTTAAATTAAAGTATATGCAGGAAAATCCATCAGCTGGAGATTCAGATCAAGCCGTCATAGAAGTAGATAAAGTAAAGTTAGCTGATTTTTTCCAGAGTACTGGATGAAAAATCGATGTATTAGCCTTACGAAAATTAGGTAAAGATAAAGTATTTAAACTACTCGTTGCTGCATACTGATTAGATTCGACAAGAATGTTGCTTGACTTAGCAAATAGTAAATGACCTCAATGAATTGTTTCGCGAGCGTTAGATGTCATTATGAATCCCAGTATAACAGAACTTTCACAAACAGATTACTTTCAAAGAATTAAGTAAAAGAAAAAATTCAGAACTTGCTTTTAATATATTTTTACATATGGACTGATTACGCGCTGTGACAAATAACTATCAAGTAACTCTTCCTGCTGGAAAACATGACGTACGTCATAAGAGAAGGTAGTTTACTATCCCTAATTAATTGACTACCGGATGATGTTCAAGGTTTTGTCTTGGCCCATCCTCAGTACTTGCAAGCAATACTATGATGACAAACCGTACATCATTCAGGCTCTACTTGAGCTTGAGATGTAGAACTTGAGGTCAGTAGGCAAGCTCTGCAGGTTCTAAGCTCTTCACGAGACGGATAAGCATATGCAAAATTCACTTGCATTTCCAGTATTTTTCCTATAATAGTCCCGACTCTTTCTCGGAAAATGAGAAAACAGTCGGGATTTTCTGTTTTTCAAGGATACTTCCTCGATACTCCTTGTACTGCGCTTCATGCGCCCTACACAGATATCGCCTCGTATCTGACTGAAATTTCCTGTAAGGATTATTTTTTTACTTTTTTTATTATGGTGAATGCTCAGCTCGTCAAGAGTATGCTCGACAATGCGTGTCATATCGGACACAAACGTGAATACTGGTCTCCAAAAATGAGAGACTACATCTTCGGTATCCAGAATGGGATCCATGTATTCGATCTCTACAAGACCTCTGAACTCCTCACGGAGATGAAGGCCGTCCTCGAAGACCTCACATCGAAAGGGAAACAAGTCCTCTTCGTCGGTACCAAGATCCAATCTCGTGACCTCGTCGAGGCACTCGCGAGTGGAACTGGACACTTCTATGTCAATACCAAGTGGACTCCAGGACTCATTACCAACTTCGCGACCATCAAAAAGCGAATCGCCTACTACAACGAGCTCGAAAAAGAACTTGAAGGAGGACTCCTCGAAGGTCTCACGAAGAAGGAAAAATCAGTAAAACTCAAAGAACTCGAAAAACTCAAGTCCGCGTACTCAGGAGTAAAGGATCTCAAGAAGATCCCAGATATCATCTTTGTCGTCGATGGTCACTATGAAGATCTTGCTCTTTCTGAAGCTCAGGCTGGAAAGGTCACGACGATGGCCCTCCTCGGTTCTACGGGAAATATCGACAAGACTGACTACTTCGTCCCATGTAATGTGAACTCGATGAAGTCACTCGCATTTATCCTCGGAGAAATCAAGTCTTCTATCAAGACTCGAAAAACTGAGGAACGTAAGCCTGTGACTGGATCGGCACCTCGTACGGAGAAACTCCCTATGAAGAAGGGTGCCATGGCTGAAACTGAAGAAGTAGCTGTCGAGGCGTAATCTCCTTACCATTTCACTTATGGATACTTCTACTCGTATCGTACCTGCACCGGATAAGCTCGCTGGAGCCCTATCATACCTCTTATTTTTCATCCCTCTTATGATGGATCGAAGAACTGAGTATACCGTGTTCCATATGAAACAAGGATTCCTGATCAATATTTTCTTTTTTGCTTGACCATTTATCCCCGTACTCGGATGACTGATCGTACTGGGAGCCTTTGTACACGCGGTATTTCTTGCTTGGAAAGCCTACTCAGGAGAAAAATTCACTATTTCCTATATCTATCCATACTCAGAAAATCTTATCAGCGCCCTCGGTATCGGAAGCTGGTTCACCCCGAAGAAATAACAAAATTTCTTCTTCAAGGTGGAATTGCTCGCTACTTGTTAATAATACTCTAGATACCAGACAGAATTGGTCCATCACTTTATACTTGATAACTTTATACTCATTATGGTTACCGCACAGATGATCAAAGAACTCCGTGAAAGAACTGGAGTCGGAATGTCCGATTGTAAAAATGCCCTCGTCGAATCAAATGGTGATATGGATGCTGCGATCGATCTCCTCCGAAAGAAGGGACTCGCAAAAGCTGCAAAGCGATCTGGAAATGAAACCTCTGAAGGTCGTATCAAGATCATCACAGAAGGTTCTACTGCCTACGTTGCTGTTGTCTCTTGTGAGACAGATTTTGTCGCACGCAATGAAACCTTCGATGCTATGCTCTCTCACTTTATCGACATCCGCAAGGCTGCAGCTACGGATGAAGAGGCTATTGCCAAAGCTGAAGATCTCAAGGCAAGTGAATACACACTCAAGGTTGGTGAAAATATGCAGATCCGCACCCTTACGAAGATTACTGGTGATGTCATCGCGAGCTATGTCCACTCGAACTTCAAGAATGCGGCCGTCATCGTCGCGAAGTCAGGAAGTGATGCAGAAGCCCTCAGGCAAGTTGCGATGCACGTCGTCGCGAGTAATCCTCAAGTGCTCTCCCCTTCTGATATTACCGATGCGATAGTCGCGAAGGAAAAAGAAATCCAGCTTGCTATCATGAAAGAAGATCCGAAGAATGCCACCAAGCCTGCTGAAATTCTTGAAAAGATTATCGATGGGAAGATGACCAAGTTCCGCGAAGAAAATGCACTTCTTACGCAGCCTTTTGTCGTCAATCCTGATCAAAAGGTTGGAGAATTTATCGGAAAGGATACGATCATTGCGTTCTACCGATACAGTATCTAGTTCTTGTTGTCATTCTCGCGAAAGCGGGAATCTACCTTGAACCAATGGATTCCGACTCAATCCCAGAATGACACAACAACTCTTGTCACGTGCGAGCTTCGGCTCGCCTCTAGCCCCATAGTTCATCGGTTAGAATCCAGGATTCCAAATCCTGTGAGCTAGGTTCGATTCCTAGTGGGGCTGCCATAAGGAAATATCACTCTCTGAGAGAGCCTGAAAGGGCTCTTTTTGCTTTATGTAGAGCCTTTTTTTATAATCGATTTTGAGTTCAACCAAACCACCTAAAAGAAGTACCCCTCTTATTGAATTATCTCCCCTATCGTACGCTCAGTAAAAGTCTTTGAGGAGTTCGACCACTTTACGAAATTTCTCCTCTAAAGTCATTTCAAGGGCTCAAAATCCTGCTACGATATCATTAGATAAGGAACTAGAAGTTTCTAGAAAAAATATCGATATAATTTCCATAGGAGTAGGATTGTCCATATTTCTTATCTTTATCTTTTGGAGTCAGAATGCCTAGTTCAACAAATCGGTTGATAACCATCTGAGCTCACTTCCAGGTGAATCCTGTCCACGTTTGGATAGTAGTAACATTTACAATCGGTTGAGCATAGAGATTACGAAGTACTGGTATAGCGCTTTCTGCGGCTCTTTTTCCGAGGGTTTGGATCTTCTCGCTATCTTCTATACGAAGTCGAGTAATCTCTTCAATCGTTTCTACCCCCTCTATAGCCGTCTCGATAACTCCATCAAGAAAGAAATCTAGCCAATTCTCGACTTCTCCACGGTGGTAGGCTGATAGCTTATCGTAGTAGAGTTGTTGGTGCTTTTTGAAGTAGGAAGAGAGAAAAAGTACAGGCTTCTCGAGAAAGCCCTCTTTCCAGAGGTAAAAAGTTATGAGCATGCGTCCAGTTCGGCCATTTCCATCGAGAAATGGATGAATCGTCTCGAACTGAGCATGGAGAATCCCCGATCGGATAATAGTAGGAATTGCATCTTCTCCATACATAAATCGTTCAAGATCATCGAGAGCTTGGTTCATGTCCGGTACTGGTGGGGGTACAAAGCTCGCATTATCTGGTCGAGTACCTCCGATCCAGTTCTGACTCTTTCGAAATTCCCCAGGATCAGCAAAATGACTCGCTCGCGCATTATACATGAGCTCCTTATGAAGTTCACGGATGAATCTCAGAGAAAGAGGAAAGTCATCTTCGGTCACTCGCTTCATACCATAGTTGAGCGCTTTGATGTAGTGGAGGATGTCATCCACATCGGCTGGAATATTGGTACTTATGCTCGCTTCTGCTTCAATCGCATCAATCATAGTCGCACCTGTTCCCTCAATCTGACTCGATGAAGTGGCATCCTTACGAAGGTACATCAAGAGAAAAAAGTCAGCATCCGGAAGAAGTTTAGTAATTCCATCGAGCTTCCCTATGAGTCGAGTGGCTGTATCACTTTTTTTATAAGTTTGCGACGAAAAACCATCAAGTCCTGGAGGAGGAAATGGATGAGGAATAAAAGCACTATATCCAGTACTTTGCATCACGAAGGCTCAGAGTGCTACAGTTTTCATGGTTTGCATCATTTAGGAGATATTTACTATACAGAGTATATCACTTTGTCCTATTTACGCAAATTAATATATACAAAGTACTATAGTTTGTATCATTTATAAGTATCAAATGATACGAACTATTTATTTTCCCATCTCTGTAGTGAACCAATCATTGAATATCTCTTCTCGGACATACGGGGAAGTAAGGATTTTATGGGCTTCTTGTTATTTTGACGATAGCATTTCTACTTCGTTCGTACATCTGGGATAAATTCTTTAATAACCGGGATAATTATCTTCTTGGGATGAGTGGGATTTCCTGGAATGGTAGGGATAGAAAAGACATATGCCGGAACGAAATACTCTTCGTACGCCCCTTGTTGGTTCATTCGAGTCAAGTGGACAAAAGCTATCATCGGAGAACTGAGAGAAATGGCTTGAGGTTGAGAAATCCCAGTCGATGTATGCGAAATATCACTTCAGCGTAGCTCCGGTGAAATTGGAGGAGGAGCGAGATCTCCGTGATTCGATATCAGATTTTTCAGAGTCATCTCATCTTGAATGGGCGAATATTTTGAACTTTCGAGAGAAAGCCTTTCTAAACCCGAGAGATTCGTAATCTTTCCACTGCGTAAGTCATAGGTCAGGGAAAGGCCTCGAACACTTCCATATTCCTCAAATATTTCCTTTCACTCAAGGAGCAGTGGATAAATCACCGTAAGTACTTCCGGAAGATTTTCTCCTCCTCATTCTACCCCACTTTCTGGATCTCAAGAAGTATCAATGCTAGGTACGCCATAGAGGGTACGATCTATCCCATAGGTATCGAGAAATGTATCCGCAATTGACTGGAGTTTTGTTGGAGACGGAATCTGCTCTTGGGTAATCGGCGTGGGCGCATCACACCAATCTCCATTACACTTCGGATACGGCGGCCAGGTGTCGTAGTTCGGATTGAAGCTGATACTTCCGAGGGTACTATCGATAGTGACGATATACCCATACGCTCAACTTTCCGTAATAGTAAGATTTGAAATATTCGCATCTTGCAGACTAGAAAGTTTGATACCCTTGAGGTTGAGTCCATTGAGGAAGTCTTCGGTTTGAAAAGATTCGTGGAACTGAATTTTTTTTCGGTAAATGTTCAGTTTTTCAGTAAGAGGAGGAAGAGATCCTGTAAAGGCATACTGTGGAACATCTACTTCTCGAGTGGGAGCGAGGCTTGAAGCCCGTATTTTCGAACTCATCGAATCACTCGACATCGGAACCGAAGCTACTCCCATTTTCGCTTGTGTATTTGGTAATGGGGTAAAGATCTGAAATGCATGATCTGAAATCTTCTCTACTGCCGGCACAAAGGATACAAGTCATCCCCGAGTTCTCGCCCCATCCGTGAGGTATCAGAGCTTCGTATACGGAAAAAAAGTATAGAAAACAAAGACTCCGATTATAACCGAGGCAAATGCCGTACCAAATGCTGAAAATAACCAGGTTGGGAAGATAAAATTACTACGAGAATCATTCTGCTGTTGAGAGAGTTCTGATAAGATTTTACATCGGAGTTCGGTTCGGAATCATTCATCTATAGCCACCTTCGGTCGGTGGTCGAGCATCGTCTCGATAATGTGAATAATATGTGCTTCTTGAGACTGCAAATCAGGATGGAGTTTGTAGAGCTCATCGAGCAGTGCTCTAACGTTGGATGACATAAAGGAGGATTGAAAATATAAAAAGGTGCGTCACATTGGCCGAGATTTTCACGAGCGTTCGAGAGACTATCTGTTTCGCATTCACGACCGAAATCCCTGTGATAGTGGCGATTTCATCATAGGAGAGATCATCCCATATCCGCATCGTGAGGATGATACTATCACGCTCAGGAAGGGTTTCCATGAATCGAAGGATTTCCTCGAGTTTCGAAGCGGTATCGATCTCGTGAGCATAGTCGAGGGTGAACCCAGGCTCTATCTCCATATCCTCAAGAGAGTCCTCTCATCTGGATTTTCGGAGGGTATCGATAAGCGTCGTATAGGCAATGCGGTACATCCAAGCGAAGAACTCAGCATCAGTATTTCCCTTGAAGGAACCGATGCTTTCTATCGCTTTCATATACACATCCGAAATCACATCCTCAGTAAAATAGGTATCGAGCGTACGATGGTAGATGAATCTGTATATTTTCTCGTAGGAGGCATCATACAAATCACCGAAGGCTGAAAAGTCTCAGGATCGAACCTTTTGTAAAGAGTGACCGAGCATAAAATATTGGAGAACGTTCTTGTAACTAGAGACGATTGTAAGGAAAAATGGTGACAAAAAAAGAAGAAATAAAAAAATACCCCATTTCTGAGGTATATTTTGGTGGAGTCTTCTAGTTCGTCACAGAAATAGGAATCATTTGGGAATCATCTAGTAGGATAGCATCCCGATTATCTTGCACCATCTGAAGCATTACTTGAAGTTTCATGACGAGCTTGGTATTCGACTTTGACGTCGCGAGATCGATCTGTTTCATGATAACTGACTCAAGTCGAGTCAATACACTGATTTTCGACTCCTCAGGAATCTTATCCAAGCGAGCTTGGAAAAGGGAGCGTGTTTTTTCAGAGAGTGATCCATTTGTGTCTTTGATAGGAGTAGTTGTTTCTTTAACGGGAGGGAGCGTTTGAGGAGGTTCTTTTTTTGGTGGCGCCTTGGTGGTATCGGTTCATTGAAGGGATTTCACGAGCTTGATAAAGGCTTCTTTATTTGCCATGACCTCATCGGTAAATCCGGAAGTATCAATCCCCTTTGCCTTCATTTCTTCCACCATTTTTTTCATATAGGCGAGATCTGTCATCATCATACCAGAGTCTGTTTTCGTCATCGGATACGGGCGATCAAGTGACTTGGTCGGTGGTACCGATTGTACCTTTTTCGCGAGTTCCCAGAAGGCGGTTCCATCTGCGATAATGGCATCAGTAAATCCGCTGACATCAGCCCCTTGTCCGGCGATTTTCGCAAGATATTCCTTTCGAGACTTGATTTCTCCAGCCTGTTGTAGGCTCTTCATCGCATTCCAGAAGGCGGTACTATCCGTCTTCGTCGCATCGAGAAGATTGGGAGAAAGAGAAGAAGTATCAACTCACTTTTGGGTGAGATTTTTGACGTATTCAGCTCGAGAAAGTGTATCTCGGTTTTTTTCGATAATTTTCATCGCATCCCAGAATTTCCCTTCATCGGTCTTCGTCGCATCGAGGATATCAGGTGTGAGTACGGAAACATCTACTCCCTTGGATTTGAGTTCCGTATACTTCGCGATACGCATCGAGGTTGATTTATTCTGCATTTCTATTTTTTGAGCTTCCCAGTAATTTGTACCATAATTGCCATCCGTACGGGTCATGCCACTGCTATCTGCGGTCGTGATTCCAGCTGTAGTCTCTGCACTTACTTCGATACTCGTAAAAACGGATAGTATCGACAGGACCAGAAGAAAATACTTCATAAAGAAAAGGGGTAAGAAATAAAACCTGAGTATTTTATACCATCCGGGGCTATCTTCAAGGGAATTTGTCTATACTATTGAAGATAATGTTTCAATATTAGTTTGTAATTCTATTTATTTTAATAGTATCTAGGTATGCCACGAATCGCCATCATCGGTGCTGGAGCTGCTGGACTTATGGTTGCCGCTACCATCCTCGAGGAAATATCCCAAATTTCCACACTCAAAACCCCTCCATATCATATCGACCTCTTCGAGAAAAATATGTCACCTGGAAAAAAAGTAATTATTTCGGGATGAGGTCGCTGTAATGTGACAACTGGAATCACGGACAAAAAAATACTCCTCTCAAAATATACACGAGGGAGTGACTTCATCAAGTACGCGCTCGGGAAGTTCTCCCCGAAAAAATGCTATGAGTGGTTCGAGTCCCACGGAGTTCCCCTCAAGTGCCAAGAAGATAAGCGAGTTTTTCCCATTTCTGATGATGGCAGAGATATCGTCGGGGTATTCGAGGATCTCTTTGCGAAATATCGTGATAAGATCACCCTTCATTATGGAGATTGAGTTACTAAGGTTTCAGCATTTATATGAGAATGAAAGAGTCAATCAGATGTTTCAGAATCTTGAGGAGCACAAAGGTGAACTAATAAATACCTGATTACGACACCACGGTGAGCCTATGAAGCAGATATCCTCGTCATTACGACCGGGGGAAATGCCTATAGCCATACGGGTTCGACTGGAGATGGATATGCCTTTGCTCGGGCACTCGGACATACAGTGACGACACTTTGACCATCACTCTCGAGCTTCCTCACCAAGGAACACTGGCTTCATACCCTTTCAGGCCTTGCCTTCGAAGATGCAAAGATTTCTTTTTGTTTGTCATCCTGATGAAGAGAGAATTCTATTGGATCAGATTCTCCTTCGGAGAATGACAATAAAGTCGAACTCACTTGACCTCTCCTGCTCACACACTTTGGGGTTTCTTGACCTCTTGCGTTCATGACTTCATCACATCTTGCCTTTGAGCAGATTGAAAATGGAAATCCTAAAATTATCTCCCTCTCCCCTCTGGCATCGATGGGATTCTCTGATTGGGAAATATACTTCAAGGCACAATTCCAGCTTCATCCGAAGAAGCTCATAGTGAGTATACTCTCCGAGAAGATCCCACGAAGATTCGCAGAAGGCTTTATACAAGAATTTTTTGCTCATATCGAGTCTACCTACGCGGCTTCCATATCGCGTCTGGATCGTGAAAAACTCTCAAAGCTCCTCGGAGAGGGCATCCCGATTACACTCATCGAACGTCGTCCAGGAGATGAGTTCGTCACCGCCTGAGGAGTCAATACCGATGAAATCAATCCCGAAACCATGGAATCTCGCATACACACGAACCTCTACTTTGCTGGAGAGGTTCTCAATGTTGATGGATATACTGGAGGATTTAGTTTACAAATCTGTTGGGCGAGTGGGTATGTAGTAGGAAAAACTTTAAGTTCAAATATTGATATTGACAAATTATATTAATTATTAGAATAATACTCTATTTACTGATTTTTTTTATGTTCGAATGTCCTACATTTTCTACCGGTGGGGGTGAATATTATAGTTTTCGGTCTTTATCTATACGTTGGATGATTACTAAAAAGATAGAGGATAAACTCTCAGTTCATCAGCAGACGATTGATGAGGCACCCTCTATTCAAACACTCCGGGATGAAGTGCGGGCGATGGTCACAGCCCGAAGGCCGGCCGATGGCATTCCACTGTACCAAGGGCGGCGTGGTGGCGACGGCCTAGCGACACTGTTCCTTAGGAAGCACTATCAGCGATATCTACAGGGCGACGGGCGTGACACTCTTTTCATGCACGATCTACGGAAGATAGACGGTAAGCTGGCCCGAGCGATCAACACGGAAAGCAGTGTTCTTGGCATGGCACTTGGAACCAAGAGCGCGATGATCGACGCGATGGCGGCTGGAGTTTTTACTGAAGGCCCAGAAACTCGTCGGCGTGTGAGGAACACGCGTCGGCTCAGCAAGTGATGCATTTTTAAAAAATAGCTTGACGAAGGCGTAGTTTTAAAAAATACTCGCCGCATGTCTTCCATGCGGCACCTGTCAATGCCCCTGTTCGAGTCACCTTGTGCGACAGGTCAGGGGCTTTTTTTAACTTCCAGAATATTACGCTTGCAAATTAAGACGTTGTCACTTTAATACTGTGCAATATTTGCTTTTTATAATTTTTTATGATAAATTAAGAATAAATTACTTACAAATATGTCTATGTACTCACCTCTTATACGACCAGTATTGTCACTCGTCGTGAACATATGTCTCCTGTGATCGCTTCTCCTTGAGCCTATTGTAGCATCTGCTGAAGTGGGAGGAAGTGAAACGGGTTGAATTCTCTCTGAATCTGGGAGTATCAGTGGATCATCCTCTGGAACTATAATCCAAGGGAATGAAATATCACCTATTGTATCTGAAGTGGTATCATGAGGTCTTATAGCTTCTCCCGAGCAAACTGGTACGATCGTTGCTCTTTGAGGATGACCGACTGATATCGCTGAAGCTCCGGTAAGTATCAGTAAGGGGGATGAGATTCTTATACAGTATAAAGAGGCAAAAGTAGACCTTGATACCACCTTTTGACGATATGAAGCAGAAGGGTTTGAAAAAAGTCACAATCTCAATAGTCAGGATATGATTCAGGAAAGTAACATTACCGTCGTATCTGTTCCAGAAAGTTCTCCAATACAAAACTCTACGGTTATTCCTTCATCTAGTTTCATCGATGGTATAAAAAAAGAATCGGTAATAGAAACTACTATGAGTGAGCTTCGGAAAGATCCTCGAGTAGCATATGTACAAAGAAATTTCATTTATAATGTGGAGTCATTGCCTGCAGATATTTGACGATACGATTCTCTCGGATTTACCGGAAGAGATGTTCCAAATGATAGTGACTTTACCAATCTCTGGTGACTCGACAACCAGGGACTCACGATAAACGGATTCACAGGAACTACTGATGCCGATATTGACTATCCTGAAGCTATGGCCTATGCGAGTGGCCGACTCTTAGGAAGCGGCACCATCGTAGCGGTACTTGATAGCTGAGTCAATTACTGGCATCCGGAACTTACATGACATATGTGGGATGGCACAAATTGTCTTTCAGATACTGGAGTGACGATCGTCGGATGATGTATTCACGGATATGACTTTGTAAATCTTGATAATGAACCACTTGATGACTACTCAGTACAACATGGTACTCATGTCTCCGGTACCATAGGTGGAATCAGTAATAATGGAACTGGGGTCACCGGGGTGGCACCAAATGTTCAAATCATGGCCGTAAAGGTACTCGATAGCGGTGGTGCTGGAGACACCATAACCATTATCCGAGGGATCAATTTTGCAAAATATAATGGAGCTAAGGTGATTAATGCAAGTCTTGGAATAAACCTCATGATCAATTCGACAGATGATTTTGATTACCTGACGTATGATGCCATTCAAGCCTATCCTGGACTTTTTATTGCTGCAGCTGGGAATGCATCATACGATGTGAGTCGAAATGGACGATCCTATCCAGCATGGTATGGAAAAAATCTTACGACTTCTGGAGTTATCATTGATGGAAGTGGCAGCAGAATCCTTTCTGGAACGGTCACTATCCCTGGACTCGATAATGTAATGTCTATAGCCGCGAGTGATCAGAATGACCTCTTCGCATCTTTCTCAAACTATGGAACTACGGTCGATCTCATTGCGCCAGGGAAGAATATCTACAGTACCACGTATCGTCAGGCAATTATCTGAAGTAGTACCATTTTTGATAGTGCAAATGGATGGTCCTACCTCTGAACGGGATCAACCGAATGGACAACAAAGACATGAGCCCTCGTGGTCAGTGGGGCCCTTCTCGATCTGTCTGGTGTTCTCTGGTGAGATACCAACACGCCATATACGAACGATGCGGTTGCAATGATAGAAAAAACATTTACAAATCCTCAAAAGGACATTATCCAGATCAGGAGTCATGTCTGGTGTGATACTCCGACCACGGGATGAGATTACATAGATGTACAAAAAAGTGATGATGGAGTTATTTATACATCGATTGCCACTCTTGATGAAAATCAAATACGAACCAACAGTACCGCAGACTCCTATCCATATCTATGAATCGATGGGCACGAATGAGCATATGCCCTTATGTCATTCGTAGTTCCGACAACCTCACGGCCTGACTCCTTCAAGATACGTTTTGTCTGGCAAACAAATAGTGGTACGGAGATAGAAGGCGGACAAGAAAATTATGGATGTTTTATCCAAGATAGTTATATTGCAAGATACTGACCCACCTATAGATTTCTCAATGGAACCTCTATGGCCACACCTCATGTGACTGGTGCGGCAGCACTAGCATGGAACTTTAAGCCAGGTGCAACTGTATCAGAGGTGAAAAATGCAATCATAACCAGTTGAGACTACAAGGTTCAATTTGAAGGAAAACTTGCAAATCCAGTACGACTCAATATTTTGAATATGCTCGAAACTCTCGAAGTACCAACGGTGAGTGTCTCAGCTTCGACTGGAAGTATCGCGTACAGTGGAACAAGTATCATTTCGTGGTCTTCGACTTCAGCAACCGGATGTAGTACTCCATGGGGATCTACTGCTACCGGAGGAACATTTACGACTCCTCAGCTCGTGACCAATACGACGTATGTCGTGAGTTGTACAGGAAGTGGAGGAACGGCTTCAGGAAGTGTGACGGTGAATGTAGCTCCATTGGTGAGTGGAAGTGGGTGATCATCGGGTGGAACAACTCCTCCTATAGTTTGAGCTGGTGGTGGAGGTGGAGAATCAACCTGAGGATGAACGAGTAGCGCATATTTGAACGCTATACTCACCTCAAATAGTCTTCCGCTCAGTCAATTTATCCTTCCTCAAAAGAGTTTAAATACTGCAATAGTCACCCCAAATGGAGGGAATAATATTCCATTTCTAGGAATGGTTGGGAGGAAAACAACAGTTGTACTCTTAGATTCGCTTCTTATGAAAAATGAACAATCTAAACTAGATACTGCAGTATAGAATTTTCTCAGTAAGGCCAAGTCTCCTACTGGACAGATTATAATATACGATATATTGATCAACTTCCTCTCATGACAAAACAAAAACAATAGAAATAGAAATTTCCAAATATTTAGAAATTCCCTCATACAAAAACGAAGTCTTATATATAAAGATTTGTACAACTAGATCCATTTCTAGGTTCATCATCGTATCAGATATGCTGGGCGAGTGGATATGTGGCGGGTAAAAGTATTATCTTAAGTTCGAAGATGTAGATACTATGTTCAAATTAAAACTTCTGATTTTCAGTTCTGTAAATGTGCATCGATACTTCGGTCTAAAGTATGAGCAATCCGTCACCTCCAAGTATCATATACTTGATTTAGAGTGTCGGAGCTTGACGCATCATCAAGAAGACATGCATCATTTGTTCATCATACCATATTCGCAAGTAGAATTTTAGAGTCTGGTGTCCAAACCAAATCTCGGTTTCAAGAATCAAGAGTAGATGAGAATACTTGATTTCCATCTCTTCGCGTGATAAAGTGTAATCTATATGCTACTAGTCTCGGGACTCACTGGACTACTCACTCTACAGAGTCTGGAGCAAAAGTGCATTCTACCATGTGGAGCGTATCTGTTGGCTCTGAAAAGTGACCTCTATTGCCAGTTCCAATTGCTAGTCATGTAAAGAGATATGTTCGCTGATTCATAAAACAAAGTTAAAGAGATAGTCATAACTCTATTATACTTAATATTTAAATATGTAAAGCTAATTACTCCAGCTATGTCAAGTAAATTTTCAAAAATCCCCCACTTGCATGGAGGATCCAGATTAACATCCTGCGAGTCCATCTGCTGTGCACGGAGTAATAAGTGAAGTCCCGGTTTGCGTCGAACCGCTATGGGTTACCGCACTTCACTCAAGATAGTCACTGACATTCACCGTTTTCGAAGTCCCTTCACCATTCCAGAGATCCCACTGGTATCTCCACTCATTCCATCCGACATTGAGTTCATGGACGTAGATTCATTTTTTGGCAAGCATGAGTCCGATGTGTTTCGCGAGCATACAGTAGTGCGTATAGCAATGCACGATAATGCGTTTATCCTTCGGAAGCTTCGAGAAGGCAGCGACGATACGAGCTTCTTGTGAAATTGCGTCTTTATCATTATCAATTCCTGGAATATTGATCGCTCATCGGATATGTTCGGCCTTATATTCAGAAACTGACCTCAAATCAACAATAATAAAATCCGTTCCCCCCTTATCCATCTCGACCCTGAGATCATGCGGACTCACCGCGACCGCATTTTCTGTCGTATAGTATTCGAGATAGGGATTTGACTGTTTTTCGATAAATGGAAGAGCAAATCCCAGAACAATAAATGTACCAATAATACTTCAAAAGAGGCTTGTAAAAAATGGTTTCATACAATAAAAAAATAGGAAATAAATAATTTCTGGAGTGTATCCGGAAGCAAACCTATATCCTAAACTTGTATCTTGATAATCCTCACGAATGGATAAGTAGAGAGCTCAGGTCCGTGATAGAGTATTTTTTTTTCTCTTGGAGTCCCAGTGTTATAAATATCGATATACTTTCTCCCTATATTGCTGTCGATTCCTTGTTTGGCGACAGGAAAGTCTTGTACTTGGTTTGCATGGCTCGAGAGAGCTTCGTCCGTCGAATGACAGACATAGTGAGTACTATCGAGTACTTCACATTGTATATTCCAACTACAGGTATCTACGAATCCAGCATGAATAATCACTGTATCACTCCCCTCTCATGCGGTCGCAAAACTCGGACTGAGGAGAAAGAGTCAGAATACACACGTCATGATGAACGAACACAGTTGAGACAAGGACTTCATATGAAACTATCCTAAAACTTTGTACCAAAAAATCAAATAATAACTCCTAAAGTTAGTTAAATTCCTCACTATATACCTTCATAAATCCTCGTTTTGTGAGTTTTTCTCGTGTCTCTGTGACCATACGTGGATTCCCACAGAGGTACCACTCTGTATCTGGAGCTGCCTCGATGAGATCAGTATCCACCCGTCCTGATTCACAACCCTCGACTCTTTCTTTGGTAACGTGAATATGAAGATCCAAGTGAGGTATCGCTTCGAGTTGTTCTCGATAAAAAAGCTCTTCCTTCGTCGATACGCTGAAGTAGAGGCTATTCTCAGTTCCTTCAGTCGATTCGATCATATGGTAGATAGGAGCGAGACCCGTCCCAGTCGCGATAAATATTTTTCTCTGCTTCGTCATCTTGAGAGTAAAGTTTCAGAATACTCCTATGACCTCAATGGCACTCCCCTTCTTGAAGCTTCTGAGCACTTTTGCTCATCGTCCGAGTTCTGAGAGCTTAATAGTAAAGGTGAATCTCTTTCCATTGGTCGTGACGATCGAGTAGGATCTCGTGAAGTCACCATCCAAATCATTCAAGAGGAAGAGCATGAATTGACCCGGAAGACTCTGGAGACTTTTTTTCGTTTCGATGACGAGTTCGAGCGTCGTAGGATTAAGCATCGTAGTCTCAACAATCGTTGCTGGCGTGGTATCAACATCCTCTCCTACTTCGTATGGAACAAAATCCGCTTTCGTCACGCCACACTGAGGACATCGCCAATTCTCAGGAATATCTCCAAATTCCGTTCCTGCTGGAATCCCCCCATCAATATCTCCGAGCGCTGGATCATAGATAAATCCACAAGGAATGCATCGGAATTTTTGTCACTTAGGATAGAGTTTCTTCTTCGCGAACGAGAAGCCACTCCACTCGAGTATCTTCCCGAAAAAATAAATACCGAGAACTATTGGATATGTATAGTCGAGCATTCCTCGGTTGACCCAAGTAATCAGAACGACGTGAGCCACGGTAAAAATCGCGACAGCGTAGACCAATCTATGAAGCGTCTTCCATTTTTTCCCGAGCTTTCGTATGGCCCATTCATTCGATGTAAGGAGGAGTGGGATGACAAGAATAAGTGCGAGTAATCAGACAGCAAAGTAGCTTACAAAGCCCTCACTCCACCAAAATAGAGGATCAAGTATCCAGGTAGGATATTCGAGAATATAGGCAGCACTATGTACCCACGCAAGGACTCCCATCAATATGCCGAGCTCCTTCCGAACAGACATCAGAGTCATCGCGAGGGAAAGTCCGATGACTCTGGCGAAAATAGGTAAGAAGAGGATCGCCCAGAGGACATTGAGTGCCTGTTCCCCAGTATCTTTCTGAAAGTCAGGGAAAAATATCAATGGAAGAACGAGAAAACTAATACCTAAAAATAGTATTTTGATCTGAGAAAGATACTTCCCCAGTAATTTCTCGAGAGGACCAAGCAGTTTATTGATAGATTCAATCATAATGATAAAGTATGATGCTTACTATCATACAATTCGGTAAGAAATGAGTAAGTATCTGTTAGGAGTTAATCAAACAGCTTAATTTTTTTATCCACCTCTTTTTCCAGTATCTTTATACGATCCTTCGCGGATTCGATAATATCTCGGTCAACCTTGAGAGCTCCGCTCTTGATCTTCCCAGGATAATTAAACTGAGAAAGGAGGTACTTGATCGCATTGATACGGGACGCTTCTTTATCGTCACTATTGACGATAATCCAAGGGGCATGCGTTGAGTGCGTATGCGTAAAGTTGGCGAGTTCTGCGACCGAGTATTTATCCCAGAGTTGTTGAGAGAACTGATCAATAGGAGAGAGTTTAAACTGTTTGAGAGGATTCGTACGTCGCTCTTCAAATCTTTTGGCTTGTTCATCTTTCGAGACTGAGAAGTAGAACTTGATAATCTTGACCCCGGATCGTACGATCATCTTTTCGAAGGTCGGTACGTCCTCGAGGAATGTTTCGTAATTTGCCTTATTGACAAACCCCATAACCGGCTCAACTCACGCACGGTTGTACCAGCTTCTATCGAAAAATACAATTTCTCAAGCGTTCGGAAGATTCTTGATATACCGCTGGAAGTACCACTGTCCCTGTTCGATGTCCGTCGGTTTTTGCAGGGCAACGACCTTCGCGTATCGAGGGTTGAGGGATTCCATAAAGCGCTTAATATTCCCACCTTTTCCAGCCGCATCTCGTCCTTCGAAGATAATAAGCACCTTTCTGCCACTTTCTTGGATATATTTCTGGAGTTTCGAGAGTTCCATCTGGAGCAGGAGCATCTCTTCCTCGTAAGCAATATTATCTTTTTTCATCGCAACCAATACGTGCGTTTTCCGTTTTCACTCTGGAAGTTCCATGATAGAGGAATACTTCTTCCGGAACTGTTTCAGGATATCTGTCGGTTCGATGACTGCTTTATTTGCCTCTTCGATAGCATGGATCACTTCATCCATCTCTTCCATCAGATCTGAAATCCGCTTGAATTCCTTTTTTTCCTTTCGGGAGAGTCGCTTTTGTCAGGATTTGAGGAGATTTTCGAGTCGGTTTCTGAGGACCTTGAGATTATCGATATCTTTCGATTTTTTGAGCGAAATGAAGAGTCTTCGAACTTCACCTAGGAAAGATTCTATGGTTTCATGATTGAGGACGACGACATTATTGAGGATATCATTGATCTGTGGAGGAGGCATAGGTTGAAAATAATAATTCAATTACAAGTTACTCATTTCATCTTACAGGTTTTCCTTGAAGATGTAACATGAAACTTGTAATGGTCTTTGGTTTCAGAGAGATAAAAACTATATGGAAAACGGTGAAATAGTACACTTTTTTCTCTTGAAAATGTGCAAAAAATAGGTCTACTCAATAACTCAACCTCCTCTCTTTTGAAAAAGTGGAACTAGAGGTATTTTTTCTTGTTGGCGCTGTGCTCCTCAAGTGTTTTCCCATAATGAATAACTCCGTCACTATCATGCAGATAGTAATAATATTCAGAACTCTCGGAGTGGAGCGTATGATTCCAAGTATCGACCTTGATACTTGAAATCGGTGTCGGTGGGAGGCCCTGAGTCGAACGAGTGTTGTACGGATTCGGGTCATAGATGACCGAAGCGATGAAACTCGGAGTACACTGTGATTGCGTTTTCGCGTATCCATAACAAACTGTTGCATCGGCACCTATAGGCATTCCTTCAACCAGACGCTTCGCCAGAATCCCCGCTACGATTGGTTGCTCATAGCTATTACGCTCTTCTCGTTCGACGATAGAGGCAAGGATAAGGGTTTCATACGCTTTTTTGGGATCCATTTTGAGATATTCTGGGGCAATCTTTATTTCGAATTGATGAAGCATGACTTCGAGAATTTCATGAGCTGTCGCGTCCTTTCTGACTCGATAGGTATCCGGTAAGAGAAATCCCTCGAGGCTCGATGCTCATTCAAGAAAACGGTATTTTTTCTGAAGCATCGGAAAGTCCGTGATAGCCGTTTCCATAAATACTCCTACTCCAAGAATATTTTTCTCCTGAAAGTAGGCATCCATATCATAGGTATTCCATCCAGGGAGCAGAGTGATCGTCAGATCCGTATGCGTTGGAGTATCGAGATTTTCTCGGATAAACGTATCAAGTGTGACCGGAGTTATCACCGTATAGGTTCCAACTTCTAGTTGTCGATTTAAGGCAAAAAACCGTAACCAGAGCTTGTATCGATTGTGAGAAATATCGATATGTAAGATAGAATCAAGCGTAGAAAGTGTTTCTCCTTTCCCTATATTGTACCTTCCAGCCTCGATTTCAGTAGACCCAATAGATACAATCCAAAAATATCCAAACAATAGCGAAGCGAGAGATACAAGAAAGAGAGAGACAAATACAGATCGAAAAGAAGAAATATGCTTCGGGGAAGAGCCCGTGGTGACTCTTGATCGTCGGGTGGTAAAACTCATAAATCTAAAAAGAAGACCGTGAGGATAACAAAAAAAATCCTGAAATCAAGTCGGAGTACCCTACGTCCTCAAGGAGAATTCTATTCTTAATGACTTCCAGAGTTCGTAACTCATGAGAAATTCGTAAGTTTTTCGATATTTTTTTTCGCCTCATCGAGAGCGTTATAGGCCTTTTTCACTGATTCGGTCGCCGTATTGATTTCTTCTATCTTTGTATCTACCACGGCCTTTGTCGTATCATAGGTCTTCTTGCTCTCGTCTATCAGAGATGCCCCACTCGCTATGAATCCTGAAGCGGTAGTACTGATAGTATTGATGGAATCTTGGAGTGTTTGAACGAGTGTTTTCGGGTTTTCCTGAGAAATGGAATCGGCAGTATTTTTGATACCACGAATCCATATATTGATGCCTTTGTTTCCATAGGTATCAAGTTTTTCTGGAACGACAAAAACGGCGAGTACATACAGTGTTCCGAGTAAGATGACGATTCCGATGAGTCGACCGAGCATAGTATTATTTGAGAAAGTCTTCTATCGAGGTAGCTCCAGAGATTTCTTCCTCAGCCTGTTTGATATCAGATTCCTTGATAGTATTTTGATTTTCGGCTATCTGTAATGAATTTTCTCAGGAAAGTGATCCATTTTTTTGAATCATTTCATTGAAAAAAATACGCCCATCTTCTGTTTTGAGCATCTCTTGCGCCATCGCATGGATTTCTGCACGGATCTCAGAACGCGATTGGCAGTGTGGACAGGAAACGGACATTCCAATTCCATTATTATTGATATTGATAATCTGTATCGACTCGAGTGTGATGTGCTTATGACAGGCTTGGCAGAGAAATGTTTCTGCAGTAGTTTCGACGATATTTTTGAGGAATATATATTGCATAAACAAAAAATTATAGATGGTATTCACGAAGTTTCTTCTCTCTCAATTGCTTTTTATTATATGGAATATCTACGGAATTCAAATAAAATAGTATTCCATTTTCCAAAAATATCCCCAAATACTGAAGATATTTTATAAGTATGCAGTTTTCTAGAGTCCTCTGAGCAAACTACTGATGATGTCTTCATCGGTAGTACCAGTACTTGGATTCATCACTGGAGTTACTGAAGTCGCAGGATTAAGGGAAGATCCAGTTTGATCTGGGGCACTGTTGAGTTCTGTAGCTTTTGTTGTACCATCTTTGATACAACGAATCGGAAGAGCATTATCTTTACTCATTCCAGTAAATTCTATCGGAGTAAGACTCATAACGATGGCATTTCCGGCGTTGAGATCACTCTCTGGATACATAGAACTTGTCCAGTACCTTCCAAGAGTCGAATAGGAGCGAAGTGTATCGAGTCGAGTTCCACTCAGAGGAAGTCCGAGTACTGAAGAAATATCTAAATAATTATCATCAGCGTAATACAAGGTTTCTGTCCAATCGCTTTCATTCGGAACATGGTAACCAGTAGCGCAAGGTCCTTGCATAGAGCCAGTCACTCACCAACGATCACTACCTCCTACGGCCGTATCTGTAACTGTCGAATAAAATGCATCTTCAGGAGGGAACTTTGAGTTCAATGGGTAAGCGATATTGTCTCCAGAACTCGTTCCTTCACTATCCCAACCGTACATCTCACCCCATTGGAAGAATCGACCGATTTGATCAGTGGTCGCGAGTGGCACATTTGCTCCATTCACAACAGTTCCACTATATGCTACCGGGGCTCCGACATTACAAGCGGCCCACACCTGACCATTATCGAGGACGATATCATCCGTATCACATCATGGATACCGTTTCGATGGATCCCCACCATTTGTAGAACAAGCCAGCACTGGATTCGCCATAAATGAGTTCAGGAGATCAAGTGGCATCATCCCATGATAGTATATTTGCCATTTTGTCATGATACAAGCAAAGGGATTGAGTACAGGAGATGGAGTCGAACTAACCGAATCAGCAAATCCGATAGAAATCGACGAGAAAAGCATTCCGAGAATGAGAAAAGATATTTGTATTTTTTTCATATGCATTGAATAAAAAATATATTACCTTGTTAGGATAACATATATTTTTTTATATTGCAAATATTTGAACTTTTTTAGATACGAGCCAGTTGTTTCTCGATTCTCTCGATGGTTTTTTCCTTTCCGAGGATGTAGGCGAGTTCGAATACTCCGGGAGAAAACTCTTCTCCTGAGAGTGCCACTCGAGCCGGCCAGAGAATCTGTCCATTCTTTTTCCCACCGAGAGTAATCCATTCGAGAATCGTATTCTTGATAGCATCTATACTGGAGTAGTCTACTTTATCACGAAGGATTTCGAGGATAAACTGGAGCGAGGCACGAGCATCGTCGAGGGTTTCGATTTTCATCTTTGGATTGACAAGGAGGTTGGTCGCATCCTTCGGATTTCCATAGAGAAACGTGGTAAGCGAAGAAAATTCGTCAAATCGCTTCATACGAGACTGGAGTTCTCCTATCACACGAGTGTTGAAAAGAAAATCGGACTTCGAGTAAACATCGTCATAAAAATCTGGTTCATATGTTTTGAGGTACTCCGAGAGTCGAATGTGGAGTTCTTCGGGAGAGTATTTCTTGATATACTCACCATTCATCCAGTCGAATTTCACGGTATCAAGAAGCGCTCAGGATTTGTGAATATCTTGTATTTGAAAGAGTTCTGTCATCTCATCAAGAGTCATGATTTCCTGATCCCGCTTCGGATGCCAACCGAGAAGAGCGATAAAATTAAGGATTGCTTCCACAAGATATCCCTTTGCCAGGTATTCTGATACAGCAGTGTCTCCCGTTCTTTTTGAAAGTTTTTTTCCATCTGATCCCATGATATTTGGAAGGTGTGCATATTCTGGGAGGGTGATACCAAGACCACGAGCGGTGAGGACTTGGATGGGGATGGAGCTAATCCATTCTTCCCCTCGCATGACATGAGTAATTTTCATCATATCATCATCGATGACGACGGCTCCGTGATAGGTAGGAAATATCCCATCTGACTTGAGTAGCACCGTATCGTCGATCTCTGAAGTTCGAAACTCGATACGTCATCGAATGATGTCATTGAAGACGAGCGTTTCTCCCTTCGGAACCTTGAGACGAATCGTGTGACTCTCCCCCTTCGCGATACGCTCACGAGCCTCTTCGAGAGGAACATATCGACAGTGTCCATCATATCCTGGTGGGAGCTTCAGTGCTTCTTGCTCTTCTCTGAGTGCCGTGAGCCTCTCAGCACTACAAAAACAATAATACGCACTCCCTTCCTCACACATTTTATGAAGCCGTGGTGCATAGATATGAACACGTTCGCTCTGGATATATGGGCCGTATCCACCATCGTGATGTGGGCCTTCATCGGGCATAATGCCAACAGTCTTATGAGTCTCAAGAATAATATCGATCGCTCCCTCGACGATACGAGAACGATCCGTATCTTCTATTCTTAGCACATATTGTCCTTGGTTATGTTTCGCCCAGAGATAAGCATAGAGTGCGGTACGGAGTCATCCAATATGGAGGTATCCTGTTGGAGATGGAGCAAAACGAGTTCGAACAGTCATAGAGTATGATATTTAGTAATGATTGATGATTGATGAGGTTAGTATTCTATAGCAAATATGAAAAAAGGCAAAACGAGTAGGAGCGATTATTGAATAGGATATCCGGATTTGTCGAGATTGAACGAGTATTAATATTTTTTCTTTGTTCGAATCAACAAACCAGCTTAGCAGCTTCTATCAGCATTTCTCCATCAGACCCCTCCACCCCGCCCCGTGTCCTCGGGGCACCCCTCAAGAGGGGAATAATGACTCCCGACGAAACTTGATCAAACTTGAAAACCAGCTAATCAGCCAATAAGCCAACCTGTAAAGTATATTCCGAGCTTCCCAGAGTACCAACTTCATCCCAAACCAGCCAATCAGCTCACCAGCACAGTCTAGCTTATCTGCATCAAAACTTTTATCTTTTATCTTTTAGTTCTTATAAATCTTCTCCTAACCTTCCGGCTTCCCAGCTTTTCCACAAACCAGCCTACCAGCTTATCGGCCAATCAACACTCTACCTTTTCTTTTTGAGATTTTTCTTTATAATCCCTTCAATTTCAGTTTTCTTCTAACTCTACATTTTCTACTTGCGACTCGTCTACCAAATTCCCCTCATCACCACCACCCTCCTGATCCTCACTATCGCCGTAAATGTCGGAGGACTCAGTATCTTCAGTGACCGTGGGTTTAGTGTGTACCTGAGTGAACTCGAGGATGAGCGTGGAACTGCACCAGATCCAACTCTTCTCAAGGCCTTTGCCAATATCGATAAACTCGATCCCGATAAGCAAAAGGAATACTCCGATATAATCGGAGAGCTCTCGACTATTTCCACCGCACTCGAGAATATCAGTCGCAATCCGAATCTCTATGCTGGAACTGGATCTTCGTCCATCGAAAAGGCCGGGACGGGCTCTGCTACGAGCATCATCGGACTTCCTCAAGTAGAGTCTCCATCTTCCTACCTGATCAACTTCCTGACTCATCCGACCAGTATATCTTCCGATAGTCCTGAGGGACGATTTATCATCAATATCCTCCGCAATATCCTCTTTCTGAATATCGCCTGGTTGATTGTCGTCGTCATCGGCTACCTCATCTGGATGAGACGAATATTTACCCCGATCGACCTCGTGACTGAAAATATCGAGAAGATTATCGAGAAATGAGAGTATTCCAGTACTCGCTATATACGAAAGGATGAGTTCCTCCCCCTCATAGATACGATCAACTCGCTTCAGAAAACGCTTGCTATCCAGGAGAAAATACGCTCAAATTTTCTCTCCGATATTTCCCACGAAATCCGTACTCCTATTACTGCGCTCCAGTGCTATCTCGAAGCGATCGAAGATGGGGTGATGCGGATGGATGAAAAGCTCACTCCGCTCCTCGGAAAAGAGCTGACACGTCTGACTGATATCACGGGACAGATTATGGCGTATGAATCCTTAACTCACAATACCTTCCAGGATATCAGAGTCGAGCGATTTCTCGTCCCTCCTCTTATCGAAGATATCATCACTGAGTATAGCCCTCAGCTACTCAAGACGAATCAGAAGATCGTAAATGCGGTACCGTCTCACTTCAATATGAGTATGGATGAACGTATGTTTACCCAGATCCTGCATAATATATTCTCGAATTTTATCAAGTATGCGGGAGCGAACACAACCCTTCGTATCTCGATCGATAGAGCAAGTGATTACTACCTTCTGACGTTTGCCGACGATGGAGCATGAGTCCCAGTCGAAGAAATCGCCTTCGTCAAAGAGAAATTCTACCGGGTTGATAAGGGTCGCAACCAGCAGGAAAACCTCGGAAGTATGGGCATCGGACTCTCTATCATCGAAACCATCGCCCGCCTCCACCACGGAAGCTGTACGATCGAATCTGGGGAAAAAAGTGGATTTACGGTACGGATAAAGATAAAACGATAAAAATCAACTTATACTAACTCAAGACTTGATTACTTGATTTTTTATAAAGTTCACTTCATTGAGCTATAAGGAGACGAGTTTTCTTCGGGGTGATAATACCTCCGGAAGAAATCGATCATGCTTTCGTAGGGTCAATATCGAGAACGATTCCTCACTGTCTTCTTGTCCTTAGCTTTGCATAAAAATCTCTTTGTGTGGCTCTAAGAAAAGTAGCCCGCGTTTTTGTGGGAGATTTCTCATTCCATGTTTCCGATGAGTATCAAGCGTCAACGATAACTTCATCCTTTCCATCTATTCAAAGTGACTCTATCCAGTGATTCGGATTTCCTCGCTCATTGGCTGCATAATCAATCAAGGGAACATCATCAATTTTAGTTGTTCATACTCAACCATAATTATTGAATCCTGGCAGAGGAACGTTCATAGAAGCAAGTACCGAATCATGGATATTATCAGATCATCAGAGAACAATTTCTTGTTCTCACCCATTATATTGTCTTCCTGCATTTATGATCACAGGAACTTTGAGATCACTGAATTTAAGTTTCCTGAAATACCATATTTACTCAATAGCCTTTCTACATAAGACTTTGCTCTTCTCGCATTCCACGGTTTATAAAGATCTCATTTTGGTAATCCATAATTTATACTATCAATTTCAAAGCCATTCACTATATCATTGATAAGTGCTTTGAGTCCTTCCAGGTTATTACCAATACTTCATACGAGAACAGAAATCATTCCACCCATACTGGTTCATGAGAGTGCTTTTATACTTCATCAAGATTCCAGATGAGCTTGTATCACTCAGAGTGAAGCAAGAGTGTTTCCTGCTCATCCTGATATGACAAATGCCTTTGAATTTCATAAATTGGACTCACTATTATCTCGAAGTTTTGATTTTGTTTCTGTAAGTCTGAGAACGTTATGAAAATCCCAGTATTGCATAGATTTATGACGAGTTTCATATAATCCCTTCATTCTTCAGATAGTATATTCCATAACCTTCTCAATGCATTTTCACTTTTCTATACATCATTCGAGATAAAAAATAACTCCGGTATGTCAAAGCTGCCGTTCTCCCTGTTCTATGAATTGAGAAAAATTATCTTCTTCGGTATCTTTTACCTTAGTTAGTATACTACTGATTTCTGAAGCGCTCGTACCATGGGCATCGAGCGCTTTTTGGATTTCTTGTTCAATAGCTTCGAGTGTTGCAGTTGGGTTCGATAGGACTATCTCATGCAGACTGAGAAGTCTATGGTATTCAAGATTTGAGGCATCATGATTTTTAAGATCAGAAGTGTTCCATACATGTGATCAAACTATACTATCTTTTGCTTGAAAAAATGAGTTTCTGAATGAGGCATTGTAAGTATTAGGATCTTCTATAATAGCTATGCATCGAGCTTCGGTAGTACTCCTCAATTCTTCAGATGATGAAAGTGCCCCTGTAACAAGGCGTATATCTCTCATAATACCGACAGAGTCTTTATCTCCATAATGAGGATGTTTTTGTTCGAATAATCACATAAAAAAATAAATTTATAGAACAATAATACTATATATTCACATATTTTGTAAAATATTGACATATATTAATATATAAAGTATTATACATATGTCCAGCTCTCAAATGGCTGGGGAATTTCGGGCTTTCGCCCAACCGTCACCACGGTTCGTATTCTCCCATTCACGGTGAGGTGGATTGGGGAAGGAGTACTCATGAGCTTCGTGAATAGAGCTTTTATTAGCTCTTTGCTTGCAGGTGTTCTTACATCTGCAGTCATGAATTACCTAGGCTGGAGTCCGCTTTGGGGGATTCTTGTTTTTTTCCTGGCTTGGGTTTTCCAATATCAATTGGCAGTTATCATACTGTCGATATTACTATGGGGGCTACTTATAATCGTACCCATACTTTGGTGGCTCAATGACCCGTGGCGGGAAAAGTAATTCTTCTCTCTTCCCACAAAAAAGATCCCCGCCTTGGCGGGGATCAAACTTGACATAAGAATATCTATATTAGATATTACTCACTTACCATACAAGACTATACAATTTCACTGAAAATACTCTAAGAAACCTTACTTGAATTGATGAGGTTCAAGCAGTAAAGCTTCAATCTCAATTTTGTCTTTCATACTGCTTGATAGAATCGGGGCTTTCCCACTCTCTGATAATCTTCCTAACCGCATCTTTTTTATCCGTAAGAACTCATTCTACTCAACTAAATTCCTCGAAGAAAGATAAAATAATTGCATCTGCTTTTACTTGATCATCTTCTCAGAGATCTTCTCAGAGTATTTCTTCAAGTTCCGGGTAGAGTTCGATCAAATATTTCCTTGCCTCACTAGCAGTAGCTAGAGAATTCCCTCTTAGAGATGATAGAATAGTCTGAACTTTTACTCAATTTTCTACTTTTACAGGTCAAATAACCTTTCAGGAAGTAGTTCAAACTTGCTGACCCGTATTTCCCTCAAAAACTCATATAGTCGTCGGAGTAACCATAAAAATAATGATAATTAATATGTAATATATACATTAAATATAATTAGTCAATACTAACATTCTATAATCTCTTCTTCTTTCTGAGAAGTGAAATGTCTCCATTCGATCTTGGAGAGTTTGGCATCAATATGCTTCTGTATCTGTGTGATGATTTCCTCTTGCCTCGATGGATCTGCTCTCCACGTGCGACCGAGACTAAGATAGTCGAGCTTATCCCAAGGGACTACTTTCACGAGACCATCAACGCGAGCCTTCTCATAGCACTCTTTCGAGCAAAAACCTAAGTGTTTCTTGTAGGCAGATGGCGTCGTTATGATTCGGGCATTGCATGGAGCATATCGACAATTTTCGCAATTATCTGTCTTTTCCCTGGTATAGAGGCATTCTCAGATAGTAGTATGAGTTTGTGAATCACCAACGGCTGTCGAGACTCTACCATCGAAGGTATAGAGATTCCCGAGCCAGTTTCCATCATTGAATTGGTTTATATACTTCACCACTCCTCACTGGATCGAATAGAACTCGGTATCCGAGAGTTCATTGGCAAGGACTGCCGCCTTCTCACAGCGAATCCCTCCGGTACAATACCAGATGACCTTTTTCCCTTTTGCGAGTTCATGATACCGTTTGAGGAGATTCGGGACTTCTCGGAAATTGAAGGTTCCAGCTGGGATAGCGTTTCTAAAGTGTCCGAGTCGGTATTCATAATCATTTCTCATATCAAGGATCACATAGTCATCTTTCTTCTCGGATTCGAGGATAGTTTTGAATTCTTCTGGTGTGAGTTCTTTCTTATATTTTTGTACTTGATCGGCTGTGACCTTTACCCCGAAGGTGACGATTTCGTTACGGATCTTCACGCTCATACGAGGAAACTCATGATCAGCTACAGGTGTCGCCTTAGCATCAATATCGGGAATATCTCGAAAGTATTTTGAAACTTGGAGGAATTGCCTATATGCCCAGCACTGTCACTCGTTTCCGGTGACGGTAGAGCTGATGCCCTCCGTACCTATATAGACACGACCTCTGAGGCCGATGTCTCGGGTGAAATCAAGATGTTCTTGAGCGACCGAGTCGAGCTCTGATTCTGGGATATCCACGAATTTATAAAATGTCAAAAGAGTGTACTTCGGCTTGTGCCGAGCATTGAGTTGGGAGACCATAGTTGTAGGAGGTAAGGAGGTTTGCTGGTGAGGAGGTTAGAAAAACCAGGAACCAGAAACAAGCGAGTTGTAGCTCGGGTGAGGTGATTATAGGGAAATAGGGGAAAAATCAATTATTTGACTCGTTTTATAATTGCTCTCTTCCCGTCGGAAATAATATGAACAACAATTGATATTCACTCTTCAGTATTCCTTGGAGTTACTTGATCAAATTTTCCATCTCTAGAATATCAACCAGACTTTCAAAGTATCAAAAACAGCTTTGGCTTATGAATCATTGATCTACCATAATGATATAATGCTACATTTAATATTCCTCCATAATTGTCGATTCATTCATCCGTGGCTCAGAGCAAAACAACATCCACTTCACTCGTCATACGTTCTATATCAAAACGGAATTGTGGATGTTTATTAGTACCGTTAGTAACATAAAATCAAGTTGGGGATGGGCGACTCTCCTCGTGATAATGGTGTGCATTATAAATTGTTAACTCAATACCTCATGACGGTGTAATGCCTCTTATAAAATCAGCTTCAATGTAATCTTTAGGAATCTCATTGATATTGAAGTCGGCATATTGAGTATTTTGCGTCTTTAGATATTGTAAAAAATACCAAACTCCATCCTTTTCCGCAAGCTCAATAATAGGACAATTTCAAGCTGGGAAAAGATTTCTTGATCTAATCCAGTTATAAATCCTTATCTCTTCATTATCTCAGTCTTCTCATGAAATATGAGTAGTTGGGTCTCAAAATCAATTTAAATCGTAAACATAGAATGCATTTTGAGATCATGTATCGGCAACCAAACAATAATTATTTCCCTTAATTCATTCCCAGATAGAGAATCCTGTTTTTATTGACTGTAATCCAAACTCTTGTTTAATTCGATGAACTTCTTCATTATAATAATCAAGTATCTTTTCACTAGAATCGGAATTAAATGTTAAGCTAGATCATCCGCCCGTATAAACAAAAAGTTTTCATGCTTCAGGCTTATCTCTATAGACTATCCATGTAGGAAAAACACCTGACATACCAGCAAAAGCCTGATTATCTTCGCTTCGAATATAGAACATTGGTACATTTTCAACAGGAGTTGCCAATACTTCTGTAAGGTCTTTGAATCTACGGGGAACTCTGAGAAGTTTCTGCATATCAAGGTCTCAAGCGAGCTCATTTTCTACATAGTCTGCTACAGATTCTTTTGGTCTTGCAAGATCAAGAGTCTTCTTTCAGAGAGTATCCACTACTTGTTCTCTTACGGAGCCCCTCTCTTGCGGTAGTCTTTCTCAGACATGGCTATTTACGCCATCTTCGATATGCAATTGTCTATTCATGGAATATAATTCGATATACTTATTATACTATATGTATAAAATTTTAAAACACAAGTACAAATTCCCCTTTCACCTTTCCTTCTCATCGATAGTATTCTCTCACTTCTGCAATCGTTCCCCTCTTGAACTCCTCGAATTTCTTCGTGATCTCACGACCGACGACGATATGGTGGTCTTCTCAGAGGTATTGTCCGAGTTCTTCCAGGGTCTTCTCGATACGATGGACCGATTCGTAGACGACGACGGTGTACTCATTGTTCACAAGAGATTTAAGCATCGTCTGTCGTCACTTTTTCACGGGAAGGAACCCGAGATAGAGGTACTGGTGGCAGTCTATCCCACTCGCGACCAGTGCTGAGAGAACCGCAGAAGCTCATGGAACTGGCACGACCGTAATCCCCTCTTCGACCACACGTCGTATAAGGACAAATCATGGATCGCTAATTCCAGGAGTACCGGCATCCGAGACAAGAGCTACATGTTTTCCCTCATGTAAGAGTTCGATAATCTTATCGAGTTTCGAAAATCCCGAATGCGAATGAAAGGAGAGGAGGCGTCCATTGTTCGCGATATCGTAATATCCGAGCAGTTGCCCCGTGACCCGTGTATCTTCACAGGCGATATAATCAGCCTCTTTCAGAATTCGTAGGGCACGAAGGGTGATATCTTCGAGATTCCCGATAGGGGTAGAGACGATTGAGAGCATGGGAGAAATAGTATACTTTTACTATAGGGAACGATTCAAAAAAAGCAATCTTATGACTGCTTTTTTTCTACATACTTTTTCAAGAACTTTCTATGCTCTTTCCGCATATATCGGATAAACTCCCAGGAAGTTATCGGATGTTCGGCAATTTCTCGTTTCAAAAATATAAGCTCTTGACCTTGAAGTAAAAACATACATCAAATCAGTTCGCCTTTATGTCGAAATTGGAATCCAGGAACCTTAGGATATTGTACAAGCAGATTTCTGATAGTTTCAGTATTATGTGTAGCAATTACTTCAGGGAGGAAGATCTCTGATATTTTATCTTTTCAGATTTTTTTTCAGGCGCTAAACAATACTTCCGAAAACGGTTCTTCACTTTTCATTCTTCTCTTTCTTTCTTTTTTATCTCTTATAGCCTTCGCTAACTTTTCAAGTTCAGATGGATCAACAGGTACTATGGCTTGTATTTCTACTGAATGAAGTATTTCTTGCCATACAGCATTAACTTTGAGGGTAAGTTTTTCCACTCCAGTTTTTGGCAATTTTAAAGACTTTACCTCTCTCATGATAACGGCTAGTTTCTCTGTATTTCCCTGTTCTGCTGCTTGTATGAGTGCTTCGACCATAAAAATAGGATAGTACTCTACTATCCTATCATATTGAGTGAATATTTGCAACTATATCCCGAGCCTATCTCGAATCACATTCACTTCGAAGACCACTTGTTGGTCTTTTTTCATCTGAAATTTGAGCACTTGATGTAGGATTATACCCGTAAATAGTGCAAATTCTATCAAATAGTTTATCAAATAGATTTGTAAGAGTAGGGAGTCATCTAAACTTCCTTACGAATGGACAACCCACTCTTTCTCAAGGAGTATAGGGTAACTCGAAGTCTCCGATGGGAATATGCTCCAATATTCAATGAACGTTGGGTGCGAAATTTCTTATACTAAACCGATTAAAAGTTTCAGTATCAAGCATAGAACTAGACTGCATGAGTCATTTTATTTTTCACGGATCTAGATTTGTCGGTTCATGATTTCATCTTCAAAGAAAAAATTTAAAATTCTGAAATATATGCCGACCAGTTTCGCAAGCATTTGCCCATCAACCACTGAACTTAACTAGATCTTTATAAGTAAATAATTTAGATAGCTCTGGTTTGTTTGATATATAATCTTCAATTTTTTCTATACCAAATGATTGAAGTGCCATCATAAGATACAAGGTTTCACGAGCAAATAATCTTGGTGTAGGAAACCAATGAGGATACTTTCATTCATGTATTAGTTTAAAATTCTCATCCAATTCCTGTGGATTGATTCCTTTTTGATAGCACTCCCTTAGCACCAGAAAGTGAGCATCCCACTCATTCCAAACATCAGGTGTAAATATTTCCTGTAAAATCTGAGCCGCATTTTTAAACCGAACATATTTTTCTCCGTCTGATGAAATAGATGGTCTTGGAATATCAGAAAGAATATTTTCGTATTGTTCAATGGATGAAGACGTCATAAAAACCTCAAATTAATGAAGTTATTATACAATATAATATATAAAGTCAACTAAATCCCGAGCCTATCTCGAATCACATTCACTTCGAATACCACTTGTTGATCTTTTTTCATTACGGATTCGAGCTTCTTGCAAGAGTACATGACGGCGGTATGATTGCGACCAGAGAAGATATTTCCGATGCGCTCATACGTATAGTGAAGTCGGTTCTTGAGGAGGTACATAGCGACCTGTCGAGGGATCATATTTTCCTTCTTCCGATCCTCAGAGAGGAGCATACGGATTTCGATCCCGAAGTGACTCGAGACAGCTTGGATGAGGTCTTCATAGCTACAGTTTCCGATGCGGATACTTCGACCCGCTCCATCAGCGAGAGTCCGAGTAATCGTCTTCACCGCGAGCTTCGAGAGGCGCATAGCGACATTTTCGACCGTTGGTGGCGTATTTTTGAGATCATACTCCGCGATGACTTGATTGAGAATCCCTTCAAGTTCACGGACGTTACCGGTAACGTGCTCCGCGATAAACTCTGACGAATCCTGGGGAAGGATAAATTCACGAGCTCGAGCCTTTTCCTGGATAATGGCGAGGCGAGTCTCGTAGTCTGGAGCTCCGACATCGACCGTGATTCCCCACTCAAATCGACTCTGAAGACGAGGTTCGAGTTCACTGAGTTCCTTCGGTGGACGATCTCCAGAGAGGATGACCTGCTTCCCAGCTTCGTAGAGGATATTGAAGATATTGTAGAGTTCTTCTTGTGTTTGCTTCTTACCCGAGAGAAACTGAACATCATCGATTATGAGGACATCAATACCTCGATAGCGATCTCGCATAGCATCGACCGAACGTTTCTTGACACTCGAGACGTAGTCCGTGAGGAATCTATCCGCCGTGGTATAGATGACTTTGAGATGCTTATGCTTCGTGCGTATGGTATTCCCGACTCCTTGAAGGAGGTGCGTCTTCCCGAGCCCCACGTCACCATAGATGTAGAGTGGATTGTAAGAAGAACCAGGTTTCCTCGCGACCGCCTCACACGCGGCATGCGCAAGCTGTGTCGATGGTCCGATGATGAAGTTATCGAGTTTATATCGATCATTGATCACTCGACTATTGAGTCCATCGACGATTTCCACTCACTCGATTTGTTGTTTCTTTTGCTCTTTGATCGTATCCTTGAGGAGGAGTCGGGCATCGATCACTTCTTCCTCATTTCTCGAATCTATCGTATCATCGACGACGAAATCCAGGGTTTCTATCGATGGAGCAACGGTCTGAATTGCGGACTTGATATCATCGTAAAATTTGCGAATGAGGTTGTCCCGGTGGAAAGAAGATACCACTCCGATCGTGATGGATTTCTCATCGACCGAGAGGAGTGAGAATTTCTTAAAGTAGGTCAGGAAATCTTGCTTTCTGATCTTCGAAGATACTTCGCGGATACTCGCTTCGAGAAGAGAAAAAGTGAACTCAGTTGGCATAGGAGATAGGTTTGGATGGGACAGTTGACGTTCTATTATTCGAGAGTAGAATCTATGTTTTCTATGTGAAATCTAGGTGAAGTTTTTACTCTTTTTTGTATCGAAGTCAAAAGAAAAAATAGCTTGACACGGGGACTTTGTATACGTTTTTTGAACGACAAAACTCAGTCGATTCTCATCTAAAGCAAAAGAGAAAATAGATTTAGGAAATTGAGGCACGAAAGAAAGTAACATTCTGGAAGAGAATTCGTAAAGTAGTGTTGAAAATTGCCTCATCTTTTGTATGATTGGGTTCAAATATGGTCATTCAAAATCCCATGTACCCCATCCCTCAATGAGAACATCTCGTAGAGAATAGAAACTGTAAAAAATGCGGTTCTATTTTCCCAATCACGGACAAAGATATGGAATTTTATGAAAAAAACTCACCTTCATTCCCTGCTTCGTCATCCTGAACGGAGTGAAGGATTCAGGATTCTACAAAGAAAACTGGATTCTTCGTAACCTCAGAATGACGAATCAAGATGGAATGAGACAAGGCGAGATACATTATCCCACCTCCGACTCTCTGCCCTGATTGCCGACAACAGAGAAGACTCGCATTCCGTAACGAGAGAAAACTCTACAAGCGGAAGTGTGACGCCACATGAAATGAGATCATTTCAATCTATTCTCCAGACAAACCCTATACGGTCTATCATCAAGACTACTGGTGGAGCGATGCGTGGGATGCGATGAAGTATGGAAGGGAGTTTGATTTCTCGAGAAGTGCGATGGAGCAGATGGAAAAATTGATTCGGGAAGTTCCGAGAATGGCACTTGTAGAATTCAACAATGAAAATTCATCCTATTCGAATTTTGTAACGAATAGTAGTGATATTTATTTATCTACTGATATTTTTGAGTCAACGAATGTGTCATATTCGAGTACGATAAAGCGATGTCATAACTCTCTCGATCTCCTCGATGTCACAGATTCTGAAAATAGTTATGAGTGTATAGGATCAGAAAAATTATATAACTGTAAATATTGTCGTTGGAGTGGAGACTGCAAGGATAGTATCTATCTGTATGACTGCCATAGGACAGAAAAGTCGATGTTTTGTGTTTGACTAAGAAACAAAAAATTTTGCATATTGAATAAGCAGGTATCTGAGTCTGAATATTTGAAAATTGAAGATTCCATAAAAACGAGCGAACTTTCAAAGTACCTTGAAAAATTCAGAAAACTGCTCGATCAGTTTCCGAGAAAAAGTGTGAATATACTACTATCAGAAAGTTCGACAGGTGATATATTAAAACAATCAAAGTCTTCGAAATCATCTTTCCTATCGACTCATATCGAAAACTGTGCCTATACAGTTACCTGATATGATATGTCGGATTGTATGGATACTACCATACATAATCCTGAATGTTTCCTCGATTATGAAGCTATCTCTTGATGAAAACTCAACCACTGTTGATTCAATAACCTCGTATGGATTGGAACTTATCTGTATTACTGTGATAACTGTTTCTCTTCCTCACACCTCTTCCTCTGCACCTGACTCCGCAACAAATCCTACTGTATACTCAATAAACAATACACCAAAGAAGAGTATGAAGTATTAGTACCAAGGATTATCGAGAAGATGATGACTGACGGAGAGTGGGGAGAATTCTTCCCGGCTTCTCTCTCACCTTTTGGATACAATGAAACCGTAGCACAGGAATACTTTCCGATGAAGAGAGAAGAGGTATTCGTCTCGTCATTGCGAGGTACGAAGCAATCCAGCATATCTGAAGTTCCTCTTACTCTGGATCGCCACGCTTCACTGCATTCCGCTCGCGATGACGAAACCTCGAATACACTTCTTCACTGACCTACTTTCAACTGGTCCGACTATGAAGCTCCATTTCCGAAAGTAGAAAAAGTGATTCCAGCCTCTAAACTTCCTGATTCTATTGATTCAATTCCAGATGATATTCTTAACTGGGCGATAGAGTGTGAAGTAAGTGGGAAGCCATTTCGAATCATCAAGCAAGAACTCGAATTCTGCCGTAAACATCACCTTCCAATACCGAGAAGACATCCCGATGTACGGCATATGGATCGGATGAAACTGAGGAATCCGAGGAAGTTATTTGAAAGAGTATGTGACTGTCCGAACTGTGAGGAGAATTGAAAAAGAGTGAACAGTACAGAAGAGAGAGTGCACAAAGAAAAGAAGATAGTCAACAGTACAGAAAGTACAGTGCACACAGAGGAAATACTCTTTCTTCAGAATACAAGAACGGGTAAGATGTGAAGGAAGATGATTACTACTTACTCACCCGAACGACCAGAAGTAGTCTATTGTGAGGAGTGCTACAATCGAGAAGTAGTTGGGTAGGATTTGATTGTAAAAAAGAACTATTTCATCATACTATACATAAAATTATAAAAAATATGTCCGAAACCATCCTAGAATCTCGTCTCTGCACACACTGTAAAACCTCATTCTATATTACTGATACTGATAAAGATTTCTTCACTCGACTCTCTCCAAATATAGGATGAGAATTTTTTAGTCTCCCCTTCCCAACTCATTGTCCGAAGTGTCGAAAAATCAGACGACTTGCATGGAGAAATGAACACAAAATCTTCAAAAGGAAATGTGATGCAACAGAGAAAGTGATTATTTCTCTTTTCTCTCCGGATGCACCATGTCCGATCTATGAGAGTGACTACTGGTATTCAGATGCTTGGGATGCAATGAAATACGGAAGAGATTTTGATTTTTCGAGATCATTTTTCAAGCAATGGAGCGAACTCAAAAAAGTTGTCCCTATGCCAGGAAAATCAATATCAAAATGAATGGAAAACTCTGATTATTCAGATAATTGCAGTAACATGAAGAACTGCTACCTTTGTTTTAACGGTGAATGAGATGACGAATGTCTCTATAGTACTGATATCTGGTCATGCACGAGATTGGTTGATTCATTGAGTTGTGTGAACTGTGAAGAGTCATACGAGCTTCTCGACGCACGAGACTCCTATGCAACCCATTTTTCCTACGATGTGAATGCTTGTCGAGATTCATATTTTCTCACTGATTGTTATGGGTGTCAGAATTGTTATGGGTGTATCAACTTGAGGAATCAGCAATACCAAATTTTTAATATAAAATATACTGAAAAGGAGTATATAGAAAAACTTTCTCTGCTACTCTCTCAATCAATCGAAAAACAACGAGAAGACTTTACTATTTTCATGAAAAAGAGCGGGTATAATATCCACGCATCGAAAACAATGCGTTCGGAAAATGTATCTGATTCGACTCGAGTATTTGACTCGAAAAATATTAGTCACTCCAATATTATTCAAAATTCTGAAGATCTCCGCTATGCGACGAATTTTCGAGACGCTCGAGTAGCTATGGATATCGACCAATGGTGAGATAGACTCGAACACGCTTATGAGGCTGTGGTAGTGGGTGAAGCATCCGGTTCTTTGTATTTCACAGTGTATTCTTGGGCAAATGTATCTGAGTTGTATTACTCTGCATATTGCGTGAATAACGTTCATCATTGTTTCTGATGTATCGGCCTCAGGAATACAGAATATTGTATTCTCAACAAGCAGTTTACCAAGGAAGAGTATGAGGAACTGGTTCCTCAGATTATCGAGAAAATGATGCGCAACAGAGAGTGGGGGGAATTTTTCCCGGCGAATTTTAGTCACTTTTGATATAATCAGACGGTGAATATGGAAAAATATCCTCTCTCGAAATTGGAAGCACAATCACAAGGATTCACTTGGTCAGATTATGAGGTTCCATTTCCGAAAGTTAGTAAGATAATCCCTGGCTCAAAACTCCCTGATGATATTTCAGAAATTCCTGATGATATCCTCAACTGGGCCATCGAATGTGTAGTCTCAGGAAAACCATTTCGTATCACAAAACAAGAACTCGATTTCTACAGAAAACATATGCTTCCGATTCCTCGAAAACATCCAGACCAACGGTATCTCGATCGACTCAAGTGGCATGTAAACTACTAATCATGCTTTCACTCGTACCTGTCGCATCTCGTGAAAAGAGTTTACTATTTCTGACTCGGAAATAGCACTTCTCGATAAACTCTCACCAATCATCTGAGGAGAGAAATTTCCGACTCCGCTTCCGACCCTCTGCCCAGAGGAACGCATTAGGAGAAGGGCGCAATACCGAAACTATTTCGCCCTTCATAAGCGAACATGTGATCTCACTGGAAAGGATAGGCTCTAGACCAGAAGAAATATTAAAAAGTAATTATTTCTGGTAAAACTTATAAAGAAGTATAAGAAGTTCTTTTTCTAATTCAATTGTTTCTTT
>JAYUDN010000043.1:0-22205 GCA_043739785.1 Candidatus Altimarinota bacterium
TCCCTCCGATATACGTATGTATCATCACAAGAGATACCAATATACTTGAAAGTATATGGTGATGGACTCTATGTTCTCTTTGGAAGAGGGGATGAAGGATATGGGTTTTCATAATCAATGCTAATATGAACTTTTCAGAGTTACTATTTTATATGCTAACATAAATCCTAAAAAGATGCAAATATCTAGATATTTACTATTTATTCTCTATAAAAAATACTATTTTATACTACGCAACTCTATTTTTTTTATCGCCATATTTTCCTTTTGCAATCACCTAGAAAAAGGATATATTTATCCTCATAAACGACTCTTTCGCCTAAATAATTTTTCCATGAATTCTTGGAAGGTATCATTTCATAAGTTTGTATCATTTTTCCTCATCCTTCTTGTTTTCGTTTCCCAGACGGTACAGGTGTCATTTTTCGACGAAGTTTCTGCAAAAGTAGAGGACTACCGGGATATCGTATCGATCTTTGTAGACTCTGATACCTACGGTTCCACAAAAGCTAAGATACTCCAGTATGCAGAAGATATACAGACCTACCTGGGGAGCACTCGAGTTTCGCTTCATATAGTTCCATCCGGGATTGGACCGGAGAAGATCGCCAGTATCAATGAGAAACTCTACTATGAAGGAGACGGAAAAGATGGAGTTTCCCAGTTGGTTGGGACGATCCTCATCGGGAATATTCCTATCCCTATGGTGGATAAGGGAGGGAAGTCATTCCCGAGCCTCTATCCCTATGTAGATTTTGAGGATAAATTTTTTGTTTTTAACCCGGATCATCAGAAGTATGAGTACAGTAAAAATGCTCCGAATGAAGGGGATGTCGAGATCTGGCATGGAGTTATCAATCCAGCTTTAGGATGAGGTTACGATAGAACAAGAGACATCCCGAAAATTTCAGCGTTTCTCGATAAAACCCATGACTTTTATGAACAAAAAGGAATATTCAATAATGCTCGTTACACAGAACCACCGAGAGTGTTTTACTATGATGGATTCTATGAGCAGAAGTCCCTCAGACTCAATGACATTTTTGCGTATGGACTCTCCATGGCTAATATCGAAAACATAGCGTACGAACGATTCAGCAAGTACCTGATGTCTGATATTGTCGATAGTCTGAATCAACAAAAGGCAACTGCCCAAACGGATGGAGAAAAATCTCTCCTCAATACCATGGGAGTTGATCCCACTGAAAGCGTTTTTCCGAAGGATCAGATTGCAGCGATTCCTGATATCCAGACGAAGGTACCGATTCAGAAACTCATCAAGCAGTTTTATGAAATCGTGAACTCGAAATCCCTCGGAGATATCAGGCATATGGTGTATAACGCTGGTCGATATAACGATGGGAAAAATGTGCGTGTAGATCAGCCCACGCTTCATATTACAACGGCAGATAGAGTGTCCCTACTTACCCTGAAGGAAGCCAATACCGCTCTAGAACAAGCAATAGATGCCAATGTCTCAACTTTTGCCCGCAAAATCGCCATCTTTGATGAAGAACAGTCGACTCGAAAGTATGGACTCTGAACCCTGGGGTACAATAATCCGACGAATCCAGATCACCTCATCGGCGATGTAACCAAGACCTATACCAACTATTTCTATGGGAAACCTGCGAAAACTATCACGGATCCACTGGATTGTACTATCGCTCGGGGTTCTACTGGAAAGCCGACGACATTTGGGAAATGAGTCCTCGTCGAAGCCAACAATGCCTATGATATCAACTCGACCGAACTCGATGCTGACAAGCTGAAGAAAGATACTGAAGAACTTGTGGCTCTTCATCGGTCGGCATCCTATAGCTGTTTCAATCCGGATCAAAGTATGAAACTCGATCCCTACTGGGCAAAAAATACAGTCCTTCGACTGAGTGGTGTAGATATGGGAACCGCTGGTGCTTCGTTCCTCTCGAAGCCGGTCACGACGTCCCTGATCAATTTCTCTGAACCTATTTTTCGACTCTCTGGAATGGATGAGACGACTCGTTTTTCTCCAGCATCGCCACTTGACTGTAGTGCCGCAACCAAACAATATTCCCTCCTCACTCCGTATACGTATAGCTATGGGATTATGAACTATAGTGGAGAATCAGCATCGATCGATTCATGTACCGCAGGGTGGCCAGAGGAGTGGAACCTCTCATCTGGAGCATGTGATAAAGATATCTGAGGTCGTACCCCTCGCTACACCTGTAATACGGTTCATGAAGTCGGAGCGAGCCGAGTATTTGCCACGACGTTTACGACATTTGGTGCTGAGGAATGTGTATCCGCTACTATGAAGCTCAATAACGCCGTCGTCAAAAGCTCAGATAATCCATGTAACGTCAGTCTTTGAGATGGAGACTCATGATTTATCAACTATGATAATACGACGTACAAATATATCCTCTATCATACGATACCCTCTATAGTATATCACAAATCACCAACGGATGATGAGATTGCAGCGGCACTCAAAACCGGAGCAACTCCTTCACTATCGATTGATATGAATCGGTACGTCGAATTCCAGACTCCTAAGGGAAACCTCGCTCGTATTACGTATCCGAACTTTTTCAGATTCACGGGTTCGACTATTCTACAAGCACGGACTTGGCTCAAATCCCTGTCTGATACTGAGTGGACACGCATACTGAGTGCTGAGAACAGTACGAACTTGAACGCTACCGATGCACAGATTGCCAATCTCCTGAGAACCGGGAATCTCCCTGCGAGTCCTATTGATTGGAATGACTATATTTCGGATGAGGTACTCAAGCAGGTGATCGAATCCAGAAACTGGCTCTATCCAGATATTCCATACAAATATACTTCGAGTATCGAATCATCACTTTCCTTTTCGAAAAATATCAGTGCTCCGAATCACTCACCCTTCGTCCCAGATAATCCTGGTGGATATGAGATCGCCTACCTGGGACTGGGCTCCGTGGATCCGACTCTTTCGACCGACAATCCGCAGATTGATAATGCTCTCACTGACATCAACCTAGGCTTTTCTCGGATTGATTCAGCCAATGTCGTAGACGCTTCCGCCTCTGCTTCGGAAGAAAGTCCGAACCAGGGATCATACGAGTGTGGCGGCCCGGAAGGGGTAGACCTCTTCAAATGGTTTCCGGCGATTATCTGCTGGCTCCAGCATATCCAAGTACCGAAAATCCAAGCAGGAACGTGTGGGGCGACGACGATAGGGGCTAACAATTCTTTTTGAAATCCTATTTCTCCATCAGCTGAAGCGGTTGGTTCTTCAGCTGGTTTGAAGTCCTACCTCGATGGATCGACCCTCGTCCTTTCTGTTACGAGAAATAGTCTCTTTCGAGATGACGCTCTTCCTGTAGATGCCTATCTCATAAAAAATAACTCACCCGTACTCCTTCCACTTTCTGCTCAAGTGGAGTACTCACTCTCTTCGCCGCTCAACTGAGTTTCCCTTGATCCTGGGGTGAGTGTCTATAGTGATGGAAAATCATCGACCATCCTTTCTGTCAAATCGGCTCCCGAGGCCACGACGACCATGCAGGCAAAACTTACCTATAAACTTCCAGATGGGACGCTCTGGTCGGTAGAATCTGCAGCACTGACGATCCGGGTTCGAGATGAAATACTCGATGTGAGTCCGACCGTCGATGCGGTACGAGTCGGATCGCTCGATGCTACGTCTACAGGAATGGTTGGTATTTCCGTGATTGCGACAAATGGTTCCTGAGAAGAACTCCCGCTTCGATCTCCATTTACCCTCGATATCTATGATGATGTCGATGGAGCAAAGCTTCCAGAGAGTGGTATCTCTTTCACAGAGACAGGATATCAACTTCCGTTTACGATTTCGAAAAAACCAGGCGTCTATCGACTTCTTGTTACCGATAGTGAGGGACGAGTCGGAGAGACTACTTTTTCCGTACATCCAGGAGAGGCAAGTCAGCTGCGCATTACTCCTCTTTCGACACTCATCGTCGCAGGAGGAAGAACTCCGGTATCGATCCAGATTCTGGATCGAGTCGGGAATCCGACGGTCGCCGATATTTCCGATACGGAGATTGAAGTAGTGGGTGGGTACATCATCGACGAAGATGGGAATAAGAAAACGAAGATGACCTCATCTATTTATGATGGTAGCATATTTCTCAATATTTGATCTGATACACCGGGAAGTATAAGTATACGAGCTCATATTACTGATTCTCAGATTTCAGAATCTGAGGATATCGGAGTAATATCCGGAGCGCAGGTCACTATCGAACGAGAAAAAAAGCCAGTAGTTGGAGAAGATGCTATCAGTGTTCGATTCCAGATCGTGGATCCAGTGACGGAAGTTCCTATTTCCGGATTTTCTTCTCCGATTGCCCTCTCGTTTCCTGAAGATGGTGGGACCTTCTCTGAAGACATCGTACAGATCACGGATGGAGTCAGCAATATTATCAAATTTACCCCTGGACACAAATCCTGAGATCACCTCCTCTCGCTTGATATTCCAGGAATCGGGAAAACCAATGCTACTACTTTTTCCGTAGCTCCAGGTATTCCGATGCGTATCGGACTCGAAAAACAAGATATTGGTATTCGAGCAACCCTCCTCGATCGATATGGAAATGTGAGTGAATCCAATCTTGGTGGATTCTATAGCTACAAAGCATGAGATGAATCTCCCCTCGCTTTTACCAATGGAGTTGTGACCATCCCTCGAAAGAGTGGATACCTCTGGGTACGAGTCCCTGCTATTTCTGGCAACAAATTGACCGTCAAAGAGGATGACGGAACGACCACAGATATCCCCGCCATCTCAGAAAATATCCTCTATATCCCTGGTGAAGATACGAAATACGTATTTGCGCCTGACTATAATGCTCTCTATACGGTGCTTGCTGGAGGAAGTTTTCTTTCGGAGGGTTCTGATACTCTCTATCAGGATGCTCAGAAGTCATCGAGCCTGGCTGTGACCACCCTCCTCGATACTCCCTACACCGAAGACTCGGTACTGTCATTTTTCCCAGGATGAGGGTACCGTGTGTCATCATCATCTGATCGACTCATACGCCCGAGTTTTGTGATGCGAAATAACTTCCCGGTGATCGAGTGGTATGATGATTCGAATAATACAGAGATAGCTGAGAGTATGTTCCATCTCAATACTCCGACGCTTACTCTCTGTAGTGCCAAAGATATCCACGATACGCATTGCGATGATCTTGGGGATGGAGCTGCGATACGCCTCATCCATTATGAAACCAATACTTTCCAAACGGTACCATCCAATTCGAATCTTTCCCTCCTGGATCCTACCAATTCCTCACTTTTTACGATCAATAAACGAGGAATATTTACCCTCTCACCACTTCTGAAGATTACTCCTAGGATGGAGGATTCCTATAAACATCTCGTTTTTGATATTACCCTTGATTCGGAAGTACTGGCTACGCTCCTGATCGCGACCGACATGAGTTCAGTGACCACATCGACGGATCCGTATGCACCAGTGGGTACCAATACGATAAGCACGAGAGTCCTTGGTGGAAGTTTTCTCGTGAGAAAGGATCCCATCGGTTCCCTCGGTTCTCCTCTCTCTGGAATGAGCCTCCTCCTCTGAGATGCAGAAAAAACCCTCGATACTGAGAAACTCTGACCGTCCAATATAACCTCGATAGGGGCTCTTCCAGAAACGCCTGGAGTCGGTTGGCAGGATTCCAATGTGAGCCTTCTTTCTTTTTCCGCTGGAGATACCGTCGGTACGGCAACACGCTGGACACATACCTTCACGATGGTCAATCTCTGAGATCCGGTCGCACATCTTTTATCGAGTCGACCATGAGTTTCTAAGGAAGGGATAGATCGTTCGGTCGGTTCGAAGATCATCAGTGGTGCGAAGGGGCGTATTCGACAAGTGGTGAGAAAAGACATGAATAACGATGGGTATGAAGATCTCGTCATCTGGTATACGAGTGGACATGCTGAACTCATACTCAACCTTCGTGATCGGATGCGAAGTCGTGGGTATATCATGCACGTCGCTGATCTGACCGAAAGGGGAGTCGATGGTGGAGACTTCACGGGAGATCACTATGCGGATATGGTATACCTGACGAAGTCGGGATCCATCATGCTTCTCGATAACTCGTTACGAAAGTGGACAAGAAAAGAGATCAAAGTCCTCGGTGGGTCTTCTCCGACGTGAGTGAGTCAGATGAAAATATTCGATATGGATCACGATAGGAAAGATGATATCGTCTATCTCTCTGAATCCTGAGAACTCGCTATACTCTATGGAACTGATACTCCATGAGAATTTACGAAAAAAGTCCTCGACGCTTCTCTCGGGGTTGAGATCGATAGTGCGAGTACCTCAGAAGGATGAGCCATCTACTTCGATGGTCTTCCACAGCTTCCGCCAGGATTTGAAAATAAAACCGAACCTGCCGATACGATTTCTCCGACGATACTCCAATCTCAGATCTACTATCAGCGACCGATTACCACCGTCGGAACTCCCACGGATCAAGTGGGTGCTATCGTGGATTCGATCGGGTCTGACTCGACAGGGAATCCTCTTAGTTCCGTCGGTCAGAGTGCCTCGGATATCTACAATAGTCTCGCTGGGGTTGCGACCGATTCAACCGTAGGAGCCGAACAGGCATCGTACCAGACCTATGTCCAATCCGATTTTGTGAAGGGGTATGACCTCGAGATGAGTAAAACCTATAAGGATACTGCCCACAGTACCCTCTATGCCTGAGATCCGATAGAAGTGAAGATCACCCTCACAAACAAGAGCACTAAAACCCTCAAAAATATCGAATACCTCGACACCATCCCTTCCTATCTCTCTCATGAACACACTGAGAGCTATCGAGTAGGATCCGTCAATAAACCCCTCGAGTACCTTACGACCGATGACTATGATGTCCGTATGATGGTTGGAGATATGGCTCCAGGCGAGACGGTAACACTGAGCTATATCCTCTCAGCACTTCCGGCTTCGTATGGGGAAATGAAGGTGGGGAACCTCGAAGGAGATGAAGGAGGAACTGATGACTTTGGGGATGTTGGATTCAATACGAAGAACACATGTGGAGCGGAGATGATCCTCTGGAGGTCGACCGCGGCACGAGACTATATGCGCTGAACCAAGCCATTTCTTACCCCAGAAATTCCGGCGACCATCAAACCATATCTCACTGATGGTGATAAAAATGGAACTCCTGACTATGTCGAGAATATGTCCGTCGCGGATCGCAAACAGCAGTTCAACAATATGCAGGTGAGTGATAACCGAGTCGATATCGCTCCGAAGATCTCGATCTCTGGAAACAAATCCGTTTCTATAGGATTCGATGCGGCGAGTTCTGCAAATATAGAAGACTTTGCTCAGAAACTTGCCGATGGGCTTTCCTGCGGATTCGGAGGTGGCGGATGTATGAGCATGCCTCTGAACTGGGCTCCACTCGCTCCGGGGAACTCTCCACTCCTTATGGGTATGCCACTGAGAAAAGATTGGCTCACTCCCGAAGGAGGACCGGTATCAGTCCCTATATTTTCTGCTCTCACTCGAATGGATATCGGAGTTACCCCATACTGTGTTACATTTCCTATGGTTTGGCCGATTTCTCCACTTTCTCTCAGTGCGAGTCTTCCTTGTAGCTCTACCAATGTTGCACAAGCCTGGATTGAAGCAGCATCAGTTATGGCATGAGGAACAGCATCATCGAATCTCGGAGCGTGAGGACGACTTGGGATTGCTTCGGCTTCGAATTTTCTTCGTATTTTCGTCACTCCTACCCTCACTCTTGGTATGGGAACGGCAATATGTATGGGAGCGACCGCAAAAGTAGTTGGTAATATTCCTCCCAAGTGAGTATGGCCTGCGACTCCTGGAGGAAACTGTATTGTCATCACCAAGCCGATGAATATGTGTAAGTCCGATGGTTCGACTTCCGATGGCGATATCGCTCCATTTACCGGACTCGGGTCGATGACTGACTCTTGGAATGCAGGAAGCTGTAAAATCCGTCAAGAAGTTGGTACTCCTGCGGAGAAACAGTCGCTGATTACTGATATGGTCGACTATATCCGCAATCCTGCGAATACGAAGCTCCCGATACTCTACCAGAAGCTCACGAAGACACCACTGCGTTCTGGTGGAGTGATCAATGCTGGGTCCCTCCTGAAGATCGGATGAGGAGGTGCGAACTGACCAAGTCTCAACCTCGAAATCGATTCGACGAAGCCTTTTAGCTTCGGAGATATCGTCAAGGTCAAAAATAAGAGTGTCGAAGGATTCCCCGACTTCCTCATGAGCTGGGTGCGACGACAGATGGAAGAAGTAACCAATGCGCTCTTCTCCCCTCCGAACCTCTTCATCGTCCCGATTCGATCCTTTGGTCAAAACGCGCAGGTCAATGGTGATTTTGATTGATTTACCCAGAAGCTTTCCTCGGCTTTGAGTGCGCAGTGACTCAAAGACTTCCAATCCAAAGTTAGTGGTGCCTATACTCCGAATCTGAAGGGAAGTGGTCCAAGTGCTGCGGATCGTCTGACTTCTCAGAATACTGTCAAAAAACCATCCTCAGGCGTCGTCGGTACCGCTCAGGCCAATCTCGGGAATTTCACCAATGCTACGATCAACGGAGCCAAGCCTCTCCTAGATGCCGGAACCTCCTCAGCGAACTCGATGCGGGCCGCCTATGAATTTATCGGGAAGATGCCATTTATCCGTATCGAACGCACGACCATCCCGATCAATGTCCCATGGATCCTCCAACGAGACCTCGAAAAGTATGGACACAAGCTCAAGGCGTACGCGGATCAGGTATCCCAGGCTCAGAAGAGTTGGTGTACGAGCGCTCCGGACAAAAATGCCTGTCTAAATAGTAAGGGAAATCTCCAGGCATCAGCCTTTGTGACGTCTATTCAGGAAAATATACGAACGATCGAAGGGTACAAAAAATTCCCAGAAAAACTCCAGAAGTACCTCACTTGGAAGCAGCGATACCTCGCTCAGATCGTGTGCAATATCGATGCGATGGAGCGTATGACCGGAGGATGGATCAGCGACAATGGTCGAAGATTTCGAGCGTGGGTGGAGTTCTATATCCTCCTCAAGGCGATCCTCAAGTCCTGGAATGTACTTCCTGATCTCTTCAATAGCTATACTGCTTCTTGTAGCGTCTGTCGAAATGAACGATATGATCTCAAGTACTTCATATTCAAGATTATCAGCGCTCTCATACCACAGCTTCCGATTATTACCTTTCCGAGATGGCCAGATATCGTTCTGGATCTTTCAGATATCCGACTAGGTATCACTCTCCGTATGCCAGAATTCAAGCTCAATGTTTCTCCGATCCGCCTTCCAAACCTTCCGAGTTTTTCCCTTCCGAACAGCCCAGGCCTCTGAGTCTCGCTTCCGGCTATTCCTATACTCAAACCGATTCCGAATCTCCCAGACCTGCCAGACCTTCCATCACTTCCGACGATAACCCTTCCTGACCTTCCACCACCACCGAAACTTCCGAAACTCTTCGGATCGGTCGTCGTGGTACTCGATATTTTCAAACTGATTTCGAAGATTATGTGTCTCCTGAATTCGTCACCATTTGTCCCAGAGTGGGTGGTCGGAGAAATGATTGCCGAGAAAACGGCTCGCAATACCACTCTTCCGATTGATTTTCTGAAGCTCGATCTCCCTCAGGTTTCTATGAAGTTTCTGAAGGAAATAAGAGTCTCGACTCATATCAACTACGAGATCAAAACAGACTTCATCACCGAAATGGCGAAAGCATCAGTCAAACCGATCAATAGTTTTACAACTGATATGACTCATATCCTTCCGACACAGGTTGGGAAAAATATCAATGTCCAATGACCAGGAAATATCAATGTAAAGGTTCCACCACCGAAAGGAGGATATCTCAATGATAATCCACTGGTACCAAAGATTGCCCTTTCGGATCTGGCTCGTGATCCGAAACCTCTCTTTGATCTTCTCGGTCGTATGACTCATGTTCTCGAAAAACACAAAGATACCACCCTCTCGACTGAAGAGTTCCGATCCTTCCTTCAGTGAGAACTCACTCGTCTCTCACCAACGGCAGACCGTGAACTCTACAGTATCCTCGACAGTGCCTCGAAGACGGAAGACCACAGTGCTGACAAACTCACGGAAGGACTCCTAGCATACAATACGAAGAAGTTTTCTCTCTTGCGTCACTACCTCGATACCGAATCGGAATCACTGAGTGAGTTACAGAAGGTGATCGATGCTCTCGGAATGAAGCCCAATACCGACCTTGTGATGAGTGATGCGCTCTTTACGAGCCAATCTCCAGAGAGGACTATTCAAGCAGAACAAGCATTTACCACCTATCAGTCACGAGATACTACGAAAGAGATCAAGATAACGAATACCGAAATCCCTTCTGTTCCTTCCCTTACGAGTACCAATCCTTCAGAACATCTTCTTGCGGCTGCGAATGTGCCTCCATCTATTGCCTCCGAAGGATCCACGGGATATGCACCAAATTTCGAAGGGATATTTATCAGTACTCCGAATAAGAATCAGACGCGCCTCTTTGACTATGTGACTGCCCTCAGAGGAAATGAAGTGGTTGATGTGGTTGATATAGACCAAGATGGTGATGATGACTATATCACCCTCATGGATAATAGTCTCTATATCAAATATACCGACCGAAAACTTCCTCCGAAAATTATCGATCATGATATTTCTATTTCCTCGACGGCTCTCGATGATCTTGGTCCTACAGCGGTCAACTACTTCAGTGAGAATACCCACGAGTCTTGATTTATGAACCTCGACTTTTCACCTGCACATGGAGATGATACGGCCTTCCGACTCGAGTTATACGATCATATGCTTGAGTGGGATAGTATGAGATATACAACTCCTGACTCATCCCCACATGAGAAAACGACAGTAGATCTGATCGTGGATACGCAGGCTGATAGGACAATACTCAAACCACATATTACCACGACCCCACTCCATGCCTATATCGCCGGAGTCAACTCTCCATCGAAAACGGTTCGTCTTTTTACTCCGAGTTTTACGAAAAAAATAACAGGAGACGCCTTCGCTCTCTCACCTTGAAAGGTATTTTATACCGGGGAAAATGAAGTACAGATTTCCTACCGTATCGGTACCGATCAGCAGACATTGACCCTTGGGGCTCACGCGTCTTACTCGTTCGATATCTGAGCCCAGGTCTGAGTAGATCAGGGAAGCCTCTATATTTTCGATTCTCAATGAGAAACTATTATTACCGACCCAGATACTCTGAGAGGTATACCTATTGTTCCAGAAATGAGGATATTTACAGAAGTTCTTGATCGAGTAGATATCAAAAATGTGAAAGAAAATACGATCACTCCGATACAGGATCAAGATAGTTACTATGCCTATTCACTTGGCACTCCACAGACGAGTTATAGTATCCATATCCCATACCAAAATGGATGGTACTCCGCCCGTATGTTTGCTCTGGGAGATACGGAAAATACGAAGGCTGGTATTACCCTTCTCGCTCCTCAGAGCGCTGCCGATCGAGACGCACCACTTATCGATCTTCCAGATTCTCTTGATATCCCAGTGTATACCGAGAAAGAGCTCAACCTTCAAAATACGGTCTGAGAGCAAAATAGCTATACTCTCTCTTGGGATAATGACATCATGACAGATACCAATAACAACGGTATCCCAGATGACGACTTCGAGTCAGCCTTTATCGATAACTCTCTCGGATCGAGCCGTTCGAATATCCTGATGCTCGGTCCATATAAAACCGTAGGGGATCGTACTGCTCTATTCCAAGCGGTCGATGAATTCGGGAATACTTCATCGAAGGATGTGACCCTTCACGTGTATGCGCCCATTCCTCACCTTCAGAACGCGACTCTTTCTGGAAGCTTTGTCTGAGCCCTCGAGGAAGACATCACCGGAGAGCCTATCGACTTTATACGAGTTCGAGCTGGTTCACCACTTACTCGATTCGACTCCACCACTCGATCTCATACCGGCGGACTGTTCGCGGGAAGTATGGATACAAGAAATACCGGAATCGAAGTCGATGTTTCCGGAAAAAAGATACTCCTCGATGATCGATGATGGATCGGATCAGTACCGACTGGGTATTCGACCGTCGTCGATGGCGCTACGAGAAGCACTCCCATGAAGATTTCAGTACTGAACGCTTCGGGAAGTGCCGTATACTCGACCTATATGATCGTTCCACCTTCCATTACCCCTAAACTTATGAGTGCTACGGGATCGGAAGCTACTCAAACAGGACTACTGGTGTTGCCGAAGGATACCACTCTGTGGGTTGATGCCCTTCCTACTGATCCATCATTTGCTGGATGAGGATACTTTACTTCCCAGAGTTGAGATCCAATCGCTGCTATACATCACGATGGTAATATCTATCTTATCGCTCCCGGATCGAGTCTCGAGTATAGGAAAGTCGACACGAGTATCCATATCTCCATCCTCCTCTCGGGGAAAAGTATCGGAGAAGTGATCTATCGATTCGAGCCACTCTATACGATTCAATAGGTTTGAATACAGGGAGTGAGAGAGAGATTTTTATATCTACTGTAGAAACTTGGTGAATCTATTCCCATTGATGTATCTTTATCCAGATCTCGTTGCCATACCGAGGCACTCGAGGGATTCCTTTACCACTTTGTCGTCCTCGCGTAAGCGGGGGATCCATTCTCCTCATTCTGGATTCCGGTTTTCACGTGAATGATAAAATGAGAAAAGGGATTCCTCCACTTCATTCCGTTTCACTCCATTTCGGTCGGAAAGACAAAAGTTTATTTTTTCTACTCTTCTACCATTTCTACCGCCCCATCGTCTCTACCGATTCATCCTTGAGTCATTCTTTTTGCTTTTTCTCGACTTTTCTCTATAATCCGCCCCAATAGTAGAAGAAACTCTTTCCTCTGTCACTCTTGAGTTCGTACGTCCCTAATCTTCTCCTGCATGTTTCCTCGCGTTACCATCGTTTGACGACCCAATGTCTGAAAATCTAGTATTTTCAATGCCCTGACCGGGCATCGGATTGCTATTATTTCGGATATCGAGAATACCACTCGAGATATTATCGAATTCGATGTATATGATCATGAGCGTTCGATGCGCTATATTCTTTCTGACTCAGGAGGACTTGTACTTGGAGATGATGAGGCGATTTTTAGCGATGTTCGTGAGCGTGTCGATGTGGCAATCGGCCGTTCTGATCTCATCCTCTTGGTCCTCGAGTATGATCGGACGACGGAGCTGGATGATATTATCATCCGAAAACTGAGAAAAAGTGGAAAAAAAGTCCTCATCGTCGCCAATAAAGCCGATAACCAGGCGCGTATCCTGGAGTCATACAGTCACCTCGAGCTCGGTCTCGGAGAAGTCATCCCGACGAGCGCTATCAATGTACGAGGGATTGATCAGATTAAGGGGTATATCGCGGCCACGCTTGAGTCCCTCGGATTCGAAAAAACTCCAGATCTTCCTGAGCTTGATGAGTCGATGCTGAAGCTTGCGATAATCGGTCGGCCCAATGTGGGGAAGTCATCGATTGTGAATGCCATTTCCGGGGAAACTCGGTCTATTGTGAAGGATATGCCCGGGACGACTCGTGACGCTATCGATACCATCATCGAACATAACTGACAAGAACTCTGCCTGATCGATACCGCAGGAATCCGAAGAAGTGGAAAGATCGGCTATGGAAATATCGAAGAGTGGAGTGTTCTCAGGGCTGAGCGTGCCATCGAGCGATCCGATGTGGTCGCGGTCGTCATCGATGCCTTCGAAGGGATTGCTCATCAGGATCAGCATATCGTCAGTATCGCTCTCGAAGCGAAGAAGGGGATTATCCTCGTCGTCAACAAGTGGGACAAGGTCCTCGCGAAGCCCGATGTCGGAGTAGATACCATCCTCGAGCGCTATATGGTGTACCTTTCGAAGAAATTCGACTTCCTTTCGTATGTTCCAGTGGTATTTACCTCTGCGATTGATGGGAAACGTATTGACCTCATCCTGGATCACGCGCAGAAGATCAAACTCGAAAGATTAAAGCGTGTAAAAACTGGAATATTTAATCAGTTTCTCCAGCAGATTAGCTATGATCATGCACCGACCGGGAATCGAAAGTCTCATAAACCGAAGATGTACTACGGATCACAGGTCGATGTCAATCCTCCGAAGTTTATCGTCTCGGTCAATAACGCTTCCCATTTTCACTTTTCGTACCTGCGCTATATCGAAAATAAAATCCGTGAATTTTTCGGATTCGAAGGGACTCCGATAGAGCTCGAGCTCAAGTCTCGAAAGAGTATGTTCAAACCGAAGGAAAAATGAGGTTCTCTCGAGGATCACTTTGGAGAGGGGAACGAGAAAATGGAAGAGGTAGAAACTGAGGAGATGAAGAAGCGCAAGGGAAATTCCAACGATAAAAAGGGGAAAGCATTTGGAGCGAAAAAAGCAAAATGAACTCCGGTAAGCAAAAAACCAACGGTGAAAAAGCGATAGGGAAGCAATTGAGAATTAAGAATTGATAATGAATAATGAAGAATCGTTCTTGAAGCATAATAGTATACTCACTTAAATAAGGACACTACTTCGTCATTCTGAGGCACGAAGAATCCAGTTCATGCAAACTCTAGATCCTTCTTTCGTCGGAATGACCGGCACAAGAAATAGTCGTCATCGTGAAAGTTTAGTATGAACAAATAGAGTATATTCTTTCTGGGTATTTCTATTTTCACTGGCCTCCACTACCTATCGCATAATACCCTATGAATCTTCAGTTTCTCAAATCTCATCCGTTCTATGTGATCTTTTTCGTACTGAGCGTAGGATTTTTTATTTTTCAGGGATGGCTTTCTGGGCTTGCTTCTCTTGGAGAGATGCTCCTTATGACATGAGTATTTTCAGTCTGTATCAGTTGGATACTCTTTTTTATCCGGATGATTTTCGGGAAGCGACCCTTTATAGATAAGAGCTATATATGGAAAACGGCACTCTGGATGACGGCTCTTCAGGCGATCCTTCACATCGGACTTTTTGCATTCGCGTACTATGAGAATACACTTTCTCCAGCATCGCTCGGTCGGGTCGAGATTACCGATGGAGTCAAGACGGTCGTCTTCCAGCAGATGTCTCATATCGCTTCCGCATCCTTTTATGACGAAGTTCGTCAGGATATCGAGCGGGCGAGCGCGAGTGGATATACCATATTCTATGAGTGAATCGGTACTGGCAGTGAAGCCAGTTCGAAAGTGCTTGATACTGCCCTGGGTATACGATTTGATTCTGGAACCTATACTTCAGTTGCAGATATGATCGGTATGAGGGAGCAGGACTATCGCTATCTTTTCTCAGGAATCCGTAGTCTATCATGAGTGATCAACGTTGATCTCTCCCTCGATGAGGTGGCTCGACTCTATTCGAAACTACCGGTTTCTTCTCCCGAGCAAAAACCGGCTCCTATTGATATTACGAGAGAACTCTCTGGAGCCCTCGACGCCCTCCGTCCCGAAGAGCGTCTGACACTACGATATATAGCTCGATCTTTTCTGAATCTCATGCTGAAGAACAATCAAGATTTTCTCTCTTCTGAAATCGGATCCTTTCTCGCAAGTGATATCATGTCCGTCATCCTGGAGGACCGGAACGAGCATATAGCAGAGACTATTCTCTCCTCCAAATCCGACAAGATATATGCCCTCTACGGAGCGCTCCATTTCGAGGGAATATTTCAAAAACTCCAAAAATCGAATCCCGCTTGGAAGATAGTCCGCGTCGAATCGATGAGACCGTATTAAGTAACAGTTACAAGTTACAGGTTTCAAGTTAAAAGTTGAACGTTACAAGTTGCATGTTCGCGATAAAAAACTTCCTCAGTGTTATTTGTATCGAGATGGAGTCAAATATTTTCGTGAATAAGACTGTATGTTGTACGATTCAAAAGGAGAATATTGATTGGATATTATTCTGTTTGACCCCTGGAACCTGCAACATTCAACCTGCAACAGCATCTTTAGCACCCATTCACTTTACGTGCGAAATATTTGATTTTTCTATAAATATCGATACAATTATTTCTCCATAAATCTTATCATTGTATGCCCAAGAAACCAGTAGTAAAAAAACCCATCAAACATCAACTCCCACCGAATGTAAAGGTCAAAGAGTTCCATATCGATCTCTCTCCGAGGAAGTGGATTTCTCCTATTATATTGATAATTCTCGTTATCAGTATCGCCTACAACTTCTTGAGCGATACCGGGAACACGAAGTATAACCGAGATATCGGACTTAATATCATCCAGTCAAACTACGCTTCTGGTCTCTACCAAGAGATCATCATCGCCGGAGAAGAGATCCAAGCCAAGAAAATCCCCGTAAAAAATATCGTCAATGGAAAGGAAGTCTCCACTCAAGAAATAGATATCAGTCAGCTTCCTCCGTCGACCAAGATTACTGACCTCGGATTCTCGAACTCGAATAATACAACCAAGATCACCATCCAGGATCAGACCTGGAAGAAGTCTGTCGCTGAGCTGATCCCAAGCCTTGGAGGGACGGTACTCTTCGTGATCATCCTCTTCTTCCTCTTCACTCGTATGGGTCCAGGCGGAGCTGGTGGCGCTATGCAGTTTATCAAGTCCCGAGCTCGAGTCTATGATCCCGAGATGGATGAGAAGGTAACCTTCGAAGATGTCGCAGGTTCAGAAGAGGAAAAGAGTGACCTCGTCGAAGTCGTCGACTTTCTCAAGAATCCAGGAAAATACAAAGCCCTCGGAGCAAAGATCCCTCGAGGGATCCTCCTTCAGTGACCTCCAGGAACCGGGAAGACACTTCTCGCTCGTGCCGTAGCATGAGAGTCGAATGTCCCATTTTTCTCTATCTCAGGTTCAGAATTCGTCGAGATGTTTGTCGGAGTCGGGGCTTCTCGTGTACGAGACCTATTCCGCGAAGCTCGAGAAAGAGCCCCTTCGATCATTTTCATCGATGAGATCGATGCGATCGGAAAAAAACGATCACCTGGTATCGGAGGTGGTCATGATGAACGTGAGCAAACCCTCAATCAGATACTGACGGAGATGGATGGATTCGATAATGATACCAATGTCATCGTGATGGCCGCGACCAATCGTGCGGATGTCCTCGACAAGGCGCTCCTCAGACCTGGACGATTTGATCGGAAGGTCACGATCAATCTCCCTACCCTCGAAGATCGTAAGCTCATCCTCGCGGTACACGCGAAGGGAAAGCCATTTGATCCGAAGGTCGTCTGGGATCGCATCGCTTCACTTACGGTCGGATTTTCTGGAGCCGAGATAGGCAACCTGCTCAATGAATCTGCCATCCTTGCTGGACGTATGAATGAGAAAGAAATCACGCAGGAGATGATCCAGAAATCCGTCGAAAAGGTCGTGATGGGCAATGAGAAAAAATCCCTCAAGATGTCAGAACATGAGAAAAAGCTCACGGCCATCCATGAGATCGGTCATGCCATCGTTGGGAAGATGCTTCCTCATACGGATCCCGTCCATAAGATATCTATCCTCCCGAGAGGAGGAGCGGGTGGAGTCACTTGGTTTCTCCCAGAGAAAGACCGCACCTATACTTCGAAGGCGAAGTACCTCGATGAGCTCGCTACCCTCTACGGTGGTCGAGTAGCGGAAGAGGTATTCTTCGGGACAGAGTATATCACGACGGGTGCTTCATCTGATATCGAGCGAGCGACAGAGATTGCTCGAGCGATGGTGATGAGATTTGGCTTCGATGCTGAGCTCGGTCCTGAGAACTATGCTCCGGATCGGGTTGATGGGAACTTCCTCGGTGCCGAGTCGAATCAGAAGGTGATTTCCGAAGAAACACAGAAACTTATCGATTCGAAGGTTCGAGATCTTCTGAAGACCGCCTACGCGAAAGCGAAAGAAATCATCACGAAGTACCGTGAACTTCATGAACTCCTTGCGACTCACCTCATCGAACGAGAGGAGATGATACAAGAAGAGTTCGATGCGTACTTCGTCGATATGAAGGGTGTGCCTCAGAAAGTCGCGATGTAGAGCATCGATTATCAGAATACAGAAATAATAATCCCCTCAATTTTGAGGGGATTATTGGCATAGTGAGCGACACAATATTTTTTTGCTTTTTTATACGGGGATAATATACTTACTCTTACCTAAATCAATACGTATGATACACAAGCTTATTGTCTTTCTTCAGTGGGTAGAATCGAGCGAAAAACTCCGAAGTCGTGTCGATTACTTTTTCTCCTTTCTCTTCACTCTAGTAAGTATTTCTGCCATCTATGCACTCCTACGAGAGACTATATTTGAGCGATACTATTGATACTATTCTTATGATGTATCCTCTCCTGGTAATATATTTTGACTCAATAGTGCGATTACTCATAATGGATATATCACTTTCTGAGTCATTTTTCTTCTTTTTTCGATGATCTGAGTGTACATCTATAGTATGTATAAAAAAATTGTGAAAAGAGAATTTTCGATCGTTCGATCAATAGTCAGTGGTGTTCTTCCACTCTTGATCGGGATTATTTTGCTTGCAAACTATGTTTCATCAGGTTCGACCTCACTGGGATGGTATACCTATATTTTCGCAGGAATATACATCGTTTCTCCTTATATACTCTTCCTTTCTTCATTTCGATCCCTCCATCGAGGATTTTTATCGAAATTTTTTGTATGATACATGGGTTATGTCATATCGACCCTTATAGGATTTTCTATTTTTCTCTTTCTCTTCACGATGAGTAAGTTCCTTTCTGAGGTATGAAATCAGCTAGTTCGTGAAATCTTTACGATCGTTCCGATATTTTTCTTGATCGGTTGTATCTACCTTTTTGTTGTTTGGTTTATCTTGACATATTCGTGGGAAGAAATCGGAGAAGTTTCAGAACCATTTCGGAGAAATATTCTACGGGGGAGTATTATTCTTTCTTTTCTCTTTATCGTCATATGACTCAGTCCGAGCTGGAAAGATATCATCATAAATGAGCGTATTCATAGAGCAGAATACATTTTGTCTACGAAGTGAGAAACCAGAGACTCACTCAAAGAGGCTCAGGATATATGGCTTCTTGACTGGTCTTTCAAAGAGAAGTACCTCGATAACAATCTCTACGGGGAAGAAAAAAATCTCTATACCAAGATATTCGATACATCGATAGAAAGCGCTATCGAAGGTGCAGTGGATACTGAAGAATATCGTGCTCGAAATTCGAATGCTACGAGTCAGCTGGCTCGTGCTGAGAATGCAAAAGTAACCCTCAATTTCGCAAAATATGATTCAGAGGTTCTCAGCGATCTCAGTGCCGTCAAGACGACGGTAACCTATGAATTCCAAAACACAGCCTTGACGAACCAAGAAGTTATATTTAGTGTCGTCCTCCCCAATACAGCTTCGGTAATGTCTGATCTCAGACTGGGGCTTAATCTTGAATTTACTGGAGTGATCGCTCCTCGTGGTTCTGCATCGAAGGTTTACCAAGATTCCCTTCGTCGTAATACTGATCCAGCCCTTCTGGAGCAAACATGACCTGTTTCTTATCGCCTCCGAGTTTTCCCTGTGCCATCCTTGAATGATGCAAAATCACAAGGGCGCCAACAAGTGCAGTTTACGTATATTTCACCACTCACTGAATCTGGAACTATTACCCTGGTCCCGAAGACCGATATTCTCAACCTGAAGCTTACCGAGAAATCTCAAATCCTGACTAGACTTACTGAATGAGAGAAGGCTCTCGCTCAAGACTCTTACACAGGGAATGATATGACAGTACTGACGGTAGGAAAGTCGATAAAGTCTCCAGTGAATCTCACGAAAACATATACAGATTATTGTCGGGTGAATAGCTATCCCCATATAGACCTCTCGAAAGTAGAAACATGAGTGAAGAGCCTTTCAAAAAATATAGTATTTTTCGATATTTCGAAAAGTGTCGGAGAAACACCGAATACCAAGAAACGCTATCAGATGATTATCGATACTTGGAAAGCGAATGGAGTTTCTCTTGACCTATTTACGTACAATTTCGAAGTCTATCCAAGTGGGTATAACTTAGACAATATAGATTTCTGGGGATCAACGGATATGTCAAAAATTATTGACTACATCGATAAAAACAATATTTCCAATGCCAACATCGTCATAGTGACGGATGATAGCTCCTACGAACGAATGAACGATGAGATAAAATCTATTGATTACAAGAAATTGAAGTCAAACCGCATATCGCTTATCCAAGTGGGAGAAAAGGTACGAACTCTAAAAACCGAGATTACAAAATCCATCCTGGCGACAGACTGAGCCATGATTATCACGAGTGAGAAATGAGATCTCTCTGAAACAGTGAAAAATATATTCACCGAGAAAAAATTGATAGAGAAATGCGAAGACTACACTGGTTCATCTCTTTCAGCTCTTCAGGCGCTTCAGGGGTATGAAGATATAAAGCAGGTAGCAGGAGAAACCTACTACTATTCATGAGAAGTCAGTAATCTAAAGGATGAAAAATACTCACGATATATCGGTATTAAACCGTCATTCCGAGCTATTTATGATAATGATACATATGAAGGTAAGACGAATTTCTGGGAACCTTTTCTATCGGAACTCAAACTTAAGTCAATCCCAGAATGGTATGTGAATACTCTTTCTCAACAGTCGTGATTGCCACATTCAACATCTATTGCCTGGGCAACTAAAGAAGGTGGATGAACTATTTCATGAACCAATGGAACTCAGATATTTATAGATATTCCGTCAAATACCGTACACTGGCAATTATGGGTAGACAATAACCTAGCAAAAGAGGTAGTAAAAGTCTTTACTCAGGAAGATATTGATGATCTATGGAAAAAGTCTCTCTACAATACACGTTTCGAGACAGTAAAAGAGAGTGACTTACAAATGCAAGAAGAAATAGCACAAGCCACCCATATAGTCAGCCAAGCTACGAGTCTCATCGCTCTCGTGAATGATCAGCAAAGAGCCGATCTTGAGCAGTATTCGCAGCATGAAGACAAGTACGATACGGATTATGAAAACCTGTCTCCCGATACTTCAGGAGGATTTGGATGAGGACCGACAGTTATGAGAAAGTGAAGTGCCCTAGAAATGTCATCTCCGGAATCTCTAGGATTTGATGATGTGAGAGCTAGTCCTCAGAGTGTATGAAGTGATATGTCTACAGTATCGAAAGTATCCAGATGATCTCCAGAGTGAATACTTCCTTATATACTTGTGGTAATCCTCTTTCCACTGATTGCCTGGTTTGTGCTTCGCAGAAAACCAACTGTACAGCAAGATCGGAAGTAAGCTATACAGCCTCGCTGGTAAAGGACATATACTCCTGAGTGTATGATTTATATATTTCTTCAACACAGGATCCCTGAAGAAATAGTTTAGAAGAGCTTCTTAAAATGAAGCTCTTTTTTTATGCACTTCTAGAGAAAGAAAAATTACCTCTTCTGGAAGATGAACATATGTTCGTGTATGATGAGAAGGAAGTTAACTTGCTCACATCACAAATGAGATAGCATCCCGCTTTGCTACTTCGATAGCTTCCCAGATTCCCTCATCATTCTCGATTTACGAGAGAATTCTCTTCATTTCCGAAGATGAAATATCACTATCAGTGAAATCCTGAATCTCTGTTTCACTGATACTAAAAGAGATTTTTTGTAGCTCTATGATAAAAAAATCGTTAGATGATAAATGATCATGATCTAACGATTTTTAGAGAAAAAGCAAATAGATTTTATCGTGTTTTATAGTTTCCTCTTTTTGTAAACTCTAGGTATCCTTTATCTCTAAGTACCTGTAACTGCTGTCTTATCTTTGCTTCGATATTGTGATTATCAGGATGCTTGTCTCTGAGAATTGTAGTGAAAGTATAAATATCTGCAAGACTGAATTCTTTTTTTCAGAGCATATCGATACATCGCATTATATCCAGGAGCCATCACTTGGATTCAAGATTAGATTTTTCTGCGAGGAAATTCGTCTTTTGCCAATCCTCGAGGATATATCATGGCTCTAGACCAGAAGAAATATTAAAAAGTAATTATTTCTGGTAAAACTTATAAAGAAGTATAAGAAGTTCTTTTTCTAATTCAATTGTTTCTTT
>JAYUDN010000044.1:0-2833 GCA_043739785.1 Candidatus Altimarinota bacterium
GCTATCTCTCTCTTCAGCACAGCTATCTCTCTCTTCAGCACAGCTATCTCTCTCTTCAGCACAGCTATCTCTTCCTCCCCCTCCCTCAAACACACTCAAGTCCCTCTCTGTATCAAGTAAGCAAGTCTTTGTCTATCACTTTCTCTCAGGCATACAAAACTCTTTTTGTCACACATCTCTCTCTCTCTCTCTGCCACACAACTATCTCCATCACACACAACTCTCTCTGCAACTCTATCCCCGTAACACCCAACTCTTTCTCTCTTTTTTCCCACTCTCTCTCACACACACACAACTGTCCAACTTTTTATCGTTATATCTCTCTCTCTCTCTCTCTCCCATTCTCACAATTCTATTGCACTCCCAACTATCTTTTCCTCTCTCTTTCCTTACATCTCTCTCACACGACTTTTTCTATCTCACTATCGCTTTCACAATCAGAAATCTCTTATTTTTTCTCCAGTTCTCTCCCTCTGCCACACTATCTCTCTCTCTCCCTATCATACTGCGTCTCTCTCAATATACTCCGTTCACTCACACACATCTCTCTTCAAGACTCCCTCTCACAGATCTTACTCTATGTATGTACATCTAACTCTATATGTAGACGTTCTTTTCCCCCTTCTTTCAGCCTTCTCTCTTTCTTTCTCACTTACTCCCTCTTTCTCCTCCCTCTCCCTCTCTCACTTTCTTTCTCACCTTATCTCTCTCCCTCTCACAACTATCGCTCTCTTGATCTCATTTTACTTTCTCTCTGTCTCTCTCTTTTTCTCTCTCTAAGAAAAGTGTGCTGGGAGGAGGGCAAGGGGGAAAGTAGTCATATTACAAATTACCGTTTAAAAACGGAAGAAAAAAATAATCGCGAAAAATAGAATGGCTATCAGTTTAAAATATCTAATCTGAGAGTATCTGAATCTTGGATGCGCCGCGGGCTAGATTGCAGAAAAATCTAACAAGAGAAGAGTTTCAGAAAGAAAGCAATGTTGAAATCGGCGTTTCAAGCATTGCATGACTTACTATTCATGATCACTGTTTCCGTAGACGCAAAAAGTCAGGATGATCTGATTGATTCACCTGCTCATCCATTTTCATTGGCTTCATCGGGCGGCACTTGCTTCGATTCAGGAATCTGCGATACAGTCTTTAAGTTATGGCCCGACGAATGATCGAAAGCGATAATAGTTCCTGGTGAGGTCAATAAAACGAATCGTAGAACACAAACTCGAGGTAGAGACGACAATTCTGTGTGCCTGGTTGCCACTTGTCTTCTGCGTAGAGGCGTCCCGTCGACTGTCGTACATGAGAATTCTCCAAATTTGTGCTCTTGTCCAAGCTCTACTGTACATGCATGGTTGAGAAGCAGTACAGTATACTGTAAAAAGATAAAAAGATAAAAAGTCATAAAAATTAATCCCGCATCGAATCCGATTCAATCGAATGGAATCACGAATCGGAATCGAATCGAATCGTCAAAATTGTTCCCCAAAATAAAAAATAAAATAACTATAGGCGTGTGGGGTCGGGTTCGGTTCCGGTGAAAGCAAGTTGCAGCAGAAATATTTTAACTAACGGACTTCTACACAGTATACTGTAAAAAATGAAAAATTGAAAAATTCGATTTTATTTTCTTCTGCGAATGAAAATTTGATATATTTTGGTCTCCTACCACCAAAACCCTGCAACTTTGGAGCAAAACTTGAAGTTTGTCCCCCTACACGCGACATCAATGTTCAAGATACCCACCGTACGATGAATTCCAGATAAAATATAACCAATTGACCAACTTTAAAAACATTCCTTTTACTCCTCATCGCCATAAAAATATAGAATACAGAGAGTGTACGCAATTACGACGCATCGAATACGGAAATCACTTTTCGTCTCGACCTGCAGCCGTCATCGACATCGCTCCACCATCGCGCTGAAAAGAACCCTATTGTCATCGAGGCCGGACCGATCGCTGCACCATGAGAGTCATGTTCATGTACTGGATTTTCTCATTAACTGCCCTGCTAGGTACGAAGCTACACCATCAAGCTCTTCGTCAACTTCCACTCACTAACAGCAACGACTCCATTCTGCTTCTACTACGCTCAGGACTCTTCGTTGCGAACGGCGAAGAAAACGCTCTGGGCCACACCAAACTTCGTAAAAATGCCATCGTGGATAACGGAAGATCCATCCTGGACAGCGAGAACATAAGTACGAATTCAATTGCAACAAACCTTTGGCCACTTGACACACTACTAACATTTCACTTTCCCTGGGCACATTGCAGATCTTGCTGAAGCCGAGACAGATCCATCGAAACAGTGCTGCTCGCCTGGACAGTACAATGATCCCAAACTTAAGAAATGCGTCGACTGCCTTCCATCATTCTACTCCTGTTCACCTGAGGTGAAGTGCAAGAAATGTCCTAAAGGTGAATACTCGGGACCTAATGCAACGAAGTGCGCTTGCTGTCCCGCAGGAAGCAAAGTCAACGACGACCAGACAGGATGTGTCGTCGTAGTTGTTTGTGTTCCAGGCCAATACAAAGATTCCAAACATAACAAATGCGAGGACTGCCTTCCATCATACTACTCTCCTTCGCCTGACATGAAGTGCATGAAGTGCGCTTGCGGATTGATCTCTGGACCAAAGGCAAGTGTGTGCACTGAGTGCCCCGCAGGAAGCAAGGCGAACGCCGGCCAGACAGCATGTGTGACTCCTGAGCCAACCCCCACTCCTACGTATCCTCCCTCGTCGCCTCCTACGTCTCCTCCTACGAAGAGCTGCTCTCCTGGGCAATACAACGACCCAGCTGCCGCTGAATGCACCGACTGCCTTCCAT
>JAYUDN010000045.1:0-1011 GCA_043739785.1 Candidatus Altimarinota bacterium
TGAAGAAGAAAAATATTTGGATAGCCGAAATTCGGATCAATTTTCTGGATATCAATACCTACGACCTTTCCCTGTGGTCAGACAATTTTGGCAATCACCTGGAGAAAACTTCCTGGTGCACTCGCAATGTCGAGGACATTCATTTTTGGCTCGATGATATGATATCGATCTTGTATTTCTATGAGCTTAAAAGCACTTCTCGCCCGATACCCAAGACGCTTTGCCTTCTCAAAATATTGATCGTGGATGATAAATGGTTTTGTCATAATTGTAAAGAGATTTTTTTTGACTTCTTTTTAGAAGATGCTAGAATAGGCAACCGTATTATTGGCTTTGATAAGCTTAGTAATGGGGCGCAAAAAAGCAAATTTTTCTCGAGAATCTCTCCATTCTCGTACAAACAATAACCTATTCTCATGGCAGAAAATAATCCCTGAACGTACCTCGTCCTCGATCTTGAGATGACTGGACTCAATCCCTTCGAACATGGAGTGATAGAAGTCTGAGCGATAGTACTCAATGATACTTTCGATATTATCGGAGAGTTTTATATGGATCTCTGTCCTCCTGACAATATTATTATCGACCCAAAAGCGCTCGAATATAATGGATTTACTCTCGACCGTATCGCTGTAGGAAAATCCTATGAGGAATTCTGTGACTATTGGGATGCTTTTTATAAAACATATTTCTTTCCTGAGAAAAAACCTATTATGGTCGGACAGTATGTTGCTGCTGATATTGCATTTCTCGGAAGCGTCTTCGCGAATGCTCGTCGAAGCAGTCTCTTTGAGAAGCTTGGAAATGATATCATCGATACCAAGTCGATCGCCAACCAGGCGAATGCAATTGCGAGGTACAACAAGATCAATCTCCCCTTCCAGAGCACGAGCCTCTCGAAACCTGGTGGAATCGCAGATATGCTCCACATCACAGGCTACAGTGCCCACACTGCGAAGGGTGATATCATGGCAACACGTGAGGCGCTGATGAAATTCTTGAAGTTTAAGA
>JAYUDN010000046.1:0-2748 GCA_043739785.1 Candidatus Altimarinota bacterium
TCCCTCCGATATACGTATGTATCATCACAAGAGATACCAATATACTTGAAAGTATATGGTGATGGACTCTATGTTCTCTTTGGAAGAGGGGATGAAGGAGGTGAGTTTTCATGTGGAAGAAGATATAAATATTACTTTCTTGTAGGAAAAATTGTGGATAAAAAATATTTGTAGTTCATAAATCTTTTTTCATTGGAAAATACATCTAGTAATACCATAAGTAGGCATACTCTCGTTATCCTAACATATATTTTTTAAAATAGCAAAGATTCGAAGTATTTTTAATATTGTAACTGCTTTGTCAAAAAAAGACCGCCTTTAACACGGACTTTTCATCATCTATCGATGTATAAATTTTCTTTATGGGATAATCTCTGCTGGACTATCGAGGACGACTGGTGTAGTAGCTCCCGTACTTGTTGTATTTCTTCTGATAGTAATACCTATTGAATTGGTAGGCACGGTAAACGTTATACGAGAAAGAGCGGTGTTTTTTTCGATAAGTATCCCATCGAGAAAACTTCCTGCATCCATAGTAAATGGAGCTCCATCGGAAATATTGTTTCTGTATACCTGGGAAAGGGCAGAGTATCCATGGTAGTCTAGTGGGACTGGTTCAAGAGCGTTGATAACATTGTACTGTCTCATGCCTCATCGAGTAATCGTATTATCGAGTACTTGGTAGTGCATACCGGTCGAGAATCCATTCCAACGAGGAGCAGCCCAGATATTCAGGTTTGTTGCTGGACCATTGACTCCGATGATATTGTTCGCGACGATGATATCTGAGGTCGGGAAGTAGAACTGGATACGTGGATGATTCGTGAAGGTATTTCCGATGAAGAGGTACCTTCCTTGGTAGTCAGCAATACTAATCCATGAAGTACTATCAGGATCTACCTCCCATGGTTCATCGATAGTAACGGTATTTACGAGGACTGACGGAGACTGGAGAACTCGTATTTGTCCCATACCTTTTCCTGATATTATTTGTATAATTGCTCCTGTTCATAACGGTGGGCGACCATATATATCAGGTCAAACTGTGGTTCATGAGAGAATCATAGTGGTTCCTGAGATAGAGAGTATCTTTCAGAAATATGCACCATTACTTCCATCGAACGTCATATCGACGGTAGAACTATCAGGAATCGGGTTCGTGTCCTCTCGAGTACTTACATTATTGGCAAAATAGATATCTCGTAGATTGTTTCCAAATGTTCCATATACTTCTCCTACATCTGCCAAATTGCTTGTACCATTGCCTTCTTCAGTTCCGGCCATTACGAGCTGATTGCTTTCTATGACAAATCCATTATTACGATAATATAGATAATAGGGGGCAAATCGCCATCGAAAATAATTTCGTTGCATCTGTACAAAAGTATTGGCATTATCTCCGTTAAAATCAATCCCAACTCTGTAGTCAAAGGTACTGTCTGAAATTTCAGTATTCGTTGTTCTACTCATCCATATACCGACTCATTTTCAGTTCACAGTATCTTCTGCTCGATTTGGGGAGACACATGCGATTCTTTTGAACCATGCTTTTTCATCATTAGTATAGGCTCGTTTTATACAGGTATAATCATCACTGGTGGTATGTCCGAGGGTCAGATCTTCGAGAGAAAATGAAGCACATACCGGACCTTCCGGAAGCCACTCGATATAGTCACTCGTCACGAGCGCTACGATACCATTTACACCAACACATGCTGCGGCTCCACCACTTCGGTTATCTGTAACGACCCCATTCCAGTAAATAAATGTCGTATTTTTCCCAGCACCTCGAACGACTGTTTTATTGGGTAGGATCATCGGCCTCGTCAGAGTAAAGGTTCCGGTTCCGAATCGGATTACCCCTCCTCCATTTGCTTTTGCGAGGGATATCGCCGCGTCGAGCTTGTCATCAGTCGTGGTACCAGACATACTGGTTATATCGAAAATACTCGTAGGCCAGGCATTCGAATTTTTCACTTCAATCGTTTTGATAATCGTATCTCCATGCCATTCGAATTTACTCCAGGTATATGGTCCTCCATAGCCATTATGCTCATAGAGCGAATAAGTTCCCTCAGGAATACCTCATGGAATCGTAAATCGAGAGGTATACCCACTCGTACTTCCACCCGTCGCGGTTATTCGGTAGACCGCACCACTTGCGTTTACGAGGGCGATGAGTGGCTGTACTCATCCGGAAAAAGAAAGGGATCTTCCATAGAGCTCAATCCATCCACCTGGAGTTATCTCCTTTCCATTATCTCCCATATAAAACCAGAGATCAGGCTTATTGAGGTATGAGATAGCACTTTCTTTGTTAGAATAGGTATTTTTTATGCTATAAGCATAGACTCCTCAGGTAAATGTAGATGGAATAGTGAATGCTGCAGAGGTTTTATCGGACTGAATCGGAGTCAGTTCCGTGGTCATAGTGAGAGCACTTGTACTCGTAAGAGGGGTACCAGGGTCAGTATTCGCAAGTTCTTGTATAGGCATCGATATACCGCCAGTGTCGAAACTATCTCAGCGGAAAAGTACGGTTTCATCTGGTCGTATCGGGTAAGAAGCCCAGAATATACGAGGCGTATTTCCAGATCCGGTGGTGGCTACGGTGATCCCAACAGAGGCTGATTTTGTTCCCCCACTCCCGGTACAGCTTATGGAAAAAAGAGTCGAAACAATAAGGGGAGGTGTCGTGTATGTTCCAAATGTTAAAATAGATCCCCATGGAGTCGTACATCCAGTAGC
>JAYUDN010000047.1:0-56983 GCA_043739785.1 Candidatus Altimarinota bacterium
AGTGCTTTATTATCTTTTTAAGCTCATAGACTGATATTTTGCTGTATGGAATCATAAGAAGAGAGTATAGGTATTTCTCTCTTCTGGTCTAGAGCCTAGATAAATATATCTCCAGTGTAGTATCTCAAAAGTGAGAAACTACACTCAGAGGAATTTCTTCAAAACCGCAAGCGTTGCTATTATGTCTCAGCGTGCAGTATGTGCTTCATATCCAGTCACACCGAGGCGTGCGGCGAGGCCATTGGGTTTGGAGAGGCTGGTGCTCTGGAATGGAAGGGGAGTTCCTTTGTACCGAGCGAGGGCATTTTTCTGATTGGCCATACTCTTGGTATCGAGGATATCATTTCCGAGTTTATTGAAGAAATTGTGTCGATTCGTATAGTGAAAAATACTCGAGAGAAATGCGATATCGGCCGTCACATACTGTCCTATGATAATCGGCTTGAGATCTCAAGGAAATGAACTCTCGACAAAGAGTTCAAAAAAGTCGATAAATTCATCATATGACTTTCCAGCAGCAATACGGTCCAGAGTAAAGCCATTGTATTCCAGTGCTTCTGGGTCTATGATGATATTATCAGGGGGACACAAGTCCATAAAAAACTCTCCAGTGATTTCGAGCTTTTCATCAAGGACCATTGCTCCTACTTCGATGACTCCGTGACTAAATGGGTTCAGTCAGGTCATCTCGAGATCGATAATGAGATAGACTCAAGGTTTTGTTTCCGGCATGAGTACGCTTAAGGGAGAAATTAATTTGCTTTTTTGGTTTACGTTCCTAAGCTGTACTTCCGAGTGAAGTGGATAGGTTATTGTATCATCTGTGACTCATAAGTCAAAAAAAATTACTTTACAAAAATGACAAAACAGTTTATCGTACAAGATCCGTATTTCAAAAAGGCCAAAGAGATGGGTTATCGAGCTCGGAGTGCGTTCAAGCTTCTCGAAATACAAGAGAAGTATCGTATCATCGATTCCGGTATGTGCGTGCTCGATGTCGGGTGTGCCCCAGGGAGTTTTATGCAGGTTGTTTCTCGATTAGTGGGGCCATCGTGACGGGTGATATGAGTGGATATCCAGTCGATTAAGTCCTTTGGGCAGCCAAATATCTCCTTTCTGAAGGCAAGTATATTTGATTATGAAATCATATACGAGTTTATTCGTACTCGTGGTATTGAGAAGTTTGATCTTATTGTTTCCGATATTGCGCCGAATACTTCCGGTATCACTGGGGTAGATCAATATCGATCAATTGAGCTCAACCTTGCTATTCTTGAGGTAGCGGATGAGTTCCTCAAACAATGAGGAAATACCCTCCTCAAGGTCTTTATCGGGGAGGATGTGAATGATCTGATCGGTCCCATCAAACAAAAGTATCAGAAACTCGTACGTATCAAACCACAAGCCTGTCGTGATCGGAGCTTTGAAGAATACTTTATTTGCATGGGAAAAAAATAGAATACCGGATAGGTTTTTATACCCCGTATGGTATAACTTTACGACAGATATTTTGATAATTATTGCCTTCTTTCTATGCTAGACTATATTTTTACACTTGATACAACATTGATTCTCGGCGTTGGGAATTTACAGAAAGATTGGCTTACGCCAATCATGACATGATTTACGACCATGGGGGATACCGGGATGATTTGGATCATTTTCACAGCATGCCTTTTGCTACTCTCATCATTTCGATTTTCAGGGATTACACTCACTATCGGACTTTTTATCAATCTCGTACTAGGAGAGTGAATATTGAAGCATCTATTCGATCGAGCGCGTCCATTCGAAGATCTTCCGACTATACTCCTCTATATTTCTCCGCCGATTACGTCTTCTTTTCCATCCGGTCACTCGAGTGCCTCCATCTGTTTTGCCTGTATTTTTACCTATTTTTTCTGGAAAAAATCAAAATACAATGTTCTACTCATCTGGCTTCTGGCTCTTGGAATTACCTTCTCTCGCTTCTACCTCCAAGTGCACTATCCGAGCGATATACTCTGATGAATCTTCGTATGAATACTGAGCGCACGCATAGCTGTACTTATTAGTAAGTACTATAAGCAGAAACTGATTCGTTTATAAGTAGTACCATATAGATAGGTAACCTCTGTATGTCAATAGGTTTTTTTTGACGGAGATGAGGATTACTCTATACTGGATATGATTTTTCTTCCTTCTATGAATAAATATGCTATTTTTCTTGGACTCTTTCTTATTTTTCCTTCTACGGTATGAGCTGTAGAAAGTCGCTGTTTCACGGAATTTGCCGACATCGAAAATACCTGATCATCTTCCTTTTTTGTCACTACTGACTCTCGGGATGATCTTTTTTTTGTAGACGATTCGAATCTCGTTCCCTCGAAACTCAAGCCAAATATCACGAGAGAATCATTTCCCTATACGCTGACGTCTTCTCTTCTCACCTTTCCTCTTGAGAAAGCATGACTCTTGACTGATGATGTGAGGAGTACTGCGATCGAGGTTGATCCCCTTATGGCACCATCCGGATTTTCTATTACTCTTGATTTTGGGCAGGAACTCGTAAAAGATACATTTGATTTTGTGTATGAGGTGACCGGTGGAAGTGCGATATCAATTGTTGAAATATCCAAAGATGGACAGAGTTATGTCCCAGTATCTTCTTCCCAGATTCCTACATACTCCTTTCGATTCCTCCGGATTACCTATCCGAAGTGAGAAAAGATACAATCGAGTGTTTTCCTGAATACGATTCGATTTGATAAAAAAGTACTTCCAGTCTATATCGTAAGTCCTAGGGCTTCCTGAAAAATCCAGGCCTTCCGATGATGGATTTGTGATGATAGTCTTCTCTATGTACTCCAAAATCAGGCGACTCAGCTCAGTCAAAGTATAGGGATTGATATCCCGGTAGAAAATCCGGTTTCGCTCTCATTTTCTCCTCTTCCCACGACGGGTATGGATAGCGACGGAGATGGCATCATAGATATGCGTGATAACTGTCCAAATGTTAAAAATCCCGATCAGAAAGATAGAAACTTCGATGGAAGGGGAGATGCTTGTACCGATGATGATAGTGATGGGATTTTTGGCGCGAGTGATAACTGTCCAAATGTTAAAAATCCCGATCAGAAAGATATCAATGCGAATGGGCTCGGGGATGCCTGTGAGTTTGACTCTGATTCAGACGGGATTTTTGATGGAGCGGACAATTGTATCCACACGTCGAATCCCGATCAGAAAGATACAGATGGAGATGGTATCGGTGATGCCTGTGATAACTGCAAACTCTTTAATCCAGACCAGATTGATTTTGATGGGAATGGCATCGGAGATGTATGTACGACACGAGAAGCCTACGAAAAGGCGAATGACTCAGATAAGGATGGTATACTAGATGCGGTGGATAATTGTAAGAAAGTACCGAATCCAGACCAGAAAGATACAGACGGAGATGGAGTAGGCGATGCCTGTGATAACTGTCTTTCTATCAAAAATAATGATCAAAAGGATGAAAATAAAAATGGAATCTGAGAAATGTGTGAAGATATTGATACAGATGGAGTAGATGGCTGGCGGGATAACTGTCCGAGTATCGCTAATCCAGACCAGAAAGACGACAATAATAATGGAATCGGAAACGCATGTGAAGATACAGACGGGGATGGTATATTTGATGTGAAAGATAATTGTCCAGGGGTATATAATCCTGATCAGAAAGATACGGATGGTGATGGTATCGGAAACCTCTGTGATGATACCGATAATCGTATGATAGAGTCCAATCGTACGTTATTTATGGTGCTTTTCGGATGTATTGCCCTTGCTTTTATCGGAGGGATTATTTATTTTATCAGAAAAATCAAACTCTAATCTTTTATCATATGGTATCACTTCTCAATAGGCTCGCTTGGTGTATTTCTAGTATACTCGGAACGCTCTTCGTTCTCCTCCTTATGGGAACGAGATGAGGGTATTACTCATTTTGGGGCGAGGGCTTTATTATCGTATTTTGGGGATTGGTCATATGATTTTTTATCAAGAAGGTATTTTTCTCATATTCTCAAATAGAAGAAGCGGTTCTGAGTATAGAGTGACGATGAATTGAGAATACTACTATAACCACACCTGTTTCATGAATTTCCAACGAGGTGAATAAAGATATATCGATTATTACAGAAATTATTGCTAATAATCCTCCAGAGACGACTCATCCTATTGAATCAATTACCGTTTCAGAAGCGAAGGAAATCCCACTCTATGTCTCGGCTGAACCAGAAGAACCATCGAGAATATGGATCTGGATTCATAATTTCTTCTCGGATCGTCCCCTGGCAAAAGTCGGGGGAATCCTCCTTTTTCTAGGAGCTCTTTTTTTCCTCTGGCTTATCTTTGACGCGGTTGGTGATGTCTGGAGACTCATAATCGGTATCCTCTTCGGTTTCTTTCTGATCTGAGTCGGAGTATACCTCGATGCTCGCCATATTTCTACCGAATCCAAGGTACTATTTGGAGTTGGAATCGCAGTTAACTATCTCACCATCCTGGCTGGAAGATATATCCTCGAAGGTGGTATGGCGGATAACCCCCTTCTCTCTGATGTATTTGCGACCGTTGCTCTCCTTCTCAACACTGGACTTGCGATAGCACTCGCTCTGGTCTATCGGTCTCGAGTTCTTCTCGGGTTTGCGTTTATATTTGCCTATATGACCCCGTTTCTCGTCGGATCGAAAACCTCGAGCATATTCCTTCTCGTTACCTATACTACGATCCTTACCATCGCCATCGCTACTATCAATAGTTTCTACGTAAAAATGCAGGAGTCAGAAAGTATCGAATACCTTCAGGGAATCGGCATGATAGGTATGACCCTTCTTCTTTCGGTCGCGACCTTTTGATCGAGTTCGAACGAGATGATTACGGTATTTATAGGATTGTTTGTTTGCGTCGTAGCCCTCACTCTTTTCTCCTATCGATCGAAACTTTCACCACTCCCTATTTTTATCTGAGCCTATTTCGTCCTCTTTATTGCTTCGATGGGGGAGAGTTCCTTTTTCCTTCTGCCGATTGGGATTATATGACTTGTTCTCGTTTCAGTGTTCTTTGCTATACAGTGAATACTTTCCCTTTTCACGATTGCTCTCTTTGGAGGGGTATCATTTTTCCTCTGACTCTTCTGATTCTGGATGGATGGAGGAACCAATATCGGTATCCTTCTGGCGATTGGTGCTTCCGTGTTCTGTCTTCTAAGTATTCTTATCATCCGGACTTCATCACTCCTTCTTGGAAGTGTCGCCATCATAGGGTTCGGAAGTGTAGCCCTACTTGGAGTCAGTACACATACTGGATCTATCGATGTCGATAGCGTACTCATGACGAAGGCCATGGGAATCCTCCTTCTTATCGGAGCGAGTATCTTTACCCTACGACTTCGTGATGTATTTCTGTTTTTTCTTGCTATTCTTCTCTCGGGAATACTTTCTATCTATCCAGATACTTTCGGAGATTCACTTTTTCTTTCTTCACTTATTGTTGTTGCATACTGGGTATTTTCTCTCTTGATTCCTTTTCTCCTCACGAGAGATTCGAAGCCACTCGTTCATCGCTCCTTTCTTCTCGGTTCTCTTCCGCTCTCGGCCCTGGTCGTGACCTATGCACTTTATAACCTCGGACAGAGAGAGTTTCCTGGACTTACTCTCGGACTGGCCTATATCCTCCTCGCGGTGGTCTATCTCCTCTATGCGATGGTTACTGGTTCTCGATTTTTCTCAGAGTGATCACCTGAAACCACAAAATCAACAGAAGATGGGAAAAACATCCTTCTCGTTCTCTTCGCTCTTCCGCTCTCGCTCTTTACCCTCGCGCTTGCCTTCGTCTTTGGGAGCGTACCCGGAATCATGAGTCTCTCGTGGATCCTCGAATCCTCTATTCTCTATCTCGTTTATTCTCGGATGAAGGATATGAAAATCTATCTCGCTGGATGTCTCATATTTCTTATTGGACTTATCAAACAAGTCACCCTCCTGGATACTATAGGAGAGTGAGAATGGTTGATGTTTGGCATACTCGTCGTGATGCTGGCTGCTGTATTCTCGAGCCTCTATATCCTCAGAGATGAAAAATCCCAGAATAGAACCTTCTACGATATCCTCCATATGCTCTCTGTCCTATCTATAGGATATGGAGTTTCTCAGATTATTCCTTCGACTGGTACTGGGTGGAGTATACTTGGTCCTGCTTTATTCCTTCTGATTTTATCATTTCTATATAGAGCTTTTGGGAATATTCTCCATAAGCGATTTCAATCTATCCTCCTTGCCCTTCTCTGCTTATTTTTCATAGGGAAATTTGATTTCCTCAAAGAAGATCTATGGTCACGAGTCGTACAACTAGGGGCTCTTGTTACCATTCTCGGAATCGGATATCATGGGTATCTTTCAAAAAAAGCGGCCGGATATATCAACCTGTCCATAGCTATTCTTGGTGCATTGATAATCTCATCCCTCTATGTGAAGTTCTACTTCGAGACCTTTGCGGTATCTATCTACCTGACGATTATCGCGAGTATCGTTATCATCCGCGGTATCGTCGGTTCTAGTACGACACTTCGTACGGTAGGTCTCTATATCGGAACCTTTGCTCTTCTCAAAATACTGGGCTATGATATCTGGGAATGAAGCTACGGTACGATACTCCGGGTCTTTGCCCTGATGATTGCTTGAGGACTCATGATCTACCTTTCGCAACTCTATGGAAGGTATGTTTCGAGACCTTGGAATGAAGAATTCTCACTTTCAGGAATTTCTGGATCTCTTACTCGAACTGATGCTCAGGAATGAGCTTACTCCACTCATATGGAAGAGTGAGATAGTGCTTCACCTTTTTCTGATGAACTCGAACATGAGCTCGAAAATACTTCCGTAACACATCTTTCCGGAGTACGTTTTATTTCACTTTCTGGAAACTCATTTATCGTGAAGCGAGTTTCGGTTCTCCGACTCAGTCTTCACATTACGAATACGCTGAAAAAAATGAGCTTTCACCCCAATGAGCTCATCTCTTCATATAGCTATGTTCTGAAAAACCTCAAGAGTTCGATGCCCGAGAAGGATCTCAATCTCCTTCTTGAAAAATTAAAAATATGGATTCAAGAAGGAGGAACTATAGAGTTTGTAGGGAAAAAGTAGTTGAGAACTAACCTCTCTCAAGGGTTATACTTACTTCGATTAGAAATATTTGAGAGTCGTAGTATCATCGGATTATGAGAGACTACTTGGATTATTTTTCAATCTGGATTCCTTTCCATCCACCGTAGAGGGCTACCAGGCAGAGACTTCAGAGAAAAAGAGATATGCCAGTGTAGGAACCGATATGAAGGATTTTTTCTGAGAGAAACATGGTAATCGCCCCCACGAGTGACATCGTGAATCCATAGAGTGCTGAGGTATAGTCCTTCTCTTCATCTGCTCCAAGGAGCGCGAAAAAATGGGATTCGGCAAGATTCACCGATCCTCCGAAAAAAAGTCCTATAAGAAAGGCAAGTATCTGTACGAGGCTATACATTTCTTGTGTTTTTGCGAGCGTCAGTATGGTAGAAAATCAAAACATAATACTCGTGAATATCATGGAAAGTATGAGAAATGACCGAAGACGGTGATTCGCAAGCTTCACAGAAATAACATTCCCGATGATTGCACCGACTGATGAAAAGATGAGGAGGAGGGAAGCGGCCGAGTTCGACTTCTCAAAAAAGTCTTTGGAATACGTAATCGCGACCTGCGAAGCCTCGACTGATATCTGCCAGAAACAACCGAGACCGATCATAAATATACCGTATCGGAGAAAAAGCTTCTTATACAGTGCGAATGAAAATACAAAAGGACTTCGCTCCTTTCTCGTATCTATGGTGAAAAGGATGCTATAGGCCACTCAGAGAAGGAATATAAAATAGGCTATTCAGACGAGTCGAAGAACAGGATTTTCTCAGATTTTCGCACCGATGATCGTCCCGATAATGAGAAATACTATAAATATAACGGTTGTAAACGCGCCAACCCCCGATGATCCGAGTTTCGAAGTCGATATTTCTCTACCGATGAGGGTGTTCTTCCCGATCACATAGAGACTATAGGAGAGTCACATTCCTACCATAGAGATGTCGAAAAAAACCGGATGAAAAAGCGGTAGAAATGCACAACTTACGAAAAATAATACTCCGAGAATCAGGGATGTGAAGAGCATAATTCGTTCACTGTATCGTGCATAGAGAGCTCCACCTATAGCATAGGCTATCATACTTCCCAAGAGGACAAATCCTGAAATTCGCTCGAGCGTCGGAGCAAAGGAAGGTGATTCGTAGACTCACCAAAAATAGTACTTGATTCCAGCGTAGAAAAGACTCCAAAAAGCGATGAGCCCGAGGAGTGAGAGGAGAGATTTTCGCATAGTTGAAGTGAGAGAAGAATTAGAAGGAAACAAGGTATTTAGCCACTAGGTGATTTGTGAATGGGAGTATCTAATTGGAGTGATTCTTTATTCCTTCTATAGAGTAAATGAAAGAATAAAATCTTCTCCTATGGTCGTTTGGATAGGAATAGTTTCTCATCGAAATACAAAGTAGGTAATGTTGGTGTCTTTTTTTTCGAAAAGAGATATATCTTTCATTTCGTCGAGTACTCATCCTGTCGACTTGATAATGGCTTCCTTTGCGGTCCAGAGTCTATAGAAATGTTCCCAGTTTTTCCCACCAATGATAGTATATTCCATATCACTATGAGTTTCAAGGAGACTTGTACTTCTTTCTCGATATCAAGCGATATCAATGCCAACTCTTGTCGATCCTACGATATAGGCCACATGGTCGTCAGAATGAGATACTGACCAGTACAATAAACCTTCTCTTCTATCGACACTTATGGGTAAAGGCCGTCCATCCATATCCTTTTCGAGGATTCCTTGGAAGGCGTAGGTACATTTCAGATATTTCATCAGATGGAAGCGTACTTCGATACTTTCTTCAGAGAGTCACTGTTCAAAGAGTATGGGATACTCCAGCCGAGCTCTTTCGAGCGTATTTTTTGATTTCTTATGATATTGGTGATGGTGCATATTAGGGAAGAAAAATACTCAGCTTTGATCGGTTTCCAGAATCCAGGAACGCCTCTTCGTTTGATAAAAAATTACTCTCCGTTCTATCGATACTATCGATAAACCCTACAAAGTCGAGTTCTTGTTGACCTGTGTTGTATTCAGATTTCATTTTCTTGACGATATCATTGGGTGGGTAGGTGATACCTATTCCAATTCGAGTCAGAGAAATATGCATTCATTCATCAGTATGAGATTCGGGGAGATACGCCTTTGTCACGAGCGTGGAGCAGACAAAATTCACATCACTATAGTAGTTGAACGAGTAATCATAGGCAGTACCTATGAGGTGGATGGTTTTTTCTAAGGCTCTTTGTATCTTCTCTTCACTGAATCTCGTGCGAATCACTCAGAGGTAATCGTTATGCTCTGAAAGTTTTTCTATCGGGATAATCTGCACTCAAAGACCAATGGCTTCGATGATATAGTGTGTGGTATCTTTGAGTCAGAGTTTTTTCGTTTCTGAGAATTGACTCGTTACAAATTTTCCAGTTCCCAAGTACATCACCATGTGTTTCCAGAATCCCGGGATATTGAGGTTTGTGGCTGCCCAGTTTCTTCGCGTCAGGAGGATATCTCAGGGCTTCATGCTGTTTAGGAGTGTATTGAGATGCTCTTTTCGTATGAGACCATTTTTCCTTCGTGAAAAATGTATGTACATCATGAGCCTTCACCCATGTTTTGCTATCCAAGTGAGTAAAAGTCCAAGACGATATCTCAAATGGTAATAGGTATTGATAGCATCGAGAGAAAATCTTTGTTCGAAATTTCAGGTAGCCTTTTCTTCTCTTTCGAAAAGAGGAGAAAGATTTTCATCTACCTCATCCTTGAGACTGAGGAAATATTCTCGAGGATAAAGGAGTACGGCTATAAATCTAGCATGATACATGTATCGAGCGAGGGTCGAGTAGTTTTCAAGGAACGTGTCATCGAGGTGCTGTCTCAGGAATTCTTCATGCGGACCAAAAATACTTCGAAGTTCATATAGCATATTGTAGTACGTGGTAATAGCCGCATACTTTACTACAAAACTATTTTTACTTCCGAGAGTAAAAAATGATCTCCAATATAGGCTACGTATAATTCCCCTGAGTCTAAGAAAAGGTAAAACTATATCTTTCCATAGGCGAGCTATCCTTCTTTTATCATCCGTTGTATAGAGGGTCTGTTCGCTTCAAAAGAGCGGATCATTTTTGAATGATTGGAGTGCTGTTTCGAAGTCGTTATCGATTGAAATGAGTATGGAAGAGTAGGATTTCATATCTAAAAATCGTAAATATGTTGAAGTATTGATCCTGATTGGTGTATCAATGAAGAGAGTTTTGATACCTCGGTATATAGAAAATTTCTAGATATGAGGGGGCTTACCGGAATAGGAATAGATAATATAATACCACTCGTATCTTGTGAAGTATACTCAACCATGATTTTTTTATTTCAAGCGATAGTTTCGACCTGTGATCAGGAATGGTTTATTATTTTCGGAAGAGTAGTGGTAAACGGATAGTATCGAAGTATCTTTATCCCACCTGATGTTTTTTGTATAACTTCCGGATTTCAATACATAGATCAAGTATCAAACACTCACTGAACTTCTGTCCAGGTATCAGGAGTTGCAAATGATGAGTGAGTGGCGTCCTCTATAATTTTTGCATAAAACTTCTTTACTCAAAATTCGAGAGAATATAAGATGTATCGTTCCATTGATCGTAGAAAATTATGGGAAAGTGAAAAATTAAATCCTCAAAGTGCAGCGGAATAATCAAACTCATACCAAGGACGTAAGAGGATAAAATCTACATATTTTCTAGATATTTGAGTATAATATTGATCCTCAGGAGTATCAAAAGAGAGAAGGGAAGTAAGTCTTCCTATGCTATTCTCATATATTCACTTGAGTCCAAATTCGAGTGTAGTACTGACTCCTATTACTTGAATCATCATATGGTATTCATAGTCTCTGGGAATGTTTCCATCCATGAGGGCAGTTATTTTTCCGTAGAGTATCCAATAGTCTCGTAGGTAGGAAAAGTAGGGAAAATTACTAGGATTGTTTCCTCATTCAAGCCAGTCCGTGTAGTCCTCAGATATAGATACGATATACCATTCTGGAATACTCATAAATGTGTTCCCGGTTCTTCTTGATGATCCAGAATCAGTGAGAATGATATTTTCTCTTGAAGTTCCAGAAAAAAACACTGTTTTATCAGTTTCCTTTATCGAATGATACCCTACAGAATAGTATGTATATGAAAATATGCATATAACTATTCCAGTAGTTAAAACAAGTACGATACAGGAAAGTAGTATTTTTATAAGCCGTCTCAGGAATATTCGTAGGTTTTTCATGCTTATTTCTTTATAAAATGCATAAGGGTATTAACAGTAGGATCATTTTCCTGAAGCAGTTCTTTTCCAGAAAAAATGAGTCCATGATTGAGAAGTATTTCTTTCCACTCTGAGATACTTCGAAAATACCTAAGTTCTTCTTGATTGATATCCCATGGTATACCTGTTCCAGCATTATATATATCATGAGCAATAGCAACGAATGTATGCATGATATCTGATTCTACATTATGATCTCGAAGCAGAAGGTGTGCACCATTTCTCATCTTTTTTACAAAAGTAGAGATAAAATCTTCTAGTTTATCAAGCGGACAGTGATGAAGTCCGATAAAAATCGTTACACATTCGATGCTATCATCCGGTATTTGTGAAAAATCATCACTCGTATATGTCAATTTCCTCGTATTATATTGAGGTAGCTTCCCCCGCTCTAGAATCCTCACAGGAGCGTAGTCTATGGGTTCATCTGATATGAGATAAAGAGGACCGTTCATATTGCAGATTCGTCTCATAGGACCGATGTACCTTCCCGCTCCTCATATCTCAAGGTAACCAGTTATTTTCTGATCTGTTAGTAGGGTTTTTGCTTCGTGGGTTATTTCATTTTTTTGTTTTTTGAGGGCAACAATACCATATCTCATATCCGCTAGAAATGGTTTTAAGGAAGGGAGATTTGTTTGTATTTTTTGGTATATCTCCTCATCGGTCTTATATTTCTCTACGATATCCCAGATAGCACTATGTAGTATGGAAGTGGGAGCAATATGGAAAATATTTTCGAGGAATGTATAAAATCTATCTCTCCAAAGTGGAGCATCAAACACCGTATGAAATCTTGATGAAAGTACTTTCGGTACTTTCTCAGCTCAGAAATAATATTTCTCAAGAAGACTATTCGAAAACTTTCCGTTCGGGTCATACTTTTTTTTAAGTGAACAGTACTCATCAAATCGAGGATATGCTTTTTTTACTTGATCAAGCGTACCATGAAGTTGATAAGGGAGATAATACCTTCCTCATACAGAGAGTGCTGCATCGATAAGTTCTCGCGTCCATACAGCTACTTCTCTTCTTGCGGATACAGTAGTTTTTTGGTTATAGTATACTACAAAAGCAAATACTTCTTCTTGAGCCCAAGCAAGGACTGATCCATCATCTGGAAGAGCATGTCGTATTGATACATTGATAATATTTGCATTGTATCTCTGGAATATCTTTTTCATTTTCGGAACAAACTCATTTATCTTTTCAACTGGGCAAAAGTACTCTTCGAGCACATAGGTGTCATCTATTCTCGATTTCGGCTCAAGCTCTGCGACATCGTAACTTGCTTCATAGTTTCTCGTATGTATTTCTGATCTTCTGTATACAAGAGGGTCGATAATATGCTCTCTCATCCATTTGCCATAATCTTTCCGAGACAGAAAGCCTTGGGCATGTGCCATCAATGAATAGATCCTTCTATGGAGAGCATAATTCGATTTTCTCGGGATGAGTCTATCTTTTGTCGTAGCATCTTTGTCAGTAGTCTGCCAGCTTGTAGCTCGTACTTGAGAAAAATGAGGAGGATAGATATCCCCATTGTGAAAAATGATATTTCTATTATCTCGTATATTTTCTCGAAAAAAATCTCCGTATTTCTCTACATCCATATCAGCGTATACTCTTTCAAGCATTGTATTTTCTTTCAATTTGAGAGTCGCTTCTACGATGATGCCAATTCCTCCATATCCGCCGATAACTCCAAAGAAAATATCGCTGTTTTCACTCCGTGATACAGTCATGAGCGATCCATCAGCGAGCACTACTTGTAGAGACAGAATAGAGAGAATGAGCGGCCCAAATCAGATATATCTTCCATGAACATTTACAGAAAGAGATCATCAGACAGTAAAATTTGAATACGTTTGCATCGTCATAATAGACAGGTCGTACGGATCAATATATTCCTGTATATCTCTCCAAGTAATTCATGTTTCCACAGTAATTATTTTTTCTTCTTTTGAAAAGTGGACGACATGATTCATCTGTCTCATATCGATCTGAGCTCCTCAAGTGACGGCAGTCTGTCATCACATACTATATCTTCCTCCTCATACAGAAATCTTTCCAGGATATTGTTTTATTAGCTCTTGAATTTCTTGATACGACTTCGGTTGAAAAATGCTATCAACATCTACCGGAAATAGACGAGTTACCTCTTCGATTATTTGAGTCATATAAAAATAAGTTATATATAATAGCTAAATTGTACCTCTAATGTCGAAGTTTTGCAAGAAATCCAGAAATGATTTGGTTTACTCTTGTGGGATTTTCGATTTGAGGAATATGATTGACATTTTCGATTTCTACCATTTCAGATCAAGGAATCATACGATGAAGCTCTTTTCATTGTGCCAGAGGTGTAATCGTATCCTCCCTTCACCATATCAATAAGGTAGGAATATGAATATTATTGTATTGAATCTTGTCCGTACTCAATCAAGACTCCGGATGTGTAGAAATATAAGCAAGCCAATCTCATACATTCTCTCACTTTCCACTAATTTGGAACGGTAATTTGTAGATTGAGAGTCTATCTTTTGTGAGAGATGCAGGATCATACAAAAAAGTTTGAAGTGCTTTCGTCCCAATAAAGCTATTCGTTACTAAATAGCGCATAATCATATCTCTCAGGAAATTATGGGTGAGTATAAATCAAGGTAGTCATGAGGGAATTGAAAATACCTGGTTTGGATCACGTGGGAATCAGAGCGCTACATCGAGAAGAATCATACTCGAGAAATTTCATGGTTCCTTCATATAGGATTCTAGTGCTGCTTTTCATCCATATGAGTGAGCTACCAGTATGATGTTTTTTAGTTTTTTCTGAGATATAAATTGATTTATAAGTTGAGCTTGTCATTCACGAGAATAAAATTCATCAGGATAGACATCACTCATGCCAAATGGTGGAAGGTCCAAACTATATACATCGTATCAATGTTGCGAAAAAAGTATTTCTTGATCCTTCCATGTCATTCACCAAGCAGCAAATCCATGAACTAGTAATACATTACCTATAGCTGCCCCCGACATACTTGATGGAGTAAATCTATAGGCAAGATTTCTGCTTGCAATATTCTCAAAAAGAGATCATTCATTTACTCACAGTTGTACATTGGATATCTTTCATATATACGAAATCGCTATAGAACCACCTATATAAAATATGAACATTAAGAAAAGTACGAGGATAAATCTTCAGAGAATGCGCAAGTAGGATTTCATAGAGTCAATGTTATATTTTACTTTTTAACTGCTTATAATCTGTTTTTCCTGTACCAAGAATCGGGATGGTTTCGAGTTTGACCACGTGAGAAAATTTGATAATATTGCTCGCCCCATGGCTATGTATATATTCGTTGAGCTCTGCTGTCGTGACTTCGAAGGTAGTAAATGCCACAATAATCGTCGTCCCATCGACCTCTCGTGCCTCTACGGCAAGACTCGTCACCTCAGGATTTCCATACTTTTCGAGGAGGATGGTTTCGATGAAGGGAAGAGAAATCATCTCTCCTGCAATTTTCACAAATCGCTTCAGTCTTCCCGTGATAAAGAGGTATCACTCAGTGTCGACGTATCCGAGGTCTCCGGTCTTATACCACTGTTTCTCATCAAAAATCTCAAACGGACTTTCGATTTCTGTATCAAGATACCCCTCAAATATAGAATCTCCAGAAACGTAAATCATTCATTGCTCTCCAGATTTTACTTCTTTCCCCGTATTGATATCACGTATCGAATAAGAGAGTGAAGGAAGGAATTTACCGGCACTTCATTTTACCTGTTTTGAAAGGGGATTGATGGTCACGATCGGACTACACTCAGTAATTCCATACCCCTCAAGGATAACTCCATCCGGACACTTCGTATGAAACAAATCAAAAACCTCATCTCCACACTTCTCAGCTCCCACGAAGGCATATCTGAGACTCTCAAGTCACTCATCAGCTTCTCTCAGAATCATCCTGAGAAACGTCGGTGTCGCAGGAAGTATACTGGCATGAGTATGTTCGATACACTCGACGATAGTTCGAGCATCGTTCGGATCTGGAGTATAGGCCACCTGTATAGGGGCAATGAGTGGAAAAATAGTATTGATCGTAAATCCGAAACTATGAAACGGGGGCAGGAAGCCGATAAGTGTTTCATACTTCTTGAATGGCACAAGCTCGAGTGCCCCTAGGATATCGGTAAGTATATTTTTGTGTGTGAGGGATACGGCTTTCGGGAGGGCTTCGCTTCCAGAAGTAAAAAGAATCACCGCTTCCTTCCCTCATTCATTTCTTCGAGAGAGCTTCATATTGATGAGTGCCATCAGTTTCGTTTTCGGAGAAATATCTTTGAGGATATCCTCGATATACACCATCTTTCCCTCAAAGGCAGAGAGCCAGGGAGAGGTAATTTTCTCATAAAATCGTCGACTCGTGAGTATAGTTTCGATATTCGCAAACTCCATACAATGCGCAAATGATCTTTCCCCGACCGTCCAGTTGAGCATTACCGGGACTTTCCCCGCTATATAGGTTCCGGTCAGGAGAAGACTGGTAGCTCCAAGAGAGGGGAGCATGATTCCGATTCGATGAGCCTTATACTTTTTTAGATACTCGCCAATTACATAAGTTTTCAGGAGGAAGTCTCCTCGAGTCATTTCTCCAAGATTTCCATCATAGAGAAAGAGGGACTTTGGATCACTTCGGCAGATCTTCTCAATACATGAAGGTATGGTGTCTTTTTCTGGATTGATATCGAGTACAATACTTTCACTACTTACCTTTTCGAAATGACAGGGTTTCAGCGTCTCAGTTACGGGAGATCTCCCTACTGCCATCGTACAAAAATCCCCTATAGTTTTTAGGCTTGGGATAGGAGGGTTTGAGGTTCACGGAAACTCCATCTGGATCGCAGCCTTGATTTCTGCCATATCGAGTGAGTCTGCGTGAAGGTCGAGGATAAGGTTTGTGTCATATGAGAGCTCCTCTTCTTCGATATTTTTTATTTCTGAAATCTTTTCGATTATTTTATCATAAACTTCATCCGGAATATCTTCACGAGGCACCGAGCTCGAATTATTGATTTCCTTCACCGATCCGACAATATTCTCTGGTTCAGTTTTCCCTACAGTATTGTCTCGAAAGAAATAGTGACTGATAAATCGGCAGGGTTCTTCTCATCCCTCATTGTAGTAATCCTCTAGATTTTTATTGAAACTATCTATTCCTTTTTTGTGCCATTTCTTCACTTCCATTGTCATATCCTCAATCGTAATCGATACGTCTCGTTTCGGCATAAAGAAAAAAAGATTCGCTAGCATCATACCGACTGAAGTCGGGATTATCTTCGCGAGCGACGGAGAATCTCCTGTATAGGCCTTTCCCCACATACTTCCCCAGAGCCCCTTGGTTCGTATACAGATGACTCTTGCATCTTTCGGAAGTTCTCTGATGACTTCGAATCCCATCTTTTTCCCGACGATATGTTCAAATGGCTGGACATAGATATGTCCTGAAGGGTAGAGAAGTACATTTTTCCGAGACTTGAGTCATTCGCTGATACCGAGAAATGCTTTTTTGACATCCTCTATAGTACCCCCGCGAGCGATATCTCAGACGGGTATGGCTCACACTCTTTTCAGAAGGGGTTCGAGTCCTGGCGTATGAAAATACGTCTCAGTTACGACGGGAGAGAGGATCTTGTACTTGCCGAGAAATGCGGAGAGGATAATCGGATCAACCAGAGCTGGATGATTCGGGAAGATAACGAGCGGGGCATCCGTCTCGAGGTGTTCGGTACCAGAAAGAGTGATACGGTAACGAACCTGCAAGAGGATACGAAAGAGAAGGAAAAAGGCCTGCATAATAACGAGTATTAGGTAATTCTTACTATCATATCGTAAACTGGGAAAAATCGCAAAAAAGAATGTGTTGATTTATGCTTTTTCTCCTGAAACAGAATAAGTAGTATTATTGTCAAATTTTGGGTGGATTTTTTATTATTTTATGTATAATACTGACCTATGCCACTCATACCTATCGTCGATAAAGACGATAACATCTTGACGTACAAAGAAAACTCTACACTCGATCTACATGATCGGTATCGTGTATCGGCTCTCTGGGTGACCAATAGTCGAGGAGAAATTCTCCTCGCACAACGTCATAAATCAAAAAAGAAACATCCACTCCTTTGGTGACCTGCGGTGGCTGGTACTGTAGAAAAAGATGAAACCTATGAAGAAAATATCATCAAAGAAACTGAAGAAGAAATAGGGATATCGCGAATCTATCCCATTCTCTGACCAAAGACAAAAACAGAGATAGAATATCTTCATTTCACTCAGTGGTTTACTGTAGTAATCGATCTCCCTATAGAGACTTTCAAGATTCAAAAAGATGAAGTTGAAGCAATACGATGGATTTCTCCAGAAAATCTTAGAAACGAACTTACAGAGAGTCCACAGAATTTCATCCCATCATTTTCTCATACTGCCTCTTTGTTTTTCTAATATTTTTTATTCTAAATTCTTCACTTTTCATATTATATAATCATCTCTTCGACACTTCGACTCGATAGATTGAGGATTTGTTGTTGTAGCTCAAATGGCTCTAGACTATAGTTGTATCTCTTTATTTTTCATGATAGTCCATCAGAATACGGCGATGACAGTGAGTCAAAATATAAAGAAGAATGCGGGAAACCCAAGTCAGACAAGGAGTCATCAGAATACTAGACCAATCACATTTGCCATATTTTGTATAACTTTTATTGGTCCAGAAGAGGCATTGGCATCAACTTCAGTGAGATTTTCATGTTCCGCATAGACACGATTGTAGATATCAAGAAATTGATTTTGTCCGGTTGACATTCCACAGGCATACCCGAGACTATTGACGAGGGCAACACAGATGATCAGTATGGGGCTCGGACTTGATCCGAGTGCTAGAACTCCCATGAAGATAAGCGAAACTCATGAGAGTCAGAGGCCGATAATACCAATAGTTTTTATTCCGATTTTTTGCCCGATTTTACTGGCTGTTTCTTGGAGGACAATACCAGGAACACCGATTATCGCGAGGAGGATGTAGCTCCATCCATTCTTGATCTTATCGAGAAAGTCGAGGAGGAAACTCGACGCAAAAGTATCCCAAAACCCGAATATGAGCACCAGTGAAATAGACCATACCATATTCATATAGAGAGGTTTATGTGAAAAAATACTCCATATAATACCGAACTCTTTTTTTGTAGAGACTCAGATACTCTTCCAAGGAACTTTCTCTGATTCTTGTGTTTGTTTGGGCTTCATCATGAGATATTTCACATTTTGTATGACCTTGGCGAGATCAGCTTTTTGTATGGTTTCTACGATGTATTCTTTCACATGTTCCTTGTTCCATCGTTGTACAGATACGCGAAAGGTATCGATGTCTTTTATCGATACAGAGTCCAAAGAATTATCGAAAAATTTTACGGTAAATGCCAGAAAACCTGTGATAACAACACCGAGTATGACCACAGCAAATGCCGGATTAAAACTCAGTACCACTCATGAAAGAACGAGACCAACTAGTGAACCAATTCAGAAGGTGATATTGTTACGTGCCAGAATAGTTGCATATTCACTCGGATCAGCATGAGAGAGGACATAACCATAGGTAGTGACATCATTTATCTCTTTTGTCAGACCGTAGCAGAGCGATGCGATAATCACTCCAACCCAGTTGATAGCGCTATTGAAAAACCAATCCTTAGCACCAGTAAGAGATTCTGGTGTGATCGATCCACTCGCATATTGGAGAATACTGAAAAAGTGAAAGATGAAGCTAAAAAATATTCCTGTCGCAATAAGTTGAGAGATAGCAGCGATGATGAACATTTTCTTTGTAGGAATGTAGCGTTGTATGATTCCCAGAGGAACGTCGAGGAGAAAGGAAACAAAGTTCGCAAATCCGAGAAATATACCTACCAGAGCGACGCTTTTGAGAAGAAATGTAAAAAAGAACACAACAGAGAAGTGGAATATCATCCAAACAAATCATTGAAGTGAATTCGTGAGATAGAAGTTCTTGAGTCTGTATCCATCAAACTTCGTCTGAACGGATATGATCACGGTACTATCTCTTTTTTCTTGTTCTCAGGTGAGTTCAAGATTTTCCTCTTCAGGAAGTCATGAGGTGGGAGAGGTATCTTCCATAAAAAATAGACTAAGAAATGGAAATAAAACCGCATTCGGTCTTATTTCTTAGAGGGTAAAGCTTCCTTCTGACCAAGGATATAGAAAAAGTATACCCTACACATGAAAAAGAAGCAAAAAAAGCAGTAAATTCTTTCTTGCATTGAACAGAGAATATTGTTTGATAAAGTTTGTAATTTGGACTTTATTGTCAAATTTTGAGTGGATTTCCATGAGTTTTTCACTATACTTTCTCGGAAATTACCCATTATTCTATGCCAACTATCCTTTCCTCAGAAATCAGAGCAAAATATCTTGATTTTTTCCGCTCGAAAGACCATGCAATCATCCCGTCAGCGCCGTTGGTTCCTGAGAATGATCCGTCAGTGCTCTTTAATACTGCAGGGATGCAGCCACTCGTCCCGTACCTTCTCGGAGAGCCTCATCCTCTTGGAAAACGCCTTGCTGATGTGCAGAAGTGTGTGCGAACAGGGGATATCGATGATGTCGGTGACGATACGCATCTCACCTTTTTCGAAATGCTTGGGAACTGGTCACTCGGTGACTATTTCAAGAAAGAGTCGATCGCTATGAGTTGGGAGTTCCTCACTTCGAAGGATTGGCTCGCTCTGGATCCTGAGATGATATCTGTCACTGTATTTGAGTGAGATGCCAATGCTCCACGAGATGAAGAGTCAGCACAGATTTGGAAAGATATCGGTATGCCGGTAGATAAGATCGCTTACCTTCCTGCTGAAGATAACTGGTGGGCAGCTGGTCCTACATGACCTTGTTGACCAGATACTGAGATATTCTACTGGATGGGAGAATGAAAACCACCAAAAGGCTCGAACAAGGGAACCGATTCCAAAATGTGGATGGAAATCTGGAATAATGTCTTCATGCAGTACAATAGAGTCGATGCCAGTACTCTTGAGAATCTTCCAGCTCAGTGTGTTGATACTGGTATGGGTATAGAACGATGTACTGTCACACTCAATGGGATGAAGAGTGTTTACGAGACTGATTGTTTTAGTAGTGTTATTAATCTTATAAAAACTCAAGTTTTAAAATGGAATTGAGTATATTCTGAGCGTTCGGGGAGAATCATGGCTGATCATATCAGAACTGCTGTCCATATGATTGCAGATGGTGTCATACCAAAAAATGTCGATCAGTGATATATCCTCCGTCGTCTCATCCGCCGTGCTATCCGAGAGGCCTATAAGATGGGGTATGAGCAACAATTTGTGACAGAAATCGCGAGTATGTATATCGAACAATTTTCAAGTATCTACGAAAGTGTCAAAATTAATGCTGAAAAGATTATAAATGAGCTCAATATCGAAGAAGGGAAGTTCAGTAAAACCCTGAAGGACGGGGTTCGAGAATTCGAAAAAATCCGAATGGGGATGAAGCTCGCGGAAGAAAAAACCGGACAAAAAATCACTAAAATCTCAGGGAATCGAGCCTTTACCCTCTTCGATACGTACGGTTTTCCTATCGAGATGACGGTCGAGCTGGCTCGAGAGGCGGGACTTGAAGTCGATATGAATGGATTTTCACAAGCATTTGAGAAGCATCAAGAGCTCTCTCGTACCGCAGCGGTAGGGAAGTTCAAGTGAGGACTTGCTGATGATGGAGCGGAGACGACCGCCCTTCACTCAGCGTGCCACCTGATGCTCGCAGGACTTCGTAAAGTACTCGGAGACTGAGTCCATCAAGCCGGGTCGAATATCACAGCTGAGCGTCTCAGATTCGATTTTACTCAGAGTGAAAAGATGACCCCAGAACAAATAAAAGCCGTAGAGCAGTATGTGAATGAAGCTATAGAGTCAGGATTGACGGTCACCATGACAAATATGGATAAAACGGAAGCGAAGAACTCAGGAGTCGAGTGAGCCTTCTGGGAGAAGTATCCTGACATCGTGAAAGTGTACTCGATGGTCGGAGCGAATGGAGTGACTTACTCACGTGAACTCTGTGGTGGTCCGCATGTCGAGAACTCGAAAACGATGGGAAGATTCAAGATTATCAAAGAAGAGTCAAGTAGTGCTTGAGTGAGGAGGATCAAGGCAGTGCTGGAGAAATAATAATGTCTATACTATGTCAATCGAAATCATCGGGTACATAGCAACAATAACTGGGACATTCATGATGGTTCCTCAAGTAATACAAGGAGCAAAGACGAAGGATATGAAAAGCGTATCTTTAGGTATGATTATAGTCTATATTATTAATTGCATTCTATGGGCTACATAGGGTTATGGCACATCCTCGAATCCACTTGTTCTTGCCAATAGCATTGCTTTTTTTATATGACTATATCAGCTTTATCTGAAGAATAGGTACTAAGAAATAATATAATCAGTGAATAGATATAATTCCAGAAAAACTAAAACTTGAAGTTAAGACTTATGGTCAATACTTTTCCACATAGTACGAGATTCTCTTTTTACATACTTTATATATGAATTTACTAAAAGATTTCTGTCGGATTGGAAACGAATCCATATACTATGAGAAGTATGTTATCGATTGAACTCCTTGTAGGACTCTGGTTTTGCATGGTGCCTGAGCGTCGGATATAACGAGGACGACAGGACTGAGAAATGCTCTTTATAAAAAATGAATCCCTACTCTGGTACTGGACTTCTCATGACATGGAAAGAGCTCCTCGAATGAGGTATCCTCGATCCGGAAACGAATCATCGAAGCAAGAGAAGTGGCTTATAAATATCTTGATGTAGATACGGAAATACAGATAGTCGGATTTAGTATGAGCGGAGAAGTCGCAATACGACTTACAGAAGATTTTGAGGTTCGGCATATTACTTTATTTGCTCCTGGAATATACCACCATGAAGCTATAGATATACCATTTTGAGAAGCATTTAGTAGTGTTATACGTACACCAGAGAGCTGGAAGCAGAGTAATATAACCGAAATACTAGCAGAATATAAAGGTTTTCTGTTTTTACTCACTCCTGAAAATGATAACGTGATACCGGAATGAGTAAATGATATCATCATGCAAAGTGCTCCACTTGCCAATAAAAAACGTATCGTTATACCAGGTGCTCCTCATATGATCGGTAAATGGATGAATGAAAACCCAGAAAGAATAGAGGATATTTTACCGAGGCTCCAATTACTCTAAAATATATCAACGCGAAGAAAATTTCTATATCTTAACAAGCATTATTATGCACTATCTCTCCCACATTCCAGAAAATATAACTCCTTCCACGAAGTGTATCATTATGCTCCATGGAGTATGATCGAACGAGAGTGACCTATTTGCTCTTTCGAAGGATTTTCCAGGGGAGTATCTGATATACTCTTTGCGTTGACCTTTTATCCTCTGAGCTGGGAGGTTTGCCTGGTATCCGGTAGATTTTTCGAATGGAAAGCCACGCTACCAGCTAGCAGATGTCGACCGTGGGTATACTGAATTTATTGCGTGTATTGATAAAATCCGAGAGGAATATAATATAGTATCTGAGAATATCTTCTTGATGTGATTTAGTCAGGGGGCTATCCTGTCTCTGTATACGTTCTCGAAATCACCAGAAAAACTCGGTGGGATTATCGTTCTTTCGGGCCGACTTCTCTCAGAAATCGATACTTCGTCTGTAGATATAAGTAAATATATCGGGAAAAAGGTATTTCTCGGGCATGGTAGCGAGGATACGATGATGCCGATTAGCGGTCTCCAAGTAACCAAAGGATATATACAGAGTCTTGTTGTCGTACCCACCGTCAAGATGTATCCTATAGGTCATACGATTTCTCATGATGAGATTCAGGATATCGTCGAGTGGATGGCATAAATATTTGATTTTTTCTCGAGATTCTATATTATCCAAGTATGTTAATATCAAAACGCCTCATCACGTGGTCAGGTTTTATAGGCTCATCAGATTCCTAACGGGTTTTTGAGTTCTTTCAAACACCCGTTTTTCGGGTGTTTTTTTATTTTTACATTCATAAATCCTATGTCTCTTCTTCCGCTAACTGTCCTTGCCGCCATACCAGATAGATACCAAGAATCAGCTTATAAAAGAGCAGATGCTGCTCGAGTAGCGCTCAGAATTTCCGAGGCTTCTGCATATACACTTACTCAGAGTGATCTTTCTTTCAGGGCGAAGCTTCCGAGGATATTACGGTCACTTATTTTTGAAACAGGTATGCAGGTCACTATATTTCTCAATTCTCAGATAACGAAACAAAAACTTCCACGATAACTACCTTTCTTTCATATGCACTCAAATGAATATAAAACTCGTCAATATGATTTTGTTCTGCAACTCCGTCGGAGAAATCCCTCGGTTGTAATTAGCGTTGCTCATGATGGAGCGAGTCGATTTAGCTATGAAGGTGTATTTCTTGATCGATGAGACAAAGTTACGACCGTGAGAGATCTGTCTACATGGAATCTCTGAAGGGCACTCTTTACAAGTACGCGTACTGCTTCGCTCGTACGCTGACTTCTCCCGAGAACTATCGTCGACTATAATCGACATATTGACGGGAGAGAGTACCGATTTTACGAAAATGGACCTATGAAGATAGAGCCTGCATTTCGTGATCCTCGAGTTACCTCCTCATATGCTCGATTCCATCATTCACTTTCTCAAGAACTTATAAGAGCAAAGTCTTATACGGTTCAAGCTTTGCTCCTCGATATCCACTGATTCTCCCGACAACCAGAATATGCACCCGTTTGATGATATGATATCATACTTTGAACTGGGAATAGGAGAAGTATATCAATAACATCTGATAGAGATATTCGCCTTGCTTGTTTCCTCAGGGAGAAATGATATGTCGTTTTCCTTCCTTCCGATAGACCTCTCAGAAGTGACAAGGATGATGACTTTGATGCGGGTCATATCACGCGTTTCCACGCAGAGGAAAAGCAAGTAGATGCTATTCAGATAGAAGTGGCTTCGAAGTACCGTGATCCGAAGAGATGGGATCTTTCGAAGCAACTTACTAATGATCTAGCTCACTTCCTGAATCAAGAGATGACTTAGGGTTTACATTTTTCTGATACTATTATAATGCATGTATGCAAATACCTACTCCCGGATCTCACTGGCGTCACTACAAGTCTGATGGTACCAATCTTCATACTTATGAGGTTGTTGGAATTGCCGTTCACTCAGAGACAAATGAGGCAATGGTACTCTATCGTCCACTCTATAATGTTCCAAAAGATTCTTGGGCATATGGATATGACTTTGTAACTCGCCCACTCTCACTTTGGTACGATATTGTTACCCATGTAGGAATGCAAGTCCAGAGATTTACCGAGATAGAAAAATAAGAATTTTATCTTCCAAATAGTGAGAATTTTCATATACTCAATTTAGTTAAAAGTTAAAAGTTAAAAGTTAAAAGTTAAAAGTTAAAAGTTAAAAGTGTTTCCTAGCCGAGCTCACTATTTATTATCCTACCTATTTTGACTACTCATGCCCTACCCTACAACCTGGAACCTCTCTCGATATTTTTACTCTGGACTTGATGATCCGAAATTTATCGCTGATATTGCCAATATCATGCCGGCAACGCAAGCATTTGCGAAAAAATATGAACTAACACTTCCCACCTTTACCACCGCGAAGGAGATCTATGAGTTCTATCAAGAATACGAAAAACTCTCAGATGCCCTGATAGAGCCGAGCTACTATCTCTTCTACCTCTCTTCCCTCGATACGCAGGATACGGAAGTCCAGAAAAAGAGCGGGGAAGTTGACTACGTCTATATCGAAGCTTCAAATCTCCTCCTTTTTATCTCTCAGGCGTGGAAGACAATCGGAATAGAAAGGATTATGGAGTGGTCTCGTGATCCACTCCTTGCTGGAATTAAAAACGATCTCGTCAGCACTGCAGACAATATTCGCTATATCCTCTCTGAAAAGGAAGAGTATGTGCTCAATATGAAGTCTCGCCCGATGGGACTTGCCAATGGACTCCATGACGAGCTGACGGGTTCGTATGAGTTCAAGATGCATATCCATGGGGAAGAAAAAACTCTGACTGAAGAAGAGGTACGAAGCTATCGTCAGCATACGGATAGGAGTATACGAAAAGAAGCATATGCATCGATTCGTAAAGTTTACAATACCAAGCAAAATCAGATTACCCTCTGAAACATCTATACGAGTATCGTCAAAAACTGGTCTTCTGAAATCCGTCTTCGTGGATATGAGGGCGTTATGTCACAGCGCAATATCTCAGAAGAAATGGACGATGAAGTCGTAGATATGCTCCTCTCTGAAGTTGAGAAAGCGTATCCACTCTATAGAAGATTTCTCGAAGCGAAAGCGAAGATGCTGGGATTGAAAACAGTTACAGGTTGAAGGTTACCAGTTGAAAGTTCAGAACCAGAGACTTCACTTCCTTCTCAAACCTGAAACCTGAAACCTGAAACCTGAAACTTCTTTTCTGTCTGGGATGTCGGGGCGCCGATAGGGAAGTCGGACAAGGATTTTACCTTTGATGAGGCGTTTGACCTGCATCTCTCGGTGATGAAGGACTTCGATCAGGATTTCTATGACTACTCACTTGATATGATCCAAGAGGGACGAATTGATGCCTTCCCGAAGCCCGGGAAACGAGGATGAGCCTTCGCGAGCTATAAGAAGGGACAGGAGAGTTTCGTCCTCCTGAACTTCACCGGGAAACTTCGCGATGTTTCGACGATTTCCCATGAACTCGGACACGCGATCCACGGTCACCTTTCCCAGGTCCAAGAAGGGCCAGTCTATGACTCTCCACTTTCACTCGCAGAGACGGCTTCGATATTCTCAGAAATGCTTCTCGGTGAGAAAGTAAAAACGATGATATCGACCGAAGTGTACAAAGACTACCTCAATGAACGACTCGGTGATATCTTTGCAACCATATTTCGCCAGGTACAGTATGTCGTATTTGAACGTCAGATTCATCAAGAGATCCATAGCGGACAAGAGCTCACGTACAAAGAACTCAATCTCCTCTGGCGAGCTGAACAAGAGAAACTCTATGATGGGATTGTCGAGTATGATACAACGGCCGCCGACGAATCCGGATGGTCGATGATCCCACACATCTTCCATACACCATTCTACTGCTATGCCTATGCTTTTGGGAATCTCCTCACTTTCTCACTCTATCACAAGGTCCACGTCGAAAAGTCTCTATTAGTAGAGGACTACAAGGATATCCTCCGAGCTTGAGGCTCAGAGCGACCACGAGACCTCCTCGGTCGCTATGGGATCGATATCGCTTCACCAGACTTCTATCAAGCAGGTATTGCTGAAGTAGAGCGGATGGTGGAGGAATTTGAGGGGTTAATTTAAAAATATGTGAGAAGATTTATTAAAAATCGCAAAAGAACAGGAAGAAGATTATCTTTTCTGGGAGGCAGCAGAAACCTATAAAAAAGCTTTATTAGAATTTAATAAACTAAAAGGACATACAAAAGAAAAATCTTTTTGTAAGCAAAAAATTAGAGAAACAAATATAAAAAAATCAGATGATTTTAAGTCCCACATGATTACATATGACTTTTCAGAAAATCAAAAAATTGAAATAGAGAAATTTATTAAATATATTGTTGATGCAGATAATAGCTTCTATCTAATTGGTCATCATCCTTTTCTTTTTCCCTCATTTCTAGAAGTTAAAAAGAGAGCAGAGAAATCTCTGCCATTTTCGTATAAATTTGCAAATCTATCAACTGAAGGCAAAGACTGAAATATCATTAAATGATGACATGATCCAGAAATATCTTGGTTTCATCAACAATATGCAATTTCGCAAGGCATTATTCTTCAGATATATCTAGTGCCTATATTTCGTGCATTATTATTGAATGGGAAATTAAATTCTTATTCTTTAATAGCTTACTTTAAAGAAAAGAGTATTTTTACAGACGATTTTATTTACATTTTAGAAGTATCTATAGAAAAATTCTTAAATGCTGACCACATCTCATGTTTGCATATTCTTGTTCCAAAACTCGAGAAAGTGATTATGGATCTAACACCTTTCTTATCCAATAACCAAGTTGATGTAATCTCTTCTAGAAAACAAAAATGACAAGATGAAAAAATCTGGACTCAAGATAAAACTTTAGGTGAAGATTTACTTAGAGATAATGAGATGATAAGTATTTGGTGAAAGGATTTATGCGAACAAATTATATTTGTATTTTTTTCGCAACTTTGACGTAAATTGCGTCATAAAATAGCACATTGATATTCCACTTTGGATGATTTAAGTTTTGAAAATTGTACTTTAGTATTATATTTCTATATAGTTATAATCTCAAGAATTAAAACTATTATTAACTAATAAGTTACATGACAGAAATATTTATCCTCGCATCTATCACCCTTCTCGCCGCAATTTCCCCAGGTCCGGATATGATTGTCGTTGTGAAAAATGCTATGAAATCCAGAGGGCTTGGATATATGACAGCCCTGGGAGTCGGACTCGCAGTTTTCATACATGTGGCATACTGTATCGCGGGGATTGGGCTTATTATTTCCCAGTCTATCCTCCTCTTCTCGATCATCAAGGTCTTGGGAGCTCTCTATCTCCTCTATATCTCCTTTCAGCTCATACGTTCTGGACGAGGTGAAGCTCAGAAAATCAGTACCGGAAAAGATCAGAGCCTACTTATGGGCCTCAGGGAGGGATTCCTGACGAATGTGATGAATCCGAAGGCGACGATATTTTTCCTCTCGGTCTTTACGCAGGTTATCAACCCTACTACTTCTATAATCACTCAGGTTTTCTATGGGACGATGATGGCGACGATTGTAGGGTCCTGGTTTATGATCCTGACAACGATTATGAATATCAGGTATGTAAAATCCCATATTTCTTCCATCCAGTACTACCTCAATAAAGTGATGGGAATCCTTCTTGCTGGAATCGGGATCAAAATCCTTCTCACGAGTTCTAAGTAACGCCTATGCCATCTCCACTCCAATCTATCTACCCGAATATTCTCCCATTCCTCTCGGGAATTCCTCTTTCGTATTGGGCGCCAGTCCCGAATGGTGCAATCCTCCTCTCAAAAAAACCATGATGAACAGTAGCTGAAATCGATACTGAGTATCTCTATCTCCTTGCATGTGTACCAGACCCAGGAACGGTGAGTTATACTGGGGATAGTATATATGCTCAGTTTTCTGAAATAGCAATCGGATCCCAGTATAAATGACAGTGTGTAGCCCTTGCAAAGGCCATTTCTGGAAAACGTAATACTCCCACCGATAAGTGGTTACCAGGAGTGACACTTTCTGAGTTTTGTGCTACCCCAGAGAGCATGCTTCCATCAAGCTATGTAGGACTGATGATTGCGTACTTCGATGGAAAATCGAACTATGCCCTTGCCGCTGCAGACAAGAAACATGTGGCCATTCTCCTCGATATCACTCGTGATACACAGGGAAAGCCAAAAAGTATCACCGTAGTAGACCAGAATTATTACTGCTATCCTCCATTTGAGAAATATGCTGGAAAGATCGCAAAGCATACCATGCTATGGGGGACAGCAGTTCAAAAATGAGTAGCTATAGCGAGGAGTTACAGGATAGTGAATGTGTAGAGGTAGAGATGGTAGAAAGGGTAGAAACGAAAGAGAAGGTAGAAGAGGGGGGAGGCTAGAGACAATAGAAAAGGTAGTAAGGTAGAAGAGGTAGAAAAGTAGAAGGGTGAATCTGGAAAGGGAGAAAAGAGGCTTTTGTCATTCCCGTGAAAACGGGAATCCATCAGATAACAAACTGGATTCCTGTATACACGAGGACGACAGATATAAAGAACGGCGTTAGAAAGATAGAATGATTGAAATGACAGAGAATTGAAAACCCCCTTCCAAGGGGGCAGGGGGGGGGTAAAGAAATGTGTAAAGCCAAAAGAACAAAATAGATGAAATCTCGGAATCCCTTGTTGAATATCTATTCCAGTAGAAACACTCCGAATTGCAACTCTTCAAAAATAAGGAGATATTACTTATTACTTTGAGAGGATTTCCTCGAAGAAACTCGCTTTTTTATCATGGTCCATTCGTATCCTATTGACCTTGAGATAGTCATTCATCGTATTAATATTGGCTCAGAAGTTGGTCGAAAAAGCGAGGTTGTAGTCACACTCTTTTGCCAAAATTTCTGAGTTGTCTCACATCCGTCCGGAGGGATAGATATAGGTGGAAATTGTTTTCCCGATGAGCTTTTCGAGTATTTCTTTTGACTCGCAGAACTCCTTTTTTTCCTCTTCTCGAGTTAGTTTCGACTGATCGACATGATTGACGGAGTGAGAAACAATCGTAAAAAGCGGATGCTCTCAGAGAATACGAACCTGTTCTGAAGTCATGAAACCGTGCACATCAATCTTGCTACTGATGACTCCGAAAGAAAATGGAACTGAGAAAACTCAAGCCAGTGGAGCAAGACTCGTGAAGCTATCGACCCAACCATCATCGACGGTAAAGACGAAAATATTGGCATTCGGGAAACATTTAGAACTCAAGTCCTTTCGGAGTTCATCCGTACTGATAATAGCGACTTTACCTGTATTTCTGAGGGCACTTACTTCACTCATATGCGACTTGAATACCCTTGGGTCAACGGAGAGCTCACGCGTCGAGTCGTTATCGATATCCATACTTTCTCGGATATAGTGGTACATAAAAACAAAAATCTTTGGTTTTTCTATACAAACTGGCGAAGTAGTAGGTGCTTCTAGAATAGGAATAATAGCAGGTATCGTAGTCGGAAGGGGCTCTTCCATCATAGAACTTCCCGTAGCATTTCCTGGAGGCACCTCAGAAATAGTAGTCCCGGAAAGTTCCTCAGCTTTTATTTCAGGAGTTGGGGGAAGTGTACTGACTGTATCTGTTATTTCATCACTTTGTGGCTTTGATTGGTTGTTATCAATAGGAAGATCTTGTACGAGGGGAGTGAGTTTTATATCACTCGTTGCTTCGGCCCTATGGATGACAGCGGGAGCTTCGAGATTTTCTACACTCAAATATATGAGACTTCAAAGAATGAGTGTGGTGATGACCACTGGAGAATATATCCTTCGCATAGAGCCTCGAAAACAATAGAAAATAATTGAACTGGATTATATACAATTACCAGGAAATGTATAGACTTTCTTTCGTATTTTATGAATTTGTATAAATACTTTTGTCCTCTTCGTCAGAATAGATATATTGAAAGTATATTTCTCTTTGTATTCCTATGAAAGATTTTTCCATTCTCTCTCGTTCGTATGATCTTCGCGGTATCTACGATCAAGATATCGACGATGATTTCTTCTATCGGCTCGGATATGCATTTGCGAAGGTGACGCAAAAGACAAGAATCGCTCTTGGCTATGATGCGCGCATTTCTTCTCCGTCCTTGAAAACAGCATTCATTCATGGTGCGAATAGTGCCGGAGCAACGATTATTGATGTAGGCCTTTGCTCTTCGGATATGCTCTCTTTTGCGACCTGTCATTATGACGATATCGAAGCCGGGGTTATGATTACCGCCTCGCATAATCCGAAAGAGTACAACGGGATGAAATCCCTTGCGCACTCAGGAGAACCATACAATCTCAAAAAATATGGACCAGCGATGGTGGAAATAATGGAGAAAATGAGTGATGAGTGATGAGTGATAGGTGATGAGAAGATTGAGTATCGTAATCTTCTCGAGGATTGGGTGGATCATATTCTCCGTTTTACCGGGAAGGGTATCGATTTTTCGAGTTATACGATTGTCGCGGATGGTGGAAATGGTTCCGCGGGAGCTTTTATGACGAGACTTTCTGAAAAAGCATGATTTACCATGATTCCACTCTTTCTCGACCCCGATGGAAACTTCCCGAACCACCATCCTTCTCCTATTGAGGCGAAAAACCGCGAGGATGCCCGGAATAAACTCCTCTCGCAAAATGCGGATGTGGCCTTTCTTTTTGATGGAGATGCGGATCGGGTGATTCTCCTTGATGAACAGGGGAATATGGTCAACTCGGCTGTGATCTCAGCAGCTATTGCCGATAAGCTTATGAAAGAAAATCAGGGGATAAAATTCATAGGGAATACGGTGACTTCACATAACTTTCGAGATCTTGTAGAGGAAAAATGAGCTCTCTATATTCGAGAAAAGGTCGGACATGTGTACATCCGAGAGCGTATGATGCAGGACGAGCAGATTGCTTTTGCTGGAGAGCACTCAGCTCATTACTTTTTCCGAGAAAACTACTTTATGGATAGTGGGATTGTCGCTGCGATGGTTTTTCTCTCGATGGTTGCAGAATCCGGCAAGACCGTGAGTGAGTTCAGTAAGCAGTATGTTCGATATGTGAGTCTCGAGGAGACCAATTTTGAAGTAAAAGATCCCAAGGGGGCGATCTCAAAGCTCAGAGAGCTCTATGCTCATGAGAAATATGACCTATTTGATGGTATCACCGTAGAATACGCAGATGGCAGCTGGTGGAATTTCCGTCCAAGTTCGAATGAACCACTCCTTCGTTTCAATATGGAAGCCAAAACCCAAGCTCGGTTCGATGCGCTCTACAGTGAAATATATAAAATCATCCGTGGATTTGCAGAGTAGGAAAGAATATGATATACTCGGGTATATAAGTATTTTTTATGTCTACTCGAGAAGAAGAACTTCTTGCTGAAATAACCGTTCTCAAGCGAAAACTTGAGAATTCTTCACTTTGGATGAAACGACAGGTTCAAGAATCCATCAAGGTCGTAGCGACCGAACGCGTGAAGAAATTTAGTCGACATACCTTTCAGAATAACCTTGAGCGAGATCAACTCGTACTTCTCGAAAATTCTATAGAAAACTGCTTTGGAAACCTCCTCCTATCGGCTCCTCCGAAGACGGTAGAACGTCTTATCGATGCAGAGTTACAGTGGTTTACCCTTCAGAAGTATCCACAGATGGATGGCGCGGCGATGTCAATGAGCTACCAGAAGATATTCGATGCTTCAGTCGAAATGTATATCGCAGAACCATTTCGACAATACGTACGTCAGAATAAGATCCTGCTACGAAACCATCTGGATTCTGGCATTGAAGTAGATATCGAAAATGTCATCTACAAGGGATATAATCTTTCCAGTGGGCGCCTCTATCAGATTATTTGTGAGATGAAAGCCTGAACCCCTCCGACTCCATTTCTTGAACTCTTGCAGAAGTTCTTGCTTTCCGAAAATCAAAAAATGCATGAAACGCTCTTGGGTGATGATTTTCTCGTTCCATTCCAGGCGATTATCGAGATGGAAATATTTTCGAAGAAGCGCCACGAAAAGAAGGTCTCATTTATCGAAGCAAAGAAAACTCGAGCCATTATGGTGGGGAACCTCCAGGTCAAGAACTCACTCCTTGGTCTTCTTTTTATGTCGAATCGACTGGTATAGTCTTCATGGAGAGTTTGTGATGAGAGCGAATCGAAGTACTATTCTAAGTGTTTTGGATTTACAGTATCCGAAACATATATACATTAATTGTGGCATATTTTCAGAGGAAAACTTCAGATATTTCAGTTTTTCTATATAATTTCAGCAGTAAAACTTTCCTGTTTTTTTCATTCTTGATTTTTATAAATAAGAATTCATTTCCGTTATTCGTCATTCATTTATTCTTTACACTATGCTCATCCTCTGACTTGATCCATGAACGGCGACGACCGGATTTGCTTTGATAGAAAAGGAAGGAAAGACGGTGCGCGTGGTCGAGTATGGAGTGATCGAAACGAAGGCGTGACTTCCTCTTTCGGAGCGACTCGTACAGATTGGACAAGACCTCGAGTGACTCATCGAAACGTACCAACCTGTCATTTGCGGGATAGAAAGACTTTTTTTCCTACGAAATGTAACCAATGGGATCGAGGTCGCCCATGCTCGGTGAGTCATGCTCTATACACTCGCTCGACGAGGGATTTCTGTGATCGAGTATACTCCACTTCAAGTGAAAAAATGAATCGCTGGCGATGGATTCGCCAAAAAGCCTCAGGTCCAGAAAGCCCTGAAAATGATCCTCAAACTCACTGAACTTCCGAAGCCAGATGATGCCGCAGATGCTCTTGCTATAGCCTACATTGCGTCATTGCACATACGGTAGAAATTATAGAGAAGGTAGAAACGGTAGGAACGCTAGAAACGAAAGAGGCGGTAGGGAAGATAGGAACGGTAGTGAAGATATTGAGGAAGACCAAACTTGTTTGATAAGAGAGAAAGAAACAGAAAATATAACCTGATTGGAGCTCAAAATAATAGGTCTTTGGGTTCGAAAGTAATTCCCATATATTTCCTTGCTTTTGGCTCACCATTCTCTATAATTCTCTCAAACGCTAATCGCTCACTATGCCATTCCTCCAGGCTCTTGCAGAAACATTTCAAGTAACAGAGTTCGATGTTCTTTTTTTTGTGTTACTCCTCCTATTTGTCCTTGTGGCATACTATTTTTTATCACTTCACCGAATCTATGAAGCCGCTTTCGGAGCGCTCGTGGGTCTCGGTATCTATATACTACTCTCCGTTCTCCTGATTGGGAATCCAACCCTCGGTACTCAGGGCGGACTCTTCCCGTTCGGACTTTCCGTCTTTTTTGTCAGCGCTTCTATCTACCTCGTCTTTATCCTTCCTATTCTTTTTTCGCTTCATGGTGGGTTGCGTCTTTCTGAGCCCGAGAGTCCACTCCTTTATACTATCCAGTATATCATGATTGCAAGCGTTCTCATATATATCCTTTTTTCGATACTTCTCTATAGTGTAGAACAGGCTTATATATTCAAAGTAGGAAATATTTTTAGCATCATCAAAGATACTGCATACTATACCGATATCATCAAAGTATCGAAAGTGTATGCCTATATTATGAGCCACCAGGATGTCATTATACCGCTTGCGGTTATTATGATGCTCTATAAAATCATGCTCTCGAATCTCGTCAATGCAGCGGTTCTCTCTATCTGGTATAACCTCTCAAATGTCTGATTCTACCGTCAAAAGGATGATGGACACTACCGAGTCGAATTCCATGAAGTAGGAGGAGGGTGACATGGCGATGTACATACGGATCATCACGGAGAGTCTCCAGCATCTGACCATGCCACTCCTGCTTGAGGCCATGGAGGTCACTAGTAATGGAGAGCCACAATTTTAAAAAGACCATTACATTTCTATCCTCGAAACCAAGCAATTTACCCCTTCCCTATGTCAGAACCCATTCGATTCGAAGAAACTATTCTCTATAAGACCCACCGACATCCCATCCTGATGGTGACGACTATTGTCAAACAACTCCTCTATATTGGACTTCCTGTGATGCTGGTAACCTACTTTCTTTCGAATTTTTCTCTTGGGATTACGATATTTCTTTTTCTCCTCGTCGCCCTCGGTATATCGCTCTATCAGTACTATCTTTGGTCACTTTCGTGGCTCCTGATCTGAAACCAAAAGGTAACCCTCTTTGTTCGAAATGGGATTTTTTCTCAGTACTCGATGAATATCCGTCATAGAAATATCCGAGACTGTGCTTGTAGTAAAAATAATATGTTCTCCTATCTTTTCAAGTATGGAACTTTGTTTTGTCGATCCAGCGGTACGGACGGTGATTTTTCTGCGACGTTTGTCCCGAAAGTAGGGAAAGTATACGCACTTATCAATGCCCTTTCTCGATATAGTGATGATGATCGAGAGGGGATAAAGTCGATCGAAGCCCTACATTCGCATCACATCACCAAAGAATTTCCACTTCAATGAGAAGAGTCAAGCATTGAAGCCAATACACAAACTCTCCTTTCGCTTGGATGAATAACGGGAGTAGTGACTCTCACTGATCTTGATAAAAAATACATCCTCAACCATGAAGAACCGAGAAACCATGGTGTGTTTGAGACATTGAAATATAAACAAGTACTTTGTTTTACGCATGATCATAACTTCCGTGAAGCTTCTGGAACCCTTTCAAAAACGAATGCAAGGGGAGAAGTCTCTTTTCCAGGTGTTCCATTCCCTGAAGTCAGTGGTAAAGATGTTATCAGCGCCTCACCGAGCACCCTCATTCACCAGTATCTTTCCAAAAAATTTGAATATATAACACCAGATGAGGCGACGGTTCTCGTTGGGTGGAACTAGAAAGTATTTCAAATACTGTTTGATGCTATGCACTCCATACGTATCATTATTCATCTCTTGTTAGTAAGTATTTCCTTCTCTTTTTTGAGTGGTTGTGAATATAGCGATCACTATGAAGAGCAAATAAAAGAGAAAAACCTTCAGATATCCATGCTATCCGATACGATTCCCTATTTCACCTGAGTCCATCTTTGGGTTTTGCCTGATTTAGAGAGACTGAAAGAACTCAATCTTGCCATTGAAAAGGCTCAAGATCGGATATGGATAGAGATATACTCCTGGACTGAGAAGTCTCTGCTCGATGAGGTAATTGCTGCAAAGTGACGTGGGGTAGATATTCGGGTTATCCTCGAGGGGAATGTATATGGATCACCAGAAATCAATCGAAGTACGTATAAAAAACTCAAGTCGGCAGGAATCACGGTAAAGTATGCGGATAATGGCCACTTTACGTTTACGCACGCCAAATTTTGGATTATTGACAGTTCCTACTTTATTAGCACTGGGAATTTTTCACATGCGGCTTTTACCTCCAATCGTGAACTGATTCTTTCCTGACAAGATTCCGTTATCAAAAATAACCTTGAGAAAATATTCTTATCTGATTCATCGTACCATCTCTACACTGAAAAAACTATTCCTGGACTTGTGATTTCACCGATTTCGATGCGTAGCGGTATCGAAAGCCTGATGGCATCAGCAACCCAAAGTATCAATATCTACGTCCAATCTTTCACCGATGAACACCTCCTCGAGCTGCTTCAAAAAAAAGTAAATGCTGGTATTTCCGTGACGCTCTGTATGGCTGATAAGTGAGACGATGATGGATCAGATGATCTCGCCCTCAGAAAGTTATCAGGAAGCGGTATTTTTATCAAAAAAATAAAAAAACCATACCCACACCTCAAATTCATCAATATTGATAATACGATTTGGTTTATCGGAAGTACGAATTTGACTCAAAATGCTCTGGATAATAACCGTGAAATTTGACTCATTTTTCACCCGGAAAGTATACTGAAAGAGGATCTTCTAAAAATCCCAGTAAGCGAGTGTCCGACGAGTAAGAAGTAGTGAGATATTTGCTATTTTGGAGGATTCGTGCTACGATGGAAGAAACCACATTTTATGTACGCCCGAATTTTCACTTTTATTGCATCCTTATTTCTCTGAATTTTTATTATTTACGTCTCTTTTTCGTTTGGAGAGTCAGTAGCTCCTGTAGAAGCGACGAATAGTACGATCTATGAGACAGCACTCAGCTCCACTTGATTGAGTCTGGAACCAGTACTTCAAGCTGCCGCAAAGGCTAAACCAAATATGGAGTATTTTTCAGAGATTGATCGACTCTCCTTTGGATTTTATGAGCCAGCTCCCGGTGAAAAAATAAATGAAAGCTTTGTTTTTTCTACCGGAAATCTGATCAATAATATTACGATTCATAAATGAACCTATATCTTTTGACTCTATAATCCATTTGCTTCCTATGATATTTCTACACCTGATTTCCGTGTAGAGCCTATTACGAATGGAAGTATCTACTTTGCGACGGAAGATGATGGTACCGTTTCCATCTTTACGCTCGACTCGGTCGTTCGACTCTACTTTCTCTCGTCTGGAAAACCCATGACGGATATGATGCTTTTTCCGGGGAATTATATCAGATTTGATCCGACTCGGAATGCTGAACTCGAGAATGTCGATCTGTTTCGAGTGATGACATCCCTTGATGGAAGCAATCAGACATTTGAATATGTAAATCCAAAAATCGATGGAGGGACACTCCTCGCGAACTATCGATTTAGTAATAAAAATAATCTTATCCAACTCTTCCATACCTATTTTCAAGATAAGGTAAGTAATATTGCTGATATCCGAAATAAGTATCAAAATAGTAATACTTTTTCAGCGGTGAGTAGTAGTCCACTGTTTCTTAATCCTACGAAACGAAGTCACTACTTGCTCCTTTCCCTTTCGAGCGAACTTACAAGGATATTTTCGAACTCAAATATCAGGATAGGAACGGCTACCAAGAAAATAGGAGAAATTTATAATAGTGCTGATAAGTACAATGTAAAAGAACCAGTAAAGGCTGTACTTGAACAGTTCATTACCGATGGAAGATTTGCTATCTATGGTGATAAGGTAAGTTCTGATTTTGATACGACCTATCTCGATATCGCTTCTATGATTGGGATTACCCCGACATCGAAACGCTCCAAAAGATTCCAGGATCTTTCGAATATTTATGCGAAAAATATTGTTTCTGGAAATAATGTAAAGGGAGCGAGTAGAGCTGATGTCTACGCTGCGACTTCGAATATCTTGGCAAATATACTGAACTCTTGAGAAGATGATGGAACTTCAGAAAAGCTCGAACCGAAAGACTACTTCGATATCGCCATGTATAGTTATAATATCCTGGCAAAAAGCGAGTACCAAGGAAGATATATGGATGAGTTTGTCCTCGACAATAATACACATAGACTGCTTCAGACTTTTTTCCAATCAAGCTCTTTATACTATAGCTCGATACAAGATCCTGATAAAAAAGTATCTGCCTTGAAGATCTTCTCGGTCGAGTTTTACGAACATATATTTTCTGCCTTGAGCAAGGGAGTGATTGAAACCTTTACTTACACTGAGGATTGACATGTATACCTTCGTCCAAAGTTTAAAAATAGCGATGATATTCGACATAAGATCGATATTTCTATTCTTAATGGTATAAAAGACCACATAAAAAAATGAAAAGAAATAGTAAACCTTCTCACCAAAGATCCTAAGTATCAAGAAGAAGATTCGACGAGTACGGTGGTCACACGAATCACCGAGTCCATACAGATCCTCGAAAATTTTATCACTATGGTCGAGGACTATCGAAAGTATGTCAAAGATCCATACGAGACACTTTCTGGAGATAAATCACCAGCACCCGTTGTTCTTCCTCCTACCGTAATATCCGACAATACTCCTATCACCCCTACTCCAACTCCAGAAGTCGTAAAAACTGAAGCCGATCCGATGATTGTTCTCAAAAAAATATTTCCTGGTATCACCCCAGCCAATGCTCCGCTTGTCGATACGAATTATATACTTCAAGATGTTCCATTTTCTCTGGTGGATACCCATTGAGGAAAGTATGATACCATTTTTTCTGCTACCTACAGTCCAGTTACCAAGAACATAACGAATATGATCATTGAATATAAAAAGAATAAAATAAAAATCACTCCTGAAAAGCTCAATTCCGGAGTACTCAGTCGATATCTTTTATTTCTCGGAGATTACCTGGCAAAGATTCAGTCCATATCAGATACCGATTGACTTGGGTGAGGAGAGATACGTATCTCCCTTCAGGAAAATAAGGTCTATATAGGGAGTCAAGTATACTCTATCAGAGATGAATAGGAGTTTCTATGAAAGGTGTTGACGCTTCCAGTCCTTGATAGCCTGATGGTCTCAAGAAATGAGTATAGAAGGGACTTTTTGTTCGAGGAATACTTCAGGTCGAGTATACTGAGGATACTCTTTTTTCCGGTCGAGTGCGGTACTAAAACTCTCCTCAACTAAGGACTCATGATCTATCACTCCCGGGATCATGCGTATTACTGCATCCATCCACACGAGGCTCGCAAGTTCTCCGCTGGAGAGCACGTACTCTCCTATAGATACCTCCTCGATATCAAAAAGTGAGAAAATACGTTCATCAATTCCTTCATAATGACCGCAAATGAGGAGAAATTTTTCCTCCCCTGAAGTGACTAAGGATTCTACGTATGCTTGATCCATCAATCTTCCACGAGGAGAAAAATATATTTTTTTCATTTCCCCATGCCGTGTAAGGATACCCTGGATAAGGTTATAGAGAGGTTCTACCATGAGTATCGTCCCCGCTCCTCATCCATAGGGACGATCATCCGATCGCCGAGTATGGCGAACGCTCCAGTCGGCTAGATTATATATAGAATAACGAAAGAGCCCCTTTTCTTGGGCTCTTCTCGTTATACTGACATTGAGATATGGTGGAAGTATTTCTCCGAAGAGAGATACGATATGACACTCTATCATATAATTAACGAACGTCTTTCACCTCGACATCAAAGGTAAGGGTCTTTCCAGCGAGAGGGTGAGTGAAGTCGATAGTGACATTTTCACCATCGATACTTACGACCTTCACAGTTCCTGCAGGAGTTTGTGCTTCTGCACCTGGGACGAAGTCTTTTCCTGAGAATGGACTTCCCTGATTGACGACATCGAGGGTAATACCACTTGCATCCATAGTTTTGATAGTATAGATATATTGTCCTTGTGTCGCAGAAGCTCCAACCTTCTTATCTTTCTTGTAGAATGGGTTGATGACATTGTCGATCTTTAGGGTCACACTATCACCTTCCATACTAAGAACTTCAGCGGTAACACCATTGGCTCCAGTAATCTTCTTTCCAACCGTAAGCCCACTTCCTTCAGCACCAAGCTGAGCGGTTGTGACTTTTTCAGTGACGGTATCCTCGAGCTTCGAAGCTTCTTGAGTAATTGTAAAGGTAGGAGCGATTTGTGCTTTTGGTACCTTATTCTGAACAGGACCTACACCGTAACCATCCTGTGGAGCTACGGTAATCGTCTTCTTTTCTCCTTTCTTCATTCCGATGACTCCATCGTTGAATCCCTTAATCATTCCACCAGCTCCGACGATAAAGTCGAGAGGTTTATAGGTAGCTCCTGTTTGAGAAATACCTGCAGCCATGGCAGCATCTTGCATGCTGGTTTCGATCACCTTCCCGTCTACAGTGAGGGTATAATCAACGCTTACTGCTGACCCAGACTGTACTACTGCTTCCGTAGTTGGAGCTACTGGAGTGGGAGTAGGAGTTTCTACTGGAGGTTTTGGAGTAGGTCCTTTCATGGCTACTGGTTCTTCTTGTTTCGAACATGCAGAGAGGAGTATGGAACCTGTGATAAGTGCGATAGCAACTTTTTTCATAAAAAAATAGGTTAAGTAAAATAACCTCGTCATTCTATGTTTTTTACGATTTTTGCAATCCTAAAATCCCTAGCTCTATAAAAAATATCAGTCATAACTCACTTTCATACATTCATTTTCCGCTTTTTTGTGCGATATTTGCCTTTATGAGTTTGTGGAAAAATTCTCGAATTTTTTGTTCAGAAACCCTGGTGGAGAGTGATTTCTCTACCACAAAACTATGGATTTTCAGTATTTTTTCTATTTCTGAAGCCTTCATCGAGTGAGAAAGCGCTCGGATATACAGGGTATTTCTCAGGCTGGTAAAGAGAAATCAGAGAAAGGCATAGATATTGGTATAGGAGAGGATATTGTGGAGGGATTTTCTCGCCTTTTCTTGATTCCCAGCGTACACTTCATCCAGAAACGAGAAGATAAGCATTTCTTTTTCGAGTGAAATAAAGTCAGAAATCGTATACTGCGTATGACTTTTTCGGTAGAGAGCGATATGTTCGAGCGTCGTATGAATATCAAATGAGAGTGGTTTCGGTTCTTTTGGATTGTCGCGTGCCTCGTACGCTCAGAGGACTTCTTGGATGATACGGGTTTCGAGATCAGGAAATCGCTTTTCCCAGAGAGCTCGCGTGTACGGAGTTTCGAAGGTCTTAATGGTAGCAAGGGAGCTGAGGTGTTTATAAAGTTTCTTGGTTTTTGGTATTTGTGGGCTTACGAGAATCAGGAAATTATCATCTGGAATACTCTCAAGAATATGAAAGAGAGAAGCCTCACGAGCGTGGATATCTGCTTCATTTTCAGAATCACCAGATTCGTTATTTTCCTCCGTTTTTCTGAGTTTTATGACAAAATTCCTGACTACAAAAAGACGTTTTTCTGCCAAGAATCCTCTTGATAGGACTTCACTTTCGAGGGATTTCCAGTTGGTCGTTGCATCACTCGCATCTACTCTTGAGATATTGTGCTCGCCGTATTTTTCACCAAAAAGCGACACCTGTCTCGCAAGTGACTCCTCGAGAGAATAGGTATCGATACCAGTAAAGATGAAAATATTGGGTTTCTGGGGCATCTAGATATCGATCATGATTCATACCGGACAGTGGTCCGACCCGAGGGTTTCCGGACGGATAAAGGCGCCTCGGATCTTTTCTTTGAGTGATGCTGATACGAGGAAATAATCAATCCGCCATCAGATGTTTCTTGCCCGAGAATTGGCAAAGTGAGACCACCAGCTGTATTGATGTTTCAGATCCGGGTACAGGTATCGAAAGGTATCGATAAATCCAGATTCGACAAAGGCTCCAAATCCAGCTCGTTCCTCGACCGTAAATCCATGTTCTCCGATATTGGCTCGAGGGTTCGCGAGATCGATCTCTTGATGGGCCACATTGAGGTCTCCACAGAAAATAACCGGCTTTCGAGATTCGAGATCTTTCACATACGCGAGAAAGGTCGCATCCCAGACTTGGCGGTAGGGAAGTCGCGAGAGGTCATCTTTCGTATTTGGTGTATAGACCGTGAGGAAGTAGTGATCCGCAAACTCGGCGACTGTAATCCGTCCCTCATCATCTTTTTCCATCTCGAGACCCATACCGTAGATGACACTCAGTGGTTTCTCCTTCGTAAAGATTGCAGTTCCCGAATATCCTTTTCGCTCAGCTGCGTGCCAGTAGACGTGGTACCCAAGACTCGCGAGTTCGAGGGGGATGGGGTTCTGTTCTTCCATCGCCTTCACTTCCTGAAGTCCGATAACATCAGGATTCTCTTCACGAAGGTAATCCAGGAATCACTTCAGTACCGCTGCACGGATGCCATTTACATTCCAGCTTACGTATTTTTTCATGGAGGTATTGTATAGAGAATTCTATTTTTTCAAAGGAAAAGGAAGAGCCTATTTCGTGATATTTTTCACTTTCCAGAATGTGATTCGTCTCACTTCAGTTAGAATGACAAAATTGCTGTCATCCCGAGGTACTCGAGGGATCCCTTAGTTCCAGAAGTAAATCTACTTTATGTCTAAAGGGATTCCTCCGCTTCACTTCCTTCGGTCGTTTCGGTCGGAATGACAAACCGGCTGTCATCCTCGCGTATGCGGGGATCCAGATTCTTGTGTTCTGGATTCCCGTTTTCACGTGAATGACAAAGCATAAAAGCGATTCCTCCAGTTCACTTTCCTGTTCTTATATCCTTTCTCTCTTCGACTTTTTTACCCCCCTGCCCCCCTTGGAAGGGGGGTCAGACTACAATCCAGGTTCTCAAAAGAATAGGTTCTTCCCTCGTCAGAGCTTATCCTTGCGACTCTAAGTGATTGAAAGAACCCAATAAACCAACAAACCAAAATACTAAAAAATTCCAATACTCCAATCAACCAATAAACCAATAAACTAAAATACTAACAAACTAACAACGGTAGCTCTCTACTTTTTTAGTAAGTCACGAATTTCAGTCAAGAGTTCGATATCCGTCGGTCCAGATGGCGCTCTTTCGACTGATTTTTTTGGCATGGCTTTCGAAAGTGTTTTGACCATGAGGAAGATACAAAAGGCGATGATGAGGAAGTTGATCAATATCGTGAGGAAATTCCCATAGGCGAGAACGGCACCGGCTTTCTTGGCTTCGATAAGGGGTGCTCCATACGGGAGATTGGGATTTCCGAATGCCCAGTAGAGATTCGAAAAGTCGACATTTCCGAATATTTTTCCGATTATCGGCATGATGATATCTTCGACGAGGGATGAGACGATCTTTCCGAATGCCCCTCCGATGATCACTCAGACCGCGAGGTCCATCACATTTCCCTTCATGGCGAAATCTTTGAATTCACCCAGTGTAGCCTTGATCATAAAAAAAAGTTAAAAATAAAGCCTAAGTATTGTATACATCTTTTCGAGAGTTTCACCTTTACTTCTCTTTCTTTTTTTCGAAAATATGGTTCTATGAAGAAATCAACGCCACAAACTAACGAAGCTACCATCTTCCAACATACAAAGGTTCCAAAAATAAGGATGCAAGACGCGAAAATACTTGGCTTTATATTGTTTCTGACGCTCCTTCTTGCTGGGGTGATGAGCTATTTTGTGATGAGTAAAATGAGAGCGGATTCGATGCATAGCAATCAAAAGATTTCCACTATAACTGAAAGTATCGTCTCCTTCTGTAGCCTCAGAGTCGTCCACTCGAGTCGAGCGATTACTGAAACCGTGCGCGTTCCGACAGAAGATATCGCTTGTGGAACAAAAGGAAAGGCGTTCTTCATCTCATCAGATGGTCGACTCATGACGAGTGCCCACCTCGTCGACACTGGATCTATCGCCTATCAGATCCAAACATCGAGTGGAAACATATACCTTCCGAAGTTCGAATCACTTGATTCAGCTATGGATACCGCTGTCCTAAAATTACAAAATGTGGTAAGTATTCCACTTCTCTCGGCATCATGAGCTCACTCCTGACAGGTGGTACAAATACACTTCGGAGAAAATGGAACCCTCCTCACGGGAACTATCATCGCTGATAACAAATCAGCCAATGTAAGTCTCGACTCACTTGCTCCGGGGTTGATGTTTACGGGACTTCTCCTCGTGGATCTTCCGGTCGAATCTGGTGAGAGTGGCTCGCCCCTCCTTGATATGAGTGGCTCTGTCGTCGCCATGATCATGGCGAAGTCACGAGAGGGAAGTGGAGGATATGCGGTGAGGGTAGTGGATAGATGGTAGCAGATAGGGATTAGGAGGTAGTTTATAGCAGATAGTCGATAGAAGTTATAAAGTGTGTGGAAACCTCAGATTCTATAAAAAAATTCCCGAACAACTTCCATCAAAAATCCTCCGAGGAATCGGAGGATTTTTGGTGAGTATGATTACTTTTTAGTATTGGCTTTAGAAGTATCAGATGAGCCTTCTTTTTTAAGAATATCAGGAATTTTTTCAGGAGATAGTGCAGTCTTAATTTTTTCTATATCTTCAGGATGCACGAAGTCCTTGAGTTGACTTTCTATCATTTCCTTAAGAGCTTGCTCTGTTGTTGCTCTTCACCTAAATAGTGCGGCAAAGTCTTTTATTTCGTTATCAAAGTTATGAATTTTCTTATCCTCTTTTGTGTATACTGTCATAGCTCATCATTTTGTATTTAGTGTGAGTTCCATTTTGACTCACTGCTTAATTAGTGCTGCATCTTTTGTTTCAGTTCAAGTAATCGAACCTACTCATTGTTGGGCTCAAGCTGTATTTGCTCATGCAGATCACTTGGTAAGTCATGCTAATTTGAGGAATTCGAGATATTTATGGTCTGAAATACTCATGTTTTCTTTATCCATCCTATCCATTGCTTCCCTCAACGCTATACTATCACCTATACCTGATTCTCTCATAAATTCTTCCCTCTTTTTGCTATCATCTATTTTGCGTATTTGTTTGATGAGCTCTAGTAGTGTAGTACTATTTTCCACAGGATTTCATTGCGCAGCATCATTCCTAGCTGATGCTATAGCATTTTTAACTTTTCATTTTGATTCGGGTGAAGTAGAGAAATTCTGTATAGCTTCACGTAGCTTTACATCCGTAGCTGCAGAAGCACCTTTATTGAGATCAAACAACTTCCCAAGCCTACTATTTTTCGCCTGTTCATCGCTCATTTGTCGTGGTATATCGGCAGCTTTTTCCGCAGTTTTTTGTAGACCACTCATACTCATCCCAAGTCCTGGAATAGGCGCATATTTCGGAAGGCTCTTTCCGAGGTCTCCGATAGATTTTCCGGCTTTTTCGAATGGATCAATAGCCGCCTTGGTAATCTCAGAAACTTTGAGAGCTGCCATCACTGCTATCCAGAGAATAGTCAGCGCTATAACATCAAGAATAACAGTTCCTATAATTCCGCCTGATCCAGTAAAGAAGTTACTGCTCTTGGTAATAGCATCCGCTTCAGTATTTGTCATAGTTCATTTTTGTTCAAGTTTAAGTGAGCCAAGTTGGAATGTACTCGTTACCACATTTGTGTTTTCTCATTCTCACTTTTGTACTGTTACTGCTAAAAAGCTAGTTTCACTGCCTAGTATACTAATCTGTTTTCAGTTAGGAATATCTTTTTCTACATTCGATCCTCCACTTCCAGTACCGTTCATAAGGAGGCCGATAAATAGTAGCCCGAAAGAGAGCGCTGCGGATACAAAGACGGGCACCATCGCGAGAGAGATAAGATTTTTGAAACTCAGATGTTTTTTGAAAGCCTCTCCACTTTTCATAGAGTCCGGAAGCGCTATGGAAAGAGTCAAAAGGGGAGAGAACATCGTGATAATCCAGAGCTCAAAAGCTCGAGTAAAGAGAGCAAAGACAATAGCAACTATGAGGAGTGAAAATATGGCAAATATGATCGCTCCGAAGAGGAGCTTATTGAATACCTGAAAAATCGCTTTGATTCATTTTGAGACATTATTGATCTCTTTATACTCTTGTATTTTGAAAACATTGTACGCGTAGACGGTAAGCATACTATAGGGGCCCGATGACGCCTCTGTGAGAATATCTTGAGGGGAGAGGCATTTATCACTAGCACTTCCTCATTGTCCAGCATTTTTAGTATCACAATCTGAATCAGATTTGGTAACTACTGCTTTATCACCCGTATTATCATAGGAAATTGTTTGTGGGATTGTTTTATTGGTGAGCCATGACGGACCACTTTTTGGAGATATAGCCTGGAGGGTCTCATAGGGTATTTGCATAACTGCTACCGTCAGTATATTCGATACGGAAACGATAGCCTGTACGATCCACCAGGTAAATGGCACCATAATAATCCCGAGAGCGAGCTTCGGGAGCATCGTCTTGTAGGCGTAGTTTTCCTGGTTAAATATCGTCGCAAGAGCTATCCCGATGAGCCCGAGGGCATAGAGGAAGTAGGTAATATTCGATATGGTAAGCCATATCTTATAGAGTCATATATTTAGTCCGAAGAGGTCACCACGCGTCCAGTCTGGGGAGAGGAGCCAACCCGCGAGGGCAATCAGTGGTGTGATGAGAAAGGTCATAAGGCCCAGAATCGCATTGAGTGCATCTACTGCGTCTTTAATCCATTGGGATTCTTGGGGAGGTTTGGCAGCGGGAGGATCATATACTCCATTAGCTTCGAGCAATCTAGCCTGTTCTACTGCTGTATTTGCTGCATAAACCTCGCTTCCGATATGAGTTGAGGAAAGGATATCCCTCATGGTCGAGGTATGATCAAACCGCACTTCCATGGTAAAGGCCAGAACCGTCACGAGGAGGAGAGTACAGAAATGGAGGAAAGAGCTACGCATTTTGAGAGAGGGAGTGACTAGTATGTACATTACATCATATTATTCAAATTTATGCAAATAAAAGAGGCATTTTTCGCCTAGAAATGGGAGTAATTGAATATTGGTATCACTCTGTATTCATCGAGTGAGAAAATATGACTTTACAGCAATTATTCTCAAATGAATAGGGATTCCTCCACTCCGGTCGGAATGACACATCGGCTGTCATCCCGAGGTACTCGAGGGATCCCTTTGGATTCTCCAGTGACTTCTCCTTATAGACAAGGGATTCCTCCACTTCGGTCGGAATGACAAAGGGGCTGTCATCCATCGACTCTCGTCTTTTTTACCCCCCTGCCCCCCTTGGAATGGGGGTTGATACAACGGAAAATCCCAAACTCCAATACACTCAAATCCCAATATACCAAAAAACTAACAAACTAAAGTACTATCAAACTAATATACCAAAAAACTGAAATATTATTAAACTCTCATACTGTAATACTTTCATACTCTAAAACTCTCTTATTGATTCTGACTTGCTTTGTAGTCAGCTTCACTCTGTATGAGATTGAGGCGTTTCATGACATCGGTCCCCGTATTCGGGATGACGAAGGTGGCACGTTTGATGATCGCTTCTCGGTTGTTGATGAGGGCATCGAGGATTCGAGCATTTTCCTCTTGAAGTGCCTGGTATGAACCGACGAACTTACTTAGAAATACGAGAAAGGTATGGGACTTGACCTCATCTTGTTTTGCCTTCATATAGCTAGCGATGCTTGATTCGAGCGTGTCGTAGTCGAGTCCAGTATAGGCAATCTGGATATTCCCTTTGTAGGCGTTGATAGCGGCCGAAGTGTCATTGAGTATATTATTGAGTTCCGTAATCTGACCATTGAGTACCTTCAGTCGTTCTCCAGTTCGGACATAGTAGGTTTTCAGTATGGAGATCTCATCATCAAGGGCTCGGGTTCGATCAACCGCCTGGTCGAGCATAGCGGCAATGTCGGTCTGGAGTAGACTGACGTAGGCAGTGATCGCGATCATGTTGTCGGTGATGAGTGTTTTTTGTCACTTTTTCGTATTGGCGAGAGCCTCGGAAACACTCATCGTCGAAATCGAGAGCGCGACGGGAGTATTATCTTTGGCTTTTTCTTTGAGTCCGACCGAGAGGGAAATCGCGGTCGCAGGAGTTCCGAGGAAACTCGTATTCGCAATCTCAAACTTGGCCGCATTGTCCGCGAAAGAGTCTCCTCCTAGGTAGGGTCGGACGTACGTCCATGAAAGGTGAAGGACGAGGGTGAAGAGAAGCGTCAAGATGAGTGTATTTTTTGTGAAGTTCTTGATTTCACTCGGATATTTCATAGAGTGGGAAGTGAGATTACGGCTTTTGTATTTCAGGTTTTCCGTTTCGAGAAAACCCGATACTATTGATAATTACTTACTATTCTACACAATATTTGTTATTTTGGCAAATAAAATACATTTTTTCTCCAAACAAACTCTTTTTGACCACTTTTCACGATTACTCTGTCCACTTTTCATCCAATTCATACCCCCATCAACCAACCTGTATCCACCTATGCGACGTATAATTTCGAGTATACATCCTGCTATTTCTCTTCTCTTCGCCCTTTGTCTCGTCGTGGTACCCTGACTCCATATCGAAAAAATCTATGATAGACCGATCTATCATACTGAGATTGCGGGGATGAGCTGGGATCCTATCTACACGCCAACCGCGAGTCTCATCCCTGAGACCAAACTCGACCACTATGAAGTCTCTGGGAAGCTCACCTTTGCGACCCCTCGGACGACGTTTTACTTCGAGTTTCCACGCTTTCGCCTCACTCCAGTGGAGGATGACATTGTCGTCGAGTGGATGGTCGATGGGAAAACTATTTCTCGACTGCTTGATGTCGAAGACCTCGATATGAGAAACTATGAAGAACACCTGTATAGTGGACTCTTCGTCACATCTCCAAGGTCAGATATCTCATTTCATATCCGGTCGAAATTTCCCATCGTAAGCTCCGATATGTTGCTTATATCATCGGATACTGCGACCCCTCGCAAGGGACTTGCTTTTTCCTGGTTTCAGCATACGGATGCTGATTCTCTCATCGTTTCACGAAAGGACTGGTGAGCGGATGAGAGTCTCCGATATCGAGATAGTAGCTACTGGAAACCGTACTATGATCGGAAGAAGCTACTCCCGATCATTCCTCCAAGCCAAGAAAAACTTACCTTTGATGCGAGCTATCAGCTCAAAAGAGACTATATGGAAGCCCACTATCCTTTGACCGAAAAAGCGGTCACCGTACTTCGAACGGAGAATGGTCACCCACTCGTCTGGCCGATCACGAAGATGCGAGAGGTCAATCGTATCGTCCTCCATCATACGGCCGAAAGCCTCGATACCGTCGCGGATGATGAGACCCTCCTCAGGGCTATCTACCAGTACCATGCCAATAAATGGGGGGATATCGGATACAACTATATCATCGGACAACGAGGGAAGATCTACGAAGGTCGCGCGTGAGGGGACTATGTCGTCGGTGCGCACGTCCTCGGCAACAACAATGGCTCGGTGTCGATTTCGACTATAGGAAACTTCGAAAATATCCACCTCAATAAAGATCAACGTGCTGGTCTCGAAGCGGCTATTTCCTATGTCGCGACGAAGTATGGGATTACCCTTTCGGCACCCGTTATGGGGTTCCACCCTTGTAGTAGTACGACGTGTGGTGAGGCATCAGGATATGAGCAGCTCAGCCTTTGACTCGTCTGACACCGAGATTTGACGGCGACCGCCTGTCCCGGAACCAACATCCACTCTGAAATCCCGGGATTTATCACGAAGCTCGATAGGAAACTGACTCTGATCGATAATCCCATCACTGGACCAATCGAGCTCCCCCTCGAATGAGATGAGGCCCCCTATCAGATCATCATGGGAAGTAGTGAAGAGAGTGCTTCGAAAACCGGACTTCCCATACTGGTCCCGAGTATAGCCGCGCTCCTACGTCTCCCGAAGCTTCCTGAACCCTCTAAATCTATGCTTTCCGTCGGTCCTGAGGTGAAGGTGAAGCTCTCGTATCCGACTGATAAGACGACGGTTGAGCTCGAGAGTGCGACGATGAAAAATGCTATACTTCAGGTCGGGAAAAGAAAAATGATGGTGAAATCGACTGACCTTGTGTTCATCACTACAGCAGGTTCCTGACTCCTCCTAGCGACCGTCGGAAAGAAAAAATATACTTCTTCATCATTTACTCTACAGTGAGACTTGATCAGGATTCCATCGTGGACTCGTATACCCTCATGGGATACAAGTCGAAAGTACAACGATAACACCTTTCGAACGCGTATTGTCGTCCGAAATGATGGAGGGAAACTCCTCGTGGTCAATGAACTCCCGCTCGAATACTATCTCAAGGGTATGGGGGAAGTTTCTGAATGAGATGCGAAAAGCCTTCCCGAAAAATCCAAAACCATTGTCGTGGCGGCCCGTTCGTATGCTCTCTACTATAGAGATCCGACACTTTCCTACTTCAAACGCAAATTTCCAGGAAAACCCTATGATGTTTCTGATAATCCTGATGAATCTCAGAAGTACCTCGGATATGGCTATGAGATGCGCAGTCCCACCGTCGCGAAACTTGTCGATGATACCAATCGGGAAGTCGTCTGGTATAAAGGAAACATCATAAAGGTATGGTATGCTTCGAGTACCGACGGGAAAACTCTTTCATACAAAGCCTACTGCAAGTCTACCTATCCAGGGAAGAAGGACTGTGAAGATATCCCATATCTCCAGTCAGTCGATGATCCAGGAGCGGTCGGGAAGTCACGGCAGGGGCATGGCGTCGGAGTTTCTGGAGTCGGGGCTGCATATTTTGCTCAGGAAGGATGGGACTATAAAAAAATCCTCACGTATTATCTCACGGGAGTGGAAGTGAAGAAAAAATAGAGGATTAATGAAAAATGAATAATGAAGAATGAATAATAACGAACAAAAACCATTTCGATTTATTCAAGTAACATTCTACTTCTATGGATACTCAACCTCTCAAAAATAGAAACATAGTCCAAAGTAAATCTCTTGAATTTGCTATGAGAATAGTGAAGCTTTCCAAGTTTCTTCAATCTGAAAAGGAATTTATCCTCTCTTCTCAAATTCTGCGAAGTGGGACTTCTATCGGTGCCAATATTGAGGAGGCGCAGGGGTGAATTTCAAAAAAAGACTTTATTCATAAAGTGAATATTGCGTATAAAGAATCAAGAGAAACACTCTATTGGTTGAAGCTTCTCATGACTTGAGAGTATATTTCCCAGGAGCAATATGCATCATTATTTGCAGATTGTAAGGAAATTATTAAAATCCTTACCAAGATACTTGTAACCTCACGAGCAAAAGAATAATCTCATTATCCTCCTTTCTATTATTAATTATTCATTATTAATTCTTCATTCTTAATACTAGTCCTCCATTCTCCATTCTCAATATTCATTATTAATTTTCTATGTATTTATCCGACCGAGACATCCGCGCTGCGATCACTTCTCGAGATATCACCATCTCGGATTTCGATGCTGCTCGACTCCAACCCGCGAGCTATGACATCCGACTCGGAGATAAGTTTCTCATCGTGAAGGAGTACTCGATTGCCAATATCGACCCCGTCAACCATATCCTCCCCGAATACGAAGAGATCGTCGTGACGGCCGAGCAGGGCCTGATTCTCCGACCAGGTGTGACCGTCCTCGGTACCAGTATCGAAAAATTCGGATCTGAGAAGTACCTCATCCAGCTCTCTGGGAAGTCTTCACTCGCGCGCATCGGACTCATCGTTCACAATACCGCTGGACTCATCAATCCGGGTCACTATCTCAACATCACCTTCGAACTCGCGAATATGAACTCGGTCCCGATTATCCTCAGGCCAGGGATGGATATCGCCCAGCTTCTTTTCGCAGAGATGACCTCTCCGCCAGAACAGGACTATAAGAAAACGGGTCGATATGGGGAAGGAGAGGACAATATGGTGGGATATGTGAGGAAGGATACCTAACGCCCCAGTTTTATTAATTCCAGTAGTGACATAACACTTCAATATATTGTACTATCTTGAAGATTAAGTCCTTCTGGAAGGATTACATTTATTCGCTTTGGATTGATACCCTCAAGACTATGTAATACTGACTCAACCTTATTTCTATGTGAGATAGCGCATATTACGATAGATCTCGGATCTTGTTCCATTCAATTTACTAAATCAATTCATTCTCAATCTATTAAAGATGCTCATACTAAGCTTGCTGCAGTCCTTGTATTCAGAGAACAGGCCAGTTTATAGGCAGGACAATCTCAAGCGAGATAAATATTCATAAATATATAATAAATTAGTCAAATGCATAATATTTTCTTTCTTCATAAAGTCAAATTATTATATATGATATAGTTTATATATTTATTTTCCCCGATTTTGTACGCGACAGTTCTTATTATTTTCATCATAGGAGTGGTCTCCGCCTACCTCGGGAGCTTCTCGTCTGGAGGTGTTTCGGTTCTCTGAGTATGACTCATGACGTTTCTCTGACTTTCTCCACAGCTCGCGAGTATTACCTACAAGCTTGGAAAAATCGGCGATGTCCTCGGGGGGATTATGATTTTTTATAAAAATGGACATATTCCCATGCACTTTCTCTGGATTGGCTCTGTGGTGTCGATCATTGGGAGTTTTCTCGGAACGTACTTCATATTCTCTCTTCCGAGCTGGCTCATCTACGGGGTTTCGGCCCTCAGCATGATACTCCTGACGATTACTTCCGTCTTGAGAAAATCCTGATATCATGTGGTATCACATCCCTCAAAGAAACGGGAATATCTTTACTATTTCTGTCTTTTCTTCTTGAATATTTTCGGGAATTTCTTCATCGCGGGGTCGGGAGTATGGTACTACTTCAATAACACCCTCCTCATCAGGCTCCCAGCCCTCAAGGCAAAAGGACTTTCGTCGGCGATGTCCGTCTTTTGGTTCATCGGGACCTTTTTCGCTATCCTGGTACGTTGGCAGTATGTCCTTTCGTGGGCCATAGCGTTTTGATGCGGGATGTTCATCGGTGGGTATTTCGGAACCAAACATATCATCAAGATTGGGAACGATATTTTCCGAAATATTCTCCTCGTTTCTATCAGTATTTTTGCTTTGTATTTCCTCTACAAGGCGATCACCTCATACTCATAGTCCTATGGTATATATCATCTTCTTCATCGGTATCGTCTCTGCCTACCTCGGGAGCTTCTCTTCAGGGGGAGCCGGCTCGATCAGCATCGCCCTAATGGTCCTCCTCGGACTGCCTCCACAGATGGCGGGGATTACCTTCAAACTCGGGAAAATCGGGGATCGAATCGGTGGGATCTACCTCTTTCATAAGCATGGGAAAATCCCGAAGCGGTTTGTCTTCGGGGGAGCCCTTGCCGTGATGATCGGGAGTTTTTTTGGTTCATTTTTTATCAGTCGTATGCCAGATGGACTGATGTATCTGGTTTCTGGTTTGAGTATGCTCTTTCTGGTCATCATTTCTCTACGCAAGCATCGATGATGATGAGTACTCATTGTCTCAAGAGTGAGAGAGTATCTGGGGTATGGACTCTATGCCATCCTCTCGGTCATCGGGAATCTCTTTCCCGCGGGATCCGGAGTCTGGTACTACTTCGTCAATACGATGGTCTTCGGACTCTCACCCATCGAATCCAAGGGAATTGCCTCTTTTGTGAGTATATTTTGGTTTATCGGGACCCTTTCTGGGGTTCTCCTTTCCGGTGTTTACAATATTGTGTTTGCCTTATCTCTGGGCATTGGGATGATCATCGGCGGGTATTTCGGGACGAAGCATATGATCCATATCGGAGACGAAATCATGCGAAAGGTTCTCCTTGTGAGTATATTTATTTTTGCTTGGTATTTTCTCTACTTGGCGTACTATTCGTTCTTATAATGTCTGAATCTATAAAAATAGGGATCATCTGTATCATAGGTGGGGTAGCATCCTATCTTGGAGCCTTTGTGACGGGAGGTGTGTCTACATTTTCCATCGCACTTATGAACGCACTCGGGATATCTCCACAGCTTGCTTCTATTACCTTCAAGCTCGGGAAACTCGGTAATACTATCGCACTTGTTCGTGAATATCACAAAGCCAAACTCCTCAAAAAAGATTTCCTCATAGGACTTTCCCTCTCGAGCTTCTTTTGAGCGATTCTGGGTTCATTTTTTATCACCCGGATTCCAGATTTATTTATCTACAGTATCTCTGGTATATCCATGCTCACACTATTGATCATAGATGTACGTAAATCCAAGACAAATACACCACACCACCACGAAATATCACCTCGTCGGAAGAGTATAGGATATGTACTTGAGTTTATAGCAACTATTCTTGCGAATCTTTCTCCGGCAGCATCTGGCGCATGGTTTTACTATATTCGTACCTTTGTCTTACGGGTTTCTCCCCTGGAGACAAAGGCCATCGGTAGTTTTGTCTCGATTCCTTGGTTTATCGGGACATCTATAGGAGTCTTCCTCTGAGGGCAGTACAATCTGATATATGCATTTGCACTTGGACTCTGAATGTACGGTTGAGCCTATTTTGGAGCCAAAAAATCATTGCAACTTGGGGAAGAAATAATACGCAATCTTATACGTGGATTTGTGCTGATTTCCTCTTTGTATTTCCTCTATCTTGCATATAATTCGTACCGATAATTTCTAAATATTTCCTATGAGCCAACACCCAGAAATCCAGTACCTCGAACTCGGTCGAGATCTGATCGAAAATGGTATCTACAACAAAGACCTCGGAAGCGGAGACGTCACGTATAGTTTCTTCGGACGCCAGTTTCGATTTGATTTTTCTGATGGATTTCCACTGCTCACCACGAAACGTGTCTACTGGAAATGAGTCGTCACCGAGCTTCTCTGGTTTCTCAGGGGGGACTCGAATATCCGATTCCTCGTCGAAAATAACGTCCATATCTGGGATGATTATCCATACTACATCTATAATAATAAGGTAAAAAAAGGACTTGAGCCTGTGATGGCCAAAGAAGTTTTTATCCAGAAAGTCCTCGAAGATGCTGAGTTTGCAAAACTTCACGGAGAACTTCCGAAAATCTATGGTGAACTCTGGAGGCGCTGGCCGACGAAGACTCCTGGTCGTACGATTGATCAGATTAGCTGGATTTTGAAGGAATTAAAAGACGATCCCTACGCTCGAAACTGCTGTCTGACCGCTTGGAATCCTGAGTACCTCTACTCGATGGCGCTTCCCGATGAAGCCTCTCGATATCCGATCTGTCATGGATTCTCCCAGTACTCGATCAAGGATGGGAAGCTCTATGGACAGCTCTATCAGCGCTCGGCCGATCTCTTCCTCGGTGTCCCGTTCAATATCGCTTCCTACTCTCTCCTTATCCATATCTTCGCGCACCTCCTCGGTGTCGAACCGGGAGGATTCGTCCATACGTTCGGTGACGTCCATATCTATGAGAACCATATCGAACAAATGAAAGAGCAAATGGCTCGCGAGCCACGAAACTTCCCGAAAATCACCATAGATCCGAGTCTCACGTCTATCGACGAGCTCGACTTCCACCATATCATCCTCGAAGACTACGACCCGCATCCTCCTATCAAGGCCACGATGGCAGTCGTCGGAGGGATGGTGGGGAGGGATAATGAGGAGGTGGTATAATGAAGAATTAAGAATGAATAATTAATAATTGGTTTTAAGAATGGATCATAATTATTACATGAAACAAGTACTTCAAGAGGCTCAAGATTCTATAGATTCCTGAAGTTTTCCATTTAGTGTCGTAGTTGTCGATAAAAGAACATGAGAAATTGTACATAGAGACCATGATCGTGTCCAGGAATATATGGACCCAACTGCACACGCAGAAGTAAATGCTATACGATATCTTTGTAAAAAATTCTCCCAACTTTCACTGGAGGATTATATTTTCTATACGAGCTCAGAGCCCTGTCCTACCTGTTTGACTGCGTGCATAAAAGCACATATACCAGCAATTTACTTTGGTGCCGATACAGAAGAGACAGCCTCTCTACCTATAAAAGCAGAAGAATTAGCGAATAAATCAAAAAAATATCCGATAAAAGTTACCTGATGAATTCTTGCAAGTACGTGTTTGAAACAAAGAGAAGATTTCTTTAACTACAAGCAATCTTAATTCCTTGTTTCTCGCTCACACTTGGTATTTCCATAAATCATCATAATATTATTACTTCTAAATAAATAAGTGGTCAAGTCGACTTTTAGGTTTAATAAAAAAATAGAAAGCCAATCACGTTGCCATAATCTATGCGAATCTATATCTCTCATGCACGTAACTCTGATTTTCTGGAAGGACTTTATATCCCGATTCTGGAAAGCGAGCTATCAAAAGAACATCAGTTTATCTTTCCACATGATGAAAGTGGAGAGGGTATAGACTTTATCTCCGAAGTAAAAAATATTGATGTACTGATTGCCGAGGTTTCCACTCTAGCAACGGGTCTCGGGATCGAACTTGGTATAGCTTTTTCCGCAGGAGTTCCTATTGTATGTTTGTATCGCGAGTGAACGAAGATATCTTCATCACTCAATCGAATCACGAAGAGAATGATTGAATATTCGGATAAAGCAGATATGATGGAGAAGATAGGAAAGGAATTATTTTAAAATAAAATATTTCCTAAAATATTCATATCACTATTCACTAGGCTCTAGACCAGAAGAGAGAAATACCTATACTCTCTTCTTATGATTCCATACAGCAAAATATCAGTCTATGAGCTTAAAAAGATAATAAAGCAC
>JAYUDN010000048.1:0-19963 GCA_043739785.1 Candidatus Altimarinota bacterium
CACAATTTAGATATAATTGTCGTATAAAGTGAAAAGATATCTACAAAGAAATACTAAAATTACTCAGAAAAACTAACCCGTAACTGGGGAAGACCCTAATATAAATCCCTCTCTCAATTCTGAAAGAGGTATGCCTCAGTATCAGAGTATTTACTGATAATTTGAAGTGCAAAGCATACAAACGACAAAACGATATTACATCACATTACTATAGGTTCCTACAAAAAATTATTCTTGTACCTTCTTGTATTTTGGAAACTGATTGAGCACCGTTATAAAAGTTCAAGCTGGATCAGTACATCATCCTATAGAACAGTCACCAGTCTGCCAGATAAATTGTTTTTTATCTTGAGTCCACATACTCTTGGAGACTCCATTGTCATTTGAAAGGACTATTTTCCCAGTTTTCGTGTCGAGCATTCTCCATATGACAGATTCCCAGCCTTCTCATACCAGCTCGATATATTTTCCGCTCGGAGAAAGGCGGAGGATTTTATATTCATAAAATCAGCATCCCGAAGGAGAGAGTCCAGAATCTTTCATACACTTACGAACAACCTTTCTTCTCGTATCTGAAGCGATCGACCAAGGTCCTGGTGTCTTCCAGGTCTTGTTTCAGTTGGTATACATGATGGTATCTGTGAGTTTCTGTTCATCTTTTTGATAAGTTGCCTTTATACCATCTTGATTGACAGAGATAGATGGTACCGGTTGAACGTACGATCGAAATCTCTCGATTTCATCTGCCTCACGAGTCGATGCAAAAATAACAACAGGAACAAGGAAAAAAAGTGAGAAAAAGTATTTTTTCATAGTAGGAAAATTAGAAATGTCTCAGAAAAGTTATGGATGGCTTTTCAAGTGAAAATCATCCATCCTGGAATGTTTGATGTACCTGGATAGCATCATATTGAATTTGACTCATTGAAGTTCCTGTATTTGAAGCAATCGGCGCGAGGCGATATACTTCATCGATAGAACTATCATGTACGTGAAGTTCTTTGAGTTCTACTCCAGGGAGGTATTCTGGGAACCACTCTGGATGGAGATATCCTTTTGGGATAGGGAAGTCCCCGTACGTACCATTGGAAAAACCGAATACATAGTATGACTTATTCTCATCTCGCACATCGAAATTGTGTCCTGGACGTTTGGATACAATGACTTCTTCTTTTCCGTCTGAGCCAAAGTCATATACCTGTAGAAAGAATGGATTCTTTTCTATATATCATTTTCCATACCATGCCTCATCTTGCTTGATCACCTTCCATTTCTTTCATTGATAGGAAAGTATTCGTAATTTCCATCTATCAGATCTCGCGGAAATATAAGTAATCAATTTCTCATTTACCCCATCACCATTGATATCAAGATTTTTATCCTCTACAAGAGTATATCACTTCTCCACAAATCACAGATACGAAGTATCTGATTTTTGTTTTGCTTCTATAAAGCCAATATCAAGGAAAATTCAGACTAATAAAAGGAAACAGGAAAGATAGTATTTCATACATTTAAGAAATTATACACGGGTGAGTATAATCTCAAAATGAGTGAGTGTCAAAGTTTTCTTCAAAATAAAGTAAAGGCTACCCCAGCCTAAAGGCGTGGGGCTTGCCCGTTCTCGTATACTCAAAAATATCTATCTTTTCTATCTTCTATTGTCCCTGGTCATCAATATACTTCCTTATCATCTCTTCCTGGTGCACTCATATAGACTCGGCGAAATAGCCATCTGCCCAGAAAGAGTCTCACCATAAAAACTCTTCCAACTCTGGGTGAGCTTTACGTATTTGATAGGCACTTCATCCTTTGATGATTTGGATGACTTCTGAGATACTTTTATCAGGCTTGCATTGGATGAGCATATGAACATGATCATGCTCAATAGCAAGTTTCTCTAAATACCAATCATTTACTTCGCAAGCTTGATAAAAGAGAGTTTTCAAGGTTTGTACTACTTCGCCTCGTAGTACTCTTTTGCGGTACTTAGGAATAAATACGATATGGAATTTTAGACGATGTTTAGTGTGTACACCAGTCCAATACTCAGGTTTTTTCATAGATATTTTTGAGTATACGAATATCCTTTCTACTCACAATCAAAAAACACACTCTTTGCAGAGTGTGTTTTTATGTGATTGTTCGTACGAAAGGCAATGGCATGATTCATCCCCAGTCTTAAAAGACATGGGGTTTTCTCAAAGTTGTTATAAAAAAAGATTGATTTATCTTATCAACTTATTAGTATTCAAGTACTCTTACATTTACTCTTTATGAAATTTATCAATATTTTTCTTATCTGTCTCTTGAGTGTATCTTCAGTTTTTGCTGAGGGGCTTCCAGTAGTTGCAGACAGTCTATGAAACGCCATGCTTACTTGTCCAAAAAATAATGACTATGGAATATGCTGATGAATCAATGCAAAGCTACACAATGATTTCAATACCATGATGAAAAAGAAGGATGCCGTCTCAGCTATAAGGATATGGGATCAGATGGTAAGCTCAACCGATGGATCCAACTCTGATTCTTTAGACAAATATATTGCTAATCCACTTATCGGTAGCCTCGCTCCGGAAGGAATCCTCCCCATGCCAAGTCGAATATTCGCAAAAAAAGCATATAAATGAGGGATTCTCTATCTTTGAACTATAGGAATCCAGGATTCTGATTTTTCATTCTACTATGTCTGATTTATGAGATATAAGAAGGAATGAGGCAATGATATGATGTATTATTACAATAATCAAATTGCGCCAAATCAAAGCTCACAATACAATACATATGGGAAAGTTTATGGAGAAAACGACTTCACGAGCTTCGAAGAAGATCTCAAGAATTCATTTTATCGTTGAAAATTCAATAATTCGAATGTGAATACTATTTTTCAGAAAATGATTCGATCTGTACGGTAATAATAACTTTTGTTCAATCAGATAATGAGCTGAACATATATCTTCTCAAGAGTTACATTACTGGTGAACAGAGCAAGTTAATAAAGTGTCTCCCGATAGGAATCCTCTTATAATTAATTCTGAGGGGATAGAAGTTGCTGAAATAAGTTCATGAAGACAGCAAAGAAATTCTGGATGAAGATACTGGTTTTACTGTTTTTCCACCCACGCTTCAAGTCCCTTCACATCTTCGATGGTGAACTTCGTATCCTTCTCCTTCCCTCCGATGTTGATCCAGACGGGGACGAGGCCTATAGTGGATTTCTCGAGGAAGTCACGCAGGTTGAGAAGGTCATCCTTCGTCCAGTAGCTTGGGATTGCGATCGTATACCTTCCGGTGTCTGGATTGATACTACTGGGAGTATTATTGACAGATACTGATGATGTTGCAAGAGCCTCGTCCTTCACTCCAGCCATTTCACGAAATGCTCCGATAGAGAAACACTTGATCGATCCCTCGGCTTCGGATTTTTTCCCGAAACCGTTCGAAGGGGAGATCGAGATTTCATCATTCTCTTCGTCAAATTTGACCTTTCCATTAACCACCACGATAGTATCCTCGAGGACTTTTTTCTCATAGGTTTCATAGTCGCGAGAGAAGACGACGAGTCGAAAGTCGAATCCGATACTCTCGACGAGCGCGATAAGCATGAGGCCTCCGGACTTCGTCTGGACTTTGCGAACATCATGGACCACACCGATGAGCTGGGCATGAACGGGCTCGGAAGAGGGGATTGGTCGGGATGGGGCCATCATAGGAGGAGGCATATCAGGCATCGCCATTGAAATTGCTTCCTCTATACTATTTTCTTGAGAAGGTCCGGTGTTTGAATTTCCCTTTTCACTTATCACTCAAATCTCCTCGCTCATCCCTCATATCTCATCACCTTCGAGACTGATCACTTCCTCAGGTTTGATCGTTCCCTTGGTCTCGATCCAGTCGAGGACCTTCCCGAGATTTTTCGACTTCGAGCGGATATACTCCTCCATCCCATCAAGCGGATGACCAGAAACCGGATATCAGATCATAGCCTTCTCTCCTTTCATCCGATCTTCGAAGCTCATCGGAGGCGCCTTCGTGAGATCGAAATGGCTCGCCGAAATACCTTCTATCCCCATATCGAACAGCCCTGTTTGAGAAGTATCTTTTTTTGACTGGATCTCCTTCAGGTAGACCGTCATATTGATCATACTTGCGAGGAGGCTTGACCGATCTCAGAAGGCATCAAGAGCCCCCGCATAGATGAGGGACTCGAGGGATTTCTTATTGATGACGTCACCTCCTGTCCGTTCGATGAAGTCATAGATCGACTCGAACGGTTTCACGGCTCGAGCCGCGATAATCGTATCAATCGGCCCTTCCCCAAGTCCCTTGATCGCCTTCATCCCGAAACGGATATGGGTAGGATCAATAAAGGTAAAGTGTTTCCCCGATTCATTCACATCGGGGGGGAGGATTTCGACATTTTTTTCTCGAGCTTCTTCGATCTCGAGTCGTATGCGGTCGCTGTCTTCCTCATCGCTCACCATGAGGGCGGTCATCGACTCCGTCGGATAGTACCGCTTCATAAAGGCCGTCTGGTAGGCGATCATCGAGTAACAGGCAGCGTGCGATTTATTGAATCCATAACCAGCAAAGGGTTCGATAATCTCATCGAAGATATAGATAGCGAGCTCTTCGCGGTGTCCTTGTTTCTCGGCTGCGGAGATGAATTTCCCCCGCTGTTCCATGAGGAGTTCATACTTCTTCTTTCCGATCGCACGACGGAGGATATCCGCTTCTCCGAGGGAAAATCCAGCAAAGGCCTGCACGAGTTGCATAATCTGCTCTTGGTAGACCGCGATTCCATAGGTTGGCTTGAGGATCTCCTCAAGCGAAGGATGGGGATACTCGACGGTCTTCCGGCCATATTTGCGATCGATAAACTCTGGGATATAGGCGAGTGGTCCCGGACGATAGAGCGATACCATCGCGATGAGGTCTTCGAAGCTCGAAGGCTTGAGTTCTTTCAGATATCGTCGCATACCGGCAGATTCGAACTGGAAGACTCCAGTCATATCTCCCTCACCGAAGAGTGCGAGCACTTCAGGATCTTCGTAGTCGATCTTGAGAAGATCCACTTCGATACCATGTACTTCCTTCACAATGGCTTGAGCGCGAGCGAGGATCGTGAGGTTCTTGAGTCCGAGAAAGTCCATCTTCAGAAGTCCGAGAGCTTCGAGAGGCCCTGCAGAGAACTGGGTCACGATGGACGTCGGATCTTTCGGTGGTGGCTGGAGTGGACAAAAATTTGTCATCGGTTCTGGGGCAATGATGACCGCACAGGCGTGGACTCCGAGCTGACGTACCGAACCCTCGATCCGAAGCGCGGAGTCGATCACTTTTTTATAGATCGGACTCTCATCATACGCCTTCTTGAATTCGACGGCTTCTTCGAGGGCTCATGCCAGGGTCGTTCCGGGTTTTCCGGGGATAAGCTTCGCAAATTCATTCATCTCAGAAAATGGGACTCCGAGGGCTCGACCGGCATCTTTGACGGCGGCGCGTGCGGCGAGGGTTCCGAACGTACAAACCTGGGCGACATGATCTGCTCCATACTTGGTTCGCACATATTGAAGGACTTTTTCTCGTCCATCATCCGAGAAGTCGACGTCGATATCCGGCATCGAAACACGAGAAGGATTGAGAAATCGCTCGAAAAGGAGTCCATACTTGAGTGGGTCGATATCCGTAATCCCCGAAAGGTAAGCAAGTATGGCTCCAGCTGCAGATCCACGACCTGGACCGACGGGGACGCCGTTGTTTTTCCCATAGCGTATAAAGTCCGCTACGATACAGAAGTACGCATTGAATCCCATGAGATCCACCACCGTGAGCTCGTACTCGAGGCGTTCGAAAATTTCTTTTTGCTGGTCGGAAAATCGTGAAATGAGCTCTTTTTTAATAGGAGAAAAATATCCCTCAGCGAGCTTGTGGAGTTCGGAAACATTCATCGATGAAACTGCTTTTTCTCAGTGTTCTCTATATACCTTCTGAAGGAGGATATCCTGCTCCTGAGTAGTCAGTCAAAAATCATATCGAGTATTGAGTCCTTCGATACACATCTTCCGGAGGATCCACTCTTCCGTTCCGAGATTCAGAAATCAGGTTTCTAGAGTAGATATATACATTGAGTAACTCTCATTCTCATCGTCAGACAGTGGAAATTTCGGGATTTTATACGCCCCGTATTCGATCACGAGATCACACATATCCGCTATTTTCTGAGAGTTTTCATAGGCCTTCGGAGCATAGACGAAGAGTTCTTCCATATCACGTGATGCTCGCACCGAGTAGTCTCCTCCCATGAGGGTCGGACGATCCGGATCATCGAGGGCTCGACCATCGGATACACAAGCCATCATATCCTGCACTTCTGCATCCTCGAGTGTGATGTAGTAGCTATTATTGGTTCCGACATATTCGTACCCATACTGTTTCGAAAGGCGAAGGATTGCTTCATTGATCTTCGGTTGCATCGGCTTATCGAGGTGTTCTTCGATCTCGAGGAAATAGCTTTCTGGAAAGAGTTTCTGATAGTATTCGATACGTTCCCGGAGAAATGCATCCCCCTTTCCGGTGATAATATGCTGTCCGATCTCTCCGTACATCGAACCCGAGAGAGCAATCAAATCATCCTTGTACTTTTCGAGTACTTCAAAGTCGATACGAACCCGGCCATTGTAGTAGCCCTCGAGCTGAGAAACCGTGACAAGATTTATGAGGTTTCGATATCCTGTATAGTTCTTCGCGAGGAGGACGATCTCATAGAGTTCATTATCTTTGTCTCGATTGGCACGTCACTTTTTCGAAATAGTAAACTCGACACCGACGATCGGCTTTACTCAGACCTCGATACAAGCGGTATAAAACTCGAACGCTCCGTACATATTCCCGACATCCGTAATCGCGATGGCTATCTGTCCGAGTTCTCGAGCGCGCTTTGCGAGTTTTTCAGGATTTCCGAGAGCTTTCTGGAAAGAGTAGTGTGTATGGGTATGGAGGTGGACGAATGACATAGGAAAATTTATGCAGAGAGTATATAGAAAAGAGGACCTTTTACAACGAAAATTCTCTCAGAATATAGACTTTCCTCGAGCTTGGTGATGGTAGAATATTTTGATTTTTTGTGCATATTGAAGTATACTCTGTGTATGACTCATATCTCAAGAATCCCAGAACATGCCAAAAAGGTTTTCGAAGGCATACGATCTGACATTTATCAGTGGAAACAGGAAATGTATGATGGAAGCTATCGAACGTTTGAGATTTCACAGTTTATCAATGGATCTTTTGTCGTTGGAGTAACTCAAGAGGGGGAAATACTCATCACCCACCAAGAACAACCCGCTCGAAAACCATTTATCGGACTTCCGGGGGGCGCTTTCGATCGCGTCGATGAAGATCCTCTCGATTGCGCGAAGCGCGAATTCCTCGAAGAAACAGGATACGCGAGTGATACTTGGGAACCCTGGATCACAAGCGAAGGGACCAATAATATCATCGCCTATACACACTTCTATATCGCGAGAAATATTTACCAAGTATCTAACCAACGACTCGATCCGGGAGAAAAAATCGCCTTTTCATTTATCGATTTTGATGGCTTTCTCGAGCTCGCTGAACACCCAGATTTTGCCAACTGGACGATCGCTCGTGAGCTCCTCCTCGCGAAGCTCCATCCGGAAAAATATACAATACTCAAACGGTTACTTTTATGTGATAAAAAAGATTCTTAGTAATTTGAGCTCACTAAAATGATTTCTTTTTATTCCCGTCATCCTGACGAAGGAAGGATCCAGAGATTTAAAAACCTGGATTCTTCGTACCCCATGGGTACTAATGCTTCACAAAGGGGCGTCCTCAGAATGACAAAACTGTAATCATATTTAGATTAAACTACTATAAATAGATTATTCGTAATTGAATCTTTCCTCATTCGTAATTCACCATTCTTCATTCACAATTCACCATTATATCCTCCATTTCCCGCCTTCGAATACGGTAGTATCGCCGATATATACCTTCTCTAGAGCGACAAATACGTCGATATGAAACCGCTGGATTTCACTTTTTGGAAGCTTTTTTCCATAGATTCCATGCTTTTTCCCGAGTGAGAGGTGCACTCCCACCTTGCGTTCATAGAAATTGATATCAGAGAGGGGAGTGGTAGTCGAAATCGCTGGATTGAGTCCGAATCCGAGCTCTCGCACCATGACTTCTCCTTCGAATTGTACTATCCAGTCATAGAGTTTCTGAAAAGCAGGAGGAAAATCAGGAGAGGGGAGTACCCGACCATTTCGAATCTCGAGTCGAAAGGGCTCGACCATCGCGAGTGAGAAATCCTCATTCGGAAACGTATCGACGAGACAAAATCAACTAACTTCATCGAGATCCATAGACTCAGTAAAAACTTCTCCTATAGGAAACGTTCCTCATTTGTTCTCAACGGTAGAATAATCTCCAGTATTTCCTCGAATGCGTTCCAGGGAACCAAAGGTAAGTACGTCTCCATTTACGGATTCTATTCGGGTGGTTCATTGAAGCTGTGAATGAGACGAATCTATTTCATCATTATTGTTTACTTCGATGAGGTTTCGAAAAATACCTTCCATTCGGACATATTCATCAGTACGGTACTGGAGTGAGTCGATAAAGGTATCAAGCTCTGAATCTTGGATATAGGCAAGGTGATTGAGCTCAACCACATGAATCCCACGATGAAAGAGTTCAAGGCGTATACGAAAGGTCGAGAGTCGAAAATTGGTCGACTGGACGAGGATGACGATAGATCATTTCTCCAGGTTAATAAGTTCTTCCTTAATCAGCTCTATCTGTGGATCGAGGGTAGTATCTTGCTCCTCAGAAATAGCATTTGACTCATCGGAAGTGGGCGTTTGTATAGTTTTTTCAAGATTTCTATTCTCCGTCATCTTGGCCGAATAGATCTCATGATGTTCGAGTCCAACCCGTTTATTTTCCTCGATATTATGTGATGTAGTTACTCGATTTTGCTCTTTGAGATGAGGATTATCTGGATTGATAAGTCCTCCTCGATAGAGTGGTTGTGGAGGATTCATAAATTCACGAATTGTGGTTTTCTCTATTTTTCCGGAATTTATCACTCATAATTCATCACTAATAACTCGTATAAAGGCTTCGGAAAGGGTTTTCGCTAGGGGAGACTCGGTATCATAAAGAAGGTATACGGTTTGATCCGTATACTCCATATTTTTCGTGATGATGTCAAAGCAAGCTTGTTCGAGACGATTCATAAATCAGTTGATACAAATTGAGATATTCTCATGGTTACCCAGCCATGTAAAAGTACGAAGTGATTGTATAAATATTTTCTAAAAGACAAGTGGATATCGAGGTATAATGAGAATTATTCTCATTTAAATGAGATATATATTAAATCTCAGGAAATAAACAAACTGGTAATTGGAAATAAAAAAACAGCCTCATGGCAACGTTTTCGAAAAATTTCCGAAGGTTATATCGTCTGAATCGAGATTAAGAAAGTGGATTTGAAGAATTTATAGACCGAAGAAGAAAGCGTATGAGTCAATAATAGTTTATCAAGTCTTGAATGTTCAATGCAATGACTAACGGTATTCAAGAAGTGCTTCGATATAAAGAATCGACATGTCTGACAAAAGATTTTAATTCTCACGCAAAACCATATAATTACTTCACATAAGTTACATTATGTGAAGTAATAGTGAGAAGATTAAAATTCTTTACCCTGAAGTCTTTTGTCTAAGCCTCCCTGCTTCATCCATTTGGGTATAAAAAATTCTAGCAAAGCGCTCATTTGTCATAATAATTTGATAGAGTACATGCGCTATCGCTTGCACATAGTATTCATAAAAATACCCTTCTCTTGTATCAAACGCATCAGGATCTCTTCAAAAACTAGGAATTATAGAATCTGTTCATATTTTCCTAGGTTCACTTTCTAGCATGTATCTTTGAAGTTCTAGTACAATACCTTCTTGAGTTTTCCGAATGCCATCACTCCTGTATCTTGCAACTGCTTCTCCGATTTCAATATCTGTAAGTGTAATCCCTTTTTCTACACTTCTTTGTCGTATACTTTCCTCAATCGTAATTTTTTTTCATCAAGCATCTTTCATTTCAGTGACTCTACTGATATATATAGAAGTTGCTAGTGTTTTTAAGGCCTCCTTTACTAATATTGGGAATGTTTCAAGTCGCTTCCGGATTACACGTTCTCGATATTGCCTATCACTTTCAATACCATTCCTTTGTCATCTACTCGCAAGTGCAGCTGGGATAGCCACATCTTGTTTATTACCACCTAATATATGCCTTAGAATGATTCAGTAATTATCTTTTGGACACTCACTTTGAAGTACTATTCATACTAAACCTTCACTATTTCTGTGTCGAATCAGCGTCTCAGCACCTTCATCATTACTACTTGTGAGATTTAAATACACTCTTCCTGTCGTACGCAATCATTGTTCAAGTGAGAACTGACTCCCCATAAATCTTAGTACATTCGAAAGAACAGCATCACTTAAATCAAGAATGCTATAGTAAGGTCTCTTCCTTAAATCAGATCATGAAGTAAAATCATGTACCTTGGCATTTCAAAATATAGTTTTATGAAGTCCTTTAAATTCGTCATCCTTTGCTCACCGATTTGCCACGTATAAATCAAGAAATATATTTTGTGAAGACATGAGCTCGGTATTATGATTGAATTTATAGAATATTCAATATTTACTATAACCATATTATCTCATTAATCAACTCTATTTCTCGTTACTTTCAGTATGAATCTGAGGAATCTCTACTATAAGTCACCGGTATTAGATAACTTCCTTGAGTTCAAACATCGAGTATTCCGATGATTTCCTCCTTATCGAATTGTAATTCTGTTATTTATTTCTAAAATATACATACTTCTTCAACTTCATTTCATTCACATTCCCACTACACTTTCTATGTCACTCTTCACTTCCCTTTCCAACTTTCTCGTGTATCTCAGACTCCACAAGGGCCGGTCTCGTAAAACCCAAGAACAGTATGCCTTCCATATATGGAGGTTTATCTCGTATATGATCCCTGAGTTACAGACCGGAAAGAGACAAACGGCTCTCAGGATACAAGAAGAATCAGCAACACTGAACCCGCAAGCTTCTCACAAAAGCTTTTCTGTTCATAGCTTCCTTCCGCCTCTCGATAAGGAATCTATGAAGCACTGGCGGTCTCCCCTTCCCGATCTAGCGAAGGATTTTCCTGAACCGACGATCGAACAAATTACCAAGGAAGACTTCGATGCTTGGAGGCTCTCTCTTGCCGATTCTGGGCTCTCTGTGAAAACGGTAAATGCTCATATTATTACGGTGAGAAGCTGGCTCAAATACCTCAAGAAAGAACAAATCGACTGCCTGGATCCGACCATGCTCGATCTCATGCGAGTTGTTGATCGAGAAGTGACATTTCTCACCTCGGAAGAAATCGATCGATTTTTCGAAAGTATCTCGAGGGAAACCATCCAGGGAAAACGAGATTTTGCTATCTGTGAATGTATCTATTCGACCGGACTTCGTATCTCAGAACTCACGAACCTCTGACGAAATGATGTGAATCTCGAAACTCTGGAGTTTGCGGTCCGTGGAAAGGGGTGAAAACTCCGAGTGGTCTACCTGACAAAAAAAGCACGAGATGCTATACAGGACTACCTCACAGCTCGAAGTGACCACTACTCTCCCCTCTTTCTCAGGCACAATTTCTGAGAAAATGCCCCACTCGTGCACGGAGTCTGATGAGTTTCCATCTCATGAAAAATAGAACTCGATGACAATAGCGTTCGTCTCTCACGTTTCTTCATCACCAACATGGTCAAAAGCTATGGACTCAAGGCAGGAATACTGAAAAATATGCACGCCCATACCCTTCGCCATAGTTTTGCGACAACTTTATTGACAAATGGTGCTGATATACGTATTATACAGGAACTTCTTGGGCATGCATCGATCACGACGACACAGGTCTATACCCATGTGACGAACCCGAAGCTCAAAGAAGCCCATCAGAAATTCCATAAATAACACCCGCCCCGTACTTAAAAACATTTCACGGAAACTTTCATAAAAAAGAATACCCATTTACTAATTTACCGACCTTATGACTAGATCAATTTGTCCGCCAAGTATGTGTATCTGTTGAGCCGCAAATGATGAAATCACCCTCGAGACTCCGATTCAATTGCTATGAGTCATGGAGGCACGGAGATTGAGTAGAACTCAGGTATTAGAAATCTTGAGACAATCAGGAGTAGTATTCAATCCATGAAATCCGGAAGCAAGCCTTCATAATATTCCCGGTCTCTGTCGATTAACTCGTGCCGAAATAATAAAGAAACTCTCAATACTCGGAAACCCGGCCTACGATGAGTCTCAAAGATTCTACTAATCTTTCCTCTCTTCAATCATCTCGAGAAGATTTTTTTTCTCCTTTGGGCTAAATCCCCTCCACTCGCCTTCTCCGAGATCTCCGAGGAGTATATTTTCTACGCGAACACGTTTAAGCTTCTTAATACCGTATTCCACCGCCTCTACCATCCGACGGATCTGTCGGTTTTTTCCTTCATGGAGGATGATAGCAAACTTCGAGGAAGAAAGTCGAGTGATCTCACATGGTTTCGTGGTATATTTTTTTACGACTCTCTGATCCGCATTCTGATTCCGACTCAGTCGAGCCGATCGAGAACCATTATCCTTGATCTCTATCCGCACTCCCCTTCTCATCTTTTCGAGGGCTTCATCTTCTATTTTTCCATAGACTTCGACGATATACTCTTTCTCATGTTCATATCGAGGGTGCATGAGATAGTTCGAAAGTCGACCGTCATTCGTCAGGATGATAAGGCCTGTCGTTTCTTTATCTAGACGTCCAATCGGGAATACTCTCTCGGGTATATCGACAATATCCATAATCCCCTTTTCATCCTCCTGTCCAGAGAGGCAAGTAGTCACGATTCCACGGGGCTTATTGAACACATAGTAGACGAGCTCTGACTGTTCTTCGATGATCGTATCTGACATCTTTACAATATCAGTTTCTGGATCGATCACCTGGCCGATATGGGCGGTTTCACCATTTACAGAAATCAGTCATTTCTCTATGTATTCCTCAGCCTTTCGTCGAGAACAGATTCAAGCGTGGGCCAGATATTTTTGAAGTTTCATATCGCACACATTACCGAGAAAAAGGAAAAACACAAAATAATATTGCAATCAAATAGGTATTCGTTAGTATGATAGCTCACTCTCTCATATGGGTATTCTTATTTTCATAGTACTCCTCTATAGTATGATCTGGTTTTCTGGATTATGATTTCTCATGAGGCGAATCAGCCTGATACGCAGAAGAACTGAAAAGAGAGTATTGGATTTTGATGGTCAATATATTATGCCGATATACAAAAAACCTTGGATCTTCACCTGATTCTGTGGACTTATTGCATATATTTTTTCGGTTTTGGTTATCATATTCTTTCTCAAATAATGACTACACCCGTTCGGTATTCCCTCGTCCAAAGACATCGGATACTTCTCATTCTCACGTCGATAAAGTATATTTTTTACATCATCCTGATTGTTGTGGTGGTTTGGATTTTTTATCGATACCATGCTATGCTTCCATCAAGTTTTAGCAACTATCTACTCCTTCCGCTTTTGCTTATCGGTATCAACTATATTTTTGTACAAATTGCGCTCAGCGGGATCGAGTTTTATGGCAAAATCATACTTATCTGAGGGAACCATATCGTATTACTCCATACGAGTTGTATGCTCATCGATGATATCGAATTCATCGATACGAAAAGTATACTCAAAATAGATGTCGAGCGTCACGGACTTATATCGAATATTTTCAACTATGGAGATATCATCATCGAACAAACCAACGATGTTCGACGGATCCACTACGTTCCATTTCCTCACGCCATCTACCACGTGATCAAGGAACACATACCATCTATTCCTCACGATATTCCGCTAAAAGATGGAAGTATGTAGGAACTGTAAAAAGCTAAAATTGGGGTATAGGCTACCTAGTAGTAGTCGTTGCGCTATCTCGTAGGGTAACAAAGCAACCACCACCTTCTTTTTTGATAATATCAAGCATCATGTGGTAGAGTCAATCTTCCCCGATAGACTGCGCAAATATACGAAGGCGATTCGCGGCTCGGATATAGCGTAAACTTACGAGTTCACCAAGACGAGCCCGAGAGAGTTTTTTGCTATGTGTATTAAGAAATCTTATCAGTGTCATCTCTTCTAGTCAGGTGTGGTGTTGGCGGAGCGTGGCCGCATCGAGTAAGCTCGCTTCCAGTGAGAGGATAGGAAGAAATACCCCCTCATATGGAACTCGCATGATATCAGTCGTAATCTTTCGAAACAGGTTGAGTTTACCACTTTTTTCTCCACTGACAAGAGATCTCAGATGTATTTCTCTCCCGTCTATGACCCGTATACGCATATCAACATCCCGAGTATAGAGCGTCAGGACATGTGGAATAGAAAAATTCCGAAGGTGTATTTCCATACTCTTCTCTCCACCGATTACATATGAAGAGGCAGTAATAGTTTTCATCATATAAGACACGAGGGGCCAGTAATAATCAGAGGTATCTCACCTTTCTCCGATCCGGTAAATGCCTCGAGCAACAGCAAATCCCAGATCACGGGAAGTGATAATAGAAAGAGCGTACGAAAGTCTCGATTTTGCACCTCCGGATCGCATCCAGATATCTCTGAGCTCGTCCCTTGAGAGAAACTGTCAGTATTTTTGCACTACCTTATTCACAAATATGTCAGAAATTCTTTTGGTTGAATTCATCATTGGGAAAGTATAATCAAACTATATATTTTTGCAACTTATTACTATATATTTTTGCAACATTATTCTTTTTTTAGTTGTATTGTACTGAAAAAATACCACTTCGTTTCAGTCTAAGTAGTGAGTATTCTCGTCTCAACCTCAAACGAAAATATCCAACCGCTTTAAAACTTTCTTATTGAAGCAGTAATTCTTCTTCTTATATATCTTTTTTATCATCTCTATCTACCCTATCCCATAAAACCGCTTACTGTTTCCATATACTGCATTTTCGATTTCCTCTCTCCCTTCAGTACGTAACTCGATCATTTTTTCGAGTACAAATCTCGTATTTGCTGGTTCGTTTACAGTACCTCGTACTTTTTGAGGAGCAAGAAATGGGGCATCGGTTTCGATGAGAATACGATTCAATGGGAGTTTCATGGCTGTCTCTTGGATCGAAAGAGCATTTTTATAGGTGAGTATTCCTGAAAATGAAAAATATATATCCGGGGAAAACTCGAGAAGACTCTGCGCGAGGGCGAAATCTTCACTATAACAATGCACAACTGCAAAACGAATATTGGCTTCTTCCATATACGAAAGGGTTTCACTTCTTGCATCTCTCGTATGAATGATTACTGGAAGGTGATGTTTTTTCGCAAGTTCTGAGTGAGCATTAAGGGTATATTTTTGTGAAGATTTCTGGGACTCTTCCTTCCCGGGAATAAGATAATGGTGATCAAGTCCACACTCCCCTACTCAGACGATGACATCCGAGTGATGTGAGATCAGCGCATCGAGTTCTTCCATCATTATATCGATTTCGAGAAATGTCATATCCTGTGATGTTTCCGGATGAATCCCGACCGTCGCAAAAAATACTCCTGGAAATCTTTGTGCGAGTTCTATCGCCTGGATCGAAGTCTTCGTATCACAACCAATCTGGACGGCATGAGTAATCCCGTATTGTTTCATTTCAGCCACCACCTCATCGATTCGAGGAAGGATCGAATCCCAGTAACAATGTGAATGTGTATCGATAATCATAGGTAGGATTACAGTAGGTTGGATTTAGAATATTTAGGGAGAATCTTCAAGTAAGAGCGATCAGTTAGTCGATAGCTAAAACCCGGGGATAATGTTTTCAATGGTAAACTTTTGCCCAGTTTTATCAATAAACCCGATTCCATCACCGAGTCTCATAAAACCCATCATGTCAAATGGAGTACGAAGGATGCTACTAACCCCGGTAGAACGATCGAGAAGTATCAAGATTCCAGTATTCGGTGGATAGTTTTGAAGTGATAACTTGGTCGAATCGGATGCATCGATATACCCCAGACGGTAGCGTGTATCAAGGTCAATCCAGTCAGTGTATCGAGGATTCCCTCGAAACTCAGTATGAACCCTCTCCATACTCCCTCTCTTGGTGGTGAGTATGAGAGAGGTATTCTCCTTTCGAGCAAGGAGTATGGTATCGATGTGGGGAACAACCACCACCTCTCGAGTCTCAAGAAAAATAAGGGTATCCGTCGAACCATTTGGGATAATATACACGCTTTTTGTCTGGTCAAGATATCCCTCACTGGCGAGATCCTTCAACTCATAGATTTTATTAAACACATCATTTTTAATAATACCTACCGCCCTTGTTGCGCCATCCTGGATTTCTACAAAAAGCTTTCCGACTTTTCGAATGAGGGGATGGAGAGTGATATTCGCATTTTTTGACTTCATAGTTTCTATGGTGGCTTCGTCCTCGAGAGTTGATCCACTCATATCTTTGATCGCTGGCGTTATCTTGAGTTCTGGATGGAAGGAAACCGTTTCATGAAGATTCTCTCACCTCTTGATACTTCTCACTAGTGTCTGTGTTTCATATCCTGAAGCAGAAAGAATAATATCATATATAGCTGGTGGGAGCGGACCGATATCACATGATTTCTGACAAGCCACTGATTTTCGAATTACTTTATCCGCGAGTGGAAGGTACGTATAGTTAAATTTCCCAGAAGCGTCAACTCGAAAATCGATATCCGAAGGAGTCTCGATAATAAATGAAGAGGTATTTGAGGAGATAAAATACCAATACATCCAGATAGGACCTCCGACGAGAATCAGTAGGATCAAGATGGCAATGAGTCGAGCACGCATATGGATTTTTACTTGCAAAAAAATACTAAAACTACATTATAGAAGAAATCAGAAAAAAACAATGGCTCTTATCGATAGTATTATTTCATCCATGCGAAACGGAGGTCACCCTCCCGCACTCATAATGAGTGAAGAAGATGCTCTTTTCACGATCAACACGATACGATGAGCCCATATATCCACTATCGGGGATATCTACAGCGAGTGAATTGCCTGAGTATTTCTCTATGAAAAGGAGGAAGGGAAAAAAGAGCTGAGTATTGGTAGGGTGAGAGTGCTTCTTTCTGACATTTCGCTTTCATCGTACTCAGAAATTGCCATCTACATCATACGCGATATTGATCAGTGTTCCCTGCCAGCGATGAACGCACTCCTCAAAATCCTCGAAGATATTCCACCAGGAACTATCATCATTGGTACGGCCACAAAACAAGAATCCCTCCTCGAAACGATTCGATCACGTTCTATTATTATCTCGCTCAATTCCACTGAGTATACTCCTCTCTCTTCGGAACTCCAGGAAGCAATACATCGCTATTCAGAGTGAAAAATACAGGATTTACTCCTTCTCCTCTATAAAGAAAAATTTTCTCGAGACGAAGCTATTGCTATTCTCGTGTGCTACTTCACTTGGGGAAAGGACTCACTTAATGCATCTAGTCTTAGTCGATTTGAAGAAAGTATTGAAGCGCTTCTTCTCTCCAATGAACCCCCGAGAAATATATTAGATGATTTTTTCTTGCCAAAAATATAAAGTTACGTTTATAGTGGTATACTCTATACTCTAAGAGGTATAGTTTTAAACTCATTTTTCTATTCCTATAAAGAATTATAAGGGAGTCTAGTGGTTAGGATTCCTTGTATACAAAAATGAATCAGAAATACAATACCATAAAATGCGAGTGAAAAATCCCGTTTCTTTTGACAAGGAAGGCCTCTCGTACTAATATGTAGCTATATTTCCATCCACCAATATTCTATATGTCGAACGCGTCTCAAAAATCTTCCACTTCAAACCCTTCTAAAAGTCAAACCGCAGATACTACGCCAGGTAGTAAAAAATCTGAAGTGGTACGTCCATTCTTCTCCACAGAAGAACGCCCAGGTACGCTCATCATCGTAGAATGATCCGATGGATCTGGAAAATCAACCCAGCTTCTTATCGCTAAGAATCTCCTCGAATCCAATGGATTTTTCTGCGTTCATAGTATCTGGAACTCCTCACTCAAAATCCACGAAATGCAAAAACGGATGAAAAAGAGAGATCCTCACATGCCCGCAGCGGTTTTCGATATGATCTATGCTTCAGATTTTATGGAACGATATATCCTCGAAATGCGAGGTGCCCTGAAGGCTGGAATGGTGGTCCTCTGTGATCGATATATGTATACTGCTCTCGCTCGATGATACGCTCGAGGACTCAAGATGGATCATCTCAAACCATTTTATGATCGATATTTTCCGACTCCGGATCTTGCCTTTTACTTTCGAATCCCCGTAGAAATAGCAGCTCAGCGAGCGATTGGCCGCAATCCCCTCAAACACTATGAGGCTGGGATGGATGTCCGATACTCAGAAAATATCATCGACAGTTTCAAAAAATTTCAAACCAAGGTTATTGAATGATACGATATCCTTGCTGAAGAAAATGGTATGCAGGTCATCGATGGTACTGCACCAGTATACAAGACGACTCCTCTCTTTGTCCACAAGATTGCTGAATACTTCGAAAAAAAATATGATGTGAAACTTATGGGAACTCATTATTCAAAGTAATCCACTTATAAAAAATAATTAAACTAGCATATTATGCGACCAAATATTAGTAATTGTCATGCGCTTCCTGGTACCCTTATCATTTTTGAAGGAGCAGACGGATCATGAAAAACCACTCAGATTGAGATGCTCAAGAAACTTCTCAATACCGAAGGACACAAGGTAAAAATATCTGATTGGAAGAGTTCATCTATCATCGGTGGATTCCTGAGTCAAAATGAAGCCCTGATGAAAGTCGATGAGCGTATCCTTCCTGAGACGAACCTCTTCCTTCAAGCAGCGGATCTCCTCTATCGCATCGAGAGAGAAATCATACCAGCTCTGAAGCTCGGGCAGATCGTGATCATGGATCGATGAGTTGAAACTCTACTCGTAAGGGGTCTCATGATCGGGATGAATGAAGATCAGCTTGTAAATGGACTTTTCTGGTGGAAAAATACTATATATAAGGAGCTCTTTGATAAAGCTATCACGATTCATATTGCGATCGATCTCGATACCTCCCTCGCACGACTCAGAAAACGAGCGATTAAGAATATCGAAACGACGACTCGCTGAAAAAGAGGAAAGGCAGAGTGAACCCTTCTCGCTCTTGATTTTATCAATAGCTTGATCTACTCTCCCGAATGAAAGAAAATGACCCGAAGTGATAAGAAGCTCTTTGCCAAGAAGACGCAAGAAAAAATTATCAATTTCTACAATATAGTAATGACGAAAAACGAAAAACACACCATAAATATAAATGGTATTTGTTCAAAACGAGAGCTTCCTGCTATCTTGAAACGTCAAATTATCGATGTTATATTATAAGGAGATACACTCTCCTTCTCTCAATACTCCAGAAATGGGGTATTTTTTTATGTCGGTAAACTTACCTATGAATAATAAATTATTATAAAATATATAGTGTAGTATGTCAATATAAAAGATTGGTGTTTCTTGACTCATAGAAATATACGTGTTAGGCTAAGAAAGTATCATAGTTCTTAACCAATACTCATATGCATACAAATATTCGTAAGGCTCTTGCCTTGGCAGGGATTGCCTCTCTTTCTCTCTCGACTCTCGGAGCAAACGCTTCTCAGATCGGTACTGGTACTGTTACTGGAAGTGGTGCTCTCACCACGGCGGTCAACTGGAACGATGTGTTTCCAGGAACGGCAACTGGTAT
>JAYUDN010000049.1:0-6456 GCA_043739785.1 Candidatus Altimarinota bacterium
CCGCGACTGGGGGAATATTTACGACTCCTCAGCTCGTGGCGAATACGACGTATGTGGTGAGTTGTACAGGAAGTGGAGGAACGGCGAGTGGGAGTGTGACCGTGGTAATGGGAAGTATTCAAGGCAGCATGCCAATCAATATCGTAGCTCCGACAATAGTTGGAAATTTATCTGTTGGCTCTACCCTCACTTGAGCTATAGGAGTCTGGATAAATAATCCTACATCTTATACCTACGAGTGGAAAAGAAACGGATTATTGATAGCTGCGACTCCTCAGTATACAATTCGGGAGGCCGACAAAACTTCGATAGTAACCGTGACAGTACGAGCTTCAAATCAGTTTGGATCATCTTCAGTTCTCAGTAATGGGGTATTTATTCCGAGTTATGTTCCCGTATTTTCTTGACTCGGTTACTATATCGATGCGACTTCAGGGAACGACTCGAACTCTGGCACCATAAATTTTCCATGGAAAACTATTAGGAAAGGCTCTCAAGCCACTCTGAATCCATGAGATGCCCTCCTTCTCAAATGTGGAGAATCATGGCGAGAGCAAGTAGAGTTGACTACCACATTTGCACCGCAATGATGAATACTTATAGGCGCATATGGACCTTGTGATAATACCAATTATCCTCAGATCAAATGATCTGATATCGTTGATACCTCCTGGGCTCAAGATGCATCAACTCCAAATCCTATATATGTTACATCTACATCCATAGTCCCGGTCCAGATTTTTGCATGAGGCAAAAAACTTATCAAAGCACGGTATCCAAATTTTACCTGAGTGGGCAAAGAATATAAGTTTCTGAGTCAATCCTATTCACCATCCAGTGTGGATATAGGAGATATGGAAAAACTATATCTGGCAGATAAAGATATAGTGGGATCAAATATATATATCCGTACTGAGCCATGGTTTATCGGTAAACACTCAGTAGTATCATATAATGCAGGTTCTGGTAGCATATGACTTGATCGAAATGTTGATTTTCCATCAGAAGCAGGAAATGGATATGTACTCGAGTGAAAAAGATGGATGCTTGATGCTCCAGGTGAGTGGTACTTTGATCCTCAAGATCAGAAAATATACCTCTGGCTTCCTGATGGATCAGCCCCAGCCCCTGGCACTATAGAAATCAGCACACGTCCAGAGTCACTGATAGTAAATGGTATTGAGAATCTGCGGATAGAACATATAAGTTCATCACAAACATCAGAAAACGGCCTACAAATAAGCAATGCTCGAAATAGTATGCTATCTGATATTTTAGGAAATGATGATAAGGTGCGAAATATTTTGGTAATGAGCTCAGAAAATATATCTATAAGTGGTTCTTCGTTTTCATGAGCTTGAGTCATAGGAGTAGAAATAACTGGTGGCACTGGCAACACTATACGGAACTCTCGTGTAGAGTGAGTATGACTTTCTGGGAGTCCAGACAATGTTCTCGCGGGTATTTCGATAGATTCAGCGAGTGGGACTGTAGAAAATACTATTGTGAAAAACCAGGCATACCACGGTATACGGTTTACCAACAAGCCAGAAACAAAAATACTTCGCAATACTATTACCAATGTATGTGTTCGACTTTCTGATTGTGGAGCTATTTATACATGGAATGGAAATGAGGAAAATAATCCCTCTCAAGAGTCATGATCTCTAGTTGAAAAGAATACTATAATATGAGCTTCAGTCAACACTGATGGATCAACCGTGAGTCAGTGAGCGGGGATTTATCTCGATAACTCAACCGTTCATGTAGGGGTTATCGACAATATGATCTCCGATGTGTCTGCGGGACTCATGTACAATGAGCCAAGTGACACTGAAACGTATGGCAATAGTATTTGGAAAGCTTCGGTTGCCTCTATTCTTGGTTGAGGGAGAATTGGCTACTTCCTGAGAAACTCTATCCACGATAATACCTTTTTCTCATCTCGATACTTTGCTATTCATGAAAGTAATCCTCCTATTATAAATGAACATCATGAATTTGCTGAACAGTGGTACTCCTATCTTCCCCCTGAGCAAGCATTCTCAGGATCAAATAGTAACAGTATTTTCTGAAATAAACTCCTTACTTTTTCCGATACTAGTGCCAAAGTAGTTTCTCTCTACAATGGTCCTGAGCTGACCACGCAGGAATGGAATAGTTTCTGAGCAAATGATACCCAATTTTCCCCATTTCATACGAAAGACTATACCCTCAGTACTACCGGATCTTCCCTTATAATAAATGGAGAAATGAATGCTCCCAATTCGCAATGGACCAATTACTATGCGGTTCCATGAATGGGAACGACTACATTTTGATCATTTCCAAATTGTAATGGCTCGTGTGTGAAATTTACTCCTGGAAACTGAGGAGATCTCTTGATAAGTAGTAGTTTTCATCTTGATGCTCAAACCAGAAGTAACCTCTATGTTATATCTTACACGGCTATAGGAGGATCGTGAGGAGTCGGTGGATGAGTTACCGTAAGAAGTACCGTATCTCCATGGGAAAGTTTTGGGTATAGTAAGAGTTTTGCCCAACTTCTTCCTGGTGAGAAAAAACAAATTCAAGATTTTTTCTATGCAAAAGATGATAGAGAAGCCCGCATTGATTTCTATGGTACTCCATGAAAGGATATATATTATGATGACGTTTCACTCCGGAAGGTTGATCAGATCGAACTCTTTGAACCCTATAAAAACTCTGCACATCTCATCAATAATACTCCAAATACAAAATCATTCAATTGTATTGATGCAAAAATCACCGTTTGTGATGCGGTATATGCTAGTGGAGATACTGTCGTTTGGCCGATAGTACTTCCAGCATACTCTTCTATTATTATTCTCGCTCGTGATTCCAAATGGTGAGCAGAACCGCCAATGATAAACTCTGGTGGAATCACACAAGTAAATCTTAATTCTCATTGAAACATCAATAATATTACTAAGAAATCTTATATTTAATCCTAATCTGTGCAGATATTGGCACTACAGACGAGAAATTTCAGGGTCTGACTAACAAAACACTAGGAGGTGAGAATATGGTTGATTCACCTGGAACAGAAAGGGGTCAAAAAAATCAGTACATTCAGTTTACCCCTTCGCACTCGCCCAGTTTTCTCCTGAGTGAATATCAACTAAGAGGTCTATAGGGGAATCTACAAGTACTCATTCCATGGATTTACGAATCAGATGAATGAATGCTTCTTCTTCCTCTCGAGGAATATCAAATACGAGTTCATCATGGACTTGAAGTATCATTTTCCCTCTCAGCTTATTCTCGCGAATCTTCGCATCTATATCAATCATAGCAAGTTTGAGTATATCTGCTGCGGTTCCTTGGATTGGCATATTGATAGCTTCTCGTTCGGCTGCAGTTCGCATCATCCGATTGGCATCAGCGAGTCCTGGGATGTATCGTTTTCGACCATAGTAGGTTTGTACATACCCCGATACCCTTGCTTCTGCTAAAAGCGAATCGTAGTAGGCGCGTACTCCAGGATATTCCTTATAAAAAGCCTCGATATACCGATTCGCCTCAGCCGGTGTGGTATCAAGAGATTTGGCAAGTCCGAATCCAGTAATCCCATAGATCACTCAGAAATTAACGGTTTTCGCGACTCGACGACGTTCACTCGTAATCTGTACTCCATCACCGAAAAGAAATCGTGCCGTTCGCATATGAATATCTTCTCTTCGATCGAAGGTATCGATGAGTTCAGCGTCTCCAGAGAGAAACGCAAGGACTCGGATCTCAATCTGAGAATAATCAGCCGTGATGAGGATGTGATCCTTCGTAGACGGGATAAAACAACTCTTTATGTCTTGTCCATATCCGGATCCCGTAGGGATATTCTGAAGATTGGGATCAGTCGAAGACATTCGACCCGTGGAAGCACCAATCTGGTTATACGTCGTGTGAATCCGCTCAGAATCATCTATTTCCTTTGAGAGTCCATCGATATATGTGGACTGCAGCTTCGAAAGCAGTCGATGCTCGAGGATGAGTCGTGCAATATCGTAGGTTTTTGCAATTTCCTCGAGGACTTCCGTATCGACCGAGTAGCCAGTTTTATTTTTTTTCGTAAGAGGAATGCCGAGTTTTTGAAAGAGTTCTTGTATCTGCTTGGGACTCGCAATATTGAAGCGGTCTCCGACGACATCATAGATTTCAAGCTCGAGATTCTTGATTTTATCCGCTATCTCCCTTCCGATTTCGAGGAGCTTCTTTTTATCCATTCGAACGCCCTGTAGTTCCATTTCCGTGAGGATGGGAAGGAGCTTCATTTCCATTTCAAAAATAGGATCGCTCTTCTTCAAATCTCATGGTTCATCTTTTTTTGTTCGTAGGACCTCCAGGAACTGGAGCTTGGAGAGTGGGGTTCCATCCCATTCATAGCCAAGTTCTCGGTGGATAAACTCTCGAAAATCCCCTCGAAACCGATCACTTTCGAGCAGATTGGCGATGCGAATATCATATGTTTTCATGGCTTGATTGTAGAGATTTTTCGAGGAAAGTGAAATTTTCCTTCCGAAAAGTCTCTTTTTCGGTATATTGAGTTTTCAATGGTTATTATTTGTATCCAAGTCGCCTCGTATGCCCACCAAGAAAATTTATACCAACACTCTAGCTCAGATCGCCGGCAAGCTCGCTACGGCGCTCATATCTATCGTCCTCATCAAGATATTGACAAACTATCTCGATGTGGCGGGATATGGACTCTACTCAAAAATCTATAACTACCTTTCTATTTTCTCGGTGATAGCGGATCTCTGACTCTATACAATCACGGTACGAGAAATCGCTGAACATCGAGAGGATAGAGCAAAAATCGAATCTATTCTCGGAAACGTCCTTACATTGCGAGCAATGATGGGGTTTGTCATCATCCTATTTTCACTCTGACTTTCCTTTTTTCTCCCTGGATACGATCACTTGATGGCACAGATTGGGATAATCATTACTGGATTTTTCACCCTCTTCGGACTCGTGAATAGTTCGATCATGAGCTACCTCCAGGCTACACTTCAGACTGAGAAAAGTGCTATCGGAAATATCGCCGGGAAATTCTTGACGCTTGGACTTATCATTCTCTTTGCCACTATAGTCGCACCGATGAGTTCAAGTACCGAATTGACCCGATACACCCTTGTCATGTTTGCTGGTTTGGCTGGTAATATCCTCATGACCTACTATACCTATCGATACGCAGCAAAACTCGTCACGATTCACTTCCACTTCAATGCATTGTATCTACGAGAAATCTTTCATAAATCCCTGCCCTATGGGATCGCGCTCTTTCTCAATGTCATATTTTTCAAAGTGGATGTCCTCCTCCTTTCTTTTCTCGAAAGTCACACGACTTCTGATATTTCGATCGCGCTCTACTCAGTACCTATGAAAATGGTAGAGGTCGGGATGATGTACGGGACTATATTTTTGAATAGTCTCCTCCCCGAACTTGCCGGGAGCCTCAAGAGAGACTCCATTTCTGCCTATACCAGTGATGACGGAAATACCGTTATTCAAGTGCTCAATCCCTCTGGAGATCAACCGCAGTCAAAGTGAAACAAAGGAACTCCTCAAACAAAAAAAAGCCATACGGAATCAAAAATGCTTATCGAAAAATGATTCAAAATCCTTTTTTTCTTTGGTCTCGGTATTTCTGCGTTTCTTTCGAGCTTTTCTTCAGAAATACTTACCATCATCTCTTCGGAAAAATTCGTGTCGACCAAAAATATGGGATACACGAGCTTGGATGCGATGCATATCGTGGCTTGGATTTTTGCTCTCTACTTCGTCTCTTCCCTGGCTACGTATGTGATGATTGCTCTCGGAAAAGAGAAAAAAATGATCGCCATCAATGGAGCTATTGCCCTTCTCAATATTGTAGGAAACCTTATTCTTATTCCTCACTTTTCATTCTATGGTTCAGCGATAGCATCTCTTTTTTCTCAAGTTGTTTTGATTGCGCTAACCGCTTGGCAGGTTCGAGCCTACCTTCCATGGAAACCAATGGCACACTTCTCTCTTTTCGTTATGAGTTTCGCCTGATTCTCCATGTTTCTGAGTAATTTTCTCACCTTTTCTATTTTCGGAAATATCCTAGGTGGATGAATTATATTTAGTATTTTTTATGGTTGATGAACGTGGATGGTGAATAAGAAATTATTAAAAAATATATAATATATTCTGTCAATATAAAAGATTGGTGTTTCTTGACTCACAGAAATATACGTGTTAGGCTAAGAAAGTATCATAGTTCTTAACCAATACTCATATGCATACAAATATTCGTAAGGCTCTTGCCTTGACAGGGATTGCTTCTCTTTCCCTCTCGACTCTCGGAGCGAACGCTTCTCAGATCGGTACTGGTACTGTTACTGGAAGTGGTGCTCTCACCACGGCGGTCAACTGGAACGATGTGTTTCCAGGAACGGCAACTGGTAT
>JAYUDN010000050.1:0-1000 GCA_043739785.1 Candidatus Altimarinota bacterium
AAACAAAAGAATGACGAGAAAAAAAGAGACAAGAAATAGAGAAGAGAAAGGCAGAAATTGAAGCCCGAAAGAAATTTGTTTCAGATAATATCGAGAAGCACAAGAAACAAGGGGTTTCTATGAAACGAATTAATGCCACAGATACGGATAGTCGAATGATGCAGATGAAACGAAAGGACTTCTGAAATGGCTACAGTCCACAGATAGCCACCGAGAATCAGATCATACTCGCGAGCACTGTACCAAACTCTGCAGGAGATACACAAGAACTCATTCCAGTACTAAAACGAATCCAAGAGCTCCATGTACAACAACCAAAACAAGTACTGGCTGACAAGGGATATGCGAGTGAATCTAACTATGAATATCTCAAACAGAACTGAATCGATGGATATATTCCACACCCAAGATTACAAGGGAAGCAAAGTGGAGGCCTCACATGATGGATATATTCAGAGACAAAAGATGAATATATGGATCCTGACGGGAATAAATATTCCTTCAAACAGTATTCTCACAGAGAATGCCAAGAAGGTGAAAAGAGAAAAGGAAGATGAAGACCAACTCTCGCTGAACCAACAAAAGAAAGTAACTTTAGTAGTAAGATATACCAAGCAAAGATGAGTGATGGAAAAAATAGGTTTCTCAGTGTTTCACAGTGATGGATGGATCATTGTCATAAACAAGATCGGAAGCTCGCAACGCCAGAGTGAAGATCACTCTACCAGAAACGATGTCATGATGTGGAGTCAGTATTCGGAAATATAAAACGGAACCTCAAATTTGAGAGGTTCTCTTTACGATGATTCCAGTGAGTTCAGATCGAGTGGAATCTGATCACTATAGCCCATAATCTGAAGAAGATTATGGGAAGTATGAGAAATATACCAGCATAAAACAGAAATAGAGAACCTATTTCCTAAAAAAATACCAGAAAGTATACTTTCTGGTATTTTGTATGGGCAATGAGATTTTGAGTGAGAGTTTTTGGGACGGACTC